>DASPVC010000001.1:0-3985 GCA_035622585.1 Candidatus Acidiferrum sp.
TGGCGATGGCGACTTCGATTTGCCGCAGCAGTGTCACGATCTGCTCCGGCTTGTAGCGGACCATGGGCATGACCAGTCTTCCCTCCAGGTGAATTCTCTCTCACTTCACCTGGTACAAAAATCCCCGGTCAGCTCACTTGGTTAAAGGCCACATGTTGCATCGCCTGATACCACTGAGCGTCGCGATCCTTCATCCGGGCCGCATCGAAAAGCTGCTGCTCGGCGAGTGCAGTTCGCTGGCTATAAAGAGCCCATTGGGAGTCGGAAACGCTGTCAGCGGACCCGGTGCCTCGGGCAAAATCCGCATAGTTGGTGTAGAAACGAGCGAGGGCGATCCGAGCGGCGGCGGAATCGGGATAGGCGGCGAGCCACCGGTTTAGCAGCGTGAGCTGTTTCTGGTAGTCCGCATCTGTGTAGTCACCCACGCTGGTTGGGACGCCCAAGACGCCGTAAAACGCCCAGGTCTTCCACGCTCCGCCCATCAACAGGCCCCGCTCGGCCCGGTTCTGCTGCGCAATTTTCTCGAGCTCAGCGAAATTGGAATCGAGAATCAGCTCCTTGATTTTGGCCTGGTAGTCGTCCAACGTTTCCCGAGGGATCTGCGTCGGCGGCGGAAAGGCGGCAGACGTGTGGCCACTTCCATAGGCGCGAACGACTTGCATGGCGTCGTCCATGGAAGGCACCGGCGGTGCCGCCTGTGACTGGCCGCAGGCGTCTGCCGAGAGCAAACAAATCAAGACTGCAGGCAGGCTCACAAATGGCGACGCGGCAATACGATATCGGGACATGCCGCATGCTAGCCACTCAGGTACGTACATACAACTGTACTGATGGACAGCTGCAGCGCAAAGAAACAGATCAAGCCTGGCCGCCCCGTGATTGATGGCAAGGAGTTCGAGCCAAAAACAGAAGGGCAGCTTCGACGGGTCGCTATCGCCATTGAGCGAGCAAAGCGATACGTAGAATCTTGCGCCTAGCTTGTGGAACTTTTGTAAGTGGCAATCCGCGGCCTCGAGAATGTCTGATTATCCGACTAATCGGGAGTTAGCCCGCGAAGCGACGATTGAATTGCTAGGGGTCGGAAGCGAACCAGATGGGAACAAATTCAGCACATCCGATAGAACGGCCACTCGCGTGGCATCACAGCCTCGTATGAAATTCTTCGTGAGGTAGGCTCACATGTCTGCGGCCAGCTCGGGCTCGAATCCAAGCGATTTGATGCGAGCCACCACCTCTCCCGTCGTGAAGTCAATCGCGAACAGCTCATTCTTGATCGCTCCTGCTAACTCATTCAGCTTGGGCATCACGTTTTCGAGTCCCTCCACTGCGCCTCGCCATCTAGGAGAGCCATCGGGAAGCACTTCGAAAATATCGTAGACGCGGTTCGGAGGCGGGTCTCGGCCCTCTGAAACTTCATAGCAGCCCCTGTGCGTGACTAACGTACAGCCCCCCCGTTGGGCGCTGAGCCTCGACGTGTCGTACATGAGCGTGGACTTACAGGTTCGTGTACCTCAACCAGTCAAGACGTGCTGTGATGTACGTCACACACCGTCCGATCACCGCGCCGGTTCGATAGGCTCGGTTCAGACACGTAGTTTCTCCGGGCCTGCTGGAATTGAGAGGATCATAGCGGAGTGGTGGTTACGATCGAGATCGATGGGCGGCTGCCGGCACCTCTTCATCCGCAACTGTGCCCCAACCAAGAAACGAACGAGTATCCCTGGCTCCGCTGGATGATTACTAAAGTTTATCTGCCGATGGCCGAAGTATGGATTACATCCCCTGCGCCGTCGCGGGGCGCGTCGTAGCGCGAACGAGGATAATTCCGTGGGCAATCCTGTCCTAGACCAAAAGGGAGTGGCCGGTCCCATACCGCCAAGCGAGAGTGCTGAAATTGACAGCGCGCGACAGCGCTATCGACTCTTTTTCGATTCCGGCCTTGCGGGCTTCATACAGACAACTTGGGATGGACGCATCGTCGATTGCAACGACGCTTGCGCACATATCTTCGGTTACGGGTCGGCCCGCGAACTGATTGGAACGTCGATCATCGCTCTATACGCCACTTCTGAGGACCGCGCGAAATTCGTAAACCGACTCAAACAGGCAAAAGACATTCTGAGTTATGAGCAGTTGCTGAGAAAGAAAGACGGGACCCCAGTTTGGGTCCTCGGAAAAATCCGCGCCATCCGGGATGAGAGCGGCACGATCAAGAGTGCTCAGGGCACGATGATCGACGTTACAGAGCGCAAGGTGGCGGAGGAAAAGTTCCGCAAAGCCTTCGACGCCAACCCCGAGCCCGTCGTTATCGCGACCGTCGCTGAGGGACGCTATATCGATGTGAATGAAAGCTTCTTGCGTGCGACCGGGTACGAGCGCGAAGAAGTAATCGGGCGTACGTCGAGAGAACTTGGGTTTTGGGCAAATCCGGAAGATCGAAAGCGGCTCTTGGAGACCATCGATAAGCAGACCGGATCACTTCGAAATTTCGAAATGACGTTTCAGACCAAATCAGGCGAACTGCGCAAGGGAATCACGTCCGCCGAGGTCATCGAGATAAACGGTGTGGCGTGCACGATCGCCATTTTTCAGGACATCACCGACCAGGCTCTCGTTGAGAAACAGCTGCATCAAGCCCAAAAAATGGAGTCCATCGGTGCGCTTGCGGCCGGAATCGCTCACGAGATCAACACCCCCATTCAGTTCGTCGGCGACAACACGCGCTTCCTTTGGGATTCCTTCTCCGGGATTGCAGACCTAATTGTGAAGTACGAAGAGTTTTGCAAAGAGTATGAACACGAGCCCCGCGCGAAGGAACGGCTCGAAGGCGTTCGGGCCGCACGAGAAAAAGCCGACTGGGACTACATGCGCACCGAAATGCCCAAAGCGATGGAGCAAATGATGGATGGAGTCGAACGCGTTGCGACCATCGTGCGGGCGATGAAGGCCTTCTCTCACGTTGATCAAGGCACGGAAAAGGCGGCCGCGGACTTGAATAAAGCACTGGAGAGCACATTGATCGTCGCACGCAACGAGCTGAAGTACGTCGCGGACGTCGAAACCGAATTCGGCGAGTTGCCGCCGGTGCCGTGTCATCTGGGAGATGTGAATCAAGTCTTTTTGAATCTCCTGATCAATGCTGCGCATGCAATCGGAGACGTAGTCAAGGACACTCAGAAAAAAGGACAAATCTTCGTTCGCACGACTGCAGAGGGAGATTGGGCGCACATCGCCATTTCCGATACCGGTACGGGTATTCCTGAGGCGATACGCAACAAGATTTTCGATCCCTTCTTCACGACCAAGCAGGTGGGGAAGGGTACGGGCCAGGGGCTGGCGCTGGCGCGGGCAACCATCGTCGATAAGCACGGCGGGAAGCTGTATTTCGATAGCGAGGTCGGCAAAGGAACGACATTCCACGTGTGGCTGCCGACGAGCGGAACGTGATCAGAGGATAAGGCAGTACGTCATGAAACGAGTCTTGTTCGTCGATGACGAACCCAAAATCCTGGACGGCTTGAGGCGAATGCTGCGACCCCAAAGGCTCGTCTGGGACGTGGCATTCGCCCCGGGAGGTGCCGAGGCACTAGCCGTGCTGGAAGGCGGGGCCTTTGACGTGATTGTCTCCGATATGCGCATGCCGGGAATGGACGGCGCGGCCCTCCTCCGGGTAGTTTCTGAGAAGTACCCACACATCTTGCGCATCGTGCTATCCGGGTATACAGAATTGGAATCCACCTATCGTGCAGTGCCGTTCGCCCATCAGTTCTTGCTGAAACCTTGTGACACGGAGACGTTGATCTCGGCAATCGAGAGGGGCACCAAGCTAACCGAGACGCTACACAGCGAATCCCTGGCCAAGATCGTGGGCGCATTGGGAGAATTGCCGTCTGCTCCTCGAATTTACACCGAGCTGCGACTTGCTCTCTCAGATTCCGAGGCACCGATCGATCGGATCGTGAAAATTGTCGAGAAGGATGTAGCG
>DASPVC010000002.1:0-12071 GCA_035622585.1 Candidatus Acidiferrum sp.
TGAAGCCCGGAGACAAGATCACAGTGGTCGTTAATCCATTGCGCGATGGCCGACCCGCGGGTCAGATCGTGTCTGCAATCGGCGCGGACGGCAAGCCGATCGGCGCGGTGCCGGAAACAAGCAGCAAATAGGCGAGGCTGGAGAGAGTCCCTGATGATTCGCCGAGCGGTTTTCATAATCGCGACCCTGCTCGTGGCAGGCTGTGTCCATTTCGCGCAGGGGCAAACATCTTCGAAAGCGCGCCTCGAGGCTTTAGCGAAACTGCCGGATTGGTCCGGATTATGGGAGTTTGACGCCTACATGGATGAATCCGTCGGGCAGGAACTGGGTCCCGAGGGATTGCGTAGGGCGAGGGCCTATGCAGCCGCCATGCAGCCTACTTTCACCCTCGAATGGCAGCCAAAGGTTGACGAGGCGCGGAAGGCTCAGGCTGTTGCCCTAGCTGCTGACCCTAGTCAACCACCGGTACGCCTGTCGCCATGTGCCGAGTCTCCTTTTCCCGCGACGATGATGCCCGGATTTTATGAGTGGCGGGTGACGCCCGAGGAGACCACGCTCATTAGCAGCCAAAATAACTCGGTGCGGCACATCTACACCGATGGCCGGGGGCATCCGCCGACCGATGAACTGTGGCCCACGACCATGGGTGATTCCATCGGACACTGGGAGGGCGACACGCTGGTGGTCGACACGGTAGCGATGAGATATCCATCTATATTTCTAGCAGCAGAACAGGCTTCATTCGCTGTGTGGCCGTTGAGCGACCGACTGCACGCTACCGAGCGCATCCGCATGGTGAATCACAACGAGATGCAAATTGACCTCACCGCGGACGATCCGATCGCGCTTGCCAAGCCCATTCGCATCACGATCACTCACGAGCGTGTTAGAGGTTTTGACCGTATGGAGGACACTCGAGACGCTGATTGCGATGCAGTAACCGACCGAAATCCGGTCGTCAACGGCCGGTTTACGACGGTCGTGAAGCCAGCGTCTGCGACGCCAGCCGAGCCACCGAAATAACATGATCCGTCGAACAATATTGATGGCAGCGCTGCTGGGAGGGTGTCTGTGCCTCACGCAGGCACAAACGTCTTCGAAAGCGCGTCTCAAAGCTTTTGCCAAGCTGCCGGACTGGTCTGGTCTTTGGGAGCTTGATATCTGGACTGACGAATTGGACGGACAGGAGATGGGGCCGAAGGGGATGCTCAGGGCGAAGGCCTATGCCGCACAGATGCAAACGACATTTACTCCTGCTTGGCAGGCGAAGCTCGACCAGCTTAAGAGAACAGCGCATGCTGAAGAGGCTACCGACGCCAACAACCCACCCGCATTCGAAGAATTCGGACGACTCGGAGGTTGCGGCTGGACGCCTGGTTTTCCCGCCACGATGTTGCCCGGGACTTATGAGTGGCGGGTGACTCCTGAAGAAACCACTCTCATCAGCCTCCTTGGTTCGGTGCGGCACATCTACACGGATGGGCGGTCACATCCGCCAAGCGATGAGCTATGGCCGATGAGCCAGGGCGATTCCATCGGACACTGGGAGGGCGACACGCTGGTGGTGGAGACCGTCTCGATCAGGTCGCCCGTCTATTTTGCGGGACTAGCGCGAGGCGCAGGAGTGCCTGCCGTGCCGATGAGCAATGAACTGCATAGCATCGAGCGAATTCGCATGGTGAACAAAGATCAGATGCAGATTGATTTCACGCTGGAAGATCCGATTGCGCTGGTCAAGCCTCTTCACGTGATCTTCAATTGGAATCGCGTCAAAGACATCGACCGCATGGAACAAAATGCCGATGATTGCGATAGCGCAGCGAGCGAGCGGAATCCAATTGTGAACGGCCGCTACGAGACCATCATAAAGCCAGCTCCGGCAACGCCAGCCAGACCAACCAGATAGCTCAAGACTACTTCTCTTCGGCGGGGGTCATTGTCGCCGGGCCTTCGCCGACGATTTCGATGATGGCCGCCTCGTCTTTCGCGCCGTCGAAGTGCGGCTGCTTCGCGAGATCGACCACGTAGCTGCCCGCCGGCATCGGAACTGTAGCATCCGGGTCGAACTTCGTCCCGCTGCCGACCCACCACGTGCCGGAGAGAACCATCGCGTATCGATCGTTGGGGTGCGTGTGCGGGTGGCTGAAATTATGCGGGTACCATTTCACGAGGACGACATACATGCCGGGCTTCGTGGGATCGCCCATCAGAACGGCCTGCTGAGCAACTGAGGGATTGCCCGTCCACTTGATCTGGTCGGGATGAAGGTAAGTGACCATCGCAGGATTCAGGTCGGCCGGTCGCGGCGCGGGCGGCTGCGCGGAACCCAGGCGGCGAACCAAGACGAGCGAAAGCACAATCGCCACTGTTGCTACTGCTCCATGGCGGCGAAAACTCCGAGATATACGCATGGTTCCTCCTGTATCTGGCGGATAGCTAGAACACGTTACGGCGAGGATAGACGTCCACCCACTCGCCGGCCTCCAGTTCCGGGCGCGACTCATGGACTACCAAAAAGCAGTTTCCGCGGACAACGGCTCCGATGTCGCCAGAACCTTCCCAGAGGAGAATCTCGACCTTCGGATCCCCACCGGTTTCTCCGGTAGGCCATGAGACGCGCGCGGGAAGAAAGTGCGTGACGGTTCCCTTTTCGCTGACCGGATGCGCCAGCTTCGCTTTGAAGAATGGCAACGGCCGAGGAGGATGGCCGCTCATGGCCTCGATGGCGGGCACCACAAAGAGCTCGAATGTGACCATCGTCGAGACGGGATTGCCCGGCAGCCCGAAGACCGGCTTGCCGCGACACCATGCGAAAACCGCCGGCTTTCCGGGGCGAATTGCCACGGCGTCGAAAAGGATCTCCGCGCCGATATCCTGCAGGACCTGCTCGACCAGATCGTACTTTCCCGCGGAGACGCCGCCGCTCATGACCAGCATATCCGACTCCAAAGCGCGCTCGATGCATGCGCGGAGTTCAGCTTCGTCGTCGCGAGCATTTCCGGCCAGAATCGGCTCGCCGCGCGCAACCTCAACTTGTGCAGCAAGTGAAATGCTATTGCTGTTGCGAATCTGAAACAGACCCGGCTTCTCGGTGAGGCCGACGAGTTCGTCACCCGTCGAGAGAATCGCGACGCGCGGACGGCGGCTCACCTGGAGCTGGGCGCGCCCCACTTCGGCAGCCATGGCAAGCTCGGAGTAGCTCAAACGCGCGCCGCGCGGGATGACGATTTCGCCGACGCGAGACTCAGCCCCCGCAAGAACGTAGTGCTGGCCCGCATGGGCGGTCCGTTCCGGCACGACGAAATCGCCGTCCATGCGGGTGTATTCGTGCATCAGGACCGCGTTTGCGCCCTTGGGCACTGGCGCGCCGGTGAGGATGCGGACACATTCGCCTTCGCCTACGGGGCCGTCGAAAGCGACGCCAGCGCGGCTTTCGCCGATCACGCGCAGGCGCGCGCCGGGCGTGGCCGTATCGGCAGCGCGCAACGCAAACCCATCGCGGATCGAGCGATTGAACGGAGGATAGTTGCGATCGGCGATCACGTCTTCGGCAAGGATACGGCCGACAGCCTCAGAGGGATTGCGGCTGATGTCGATGGTTTCTGTTGCAAGGGCCTTCGTCTTCGGCGCGCCCAAGCGCTCGAGGATGACTTCGAGTATCTTGGCGCGGGCGGCTTCGAAAGAAAGCATGGCGGGCTATAGCCACGCGGCGAGCTTCGTTCCGCGCGGGACGATCGTCGAGTCGCGCTCGGGGCCGGTCGAGATCATGCCGATTTCAACCTCGAGCTGATCGGAGATGAAATTCAGGTAGTCGCGGGCCGCCGTGGGCAGATCGCGGACGTCACGGATTCCCGGCGTCGGTTTCTTCCAACCCGGGAGCGTCTTGTACTCCGGCTCGATCTGCGCGAGCGTTTCGACGTCGGGCGGCATTTCCGTGATGGGCTGGCCCCTGAGCTTGTAGCCGACGCAGACCTTGATTTCAGGCTGCTCGTCGAAGACGTCGAGCTTGGTGACGACGAGCGAGTCGATTCCGTTGAGCATTTTCGCGTAGCGCAGGACGACGAGATCGAGCCAGCCGCAGCGGCGGGGGCGCCCAGTAACAGCGCCAAATTCGTTGCCGCGTGCGCGAACCTCCTGCGCATCGAAATCGGGCATCTCCGTGGGAAACGGACCGCTGCCGACGCGCGTGGTGTAAGCCTTCGTGACGCCGACGACACCGGTGATACGGGTGGGAGCCACGCCGAGGCCGGTGGCAGCGCCGCCAGAAATCGCGTTCGACGAGGTGACGTAGGGATAAGTGCCGTGGTCGATATCGAGCATCGTGCCCTGCGCGCCTTCGAAGAGGACCGCTTCGCCGCGGTCGAGCGCGTCGTTGAGAAGCACGGCGGTGTCCGCGACCAGCCCGCGAATGTGCGCGGCGAGTTCGAGATACTGCTCGAGCAGCCCCGCTGTCTCGAGTGGATGGCCGTACGTGGCCTGGCTGATCGCGTTCTTTTCCGCGATCACGCGCTCGAGCTTCACGCGAAAGCATTCGGGCTCGAGCATCTCGCAGACGCGAATTCCGCGCCGCGCCATCTTGTCTTCGTAAGCAGGGCCGATGCCGCGCGAAGTGGTCCCAATCTTGGCTTCGCCGCGAGCGGCTTCCGCGGCTTTATCGACTTCGCGATGGTACGGGAAAATGACGTGCGCGCGATTGCTCAGGAAAAGCCGGCCGCGAACTTCGACACCGGAGCGCTTGAGGTTTTCCAGTTCGCCGACAAGAGCGGCCGGATCGACGACAGTGCCAGGACCGATGATCGCTTTCTTGCCCGGCCGCAAAATACCGCTCGGAACGAGCTGCAGGATGTAACGATGGCCGTTGAAGATGACCGTGTGGCCGGCGTTGTGGCCTCCCGCGTAGCGCGCTGTGAAGTCAAAAGAAGCGGCGAGATAATCGACGACCTTGCCTTTTCCCTCGTCGCCCCACTGGGCGCCGACCACAGCAATCGCTTTTGTCCGGGCCTTCTCTGCCACCGCTGCCACTCCACGCCCACACGAGTCGCACTTGGGCCGCTCCAGCTGACAACTGAAACGCTACAGGAGGGCTGACGCGACAGGCACCAGTTCACAATCCTACGCTGCGCGCGGCGCGAAACGCAAGCGCGATGGCGGCGGGTGCCGATGCGAGGGAAGCGACAGGGGGCCGTCTAGAATTTGCCGAAGATTTTTTCTGCGATGTCGGCGACGATCGGCACGCGAAAGCGCTGACCCTGATACGCCTTAATCATGAGCACGATCCACAGCACGAACACGACGAGATCGAGCAGCCAAACCAGCAGCCACGCAAAGCCAAGCCCGCCGAAGCCGCCTGTGAGGAAGCTGAACCCGAAGAACGCTCCCATCAAGAACCAAAGGATGTGTAGGCCGCCAAACAGAGTGATCGATTGGGTCGCATGGAAGCGGACGTACGGACGTTTGTCGACGAAGTAGAAGATCAGCCCTGTAATCCAGCCGACAACGTAGCAGAGCAAGCCCGCGATGTTCTCGGCCATCTGCTGCGGCGCAGCGGCAGTCCCAGAAGGTGGCGCAGTGGGTGCCCCAGACAGGCTTGCGGCAGGCGCGGTTTGAGGCGCGCCACAACCGGCGCAGAAGGCTGCGTTCTCAGGCAGCGCGGCACCGCATTTCGTGCAATGTGCCATGACGACCTCCGGAGGAGCGATTGCGGCGGAGCCTATCAAAACTGAGTCGAGCGGGGCAAGCGCAATCGAGGGAAGCGGCGCGGGCCGATGATATACTGAAGTTCCAATGCGGAAGTGGCGGAATTGGCAGACGCGCCAGCCTTAGGAGCTGGTGGCCGCAAGGCCGTAGGGGTTCGAGTCCCTTCTTCCGCACCAGAATTTCCGGCTGCGAAGTGCGGTTGACGCGCACAAGCGGATTCCCTATACTGACTTTTCTGTTACGGTGATGCGCGGCTGCTCTCCCCTGCTCTCCTCCTTGTCGGATTCCGAAGATACGAAAGGTGGGTTGGAACCGGGGCCGCCTGGGCATTTGCCCGCCAGAGAACATTTCCAATGACCGAAGCTACGTGCAGGCGCGAAATCGATCTCGAAATTCCCGCTGAAAACGTCCAGAAAGCGACGGAAAAAGTCGCGCGCGATATCGCGCGCATCGCCCGGATTCCCGGCTTTCGCCCCGGCAAGGCGCCGGTCACGCTGGTGCGACGGCGCTTCGCGGAAGATATTCAGGGTGAAGTCGTGCAGTCGCTCGTGCCGGAATATCTCGAAAAGGCGCTCGACGAAAAGAAGCTCGTCCCGGTGACGCGCCCCGAGGTCGACAAGATCGACTTCAAGGACGGCGAGCCGCTGCGGGTCCACGCCGTGTTCGAGGTGCTGCCCGAATTCGAGCTCGGCGATTACAAGAATTTGCAAATTCAAATCGACGAGATCGAACTGGGCGACGCTCAGGTGGATAAGACGCTCGAAGAAATGCGCGAGCGCGCGGCGACGTTCGTTCCTGTCGAAGGACGCCCGGCAAAGGACGGTGATTCCGTCCTGGTGAAACTGATGGGAACACCGAAGGGCGGCGGCGAACCCGTGCAAGCGGAGAACGTGATGGTCCCGTTGGGCGGGGAAGAAACGCTTGCGAGCTTCAACGAGAATCTACGCGGTGCTTCCGCAGGCGAAACGAAGCGGTTCGAGGTCGCCTATCCGGACGACTATCCGGATCCGAAGCTGGCGGGTAAGACTTACGATTATTCCGCCGAGGTACAGGGTATCAAGGAAAAGAAGCTGCCTGAACTGAACGACGAATTCGCCAAGGACATGTCGGGCGAAAAGGGCGGCGTGACGACGCTCGAAGAGCTTCGCAAGAAAATCCGCGAAAGCCTGGATGCCGCCAAGGAAGAGCGGCAGAAGTCTCAAGCGCACGACAAGATTCTTGAGGCGCTCGTAAAGCAGCACGAGTTTCCCGTGCCGGAAGCGCTGGTTGAGAGCCAAATGGACACGCGGTTGGAGCGCGCGGTGCGTTCGCTGGCCGCGCAGGGAGTCGATCCGCGCGCCGTGAATGTCGATTGGCCCGCGCTTCGCCGGCAGCAGCGCGACCGCGCGATCGCCGACGTGAAGGCCGAGCTGATTCTCGACCGGATCGCGACCGCGGAGAAGATCGACGCGAGCGACGAAGACCTCGAAAAAGAGATTGCGACGCTGGCGGAACGCAGTGGCGAGTCTGCAACGGCGCTGCGGGCTCGCTTGACAAAGCAGGGAGCGCTCGATAGGATGAAATCGAAGCTGCGCAGCGACAAAACGATCGAGATGCTCTACCGCACGGCCCGAATCGAGAAGACAGCCAAAGGCGGAAAGTAATTCCGATTCGGGATTCCTCAGCGCGCAAGATATTTTCCAGATGAGACAAACTGACGACGCGAGTCCGCGTGCCACCACTCTGGTTCCCATGGTCGTTGAACAGACGAACCGTGGCGAGCGGGCCTATGACATCTATTCCCGGCTGCTGAAGGATCACATAATCTTTATCGGCACGCCGATCGACGACCATGTGGCCAACCTGGTGACTGCGCAATTGCTTTTTCTCGAGTCGGAAGATCCGGAAAAGGACATTTCGCTGTACATCAATTCGCCGGGCGGCTCGATTTCGGCTGGCATGGCGATTTACGACACGATGCAGTTCGTGCGGCCCGATGTGGTTACCTATTGCATCGGTCAATGCGCCTCGATTGCGGCTGTCTTGCTGGCGGCCGGCACCGCTAAGAAGCGTTACGCTCTGCCCAACTCCCGCGTACTCATTCATCAGCCCTGGATGTCGGGCCTCTCAGGGCAGGCTACCGACATCGATATTCATGCCAAGGAAATCATACGCACCCGCGCTGCGCTCAACGCCCTGCTGGCGAAACACACGGGGCAACCGATCGAAAAGATCGAGAAGGATGTCGAGCGCGATTTCATCATGACGCCCGAGCAGGCCAAGGCGTACGGCATCGTGGACGAGATCATTACGAAGCATCGGTAGCGGCGTTCCAATTGGTTAGTAGTGAAAGCGACGAAACGCGGGACGGCAAACAGTTTCTGTCCTACAATGAGTTTCAGATTCATGGTGGGGCTGGCTTCGAGCGAAAGGGGCATTGCCGGTGAAACGGTTCACCCCAGAAGAGCCGTTGCGCTGTTCCTTCTGCCATAAAACGCAGGAGCAGGTGGAGAAGCTGATCAGCTCTCCATCGGAGTATCCGCGCTCGTACATCTGCAACGAATGTGTTGGCGTCTGCCAGCAGATTCTCGAGGACGAAAAGCGCGAGCAATCCTCTCCGGCGAACCGGCGCTTGCCTCGCCCTCCCGAGATCAAGGCGTTTCTCGACGGGTACGTGATCGGCCAGGATAAGACGAAAAAGAAGCTGGCTGTGGCGGTTTACAACCACTACAAGCGGATCTTTCTGAACCGCCAGCCCGGCGACGTCGAGCTGACGAAGTCGAACATTCTGCTGATCGGTCCGACGGGCACGGGCAAGACCCTGCTGGCGCAGACGCTCTCAAGAATGCTGGACGTGCCATTCGCCATCGTGGACGCCACCACGCTGACGGAGGCAGGCTACGTCGGCGAGGACGTGGAGAATATCATTCTCAAGTTGCTGCAGGCCGCAGATGGCGACGTCCAAAAGGCTCAGCAAGGCATCATATATATAGACGAGATCGACAAGATTTCGAAGAAAGACGAGAACCCCTCGATTACCCGGGACGTTTCGGGCGAGGGCGTGCAGCAGGCGCTGCTGAAGATTCTGGAAGGCACGGTTGCCAACGTTCCGCCGCAGGGCGGGCGCAAGCACCCCCACCAGGAGTTCACGCCAGTCGATACGACGAACATTCTGTTCATCTGCGGCGGGGCTTTTGTGGGGCTAGAGAAGATCATCGAGCGCCGGGTGGGGCAGAAATCGCTGGGCTTCCATGCCGATGCCCAGCCGACGACGGCGACGCGCCGAAACATCGAAGTGCTCGAGCAGGCGCAGCCGACGGACCTGATCCGCTACGGCCTGATACCGGAATTTGTGGGCCGGCTGCCGGTGGTGGGCGTTTTGAGCGACCTCGATAAGGGCGCGCTCGTGCGAATTCTGACGGAACCGAAGAACGCGCTGGTGCGTCAATATCAGCGACTCTTCGAATTCGAGAACGTCCGCCTGCGCTTCACGGATGATGCCCTTGAGACGGTTGCGGACCTGGCGCTTCAGCGCAAGGTCGGTGCACGCGGCCTGCGCATGATCCTGGAAGATCTGATGTTGGAAATGATGTACCACATGCCGGCGCAGCGGAAACTTCGCGATTTCGTTGTCACCGCAGACATGGTCAAGGGCCACGAGATCAACTGGAGCCTGCTGGAAAAGGCGGGCTAGCGCTTCAGGATACGGTTTTGCAGTCCGGCGTTTCGCTGGCGAAACAAGTGTTCCGAACCTAAGGATTGAATGTTCAACAGGGAAAAAGTCGAAGTAAAGCGCGTGCCGATGATGCCGGTGCGGGACATGGTCATCTTCCCGGAGATGATGCACCCGTTCATCGTGGGACGCGAAGCGTCCGTGCGCGCGCTGGAAGAAGCGCTGGCCGGCGACAAAAAGATTTTTCTTGTCACGCAGCACGATGCGTCAGTGGATGATCCGAAACCCGAGGAAATCTATCAGGTTGGAACGATCGCCAACATCGTTCAGAGCGTGAAACTGCCTGACGGCAATATCAAAGTGCTGGTCGAAGGCACTGAGCGAGCTCGAATCGTTCAGGTCACGAACGATGAAGGCTTCTTCCGCGCCACGATTCGGTTGGTTCCCGTGAAGGCCGAAGGCGGAGCGCAGATCGAACAGGCTTCGAACCGCGTCACGAATCTCTTCGAGCAATACGTGAAGCTCTCGCAGAGTCTGAACTACGACACGATGATCGCCGCCGTGCGCGTCGAAGACCCCGGCAAGCTTTCCGACGCGATTGCGGCCAACTTGCAGATTCCCGTGGAGCAGAAGCAGGAATTGCTCGAAATCTTCGAGCCGGTCGAGCGCCTGAACCGCATCGCCGACATTCTTGAAGTGGAAACCGAGAAACTGAATGTCGACCGCTCGATCAACACGCGCGTGAAGCGCCAGATGGAGCGCGCGCAGAAAGAGTACTACCTCAACGAGAAGCTCAAGGCGATTCAGAAGGAACTCGGCCGCGGCGAAGCGAACGAAATCGAGCAGCTCAAGAAAAAGATCGAGACGTCGGGCATGCCCGAGGGTCCGATGGAAAAGGCCATGCAGGAGCTGAAGCGGCTCGAAATGATGCCGCCGATGTCGGCCGAGTCCACGGTGTCTCGCAACTATCTCGATTGGCTGCTGGCAGTGCCGTGGAAGAAGCGGTCCAAGGAAATCCGCGACATCAAGCGCGCCGAGCAGATTCTGAGCGAAGATCACTACGGGCTCGAGAAGATCAAAGAGCGCATACTCGAATATCTCGCCGTGCGCCAGCTCGTGAAGAATCCGAAAGGCTCGATTCTCTGCTTCCTCGGACCTCCGGGAGTCGGCAAGACGTCGCTGGCCATGTCGATCGGGCGCGCGACCGGAAGGAAATTTGTTCGTGTGTCGCTCGGCGGCGTGCGTGACGAGGCCGAAATTCGCGGTCATCGCCGCACGTACATCGGCGCGCTGCCCGGCCAGATCGTTCAGATGATGCGCAAGGCCGGCACGACGAATCCCGTCTTCGTCCTCGACGAAGTCGACAAGATGTCGATGGATTTTCGCGGGGACCCGTCCGCAGCGCTGATGGAAGTGCTCGATCCCGAGCTCAACCACGCGTTCACGGATCATTACCTCGACGTCGAATACGATCTTTCGAAGGTGATGTTCATCTGCACGGCCAACGTGCTGCACACGATTCCGCAACCCCTGCAGGACCGTATGGAAGTCCTGCGATTGCCTGGTTACACCGAGCAGGAAAAGCATCAGATCGCCAAGCGTTTCTTGATTCCGCGGCAGCTCGAAAAAACGGGCGTGAACAAGGAGAACGTGCAGTTCACCGACGAGGCGATCACGCACATCATCCGCCACTACACGCACGAGGCGGGCGTGCGCAATCTCGACCGCGAAATTGCAAACGTATGCCGCAAGGTGGCGCGCAAGGTGGTGGCCGAGGGCAAGAGCTTCCGCACCGAAGTGACGGTTGCGAACATCAACGATTACCTCGGCATCCTGAAGTACCGCGACTTTTTCGCCGAAAAGAAGAACGAAGTCGGGCTGACCACCGGCCTCGCGTGGACCGAAGTCGGCGGCCAGGTGCTGACGACCGAGGCAACTTTGATGCAGGGCAAGGGCCGCTTGACGCTCACCGGCAAACTGGGCGACGTGATGCAGGAGTCGGCGCAGGCCGGCATGAGTTACGTCCGCTCGCGCAGCCATCTCTTCGGCCTGCCCAAGGATTTCTATCGCCACCTCGATATTCACGTGCACGTGCCTGAAGGCGCCATCCCGAAGGACGGCCCTTCGGCCGGGATCACGATCTGCACGTCGATCGTGAGCGCGCTGACGCGTATTGCGGTCCGCTGCGACGTCGCCATGACAGGCGAGATCACGCTGCGCGGCAAGGTGCTGCCGATCGGCGGCGTGAAGGAGAAGCTGCTCGCCGCGCACCGGCTTGGCCTGCGCACGATCATTCTTCCGAAAGACAATGAAAAGGATCTGGCGGATATTCCGCCGGAAATCCAGGCGCAGTTGTCCATCCATTTCGTTGAGTCGATGGATGAAGTCCTGCAACTGGCTTTGGAGCAGCCGTTGCCGGTCTCCGGACACCCCCCGGTGGCCAGCGTAGAGCCGCAGTACGGCTCGGATGTTACGCAGGATAATGAACTGACGAACTAAAGCCTTCGGTCCCCCTACATCCTGCTCGGCAGGTTCGGCCCGCGACCGAAGCCAACGAGTTTTCGGTAAGTAAACCCGTTTCAAATCTGGGATAGAGTGCCTCGAACGAACGCGCCCGCCCCGGATCGATCTCACAAAACTGTCGTGCCTGAATTTCGGGCTTGAGAAGGAAAGAACTACATGAGTGTTAGCCTTGCAGAACTGAAAGACAAAAACATCACCG
>DASPVC010000003.1:0-7802 GCA_035622585.1 Candidatus Acidiferrum sp.
CACCGCGCGCATCCTCGACGTGAACTACCACATGCTGCTCGAGCAGTCGCACCATTCCTATCACCTGCGCTGGGAGCCGTTGATCATCATGGCGGGCGAAGAGGACCGCTTTCGCAAGCTCTACAGCGAAGTGAACGCCGCCAACGTGTTCGAGTTTCTGGCGTTTCGCGACGACAATCCGAGCTCGATCGTGCAATGCATTTCCAAGGCGCGCGAGAACGCCCGCACGATCCGCGACCGCATCTCGCGCGAGATGTGGGAAGACATCAACGGGCTGTTTCACATGGCCAACAGTTTCGTCCCGAAAGACGAGATCGCCGCGGGACCGCACCGGTTCTGCGACAAGATCAAGTTTGGATCCCACCGGTTTCACGGCGTCACCGATGCAACGCTGCCGCATGACGAAGGCTGGGAGTTCCTGCGCGTCGGATGCGGCCTTGAACGCGCGGAGATGACGGCGCGGCTCGTGGACGTGCAATATCACAACCTGCTTGACGGGCCACCGGCGGCGGACGCGCTCGACAATCATCAGTGGATGGCCGTGCTGCGATCGGTCGGCGCCTACGAGGCATATCACCGGCAATACCATCCTCCGATTGAGCCGGAGAGAGTGGCGGAGATGCTCATCCTGAATCCGCAGCATCCGCATTCCATCCGCTACTGCGCGACGGAGGTGCAGGCAGGGCTGCGCGCAGTGAGCGGCACAGGCCCAGGCGCGTATGCGAATGAAGCGGAACGCCTCACGGGAAAGGTGCTCGAGCGGCTGCGCTACGATCGGATCGGCGAAATTTTCGATCAGGGCCTGCACGGTTATCTCAATGACTTGCTGCACATGTTTGGCGCGATTGGCGAAGACATCGCGCGAACATATTTCTACTACGCGGTGGTGGCGTGACATGAATCGATATCACCTGGTTCACACGACGGAATTTCTCTACGACGGGCCGGTTTCGGAGAGCTACAACGAGGTCCGTCTGCGTCCGCTCCACGACGAAAGGCAGAGCTGCCTTTCTTTTCGCTTGACCACCAATCCCGGGTCGCGCGGCACGGCGTACCGCGATTCACACGGCAACTGGGTGCATCAATTCAACGTGCTTCGCGAGCATCATCACCTGAAAGTCGAAGCGGAATCCGTTGTGCTCGCGCATGAGAACACGGAATCGGCATCTGATTCGACGACGCTGGTCGAGTTCGACGACAAGCGCGCGACGCTGCAGGAAGAGTACTTCGATTTCCTGGCTCCGAGCGCGTACGTGCCTCATCTTCCTGAGCTGAAGCAATTCATCGACGAATCGCAGAGACGCGGCGACGGTACGGTGGCCGGATTCGCGCGGGCGGCATCGAATTTGATCCACGAGAGCTTTCGCTACGTGAAAGGGGCGACGCACGTCCACTCGTCTATCAAAGATTCTTTGTCGATCGGCGCGGGCGTCTGCCAGGATTTCGCGCACGTGCTTCTGGGCGTCGTGCGAATGCGCGGGATTGCGGGGCGCTATGTTTCGGGCTACTTAGTTCCGCCAAGCGCCGTTTCTCCGGATGCCAAGCAGGAAAACGTGATCGGCGGCCACGCGTCGCATGCCTGGACGGAAGTTCTGATGCCGAATGGCAGCTGGATGGCGCTCGATCCCACCTTTGGCAAGCCGGTTGGACTGCGGCACGTGCGCGTCGCGTACGGGAGAGACTACGGGGACGTAGCTCCGGTTCGCGGCGTGTACAAGGGGCACGCGGGGCAGCGACTCTGCGTGGACGTGCGAGTTCGCCCTGCGCTGGACGATGCAGGCCGTGAACAGCTTACGGAGACGTGCGCTCCGCCAGTCGCAACGTCGGTTGTCGAACGCCCTCACCAGCCCGCGCAGCAGCAACAACAATAGCAATGGCGCTAGGCGACTTTCTCTTGCCCCGCTTCTGATAACATTCCACTGATTCCGCCCAGGTACGAGGGCCGCCCAACAATGCTGTCGCTATGGAAGTATGTTAGGAACGAGTGGTTCTACACTAAGTCGGCGGCCTTTCTTTTCACTACGTCGGCGATCCTTGTTGTCATCTTTGTTTTATCAGCCGAGTTCTTGCCGGATTCATTTGGCAACGGCGCGAACTACTCGGCCGCTCAGCAGGCAGGATTTGCGCTTCTCGGCATTTTGTTCGGGACGAGCAACATTATCTTGCTCATTGGGATGTTCCGCTTCTGGGTCGCATGCGATCAGTCCCGCCCGATTGCACGCAAAATATGGTTCGCCGTAATGATTGTCGGTTTGCTTCGACTTGGCTTGGGCGCTGCCGCTTACTGCTTTGTGGCATACATCCCGCAAGTTGCGAGAGGGTTTAGCAAAGGATCGAGTACGGTCGGCACATGAGGACCTTCAGAGCCGTAGTAATACTCTCTTGGCTAGCGACCGCGCTGAATCTTATCCTCTTCATGGCCTTTCCTGCGTATAGCCGGCACGTCCCATACGAAATTGAGGGCCTTCTATTCTTCGTCGCGTTGCTAGTTTTCGCACTCTATAAGGTCTACCAGCTCTACCGCGCGGGAATGAATCGCTCGAAGTAGTCCAAACCGACCTAGCGCAAACAAGGTGTGCTTTCCCGGACCAGACGATTCGAAAAATCGACAAACTCCGCACCAGTCTTCCTGCCTCGGCTTTACATCGCCGTCTGCATTGGCTAACGTAGCCTCAGGAATCGCCAAAGGCCGTTCGCGGACGCGATGGGATCGTTCTTAGAAGGCAAGGACCTGCTCTTCACGCTGGTCCTCAAGGTTGGTTTTGCGGCGTCGCTCGCCGCATTGCTCGTGCGCTTTCGTTCGTTTCGCAAGCTGGTCTTCACCGAGAAGCGCGACTCGGACCAAAAAGTCATGCTGCTGCTTTTCCTGGTGCCGCCGCTCGCGATCGGCATCATGCTGCGCCTGATCGGCGGTTATCGGTTCTTCGATCTGACGCTGGAAGGCTCGTTTCTGATGGGCTTGATCGGCGGCCGCGTTGTAGGCCTGCTCGGAGGATCGCTGATCAGCCTGCTGCCTTTCGGGTTTCACGAATGGCTCTCCGCGCCCGTGGCAGCTCTGGTCGGCCTGCTCGCGGGGATGATTCGCGACGTGATCCCAGAAAAAGAAGACGTCTGGCATTTCGGGCCGTTTCTCTTTCTGAGCGTACCGTCGTGGCTGTGGCGAGTCGTGCGGTACGGGGAAGGCAACTGGGCGATGCTGCCGCTTTTCGCCTGCGCCGCCTGCGAGGCCGGATTGGTCGCACTGGGTAACGCCGTCCCTGCGCACTGGATTTTTTCCATCCAGACTTTCAACCTGGGATACACGCTGCTGGTGGTGTTGTCTTCGGTGATGTGCGTGGCCATTGCCGTAAAGATCTGGAATAACACGCGCATCGAGATGAACCTCGAACAGAACCAGCAGCACCTGCTCAAGGCGCGCATGGACGCGCTGACGAGCCAGATCAATCCGCATTTCTTGTTCAATACGCTCAACACGGTTTCGTCGCTCATTCGGTTTGATCCGGACATGGCGCGCGGCGTGGTCATCAAACTTTCCAACATCCTGCGGCGGCTGCTGCGGAAGCACGAAACGTTCGTTCCGCTGCGCGATGAAATCGAGTTCATCGACGACTACCTCGACATCGAAGTGATCCGTTTCGGGCGTGACAAGCTGCAAATCTTCAAGGAAATCGAAGAAGAAACGCTCGATGTTTTTGTGCCGAGCATGTTGCTGCAGCCGATCGTCGAGAACGCGATCAAGCACGGCCTGGCCCCGCGCGTGGAGGGAGGGCAGATTCTGCTGCGAACGCGGCGGCGCGACGGCCGGCTGAGTATCGAGATCAACGACAACGGGATGGGAATGTCGCCCGAGCGGCTGACCGAGGTGTATGGCGGCGGGATCGGAATCAGCAACGTATACGAGCGACTGCGGTTGCTTTACGGCGATCAGTTTGTGATGGACATTCGCAGCCAGCCAGGCGAGGGCACGCAGATCCGTATCGAGATTCCTGAAGTGGCTGCCGTGGAAGCTGCGGTTTTCTAGCAGGTCGGTTCAGAGTGCCTTACTACTTCGCTTGAAGAAATCTCGGAGACGCGCGCTCTAGTGCCACGGGATTTGGACGTTGCCGCTGCGCCATTCCCATCCCATGTTGTCTTCCGTGAAGATCAACCTATGTACGAGCCGTGCCTTGAGTGAGTCGGAGTATTCCATGCCCAGAAACACCGGAGCCTGGTTGACGGTTTCGGCGAAGGACTTGTAGGCCTCGAGCGTTTGCTCAGACTTCGGATTTGCGGGATCGAAAACGGGCGCACCATCGATCCTGTACTGGCGCAGGACATCCATCCAGTGGTCTTCGTTTACGACGATCGGCGAATCGCTCACAGCGAGAAAATTCAAGACCCTCAATCCATAGGGAAAAACGTGAAGCCCGGTGGCGATGGCATCGTCCGATTCGGTGGTGTTGTAGAAGAAGACGCCGCCGGGATTGAGATGGGCGCGAACGAGCTGCATGAATTCGACGGAGAGAAGGTGCGAGCTATGGTCGCGCCAATAGTACGACATGTTCGCAACGATCACGTCGTAGCGTTCCTGCGGATGCGCGGTCAGCCAGCGCCGCGCGTCGTCAACGTGGATGTGAACTTTCGAGTTCTGCAGCAGCGACCGCACTTCGGCGTATTGCGAAATGAGCTGCAAATAGCCCGGATTGATCTCGACGACGTCGATCCATTCCGCTCGAGGGTGATTTGCGAGAATCTGCGCCCACGAGCCGGACGCCAGTCCGAGCACGAAGATTCTCTTGGGATCGGCGACAAAAGACGACAGAGCGTACGGCCGGATGACGAAATTGACGTCGTCCGTGGGGTCGATGTTGAAATTTCCGTCGTATACGCCTCCGCCAAACACGGCGGTGCCCTTTGTTACCGCGATTACGCCGTTGCGGTTCTCCACGACACGCACGAAGGGATCGCCTGCTTCGGGCCGCGTGCCGAAAACAAGTCTCTCGAATAGGAGAGGGTAGAACCGAGATGCCACGGGGACGGCTACGACAGCCGCCAAGAGAAGCACGGTGACCCAAGCTGGCGGCACGCGAAATCCACCCTGCCCGAAAAACAATACGATCGCGCCGCAGATCACTGCTGCCACGCCCAGTTGGAAGGAAACCTGGCGCAGCCCGAAGTGGTTCATCAACACGAATCCAATACCGAGGCTGCCCAATACCGAGCCCAGAATATTCGAGAGATAGACAAGGCTGACGCCGCGGCCCGCTCTGTCGTCCGCGGAAACCGCCAACTGGCACGCAAGTGGAAAGACGGAACCGATCAACGCAGCCGTCACAAAGAATGCCGGCGCGCTCCAAAGAAACGGGATTCCTCTTGCCATCAGAGAGGCGACGAACGGCGGCAAGTAGACCGAAAGAGCGCCGGCCGCAAGCATCAGCAGTCCGATGATGCGCGTGATTGTGCCTGGATTCCGGCTCCCGGCGATCTTTTCTGTGATGAAGGAACCTGCCGCAATGCCCCCAAGGTAGGCGGAAAGCAGGAGTGCGAATGCCGGGGCGCGGTCTGACGCAGCCAGCGAAAACACTCGAAACCAGGCGATTTCGAAACCAAGGGCGATCAAGCCCGAGGCGCCCGCGATTAACGTCGCTCCGCGCAACGAAAGCGGCGCGGGTGTGGCGGCCACACGAGGCGTGGCGGCGGCTTCTTCCGCGGCCCTGGTTTGCTTGCTCCGCCCGTACAGGAAAGCTGTCGCGCCGACGAGCGTGTTCAGGATCGCGGCAAGCGAGACCGATCCCGTCTGACCAAGATCGCGAAGCAGAAAGCTCGCGCACAGCGCACACGCCGTCGCAGATCCGAATGCGTTCACGAAGTACAGAGTGGCGACGGAAAAGCCGACGCGCCCGGAGAAACGAACGAGATGTTCGACCAGCAGAGGCAACGTTGCGCCCATTAGCACCGTCGGGACGATGAGAAGGACAAGGCTGAGGACCACCGTGTACGGAAGACTTGCAGCCGCCGAAAATGTGGCGGCCCAATGGAAGATGCGAAGCGAGAACAAGCCGAAGAGCGCAGTTCCCAATTCAGCGACGCCAAATAGGAGAATCCCGTGCCGCGGGAATCGAGCCGACAGTTTTCCGCCGACAAGCGCTCCACAGCCTAGGCCCAGCATGAATGCGCTCACGACCACGGCCACCGATTCCGCGTTCACACCGTAGATCGCAAAAAGGACTCGCTGCCAAACGATTTGATAGACGAGCGCGGGCATTCCCGAACAAAAGAACAGAATGCTGAGGAGCAGAGTGTCCCGCGTCCGCAAGGACTTCTCGAAAACGAGAACTGCCGCAAGAAACAACACGAGGTCGAAGCCGAGCAGCACGAAAATGGGAACGGTGGTCATGACCCCGATCCAGTATCTCTGAGGCGCGTGCGCCGCTGACATCGCCAGCGGCCTTGCGGTTGTCCTGGTGGTAACTCGCGTGCGCGGGCCGTTCGTGCTTGAATCTCATTGGCGGTGCACGCGCCCACAGAGGAGCGGGCATCGATTCCTCCGCAGACGAGGCGGCGCTACACTGAGACCTTGGCGGTCTAGTGCTAGGAGGATTTCTGGCGGCCACTGCGATTAGCTGGTCGGAAACTTGGAACATGGCGGTCGAGGCGCTGCGCGCCAACAAGGTGCGCGCGGCCCTGACGATGCTGGGCGTCGTAATCGGCAGCGCGTGCATCGTGCTGGTCGTGACGGTGGCACTGACGGGCAGGAAGTACATCGTCGCGCAAATCGAGGCCGTGGGATCGAACATCGTTTACGCGAGCCTGGCGCATACGAGCGGTTCGCAGACGATTGCTCTGGGCGACGAGATTTCGCTGAGCGACATGGAGACGGTCCGGCAAAGCGTCCCGCAAGTCGTGCAGGTGGCCGGGACGAACGACATTCAGATGTCCGTGGTGGCTGACGGAAAAGCTTGGCCGGTGGGGCTGATCGGCGTCACCCCGGGATTTCAGGAGATCCGGCGCCTGCTCATCCTGCGCGGCCGGTACTTCGACGACGCGGACTTTTCCTCGGTTGGAAAGGTCTGCGTGATTTCCGACCATCTGGCGCAGACGGCTTTTCCCGGTGAGGATGCGGTCGGACAGAGCATTCACGTCGGCGAGTTGACGTTCACGGTGATCGGAGTCTTTGCGGAACGGATCGGCACGTTTGGACAATCGGAGATCCGCACCGATTCCGTACTCGTGCCGCTCCCGGTGATTCAGTACTACACCGGAAGCGCCTACATCGTGACGCTCTACGCGCAAGCTGCAACGCCCGAGGACGTCGCGGCAGTGACGACCCACGTCTCCGAAATTCTGAGGAGCCGCCACCGGCCGCAGGCCGAGTACGACGTCGAGAACCTCGCGTCAATCCTGGAGACGTCGCGCCGCATCTCACTGGCGATGACCGTGGTGCTGCTGCTTGTTGCCCTGGTGGCACTCGTGATCAGCGGCGTCGGCATCATGAACATCATGCTGGTCAGTGTGACGGAGCGAACGCGCGAAATCGGCATCCGGATGGCAATCGGCGCACGGCGGCAGGAGATCCTCTATCAGTTCCTGCTCGAAGCCATCCTCATTAGCGGCGCGGGGGCGCTCGCTGGCATCGCCATCGCCGTTGCGATTCCCGTCTTGATCGAGACGCTCGTGCGCTTCCTGCCGGTGCCGGGGGAAGTCACCATTCCGATCTCGTGGCTTTCGGTGCTTTCCGCGTTTGTAGTATCCTGCGGAACCGGCGTGCTTTTCGGATACCTGCCGGCTAAGACGGCTGCTCAGCTTCATCCCGTGGAATCTCT
>DASPVC010000004.1:0-6350 GCA_035622585.1 Candidatus Acidiferrum sp.
ACGACACTCGCGACGATTTCGATCATCCGAGCTTGCCGGTTGGCCATCCGATGCGGCGACACGTCCTCTACCGCCTCCGCCGCGATTCGAAAAAGTAGATTTTAGCGCCCCGCACGTCGCCTTGACCCTCGCGAATCGCCCCTGCTATGTTGGTAGATTACGCTGGGCTCATTCTACCCAGTCAGTAAGGGGCCCCGCCGTACTGGGGCGCTTCACCCATGGGTCTCAAGAAAATCGTCATCCGCGGCGCGCGGCAGCACAATCTGAAGAACATCAGCCTGGAAATCCCGCGCAATACGCTGACCGTCATCACGGGTCTCTCCGGCTCCGGCAAATCCTCGCTCGCGTTCGATACGCTCTACGCGGAAGGGCAGCGCCGCTATGTGGAATCGCTTTCGGCCTACGCGCGGCAATTCCTCGACCAGATGGAGCGCCCGGAGGTGGACTCTGTCGAGGGCCTCTCGCCCTCGATTGCCATCGAGCAGAAGACCACCACACGCTCGCCGCGGTCGACGGTCGGTACGATCACCGAAATCTACGACTACCTTCGCGTCGTCTACAGCGCCATTGGCGCGCCGCATTGCCCCAACTGCGGCAAGCCCATTGCCCGTCAATCCACGGAGCAAATCGTGCAGGCTGTGATGGCGCTGAAGCCGGACGATCGCATCATGGTCCTCGCGCCCGTGGTTCGCGGACGCAAGGGCGAGTACAAGAAAGAGCTCGAAAAATACGCGAAGGAGGGCTACGTCCGCGCGCGCGTGGACGGCAAGCTCGTCAGCCTCGATGAGCCGATTGCCCTCGACCGGCGAAAGAACCATACGATTGAAATTGTGGTCGATCGCCTGCTGCTGAAGAACGGCATCGCACAGCGGCTCGAACAGTCGATCGAAACGGCGCTCAAGCTGACGGGCGGTCTGGTCACGATCGCGGTCGTAAACGGCGAAGAGCACGTGTACTCCGAGAAGCTGGCGTGCCCCGATTGCGGAATTTCCGTGCCGCAGCTCGAACCGCGCTCCTTCAGCTTCAACTCGCCTTACGGTGCATGCACCGAATGCCACGGCCTTGGCTCCAAGTACGAGTTTGACCCTGCAAAAGTGATCGTGGACTGGACGAAGCCGGTCTTTGAAGGCGGTCTCGGCCCGGGCTCAGGGACCGCGGCTCTTCAGCGGACTCTGCAAATCGCGGCTGCGGCGTATGGCTTCGATCTCGGGACGCCTTTCGAAAACTTTCCGCGAAAGACGCAGAACCTGATTTTGTACGGGAATCCTTCGAACGGCGGTTCGAGCAAAGGATTGAACTTTCTCGGCGTGCTGCCGTTCCTGGAAAAGAATCTCGAGGAATCGACGTCCGATACGTACCGTGAGTGGCTCACGCAGTACATGTCTCCCGCTCCGTGTACCGCGTGTAACGAACGCCGGCTGCGCCCTGAAAGCCTCGCCGTGAAAATTGCGGGCCTATCGATTGCGGACTTCACGTCGCTCGCGCTGACTGATGCGCGCGCCGCGGTGGACAAGATTCGCGCGAAGCTCACGCTGCGGCAGCGGAAGATTGCGGGCCGCCCGCTCGGCGAAGTGGCCGAGCGACTGGATTTCTTGCTCGCAGTCGGCCTGGGCTATCTCACGCTCGCGCGCTCTGCGGCCACCCTCTCCGGCGGAGAGGCGCAACGAATCCGCCTCGCGACGCAGATCGGTTCGCGCCTGCGCGGGGTGCTCTACGTACTCGATGAGCCGTCCATCGGCCTGCATGCTCGCGACAATGGCCGGCTGCTTTCGACGCTCGAGACGCTGCGTGACCTTGGCAACACGGTGGTCGTGGTCGAACACGACGAGGAGACGATTCGCCGCGCGAACTACGTGGTGGACCTCGGCCCCGGTGCGGGCAAGGCGGGGGGATATCTGGTCGCGTCGGGCGCACCAGGGGAGATTGCCGCAAATCCGGCGTCGCTCACCGGGCAGTACCTGTCTGGGAAGATGCACATCTCCGTGCCCGAGCAGCGCCGCAGTCCGAACGGCAAATCGCTCTCGATCCTCGGCGCGCACGGGAACAATCTCAAGAACATCGACGTGGCCATTCCGCTCGGCCTGCTCACCGTCGTGACCGGCGTTTCCGGCTCCGGAAAATCGACGCTCGTAAACGACATTCTCTATCGCGCGCTCGCGGCCAAGCTCTATCGCTCCCGCGAAAAACCCGGTGAATATCGTGCTTTACTTGGCATCGAACACCTCGACAAGGTGATCCAGATCGATCAGGCGCCGATCGGGCGGACGCCACGCTCGAATCCCGCCACGTACACTGGCGTGTTCGCGCCGATTCGCGAGCTGTTTGCAATGCTCCCGGAATCGCGTGAGCGGGGATACAGGCCTGGCCGGTTCAGTTTCAATGTGAAGGGCGGGCGCTGCGAAGCGTGCCAGGGCGACGGGCAACGGCGCATCGAGATGAATTTTCTGCCGGACGTGTACGTCACTTGCGAGGTGTGCCGCGGCAGGCGCTACAACGCCGAAACGCTGGCCGTGCGTTACAAGGGCCTTTCGATTTCCGACGTTCTCGATCTGCCGATCGAAGAGGCGCTGAAAGTGCTCGAAAATATTCCTGCGATTCAGCAGAAGCTCCAGACGCTGGTCGATGTCGGGTTAGGATACGTGCAGCTCGGGCAATCGGCGACGACGCTTTCGGGCGGCGAAGCGCAACGCACGAAACTGGCACGCGAATTGTCTCGCCGGCAGACGGGGCGGACTCTCTATATCCTCGACGAGCCGACGACGGGATTGCACTTCGATGACGTCAAGAAACTTCTCGACGTGCTGAACCGGCTCGTGTCTCTCGGCAATACGGTGCTGATTATCGAGCACAATCTCGACGTGATCAAACAAGCCGACTGGATCATCGATCTCGGGCCGGAGGGCGGCGAGGCGGGCGGCCGCGTGGTCGCGCACGGCACGCCGGAGCAAGTCGCGCGTGCCAGGAAATCCTACACCGGCCAGATTCTTTCTCGCGCGCTCAACGGCGCAAACGGGAATCGAGCGAACTAGAGGTGGGAGCAACGTGAACTTCGACGACGAACACGAAGCGCCGGCCTTGCCGGATGGCGGCGTGCCGCAGTCTGTCGACCCGGGCGATCCCGCGACGCAGGTTTCTGCGGCGCCCGCGCGGTTCGTGCAAGAGGATCTCCGTGTGCCGTGGGGATGGGTTGACTTAGTTTTGTTCGTGCTGGTCGCGATTGCGGCGGGTTCTGTGCTTCTGATTGCGATGCTTATCGCATTTATCGCGCTGGGCCATCATTCCTCGGAGCTCCAGGGGGCGTCGAGGACGACGGGGGTTTTCGGCGTCATCTACGAAGTCTTGTTATTCGGCGCGCTGATCGGGTGTCTCGCACTGTACGTGCGATTGCGCTTCGGCACACCGTTCTGGCGGACGATCGGATGGCGGCCGCTCGAAGGCAGCCGTTTCCCGGTTCCGCTCCCGTATCTCGGATTCATAGGGGGAGGATTTCTTCTCGCGATCGTGGTGCAGGTTCTTTCAGTCTATTTCGGGCAGAATGCCAAGGTGCCGATGGAGGCGCTGTTTCAGGATCGCGTCGTGGCGCTGCTGTTGTTGTTGTTGGCGGTTCTGATGGCGCCCTTGGTGGAGGAAACGCTCTTTCGCGGCCTTCTGTACCCTGTGATCGCTCGCTCTTTCGGCCGGGGCATCGGCGTGGTCGTCACGGGAACGCTCTTTGGACTCTTGCACGCGGCGCAGTTGTGGGGAGGATGGACGCAAATCGCGCTGCTGGTGTTTGTCGGCATCGTGCTGACTTACGCGCGCGCGGTGACGCGAACCGTTCTGGCTAGCTTTCTGCTACATATCAGCTACAACTTCTGCATCTCGCTCGCATTTCTGATCGGCTCCCACTGGCTGCGCGTACTGCCGACGGGATCATAGAGTGGCCTCTCTACCAGTGCCGCGGAATCGGATAGAATGCTGATTTGCGCCTAGCGCGACTCCGCGACAAGCGCGCAAACCGCCTGGAGACACGTCATTGCACACGGTTGAACCCATTCGCTGGACGCGAGAGGGTGTGGTCATGCTCGACCAGCGGCGGCTGCCGCGCGAGGTCGTCTACCATACCTATACGGATTACCGCGAGGTCGCGAAGGCGATCAAAGACATGGTGATTCGCGGCGCGCCGGCGATCGGCGTGGCCGCGGCAATGGGCGTTGCGATCGGAGTGCAACACTCAAAGGCGCGAACCCTCGACGAGTTGCGCGCGGAATTCACAGTCATTTGCGACACGCTCGCGCGCACGCGCCCCACAGCTGTCGACCTTTTCTGGGCGATCAAACGCTTCGAGCGGCGCTTCGCTGAACTCGCAGACGCTGCCGAAAAGAACGGCAAGGGTGCGATCAGCGCCATCGGGGCGGCGCTCGTCGAGGAGGCCAAGAAGATTCACCAGGAACGACGCGACGCAGACGAGCGGATCGGCCGTTTCGGCGCAGAGTTCATGCCCAAGCACGGACGCGTGATGACGCAGTGCAATGCCGGGGCGCTGGCCACCGGCGGCATTGGAACCGCGCTCGGCGTGATCCGCATGGCGGTCGAGACAGGACATCACATCGACGTGCTAGTTCCCGAAACCCGACCGTACCTCCAAGGAGCCCGGCTCACGGCCTGGGAGCTGCATCAAGACCATATTCCGCTCACTCTGATCACCGATAACATGGTCGGGCATTTTCTCAAGACTGGCGGCGTGGGGGCGGTCGTGGTGGGCGCGGACCGGATCGCGCGGAACGGGGACACCGCCAACAAGATCGGCACCTACGGAATTGCCGTTCTTGCGCGCGAGAACGGCGTTCCTTTTTACGTGGCAGCGCCCATTTCGACGCTCGACCTTTCGATTCCGTCCGGGGATCAAATTCCGATCGAAGAACGCGCGGAAGAGGAAGTGACTCATCTCGCCGGCGTGCGCATCTCGCCGGAGGTTCGCGCCGCTCATCCTGCCTTCGACGTAACCCCCGCGCGGTTCATCGCGGCGATTATCACGGAATGTGGGGTCGCGCGGCCGCCGTTTGAGGCGTCATTGCAGGACTTGGCGGGTCACTCGTAACGCAGGGCTTCCACGGGATTCAGCAGCGACGCTTTCCACGCTGGATACACTCCGAAAAAAACTCCGATCAAGCTCGCCACGGACACTCCGAGAGCCACAAGAAACGGCGAGACCGACGCGGGGAACGACGGGAAGGCCAGCCGGACCACCAGCACGATGGTTGCGCCGAGAATCACTCCAATCGCGCCGCCCACTCCCGCAAGCGTTACTGCTTCCAATAGGAACTGCCACAGGATATTGGCGCGTCGCGCTCCGATGGCTTTGCGCACGCCGATTTCGCGTGTCCGCTCCGTCACACTCACCAGCATGATGTTCATCACGCCGATGCCACCCACCAGGAGCGCCACCGATCCCACAGCGAGCATCACGATGAAGATTTCGTTGGAAATCTGCTTCCAAAGATCGAGGAACGTATCCGTCGTCATGATGTCGAAGTCGTCCTTCTTGTCCGAGGGCAGCTTCCGCACGCGCCGCATGTACTCGCGCACCTCGTCAATCGCGAGAGGCAGGTCCTCCGTGCTATCTGCTTTGGCCAAAAAAATGACGTTCTTAAATTCTGGGTGCATCTTCCGTATCACCGAGAACGGAACACAGGCGAGGTTGTCTTGAGGATTCTCGCCAGTTCCCAGGGCTTGCTTGGTTACCGTCAGCACGCCGATCACAGTAAACTCTTGCCCTTCCAACAGAACCTCCTGCCCAAGAGGATCCTCGCCGCGCGGAAACAGGGTGTCCGCAGTAATGTGGCCGAGCACAACGACCTGTGAATGATGATCCTCATCCGTCTGATTGAAGAACCTGCCGCGCTCAAGATTGAAGTCGCTGATCTGCTTGATCGCGGGCCCATCCCCTTCGAGGATCACGTTCTTCGCGCGCAGGTTTCCGCGTCTCACCTCGCTCGAACCCGCGCCGACTTCGTAGTTCGCAATCTGCTCCGCGGGGGCAGCCGCCGAAATATGTCGCAGTTGCAACAGGCCGTCGATCCATTCCGGTTTCAGGTCCTTGCGCTGAAGCACTTCCGGCGACAGCCGCCCCAGCGTGGCCCAGGAAAATTTGGCCACAATAATCGAACTCGATCCGAGCGTCTGGATTTGACCGAGCACGTTGGAGTTGAGCCCGTTGATCACGGCGCCGATCAGGATGATCGTGGTCACACCGATCATGATGCCGAGGACCGTCAAGAACGAGCGCAGCGGATTGCGCCGCAGCACGTCGAGCGCCAGTTCAATTGATTCCTTGATCTCGCCAATACGTCTCGCCGCTCGCATTTTTT
>DASPVC010000005.1:0-90151 GCA_035622585.1 Candidatus Acidiferrum sp.
TCGTGGATATTGCCAACCAGCGGGACGGCAGTGATAATATCACCCTGCAAATAATCCGCGTCCGAGGCGTCGAACGCGTCGGAATGTACCGGGGGCGGCCTTACCGGCTCCGCTAGCCGGGACGCCCCGCCGATTCCTGCCTGACGCAAACGCGAGGTTTCCCGTCCGGCCCGGCGACCAACTCGATCACTACAAGCTCGAATCCGTCGTAGCCCGCAGCGGAATGGCTTCGATCTTCAAGGCCACCGACACACGCAACGGCCGAACCGTCGCGATCAAAGTCCCTCACCCCGAAATGGAGGCCGATCCTGTTCTCTTTGACCGCTTCAAGCGCGAGGAGGATATCGGCAAGGCTCTCGACCATCCCGGCGTAATGAAGGTGTTCGGCGACGACGACCGCAGCCAGCTCTATATGGTGATGGAATGGGTTGACGGCAATCTGCTGCGCCAAATCCTGAACCAGGAGAAGAAGTTCTCCACCGAACGCGCCGTCAAGATCGTGCTCGAAATCTGCGACGCTCTCAGCTACATCCACAGTCACGGGACCGTCCATCGAGACCTCAAACCCGAGAACATCATGGTCAACGACAAGGACGAGATCAAACTGATCGATTTCGGCATCGCCGGCCAGGCGGGCGCGCGGCGGCTTACGTTCGCAAAACTCTCGCAGGTGATGGGCACGCCGGAATACATTTCGCCAGAGCAGGTGAAGGGAAAGCGAGGCGACGGGCGCAGCGACATCTACGCATTGGGCGTGATGCTCTACGAAATGCTGACGGGCAAGGCCCCTTTTCAGGGCCCCAATCCGTTCGCAATCATGAACGACCGCCTGCTGAACAACCCGGTGCCGCCTCGAGAAATCGAACCCTCGATTTCGCCGGAACTCCAAGAGATCATCTACCGAGCCATCGAGCGCGACCCCAAGAACCGCTACGCCAACGCCCACGAAATGGCTCTGGATCTTCAGCACCCCGAAAAAGTGGGAGTTTCCGATCGCGCGGAACTGCACGACTGGAAGAAGCGGCGCACACCTTGGATACGACAAGTTCTCTTCTATATCCTCCTGGCTCTCATCCCTGTCGTTGTCTTTGGGCTCCTCTTCCTTTTCGTTAAGCGCTAGCCCGCCACGCTCTGCACAGGGCCCTCGGCCATGGGACAGCGTCACACAGACACCGGTCCAGTTGTTAGTCCCGGCCGCCCGAGACTCCGGAAACCTAGCCTGCCCCGGGAATTCTTGCGAACCGAGACATAAATATTTCATAAGCAATCTGAAAACATATTTTGAATATGAGCCATAGATTTAATGAGTTGGACCATTTGCGCTGACCTCTGTACCTTTACGTCCATCCATCGTTTATCCAGGGTAAAAGCCTCGATCTCACAAGGGAAAGAGCGTGAGCGCGGCAGGGAGGGAAAGGAAACTATATGAATCGCATATGCACGAAATTGGCCATCGCCACGGTGGCTACGGCTCTGGCGGTTGGCTGGACGCCGACATTAAGGGCGGAAGATCAACCGTCCGATAAGGAGGCGGCGCAGCCTGCATCCTCGTCCCAACCGGCCGCCTCGGCGCAGCCGACGGCGGACGAGCGCCTGCAAGAGCTGGAAAAGCAGGTCACGCTGCTCCAGCAGGAAATTGCTGCACTGAAAGACCAAGAGACGCCCGGACTCAAGACCGCCGCTCTGGCCGAGCCAACGCCAGCCGCGTCCTTGACTCCTGCTTCTCCTGCGGACGATGCGCCGCAGAAGGTGAATCTCGCGGGTTTGTTGGGCCCAGTGACGCTCAGCGGCTTTGGTGATGTCTACTATGGCTACAACTATAACCATCCGCCCGACAACTTCAGTGGCTTTCGCAATTTCGAAGCACCAACGAACGGATTCTCGTTCAACATGGCGGAGCTGATTCTGGACAAGGCTCCCGATGCAACCACGTCGGACGGCCGGCTTGGATATCACGTCTCCGCCGGGTATGGGAACGCCGCGCGGGTCGTGAATGGCTCGGACATTGGAGGCGACGGCAGCCAGTTCTATCTCAAGGAAGCCTATCTCGACTACCTCGCTCCGATCGGCAAGGGACTGACCATCACCGTTGGGAAGTTCGTCACGCCAATCGGCGCGGAGGTGATTGAGACCAACGCCAACTGGAACTACACCCGTAGTCTGCTCTTTTACTACGCGATCCCATATTTCCACTTCGGGGCGAGCGCGAAATATGCGTTCAATTCAAAATGGGCTCTTACGGGCTACCTCGTGAACGGCTGGAACAACTCTGACATTTTCCACGACGCCGGGACCGGCCAAAGCTCGGGACTAACCTATGGTGCGAGCCTGGCGTGGACTCCAACTGCGAAGTGGGCCGTCACCGAGAACTACTTCGCCGGCCCGGTGACTGATGCATATCCGACTGAATTCTCGGGCTATACTCTCAATGACTGGAAACAGCTCGAGGATGCGACGATCGCCTACACCCCGAATATGAAGTGGGCGTTCCAGGTCAACGGAGACTACGGCTTCGGACCCAAGTCCTACAGCGATTGCGGCGGTGAGGACGCAATCGTAAGAGGAGCGGCCAGCGTGACGCCGGATGCTCCGATAACATGCAAGGCTGGTCCCACGAATACGTGGTGGGGCGTGGCGGGTTACGCGAAATATACGCTCAGTCCCAAGACCAACTTTGCTGCTCGCTACGAGTACTACGAAGATCCCAACGGGTACACCGACTTACTCGATGGTGACACAGGCCACGCCCAGGAGGTCACAGGAACTTACTCCTACAACCTCACGAGCGCGTTGCTGATCCGTGGGGAGTATCGGTACGACTTCGCGAGTGAACCGTTTTTCGAGAAGGGCTTCCCTACTCATGACAAGTTCGTCAAAGAACAGAACACGGCCTACATCAGCTTCGTGTACTCGTTCAGCAGCGCGAATATGAAGTAACCCCAGACAACCCGCCCCGCGCCCACCCCGCGGCGGCGTAGTTCGGTTGTGCAAAGTGACCGCCTGACGATCCCAATTGTCAGGCGGTCGCTGCTTCTACGGCCCTATAGCGCCGACCGCTTGAGCAAGTGCCTTCCTTCAGATAAGAAGCCGGAAAGGCGGGGCAAGGTAAACGCGGTTGTCCTGGGCTCTGCTCGCTGAACTGACTGGATACCGCTCGCTGGCAGGCAATCAGCGCGTGACGATAACTGCGTTCCCGTTGCGGTCCTGTACGAGAGCGAACCTGGCTTTGTCCGGACGCGCGCTAGCTTGCTCGCGCGCTGCCTGAACGAGGGTCTTGGGCGGCGTGGCCAGAATCTCGCGGCCCTCCGCGACGGCCTTGTCATAAGAAACAAACGTGGAAGGAACATACTCCGCTTGGGTACCGCTGACGGCGGCCAGGTTGAAGTTCGCCAGCGGATATGCAGGCAATCTATTTCCAGCAGAGGACAGCCCGCCTCCTAAGCCGCCTCCAAAGCCCCCACCGCCGCCGTTGGTTGGCAAGCCGTTAGAGGAGCTGCCCGCTGAGGCGCCACCATGAAACACTTGTGCATGTGCCGGGACTGCCAGTCCGGCCGCCAGAATTGCCAAACCGAGAAGGCGCTTCATTAGTTCCTCCGCGTGCGCTGGATCCAACAGGAAATCCGGGCAATCGGCTTGCCAGAAGCCCGCACCTCGATCTCACTTCACTTCAACGGCTTAGGACCGCACGGGAATTTGCGGAAGAGCGTTCCGAGCGAATTGTTGGAATTCAACTGCCACACCGCGCAAACAGTTTGCCTCGACAGCATCGGTCAGTACCAGGACGGCGGACTAGAACTGACAGCAATATGTGAACGACGGAAAATATCTACTTTGAAAGATGGAGTTCGAGGGAGCGTCGCATCCTACTGCGCCCTCCATGCGGCGTTCGCGGCGCCCTTCAGGGGGCACTCCTCGTCGAGCACGACCTGAATGGGAATTTGCGCAAGGAATTCCGTCATTTTTTCTTTATGCTGCGCGGCGGCCACGAATCGGCCGTCCTTCATCACCGGCAGAATCTTGACCGCGATTCCACCCGCGACGTAAATGCCGCCTCGCGCCACCGTTCGCACGGCCAGATTGCCGGCCTCCGAGCCGTAGATTTCGACCCACAGATTGACAGCGTCAACGCAAACCGGGCACTGCTTTGCGAGAGCGAGCTTTGTGATTTCTACGGCGGCATCCATCGTCGGATCGTCGAAGCTCGGGTGTCGCACGGACGAGTTCAAGAATTCGTGAAGCGTGCGGAAACCCCGGCCCGAAAGTATCAGTTCGACGCTGACAAAGTCGCTGCGCGCCTTGATGAATCTCCAGAGCTCCGCCTGTTGATTCGTGTGAGGAGCAAAATCCGCGTGGCCGCCCTCGGTGGCGGTCGGAATGTGCTTAGTGCCGTCCCAAAAAAGAATGGCTTCGCCGAGGCCCGTACCCGCGGCGATCACGACGCGGGGCGCCTGAGGCGCGGAGACTCCCGCATGAAGGGTCTCCATGTCCGCCGGCCCCAGCACGCTGATTCCGTGGGCCGTCGCTTCCAGATCGTTCAATAACCGCACGCGGTCGAGGCCTAGCTGCTTGGCCATAGCCGCACCATCGACGATCCAAGGCAGATTGCCGGTGCGCACTCGGCCGTCCACGACCGGCCCCGCAATTCCGAAAGCAGCCGCCGTGATTTTCGCGGGCGCGGCCGTCCTGAAATCGGCCACGATCTCTTCGAGACCCTTGTGCTCGCGGCTCGAATAGCGCTTGTTGGCCACTCGAAGAAGCGTGCCGTTCCGTATGTCAAACAGCCCCAAGTTCGTCTTCGTGCCACCAATATCGCCCGCCAGAATCATGCCGTCCCTCAGAACGAAGACGCGATACGCAAGTCAGAAAATGGGAGAATGAACAATCGCCTTACAGCGAACGCCAGCGTCGGCCGTCGGACGCCAGCAAGTCGTCCGCCGCGCGGGGTCCCTGGCTTCCCGCCGGGTAGTTGGGAAACGGCGGAGCTGTCGCGTTGCGCCATGCCGCAAGGATCGGATCGACGAGCCCCCACGCCGCTTCGACGCTATCGGCGCGATCGAACAACGTCGCATCGCCGCGGATGCAATCGTTGATCAGCGTCGAGTAAGCCTCGCGTGAGCCTCCCCCAAAGGCTTGGCGATACAGGAAGTCCATCGTCACAGGGCGAATCTCCATCTGCGATCCCGGCGCTTTGGCACCGAACGAAAGCGAAATGCCTTCGTCTGGCTGGATATTGAGCACCAGCGAGTTCGGCTCGACGCTATTGCCCTGAAAAACCATGTGCGGCGCCTGCTTGAACCGAATCGCAATTTCCGTAGCCGGCTTCGGCATGCGCTTGCCCGAACGCAGATAGAACGGCACGCCACTCCACCGCCAGTTATCGACGCTGAGCTTCAATGCCACGAACGTCTCAGTCGCCGAGTCGGACCTCACGCCCGGCTCCTGCCGGTAACCGGCAACGGCGGCACCCAGCGAATTTCCGGGGCCGTATTGCCCGCGCACGACCGATTTCCACACGCTTTCGGATTCGAGCGGCCGGATGGATTGCAAGATCTTGATCTTCTCGTTGCGGACCGCCGTCGCGTCGAACGTCGCGGGCGCTTCCATCGCGACCAGCGACATCAGTTGCAGCACGTGGCTTTGAATCATGTCGCGCAGCGCGCCGGCCGATTCGTAGAAAGCCGCGCGGCGCTCCACGCCCAGCGCCTCCGCCGCGGTGATCTGCACGTGATCGATATAGTTGCGATTCCACAGCGGCTCAAAGATGCCGTTGCCGAAGCGGAAAACGAGCAGATTTTGTACGGTCTCTTTGCCAAGGTAATGATCGATTCGGTAGACCTGCGACTCGTCGAACACGCGCAGAACGCGGGCGTTCAACTCGCGCGCCGATGCGCCATCACGCCCAAAGGGCTTTTCGATGATCATGCGCGTCCAAGAGCCGTTGCCCTTGGGCTTGGCCAACCCCGCCCGGCCCAGCTGGTCGACTACGTCCGGATAGACCTCCGGAGGAGTGGCTAGATAAAAGAGACGATTGCCCCCGAGTTGCCCCTCTCGGTCGAGTTCCTCGAGCCGTTGCGCGAGCTGGTGATAGGACTCTGGATCGTTGTAATTCCCAGGAAAATAGTGGAGCTGCTTCAAGAAATCCTGGCGCTTGCCGTTATCCGCGCCTGATCCGGCTTTTTTCGACAAAGCCTCGCCAGTGCTCGTGCGGAACTGGTCGTCGGTCATCTCGGTGCGCGCGAATCCGAGCAGGCGAAACCTGGGGGCCAGACACGCATGGACGGCAAGATCGTAAAGCGCGGGGAGCAGTTTCCGCTTCGCCAAATCACCCGAGGCGCCAAACATCACCACGGCGCACGGCTCGTGAGGCACTTCGCAAAAATAGCCATCGGTTCGAACCGATTCGGCGACATCGGCAGCGCGCGTGTTCATGACCCGTCCCCCTGAAGGCGCTCTGAGAGCTGACGCGGAAACTGGCCGCAAGAGCTCGTTCGCACCTGCTCTTTCGGCGAACATTGCTCCGTCGATACACAGACTACCACAATCGCTGTGCCGTCCTGTGACGCCCCTCGCGGGATGATTTGCATACTACAGCAGGGCGTAGTATCGGATCAGGTTGCCATCCGCCTTGCGCTCGCCGATGCCGACGAACACATACCGCATTAACCAGTCGTGTTTGCCTGTTTCGACCTCAAACGTGGGAAACGCGCGCAGATAGTACTCGGATGAATCGACACTCGGCCCGCCGGCAAAGGCCATCGCGCGCAGGCGGTCCATTGTGTCTGGCTTGCGCCCCCAGAGATATCCTTTGTTGTAGAGCATGATCAGCGTCCCATCATCCTCCTGGAGCATATAGCGCGCATCGAATGCCAGCACTCCGTCAGGACGAAACAGCGAATAATCGCCGCCGCTGTTCGGCACGGCCTTGCCTTTCAGAAGCGGCCCGTGAAATTCTCCGCTGTCGACATATACGGCGCCGCGCCCAGCGCCCGTCGGCATCGGCGGTATGTTCTGCACGCGCGTGAACCGCAAGCGCGCCTCAAAAGCAAACTCGAGCTTTGGCGCGTCCAGCAGCGACCGCGCGTCTCCGAATGGTTCCGTCCCTGTCATAGGCATCTCCGCCGGTGCAATGAAATGTGAAGGTGGTACAATCCCGCCGTTCCGTGCGTCTGTCAATCACGATCCATTGCCTGAAACGTCCGCATGCGATCGCGGCCCGTTTCTGAGGAGGCTAAATGAAGATCGCGCTCATTGGAGCGACGGGATTCGTCGGCTCGAAGATACTAGCGGAGGCTTTGCGCCGCGGCCACCACGTGACGGCCATCGTCCGCCGAACACAGCGCCTGACGCCGCACCCGAATCTGCGCGTGGTGCAGGCGGACGTGCTGCGCCGCGACGAACTCGCCCGGCTGCTCGCCGGCCACGATGTTGTGATCAGCTCCTACAATCCCGCGCGCGGTGTTCCCGGTCCCGAAGTTTTCTACCGGCACGTTCGCGGGCATCGCGCCATTATCGCCGCCGTGAAGAAATCCGGCGTGAAGCGCTTTCTTGCAGTCGGCGGAGCCGCCAGCCTGAAGACTCCCGCGGGCATCGAATTCCTCGACTCGCCCGAATTCCCGGCTGCGTTCGAGCCGTTCAAGCCGGGCATTCGCGGCACGCGCGAACTCTACTACCTGCTGAAGAAAGAGCCCGGCCTCGACTGGGTGTTCCTCTCGCCCTCGGTGATGATCGTGCCCGGTCAGCGTACGGGCAAGTTCCGTCTCGGAAAGGATCAGGTGCTGTACGACGAGGCGGGCAAGAGCCACATCTCCTTGCAGGACTACGCCGTCGCGATGATGAACGAAGCCGAGCATGCGAAACACCACCGCGAGCGCTTCACCGTTGGCTACTAGCTCGCGGATCGAGGCTTAATCGAGGAGTCCCCTTGCAGAAAGCCGAGTCACTCACGATCGCCGATCGCATCGCAATCAATGATCTAATCGCGGCCTACGCCTGGGCGCTCGACACGGGAGACGTCGATGCGCTCGTCGCCTGCTTTACGCCTGATGCCGTCGTCATCGAGGAAGTTTTCGAAGACCCGGACCGCTGGGAAGGCCGCGACAATATTCGGCGCTTCGCCGAGCACTATCGGAATGTGCCCAATTTCCCTGGTCGCCAGCATCACGTCAGCCAGTTGGTCGTGAAGGGCGATTCCAAGTGCTGCTCGGCACGGTCCTTCGCTTTCGTTACCGAGTGCCAGGGCGAGCCGCCGTACACGCTCCGCTTCACCGGCTATTACGACGATAAGCTCGTCAAGGTTCGCAACCGCTGGCTTTTTCGCGAGCGTGTCATTCGCCTGTGGGATGGCGAAATCCTCGCGCGCTTTCCGGGCCGCGGCCAGCGTACGCCGCGCAAGCGGCCACCCGAACTGGTAATCAAGAAAAACTAGAATTTTCGGCTGCGGCATTTTGACGACCCGAAAGCGCGATAGAATGCCGCCCGGCTCGGGGTAGGTTGCTGCCAGTCCTCGCTGGCGGGAAGACGTTCTGCGTGGCGCGGGCGTTTTGCCGCAATCGATGCCTCATGGGGAGATGGGAATGACTAGATGGATTTCGGCGTTGGTCGTTGCGTTCGCCCTTGCATCAACCGCACTGGGGCAAGCTCCTGCCCCGATTCGCACGCAGGCTGGTCTCGTACAGGGCACGGTCGAGGACGGCATCACGATCTACAAGGGAATCCCATTTGCCGCGCCGCCGGTTGGCGACTTGCGCTGGCGCGCTCCGAAACCGGCCGCTTCATGGACGGGCGTCAAGAACGCAGACAAATTTGCGCCCGCGTGCATTCAAAACCAGATTGCTAATCGAGCTCTTGGCATCGAGGAGGTCGAGACGAATGAGGATTGCCTCTATCTCAACGTCTGGACGCCCGCAAAATCGCGAAAGGACCGCCTCGCGGTCATGGTCTGGATCTACGGCGGCGGTTTTTCGATCGGAGCCACTTCGCTCAAGCAGTACGACGGCAAGAACCTTGCGAAAAAGGGCGTGGTCGTCGTCAGCGTGTCATATCGCGTCGGAGAACTCGGCTTCATGGCGCATCCCGAACTGACTGCCGAGCAAGGCGGCCACTCCGGCAACTATGGGTTGCTGGACCAGATCGCCGGGTTGCAATGGGTGAAGAAGAACATTGCGGCGTTTGGAGGCGACCCCCATCGCGTCACGATTTTCGGCGAATCCGCCGGCGGAATTTCCGTCAGCATGCTGGCCGCTTCTCCGCTGGCGAAGGGGCTCTTCCAGAGGGCGATCTCGGAAAGCGGTGGCTCCTTCGGTCCGCCGAGACTTGCGAACGAAGGCGGCGAAAACGTTCCGCCACTTTCCGTCGCGGAGCAAGGTGGCAAGAATTTTCTCTCGAAGCTCGGCGTCAGTTCGATCGCCGATGCTCGGAAAATATCCGCGGACGACATACTGAAAAAGTCGCCTCCGGGTCTCGGCGGTGCGTGGCCCACCTTTGACGGCTACGCTCTTCCCAGCGACCAGTACGATCTCTACGAAGCGAAGCGCTACAACGACACTCCCATCTTAGTCGGCACGAATTCCGACGAAGGGGCTATTTTCGTTGCAACGATCACTGCCCCGGCCTATTTGAAAAGCGTTCACGACGGCTACGGTGAGTACGCCGACAAGATTCTGGCCGCCTATCCGGGCGGTACGGATGCCGAGGCTCTGCGCTCGGATCGCGATCTATTTCGCGACACCGGCTTCGCCTGGAATACGTGGACCTGGGCTCGATTGCAGGCCAAGACCGGCAAGGGCAAAGTTTTCGTCTACTACTTTAGCCACCGGCCGCCCTATGCCGACGCTCCGCAATTCAAAAGCTGGGGCGCAGCCCACGCCGGCGAACTGGGTTTCGTTTTCGGCCAATTCGGCACTGGCATGACGCCGACCGCAGACGATCGCGCCCTCTCCGATCAGATCGAATCCTACTGGACGAACTTCGCCAAGAACGGAGACCCGAACGGAGCAGGGCTACCGACGTGGCCCGCATTCACGAATGACGACCAACAGGTGATGAATCTCGACGATCCGTCGAAAGCGATCCCCGTGCCGAACATGGACAAGCTGCAAGTTCTCGACGGCTACTACACCTGGCGCCGCAACCAAGCAGCAGCGAAACATTAGTCTTGCCGCGTTCGTCGTTAGCGGAACTGGATCGTCGCCTTGTCCAGTTCCGCTAGCAATCCCTCGTCAAGTTTGACGTCGAGTGCAGCAATCGTCGCATCGAGCTGTTCCGGCTTGCTCGCGCCGATGATTGGACTCGTGATTGTCGGATTTGCCAGCACCCAAGCGACGGCAAGCGTCGTGAGCGGAATACCGGCGCGTTCGGCAATTTTCTGCAACGCATCTAGGCCGTTGAAAACCTGGTCTTGCCAGTAGCGGCTCCTATAAAGCTCTCCGATGCGTCCCGTGTAAGCGAAGCGCGTGCCCTCCGCAGGCGGCTTCGAGCGATCGTATTTCCCGGTAAGCAGACCGCCGGCAATCGGATTGAACGGGATCACTCCGATTCCCTCTTCCGCGCACAGCGGCAACAGCTCGCGCTCGATTTCGCGATAAAGCAGGTTGTAGCGCGGCTGCACCGAAACGAACCGCGCCCATCCGCGCACATCGCTGCGGCCCAGAGCGCGCGCCACTTGATACGCTAGATAGTTCGAGCATCCGATGTAGCGCACTTTGCCGGCGCGAACGATGTCCTCGAGGGCACCGAGCGTTTCATCCTGCGTCACCTGTGGATCGAAGCCGTGAAGCTGATACAGGTCGATGTAGTCCGTGCCCAGCCTGCGCAGCGATGCATCGACCGCGTCCAGGATGTGCCGGCGGTTGTTGCCGGCATGGAACGGCTGCGGCCCCGTTTGCCCGAAACATTTCGTCGCGATGACGAAATCGTGCCGTTTGCCGCGGATCCAGCGCCCGATAATTTCTTCCGTGCGCCCCGCGCGCTCAAGCCCGCCGCCGAGCGGATACACGTCCGATGAGTCCATGAATGTGATGCCCGCACTCGCGGCGCGGTCGAGAATGGCGAAGGATGTTGCCTCATCGCATTGAAATCCGAAAGTCATCGTTCCAAGGCACAGCCGCGACACTTTCAGCCCCGTGCTTCCCAATCGCACGTGTTGCAATCCCGTTCTCCTTCCAGTCGTCAGGTCCTTCGCTGATCGAAAACCTACCGATACTGTTTGCGCGCGTCACTGTTGTCAAGTCGGGGCAGCGGAATCGATGCTAGAATGCGCGGACCCAATTCTCATTTACAGGGATCCATTGATGAGCACCGTCATCACAGGCGCATCCGGCAGCTTCGGGCGTCAGGTCACGCAACTCGTACTCGAAAAAGTGCCGGCCTCGGAGCTGATCCTCGTCACGCGAAATCCGGCCTCGCTTGGCGACCTCGCGGCGTGTGGCGCACAAGTTCGCGCCGGAGACTTCGACAAGCCGCAGACTCTTGCGAAGGCTTTCGCCGGCGGCGAAAAGATGCTCCTCATTAGCACACTGGCCGTCGGACCGCACCGCCAACGCCAGCACCGCGCCGCAATCGAGGCGGCAGTCGCGGCGGGCGTGAAACACATCGTCTATACATCGAGCGTCGGCATTCATCCGAAGAGTCCGTCGCTCGCGGTCGCCGATCACTATTTCACGGAGGAGCTGCTGCGGCGGTGCGGCGCCGCCTTCACGTTTCTGCGCGACAGCCAGTACGCCGAAGTGATCGCCACCATGATCGCGCCGATGGCGGTCCGCACAGGAAAATGGATCATGAGCACGGGTGAAGGCTGCATGGCCTTCGTATCCAAGAAAGATTGCGTCGCCTCAGCAGCCGCTGTGCTCACCTCGCCCGGACACGAAGGCGCCGCCTACGAAATCACCGGCCCCGAGCTTTACACCTTCCGCGACGCCGCCGCGATTGCTTCGGAATTGACCGGGCAGCCCATCGAATACGTCACCGTCACCGAGGATGAAAGGCTCGCGATCTTCGATGCTGCGGGCGTTCCGCGCGCGTACGTCGACGGCATGACCAACGATGACGGCACCGGCGTGTGGGGCAGCGAAGAAATGGTCTCCTACGAACGCGCCATACGCACCGGATACTTTTCGATTTGCTCGCGCCACGTACAGCTTCTCACCGGGCGTCCTGCGCGCTCTTTGCGCGACGTTCTCGTTGCGAATCTCGAAGCTCTCAAAGTGAGCTAAGGGGCGCCTGCCGGTAGATCCCTTCTGGTTGCGGCCGCCCCGCGTCACCATTTAAGATTGTGTTCGAAGCTCACCGGAGGACTTCTCGACATGGCCGATGACAAGCCGCAGGGCGCTCAACAGGTCCGCATGGTCAAGTGCGTGAAGCTCGGCCGCGAGCTGCCGGGCCTCGACCGCCCGCCATGGAAGGGCGAACTCGGCAAGCGGATCTACGAAAGCGTCTCGAAAGATGCCTGGGCCATGTGGGTCAACCACTCGAAGATGCTCTTGAACGAGTACCGCCTCAATCCGCTCGATCCCAACGCGCAAAGGATCATGGAAGAGCAAATGGAGCTTTTCTTCTTCGGCGAAGGCGCGAAACTTCCCGAAGGCTACGTCGCCCCGAAGCACTGATTGCGCCAATCTAGCTTCCGTACCCTGTGATAGAATTTCCGTGGTTGCAACCCGCTCGAACGTCCTTGGGGGAGGACACGCCATGCACATCCGAAATCTCGTCGTAATCCCTGCACTTCTTGGCTTCTCCGCTGCGATCGCGCTGGGCGACGCGCCCAAATCGGCGCACGCGGACATTAAGAACGCTCAAGGCACGACGATTGGCACAGCCAAAATCACTCCCACCGCTGACGGAGTGAAGATCGCCGTCAACGTCGCGCAACTAACGCCCGGCGAGCACGGGATTCACATCCACACAGTTGGCAAATGCGATGGCCCGGATTTCAAGACCGCTGGCGGCCACTTCAATCCGACCAACGCGCATCACGGCATTAACAACCCACTAGATCCTCACCCGCACGCAGGCGACCTGCTGAACCTCGTGGTCGGCAAGAATGGCAAGGCGAAAGCCACGCTGATCGCCAAGGGCCCAACCCTCGGCGAGGGTCCCAATTCGCTTTTCCATGAAGGTGGCACCGCGCTCGTCATTCATGCAAAGCCCGACGACCTGATGTCCGACCCGTCCGGCAACTCGGGCGACCGAATCGCCTGCGGCGTCATCGAAAAATAAAGGACGAGCAACCTCACAGAAACGCTCGCGACCACAAGCTTTGTAGATATCGCGGCGACAAGTTGCCGAGCGGCCTGCGCCTTCCGGACGGCGCAGTTTCTCGCGGCCGGTTAGTCGCAACTTTCGGCTATACTCTCAATTCGATGTCGGGTTTCTTCTCGAATCTCCTGCAGTCGCTCCAGGGCCACCGCAAGGACATGCGCTTCCTCTGCCATCGCCTGCTTTCCGAGCGTGGTGAGGCCTCGCAAACCGCCATCGCGCATGAAATCATCACAGTTTACCGCTCGATGAGGCCGGAGGATCGTCCTGGATTTTTCGAAATCCTGAGCCGCGAGTTTTCGCCGGACGAATCCGCCGTACGTCGAGCAGCGGTCGAGTACGAGCGTGCGCCGAGCGCGCACGCTCTTGCGGCCCTTTCCGCCGCTGTCGAGCCGCCGCGCCAGGAACTCATTCGCCGCATCAACACCGCGCCCGGCGGAACGGAAACGCTTGTCACAATGCGCGGACATCTGCTTGCCCTCCGCTCCGATGGCGCGAACTTCGAGCCGCTCGACTCCGACCTCCGGCATCTCTTTCGCTCCTGGTTCAACCGCGGCTTTCTGCGTCTCGAGCGCATCAGCGTGCAAACCTCCGCAGCGATTCTCGAAAAGCTGATCCGCTACGAGTCCGTGCACGAAATCAACGGCTGGCCCGATCTGCTTCGCCGTATCCAGGCTGACCGCCGGTGCTTCGCCTTCTTTCATCCCGCGCTCGGCGACGAGCCGATCATCTTCGTGGAGGTGGCGCTGGCGAAGGGTTTGACCGGGGATCTCGGGCCTCTTCTCGACGTGAATGCCCCGGTGCTCCGAGCCGAAAGAGCCGACACGGCCATCTTCTATTCCATCAACAACTGCCTGCAGGGCTTGCGCAACGTTCCCTTCGGAAACTTCCTAATCAAGCAGGTCGTCACCGAACTGGCCGCCGAATTTCCCAACATCAAGACGTACGCCACGCTCTCGCCTCTGCCGCTCTTTTCGAAGGCGCTGCGCGACAGTCAGAATGCGGACGGCTTCACGCGCGATCGTCTCTCGCGACTGCTAGCGGAATATTCACGCAGTCTCACCGCAGCCGCCGGCCGTCGCGATCCCGTGGACGCGCTCTTCAAGTTGCTCGAGCGGCCCTTCTCTCATCGCGGTGTGCTTGCGGAACCTCTGCGCCGCCTTGCCCTCGCCTATCTCACGCGCGTGCGACGCGACGGAAAACTCTACGATCCCGTCGCCACGTTTCACCTGGCCAATGGCGCGCGCCTTGAGCGAATCAATTCCTTCGGCAATTTGCGGCCTTACGGGCTGAGCGCCTCTTTCGGCGTGACGGTCAACTATCGCTACATGCCTGCAGAATTAGAGGAGAATCACGAGCGCTTCGTGCGCAGCGGCCAGATTCGTGTTCCCAGCAGCCTGTTCCACGAGCACAAAGCCGTCGCCGCTGCCTGGGAACCCGGCCCGCCCAAGTCTCAACACAACAAAGCTCGCTAGGCCGTAAGGAAGGAAGTCACACGCAACGCCCGTTCTGGAGTTCCAATCCGAAGGTGCATCATGGACGGGCTATTTTGCCCGACTCCCACCGCTAGACCCGCCCCCGCTGCTTCCGCCCGCGCTGCCACCGCTGTATCCGCCGCCGGAATAGCCGCCACCGGTGTAGCTCCCTCCGCCAGTACGACCGGAAGAGCCGCCCCCGCTGTAACCACCGCCCCGGCCGCTTCCTCCGCTGTACCCCCCACTGCTACGGGCCCCGCCATATTCAATTCTCGACCCGCTTCCGCCGCTGCGCGACGAATTGCCGCCTGCGTTCCCAGCGACAATTCCGCGCGGGCTCAACGTGGCAACCAACACGGGTTTGCTTGTGTGCCCTCCAGCGGCCACCCTCGACTCCACGAACCCCTGCCGCTTGTAGTCATATGCAATTTTGAGTTGGCCGTCTTTGGCAACGACGCCGGCTGCCGCGGCAGACTTCACGTCCAAGAACTGCTGCGTGATCTCCGGCCGCTCTGCTGGCGGCATATAGGAAGTAAATTCTCGAAAATCCTTCGGCCCTTCCGCCAGGAGCTTCACTTCTTTCGATGGATCAACAGCCACCCTCTCGATCGGCTCAGACGCTTTTCCCGTGGGTACGAAAAGGCCATGTTTCAAATTGACCGGCGGCTTGCCCTTCTCGTCTTTCGGGCTCGTGGGCACAAATCCTGTCTTGTTTCCAACGCGAACCCAGCGCACCGGCCGATGGTGATGCTTTTTCTTCCTGAGGACCAATAGGTAATTTGGGTTGCGGTAGATCCAGGTTCCGGCGCGGCAAAGCGCCCAATTCCAGTACAGGCTCCCACTGTATTCGATCGAATTATTCTCCGTGAAAGTATGCTCGACCCATACCTTCTTGCGCGGGTCCCATACGCGGATGATGGTCGTCGTTACGCATGGCTCGAAACGTGCCTCCGTGACAACGATTTGCCGCGGTTTTCCTGCTTGCGGTTGCTTAACAGGGGTCGGAGCAGAACTCTGCGATGAGGTCTGCTGCGAGCCCTGTGGCATGTTCTCCCCCGAGCTTTCCGGCGAGGCCTGCATGGATTCGTTTGGCTGCCAGCACGTCCCATACGGCGCGCACGGGAAAAAGCTCCCGCTCTGATACAGATCGGCCAATCCCGGAACGGGTTCGGAAAGCCCAGACGCCTTCAGCGCGGCATCCATCGTCGCTTTCCGCGTGCTAAGCCGGGCTTTAACCCAGGTGTCCCATTCATCGGGCGCTGCGGCACTCGGTGCCGTGATATTGACGATGTTGGGCCCCACATACGTCAGCGTTTGCCCCGCAGCCAGTTGTACCTTGTCTTTTCCTTCGTGGGTGGCAAGCGTATCCTCCTGCAAAGTCACTTTCATGCCATCCAAGAAACTCTCTATCCGTAAAAAAGAGTAGTTCGGGTAAGCCACCGTTACCGCATTGAGGTTTGGAGTTTCGAGCTTGAAGGTCTCGTCCTTTACCGGATGCACGTTGATCGTCGCCGTGCCGCTCAACAATTCAACGCAGGTGGCTGGGACACTGTTCACCACCGAGAGTTGGCAAAAGGAGAGGGTGGAATTGTCCGCCAGAAAGACTACGGATCCAGTTTCAAACTCGATTTCAGCGCGACCCGTCCCGGTCGCGAGATTGAATCCTTCTTCGATGGGAATGCCTGCCTGCGCCTGCACCCACGTTTGCCCGACCGCGCCCTTCTTTCCACCACCGCTCGACAGTCGCACGTCGCCTTCGACATAGGTCAGGCGGACGATCTCCGGATTGGCGGGTGCTGACTGCCCAAATGTGGCTGGAGGATTAACGGAAACGCCAAACGCAAGGAGAGCGGCAACCCGTCGCCAGAAAACCTTCATCGGAAGCCTCCAGCTTGGAATTCGGGTCCCGCCTTTAGGACGCTTCCCGCTCGTTTACCGTTTCTTAGATTACTGGATTAGGAATTTGCAGCCTCGAACAGATCGCTACATGCTCTGGAGTCCACAGACTCGGCCGCTTGACAACGACTTCGCTGCGCCTAACATGGATATCGTGAATGATCGGATTCGGTTTGTCAGTGGCGGCCGGTGGCCCGGGACGGCCGCATGCGCCGCAGGCTCTCCGCGCAGACCCTCCGCAGACTTGCGGACCCCTATGATTTTCTTAATCGCCAATATGAGCGAAAAGATTCGCCCTAACCAGCTGAAAATGCTGAGCAGAATTTCGTCTAATCGCCAATTTTCAGAGGTTCCGCACACATCAAAGGCGACGCGGCGTCCAGAAAATGGAACGGCCGTGCTGCGCGAGTGCGTTAAACTATTGCGTTCCACCAAAGGAGAATTCGTCCCCGCATGAGCGCACCTTCGAAGAATTCGTTCTCGACCCGCGCGACGCTTCGCGTCGGCAACGACTCGTTTGAATTCTACCGTCTCGATGCTCTCGCTCGCGCCGGCATCGGCAAGGTCGATCGCCTGCCCTTTTCGCTGAAGGTGCTGCTCGAAAATCTGCTGCGCCACGAGGACGATCGTTTCGTCCACGCCGACGATGTTCGCGCCCTCGCAAGCTGGGATCTGTCGAAATCCTCTGCTGCGGAAAAGGAAGTCTCCTTCATGCCGGCGCGCGTCCTGATGCAGGATTTCACGGGCGTGCCCGCGGTCGTGGATCTCGCAGCGATGCGCGACGCCATCAAGAATCTCGGCGGCCATCCGAAAAAGATCAATCCCCTGCTCCCGGCCGAGCTTGTGATCGACCATTCCGTCCAGGTCGACAAATTCGGCTCAGCGGACGCATTTACCTTTAATGCCGAACTCGAAATGCAGCGCAATATCGAGCGCTATGCTTTTCTTCGCTGGGGGCAAAAGTCCCTTCAGAATTTCAAGGTCGTCCCGCCGGATACCGGCATCTGCCATCAGGTCAATCTGGAGTACCTCGCGCGCGTCGTCTTCCGTGAAAAGCGTGACGGCGCATGGATCGCTTTCCCCGATTCGCTCGTGGGCACCGACTCGCACACGACCATGGTCAACGGCCTCGGCGTCTTCGGCTGGGGCGTCGGCGGAATCGAAGCGGAGGCCGCGATGCTCGGCCAGCCGCTCTCGATGCTGATCCCAGAAGTCGTCGGCTTCAAGCTGCACGGCCGGTTGCCCGCTGGCGCAACCGCGACGGACCTTGTCCTCACCGTCACGCACATGCTGCGCAAGAAAGGCGTCGTCGGCAAATTCGTCGAATTTTACGGCACCGGCCTTTCGAGCCTCACACTGCCCGACCGCGCCACCATCGCCAACATGGCGCCCGAGTATGGCGCCACGATGGGCTTTTTCCCAGTCGATGCGGAGACGCTCGCCTACCTGCGCTTCACGGCGCGCGACGAGAATCTAGTGAAGTTAGTCGAGGCCTACACGAAAGAGCAGGGACTTTTCCGCACCGACCAGATGCCCGACCCGGTCTTTTCCGACCGGCTCGAGCTCGACCTCGCGACCGTCGTTCCCACCATGGCAGGACCGAAGCGCCCGCAGGATAGCGTCCCGCTCACTCAGGCGAAGTCGGCGTTCGAGAAATCGCTCACGGAAGCGCCGAAACACGCGAGCGTGCAGAACAACGGCGACAGATTTGATCTCGCCGATGGGTCCGTTGTGATCGCGGCCATCACGAGCTGCACCAACACGTCGAATCCGTCGCTCATGCTTGGCGCAGGCCTGCTCGCAAAGAAAGCTGTCGAGCGCGGCCTCGCGACGAAGCCCTGGGTGAAGACGAGTTTCGCGCCCGGCTCGAAAGTCGTCACCGATTACATCGAGAAAGCCGGCCTGTGGCCGTATCTCAATCAACTGCGCTTCAACCTCGTGGGCTACGGCTGCACCACGTGCATCGGAAATAGCGGTCCGCTCTCCGAGTCGATCGGGAAGGCGATCAAGGAGAACAATCTCGTGGCAGTTTCGGTCTTGAGCGGCAATCGCAACTTCGAAGGCCGCATCAATCCGCTTTGCCGCGCAAACTATCTAGCTTCGCCGCCGCTCGTCGTCGCGTATGCACTAGCAGGCCGCATGGATTTCGATATCGTCAACGAGCCGATCGGCAAGGATAAATCCGGGAAACCCGTCTACTTGCGCGAAATCTGGCCGACGCCGCAAGAGGTCGAATCGGCGATCCGCGGCGCCGTTTCGAAAGACATGTTCGCGAAGGAATATGCTGACGCGTTCGCCGGCGACAAGAATTGGAGGGCGCTGCCAATTCCAGAGGGTGACCTCTACGCGTGGGACGAAAAATCCACGTACATTAAGAACCCGCCCTACTTCGAGGGCATGAAGGTCAAGCCTGGCGAAATTTCCGATTTGCGCGGCGTGCGCGCGCTGGCTGTGCTTGGCGATAGCATCACGACGGATCACATCTCACCGGCCGGCTCGATCCAGCCCGACGGCCCCGCGGGAAAGTATCTGATCGCGCACGGCGTCCAGCCGAAGGATTTCAACTCCTACGGCGCGCGCCGCGGGAATCACGAAGTGATGATGCGCGGCACGTTCGCCAACATTCGCCTGCGCAACCAGCTCGCGCCCGGCACCGAAGGCGGCTGGACCATTCATCAGCCGAGCGGCGAGAAAATGTCTATCTACGATGCGGCGATGAAATATCGCGCAGAAGGAGTGCCGCTCGTTGTGATCGCGGGGAAAGAGTACGGTTCCGGCTCGTCGCGCGACTGGGCTGCAAAGGGGACAATCCTGCTCGGTGTGCGCGTTGTGCTGGCGGAAAGTTTTGAGCGCATTCACCGCAGTAATTTGGTCGGCATGGGCGTGCTGCCGCTCGAATTCTTGCCTAGCGAGAACTTCAAATCGCTAGGTCTAACCGGCCTCGAGATTTTCGATTTCGAAGGTCTCGCGCAAACCTTCGAGCCGCGCAAACGGATCCGCGTGACTGCTCGAGATACCAGCGGCAAAGTGACTGTCCATTTCACCGCTGTCGCGCGCGTCGATACGCCTTTCGAAGTTGCCTACTACCAGCACGGCGGAATTCTGCAATACGTCCTCCGCCAGATGCTCTAGGAGGACGGCGGACCGGTCGCTGCCGCCGCACTTTCATCTTCCGGACTTGGTCTTCTTCAAACTTGTTCTTGACGGCCCTTGATTCGTTTGGCAACATCCGCGTGATTCTCTCAGACATTTCACGGATCAGCGGCTGGGCGTCCCCGGTCCCGCCCCCTGGGTCTCGGCATCTCACAGCGCCATCGGGTAGGAACGGATTTTCGGAAATCCCTCTGGCCGCGAAGAGGCTTTATGCGAGACCGGTCCCGCTTCTCCCGTGCCTTTTGCTTGACCGTCGCTGTCCTGCTCCTGACTTGCATTGTGGCATCGGCGCAGACCGTTACAGTCCCAACCCGCATCACCCAAGCCATAGATGAGGCGAAGCTGACAACGCTGCCAGGCAACACGCATCCTCTCGCCCGCGCCGAATTTGACCGTGGCGCAGCGCCGACGAGCTTGCCGATGCAACGCATGCTGCTTGTGCTGCAGCGCAGCACGGATCAGGAATCCGCTCTCGAAATGCTGATGGAGCAGCAGCAGGACGCCTCTTCGCTAAACTTCCACAAATGGCTCACGCCGCAACAATTCGGCCAGCAGTTCGGCCCGTCCGATCAGGATATCCAGACGGTTGCATCCTGGCTTCAGTCTCATGGCTTTCAGGTCGTGGGCGCCTCAAGCGGCCGCACGGTGATCGAGTTTTCCGGCACGGCAGGACAAGTCGCAGAGGCCTTTCACACTACGATTCACAAGTACGCTGTGAACGGCGAAGAACACTGGGCTAATTCCTCAGACCCGCAAATCCCGTCCGCGCTTGCCCCCGTCGTCGCCGGCATCAACACGCTCTACAACTTTCCGCGGCAACAAATGCATGAAATGGCGGGCGTGTTTTCGCGAACAAAAGCCACAGGAGCTGTCACACGTGAGGCCACCAGCCTGTTTACATTTCCTAACCCGTGCAGCCCGAACGCCCAGCCGTTTTGCAACTTCGCTCTCGACCCTGCTGATTTCGCAAAGATCTACAACGTGCCGAACTTGCTGCTGAGCCCCGCGCCTAAGACGCAATTCAATGGCGATGGCGTCACGATCGTAGTCGTCGGCCAGAGCGATATCAACCAGAGTGATATCTCCCAATTCCGGACACTCTTTGGCCTTCCCGCGCCGAAGCTTAACGTGATCGTCAACGGCCCTGACCCGGGCTTCAATGGCGCCGAAACGGAGGCAGATCTGGACATCCAGTGGGCCGGCGCCGTTGCGCCCAACGCAACTATTGACTTCGTGATCGCGGAGGACACCGAGGTTAGTCTGGGCGTCGATCTCGCTGCGCAGTACGCCGTCGATAACAATCTCGGGGCGATCCTCAACGAAAGCTTCGGCATCTGCGAATTCTTCATGGGTGCGGCCGACAACCAGTTCTACACGCAAATCTGGCAGCAGGCCGCCGCACAGGGCACCACCGTGACGGTTTCCTCTGGCGACAGTGGCTCCGCGGTCTGCAACCGTGGCCCCGGTGCGGCCACCAACGGCCTCGCCGTGAGCGGTTTTACATCAACGCCGTACAACGTTTCGGTGGGTGGTACCGATTTCAATGATGTGAACAGCTTCGGCGAGTTTTGGAACACCACGCCGAGCGACACGCCGACCGAGGCCTCGGCCAAGGGTTACATTCCCGAGATGACATGGAACGACTCCTGCACGAATCAGGAGATCTTCAGCTACTTCAATGCAACAACGGCAGAGCAAACCTGCAACAACGCTGCGGCGCAACAGGATGGTCTCGTAGCCGTCGTCGGCGGCAGTGGCGGCGAAAGCGGCTGCATCAATTCCGATGGCCAGAATCTGTCGAGCTGCACGCAGGGTCATCCAAAACCCTCATGGCAGACTGCTTTAACGCCCAAGGATGGAGCGCGCGACGTTCCGGATGTGTCTTTTTTCGCCAGCAATGGCTTCAACGGCAGCTTCTATCTAATCTGCGAGGCTGACTTCCCCGGCGTTCCGTCGGGCACAACCTCGTGCGACCCATATGCTGCACAATCCGACGCCGTAGGAATAGGCGGGACTTCGGCATCGTCACCTGCATTCGCCGCGATCATGGCGCTTGTCAATCAAGCCACGGGTTCGCGCGAGGGAAACGCGAATTACATTTTGTACAAGCTGGCCGCGCAGTCCGGCAACACTTGCACGTCTGCGGCGAGCCCGGCGAACACGTGCGTTTTTTACGATGTGCCGAGCGGATCGACGATTGCGATGCCCTGCGCGAACGGCAGCCCCAACTGCACCGTTTCGACTCCAGGCGATTCGATCGGCGTGCTTTCCGGCTATCCCACTTCCTCAGGCTATGATCTGGCGACCGGACTCGGCTCCGTCAATGCCGGAAACCTGATCAGCGGGTGGAAGAACTTTTCGCTGACACCGTCATCGACTACGCTAACGTTGACTCCACCGAATGGGTCTACGCTAACCACCCTCACGCACGGCCAATCCGTGAACGTGAGCAGCACAGTGACAGGCACGGGAGGGACACCTACGGGGAACGTCTCACTCGTCGCCCAGACAGGACCGAACGGAACAGAGGGCCTGCAAGCTTTCACGCTCAACAGCAGCGGTGCGGCATCCGGCAGCACCACTTCTCTTCCCGGAGGCAGCTACAACGTTGTGGCGCAATACGCAGGCGACGGCACCTTCGCTTCGAGCAACTCCACCACGACGGCTGTGACGGTCGCGCCCGAAGCAAGCAAGATGCAGATCGCCTATGAACTTTTCGACCCCAATACGGGGCTGCAAACGAGTGCCAACGCCACGACAGCCACTTTCGGCAGTTCACCCTCGCTGCTGCGCGTCAACATAACAAGTCAAGCCGGCGACGCCTGTCCCAACAATGCACCAGGAAATACCGGCTGCCCAACCGGCAACATCACGTTGACAGATAGCTACAATGGCGGCGGCGCGGCTTCCTTGGACGGTGGCACCTTCGCCCTGAACGCACAGGGCTATACGGAGGACCAAGCGATCGATCTGGCCGGGGGAACTCACAAGATTTCCGCGACCTACAACGGAGACGATAGTTACACTGCGCCGAGTCCGAATCCGACGACGGAATCGATAACGATCACACCAGTATCTACGCAAACATCGATGTCGGAAAATCCGTTCACTACAACGGTTGGAACGCCTGTAGCTCTCAACGCCACTCTGAACGTGCCGAATTCGATTTATTCCAATCACGCGCCAACGGGTACTGTGAATTTCATGTTAGGAACAACGCAGGTGGGCACAGCCAATGTTTTTGGCAGCGTGGACCCTACAACGCACCGGGCCACAGCGTCCGCGAGTATGACCACAACTTCACTCCCGCACGGCCAGGATGGCATCGTCGCACAATACAATGGTGACGCGAGTTACTTGGCTTCCAGCTCGCCAGCTACATACGTATCAGTGCTGTATCCAACGACAACGGCGATCACGCCGTCGAATGCCACTGTTCCGTATGGGTCGGCGGTGACATTCACAGCCCAAATAACCACCAGTCAGAGCGGAGGGCCACCCATAACAGGCTCGGTCCTGTTCTCTGCGTACCCGGGCGGTACTTTGGGCGGCTCTACCTTGTCGGCGAATGGACAGGTAACACTTACGACGTCCTCGCTCCAAGGCGGCTCCGACAGCATTACCGCTACCTACTCAGGCGACAGTAACTACGCATCCACGTCCAACACGATCACTGAAACCGTCCAACCGCTCGCGACAACAACTTCCGTCGGTTCATCAGGCACTACGATCGCTCAGGGGCAAAGCGTGACGTTGACTGCGACGGTGATCACTTCGCCGCCCGGGGGGCCAACGCCCTTCGGCGGAGTGGTGTTTTTCAGCACCAACGGCGGAAACACCGATCTCGGATCGGTTGCTTTGTCGAATGGCCAGGCTGTGTTGACGACCACGTCCCTTCCCGCCGGACAAGACCAGATTACGGCCAATTTTGGGGGTAGTACGAATTTTGCGAGTTCGACGTCTGCGCCCCTAACGGTAACGGTGACCGGCCCACCAAGCTTCTCGATTTCTGCGAATCCGACGACGGTCAACATCGCCGCGCCGGGGCAATCGGGTTCAACGACGCTGACGTTCACCGGGCAAAACGGCTTCAGCAGCAACGGCAGCGTGATGATTACACCGACGTGCATGGGGCTGCCTTCGGAAGCAAATTGCAGCTCAGGAACCTCCGTTAGCATTCCCGCGAACGGCTCGGCCACGGCTCCGGTCACTTTCAACACAACTGCGCCGTCAGCAGTAGCCCCTGTATCGCGCGACCGGCCAGACGTGCTCGGCAAGTGGACATCGTTTACAGCGATCGCCCTCGCGTGTCTCGCATGCGCGCTGGTCGTGGCTCTCGGACGCCGCAGAAGGCAGTGGCGCTGGGCGGCAGCGATCATCCTGGTGATATGCGCTCTGGCCGCCGTGAGTGTTGGATGCGGAGGCGGTGGGGGCGGTGGGGGTGGCGGCGGAGGGGAAGGCGGCGGTGGAAACCTAGGTACGCCAGTGGGTCAAACGAATCCGACGGTTTCGATCACAATCAACGGTGTAACGCAGAACGTCAACATTACGCTGAACGTTCAATAGCCGGGAAGACCGAAGCGCTCGGATCGGCTGGCCGATCGCGCGGCCAGCAGTTCGTCACACTTCAGCCACCGGGCTGCCGCTGAAACGCTCTGATTCGGCGGAGCAGTTCCTACTTCTTCTTGCCGAAGAGGCCGCCGAGCGCGTTCGTCGCGGCACCTGCCGCGCCTCCGGCAGCGCCCGTCGCACCGCCCGCCAAGCCCTTGGCCATGCTGCCTGCCATGCCTGTCACATCGGGCAGGAAAATCGGATTGGAAGTCGTGCCCGTGATCGTGAACGGAATGCCGCCGCCTTGCGCGCCTTTGTTGCCGAAGGAAGTGAGCGCCGATGTCATCGTGCCCACGCCTCCCGCCAGTTTCGCGGACATTTTGCAATTGAGCTGGCCGCTTGCGCTGACGTTCGCTGTGCCCGTGACCGTGCCGATCGACGGAACCACTGCGATCAGATTGTTGGCTTGTGTTCCACTGGGATCCTGACGCAAGTCGGCGCTGAGCTTCTGAATGTCCGTGTCGGATCCGCCTTTGCCGCCCAGGCCAGTAAAAGAGCCCAGCGCGCCGAGCTTGGACGCGAGGCTGAAGCCCGCGAGCTTGCCATTGGCGAGATTCACTGGCCCCGTAATCACCAGCTTGTCCACAGGCCCGACGATCGAGAGCGCCAGATCAAGGCTGCCGCTCTTCAGAGACGCACCGGACGGCAGTGTGACGCCCACCGCAGGCAGAACGCCTTCGAGATCCTCGACCGGCATGCCTTGCCCGTTCAGTTTCATTTGCACGGCGGTCGTGGTCCCCGCCATGTCGTAGGCGCCGGTCAGGTGTGCCAGTGCCTTGCCGATATGGACGTCACCTTTTTTCAGCGTGCCCTTGTTGCTCTTCAAGTCGTAGCTGGTGGTGTAGTCCACATTCACCGGCACGCTCGCAGGCGAGCCGCCAGCAACGACCTTGATCTTACTCGCCTTGACTGTGCCATCCGAACTCGCTTCATGGCCGTCAGAAGAAAGAGTTCCGGTGAAATCAACAACTCCGGCCAAACCCGACGACGGATCCACAAAGCCGGTGGCAGCGAGGTCTAGATTGTTCACGTCGATTTTCGCATCGAGCGGCGTAAGCGACGTATCGCCGGAATTGATCGGGCCGGCCTTTCCATCCACGCCCAGGGTCCCGCCGCCCGGCGTCTTCGCGGAGAACTTAAACGGAAACTGCGATGTATAAGAAAGATCGGAAGCCTCAAGATTCACACTTTGATATGTCTGCGTCTTGCCACGCGATCCTACCGTGCCGACGACGACGGTACCGTTTGAAATGGTCAATTTCTCCACGGAAATTTCAGGGGCCGACGACGATCCGGCCGGCGCGGCGGGCGCGCTTTCAGACTTTCCAGGCGCCTTCGCCGCACTGCCGAGGCTCGAATAGTTCCAAGTCCCTGACGGTGAGCGCAATAGCGAGACCTGCGGATCGGTCACTGTGAACGATCGCACCTCGAGCTTCTTCGAAAAGATGAGCGGTATCAGGGCCACGCCGGCAGTCAGTTGCCTTGCCTGCAGGAAAGGCGAACGGCTGAACGCAGGATCGTCCGCGATCGAAACATTGTCGATCGTGATTCCTCCGGAAAGGATCGACAGACCGATGTTGCCGATTTCCACCTTGCGGCCGAGCGCGTTGGTCAGATCGGTCTCAAGGGTTGGTTTGAATTTGTTGACGTCGATGAGAAAAGGCAGGGCGATCACGATGAGGATAAAAACGACGATGATGATTCCGACGATCTTCAGGATTTTCTTCATGGCAGCCTCCGCCAACCAACCAAATGGGGCTTTCGCAGCCCCCGGCGACGCCATAATACTCTCAGCGGGGGGAAACGGGCGAATTCAATTTCGGCGAGGTGGGCAGGCTCCATGATTTTGTCGATTGGGCAGGTTCGGGGACGGCCGGTTCAATGCGGCGCCGTCTAAGCCGTGGCTCCAATTGAACCGGCGACATGGGCCGAGCAAAGTAATAACCCTGCACATGTCGGCAGCCCCGCGCTCGGAGTTGGGCGACCTGTCCGGCAGTCGCCACTTCTTCCGCCATGAAGTCCATGTTGAATTCGCGCGCCAAACCGACAATGGCTTTGACGATCGCGGTCGGTGGAAAGCCTCTGTCAGGAACTTCCGAATTCGATCTGCAGCAAGTCGCCCGGTTCTGTAGAAGTTCTTGCAATTGTATCGGCGGGGAGCTCGAGCACGCTTTTCGCGCGAAGATCCGGCCAAACGATCGAGAAGGGCGGAAGCGACTCGCGCAGGCCGACGACTGCAGCGTTTTGGCTCAGCATCACCACATCAATCGGAAAACGCATTCCCAGCGTATGGATCGAATTGCCTGGGACAATCCAGATCCCGCCTCCCGATTCAATGGATTGCCTGCCGAGCAGCCCAACAAAGCGAGAGAAAGCCGAGTCCGCAACTTCCACGCTGGAAGCCAGAAGTGTCCCTTTAGTGCGGTTGAGAACGCGCACGCGGCTTTTCGATCGTGTGGACACAGCTCCCCTTGAGCTTCCGGCATCACTCCGTCCGACTACGTGCTCAGCGGGACGCGCTCTTCCTCATCCGAAAAACGAGCAGGACGAATACAGCTGCGGCTAGCACGCCTGAGACGATTTGTCTTCTCTGAGTCATCGCTGGTCTCGTCTGAATTCGCTTCTTCGCCGAGCGAGATGCTGCTGCGGCAGCCCTCATTGATCGATTCCCAAATCGGGAGGGTGCGTCCTTATTTGAAACGGCGGCCACCCGTTTCGTTGGCGCGCCCTGCTGTCCTTCCAGATTGCATCGCGCCCCCAATCCCAACATCCGCAACTGCCCGCTTCACAGAGCAAAAGAAACCGCGAAGAGCGCGCTGTCTGGAAATGTAGAACAGCAAGTCGGCTGCCACCGTCGGGACGCTAGATGCCCGTCCCTAATCGGCTTGACAGGATTCGCGGCGCGGTTGTATGTAGCGGGCATGAAAACACGCCTACCGATGTGGATTTCGCTCGCCGTATTGTTTGCCTGCGTGCCCGCGATCGCTCAGGAACCGGTCGTCGGCGTGACCGGTGCCGCAGCAGACGCTCTCTTCACCAGCAAGAACCCGAAAATCAATGTCAATAAGCAGGCCGCCTATCACATCATGAAGGACCTGCTCGAGGCCAATCACTGGGACCTGGCCAACCAGTGGATCACGGACCGCTACATCCAGCACAATCCCAATGTTGCTTCGGGACTCGCCGGCGTCGTGAAATATTTCACGGCGACGCGTCAGCCGACGCCGATTCCAGAGCATCTGACGAAAACCACTGTCACAGCCGTGGTCGCGGAAGGCGACTACGTCATCGTCGCCCGGCCGCGCGAATATCCCGATCCGCGCGACCCGTCGAAGAAGTACACAACGACGTGGTTCGATATGTGGCGTTTCGTGGATGGCAAAGCCGACGAACATTGGGATGGCGCGCTGATCAATCCTCCGGCGCCGCCCAAGACGAACTAAGCCTCGGCACGAGAATCGTCGTCAGAAACCGCCGGCGCGAATGGGTCCGCGCATGGGCGGCGCAATCTTGCACGGCGACGGATTCCATTTCGAACCGTCCGGCTCATGCTTGAACTGCTCGGTCGTCAATCAAGGATGGAAATTAGCGTTGCAGCCGTCACGATGTCATCCCGAACCCGGCCTCGACGCTCTGAGGCAGGGATGGCGGTGAGGGATCTGCTTTTTCTTCGATGAAAAAACGCAAGCCTTCTGCTATAAGGTTGCTCAACCCAGCCCTCAAACGGAAGTCCTGAATTAGGAGATCACATGAAAAAACTTCTCGCACTCGCCGCCCTCGTTGTCGTTGGCATCCTTTCCTCCAGTCCGCTGCTGGCCCAAGAGAGTCCCTTCGTCGGTACGTGGAAGATAAATCTCGCCAAGTCGAAATTTGCCGGCGCACCGGCACCCAAGAGCGAAACGCGCACCGTCGTGACGCAAGGCAACGGCTGGAAGCTCAGCTTCGACGGAGTCGCTGCAGATGGAAGCAAGATTTCCTGGAGCTTCACCACCAACCTCGATGGCAAGCCGGCGCCGGTCACCGGGTCGGGCGCCCCATCCGGCGCGGATATGCTCGCCGTCAAGCGCATCGACGCGAATACGGTCACGACCTCCTACCTGAAAGCTGGCAAAGAGGTGCGGACGTCCCGGTCCACAGTCTCAGCAGACGGGAAAGTGACGACGATCACGGCAAAATTCACCGACGCGAGCGGCGAGCCCGTTACCACCGTGACCGTCTGGGATAAGCAGTAAGCCCAAATCGCACTTCCTGAGGTCTCTCGGGGTCGATGTCATCCCGCTCGCCCTGACGCAGGAAGGGAACCCATCCCCGACGTTCTGAGTCGGGAATGGCGATGAGGGATCTGCTTGTAGATGGCTTCAAGTGGGAAGTTTGGCTGGGAGGCCCGGACTCGAGCCAGTTACCCGCGGCGAGCGGGCCACAGGAAGAACGACCAGATCCAGAGTCTCTGCTCTGTCGGTTTCATGCATCCAGAATGACAGAGAGTTTTGGCTGGGAGGCCTGGACTCGAACCAGGATAATCAGATCCAGAGTCTGATGTACTGCCAATTGTACGACCTCCCAGCCGATGGGAGACAACAAAAAAGGCCGCAGGCACGGCCTCCTCCTTACTTTACTGGCGCTCTCGTTTTTCGTCAACCCGACGAAAAGATCGCTTCTTGCGCCCCAATTCGAGGAACCTGCCGCACCTATTTACCTTTCGCCACCCGTCTCGGTAGCAGGCACTACGATGATCTGCCCGTACACCCACGGATATTCCTTGCAGATGTACGTGTACGTTCCCGGTTTGTCGAACGCCACCGTGCCGACGTCCAGAGGAGCCAGTCGCCCCGTCGTCCACGACCCGTCCTCCGCAACGATCGTGTGGACCAGGCGGCCATTGTTTCTCCAGTGCACTTTGGTTCCGGCCTTGACCCGCGCGCGATAGGGACTGAATTCGTATTCATCGATCATGTAGTGCGTGCCCGTAAGACCCATGTCCTTCGCCATCGTCGCGGTTTCGATGTTCGCCGTGTCGGTGACCGCTCCCGCAAAGTCTTCCCGAGGGGCCATCGCCGGCGCAGGCCGCGCCGGGAGCGTGCCACCCAGCTTGAATGCCCAGACGGCGCCGCCGACGATCGTCGCGATGTACTCGTCGCCGCTGTTTTCAAAAGCGATCGGCGGGCTGCCGCCGGTCGCGCCCGTCTGGTATTGCCACAGCAGCGAGCCGTCCTTCGCGTCGTAGGCCTGCAGGTTGCCGTCGCCGGCCATTTGAAACACCACTCCGCCGGCCGTGGCCAGCGCGCCCGTGGGACGCAGGCCCGGAAATTTCTTCTCCCACGCGATCTTGTTTGTGCGGCTGTCGATCGCGGCGAGCACTCCATAGCTCAATTGGTTGAGTCCGGGAACGCGGCTATTGAAGCTGCCGCTGTAGAAATCCGGGTCCTCCGCGCGCCGGAGCCATTGGAGCCCGGCGTTGCCGGTCACATAGAAATAGTTCGTCTGCGCATCAAACGACATCGGCGTGACGCGCATTCCGTAAACGGGTGCGAGAACGTTCTCCTCGCCAACTACGGCCGGCGTAAAGAAGCAGCCCAATTCGAAGCCGCGAGGCAGCGTCTCCTTCTTCCAGTCGTCGCAGTCCGGCAATACGTGATCGGCGCCCACGGGATACGGTTGCGTCGCGGCAGTCTTCTGGAACGCATTCTGCGGCACGCGCCGATCCTCGATACGCCCAAGAGGCTTTCCAGTCGCGCGATCCAGCATGAAGAGATACCCGTCCGTGCGCATGGCCGCGATCGCCTTGCGAGGCTGACCATTCACTTGCGCGTCAAATAGCACCGGCGCTTCCGCGATGTCGGCTTCCCAAATGTCGTGCCGGATCACCTGGTAGTGCCAGCGAAGCTTGCCAGTCTTGCTGTCGAGCGCGAGCACCGAGCAGAGATAGAGATTGTCACCCGCACGATTTTCGCCGCCGTACTGCGGCACGCCGTTCCCGGTCACGTAAAACACCAGGCCTAGCTCCGGATCGGACGCTCCAACCAGCCAGACCGCGGCGCCGCCGCGTCTCCACGAATTGTTCTTCGGCCACGTCTCCGAACCCGGCTCGCCCGGCGCCGGAATAGCGAAAAAGCGCCACGCCTCGTGCCCGGTCTTCGCATCGACGGCGACAATCTGGCCTCGATTTCCGTTGTCTCCATTTGTTCCGATCGAAACCAACCCATCGGCGTAAAGCGGAGCGCCCGAAGGCCCCCCGGTCGGGTCGCCTGCCGGATCGAGCAGCGATGTCTTCCACACAAGCTCACCCGTCATCTCGCGGAGCGCGATCAGATGCGAGTCCGATAGCCCGACGAAAACCATGCCCTCGCCAACGGCCACGCCTTCGCGTGCTGGCGAGCCTGCCACCGGTGCTCCCGGCTCGGTGTCGGCCGCCAGGCGGTACTGCCACGCGATTTGCCCGGTGGAAATGTTGACGGCGGTAACGAATGGAGGCGCGGTGAAGAACATCAGCCCGTCGTCGATCAGAGGCATCGCGCGAGCGGAGGGCGGCGGTCCAATCTTTTCCGAGACCCACGCGGCGCCCAGCTTCGTCACGTTCTGCGTATCGATTTGAGTGAGCGAAGAGTATCGCGAGTTCCCTGAGTCACCGCCGACTGTCGACCACTGCGCCGCGCCCGGTTGCGCCGCTAGAACCATCGCAGCGGCCACCGCGACGAGCGCCCCGAACACGCTCGTAAGCAGTCTTTTCCGCTCGGCCTGATGCCTGAACTCAATCAGCATGCCGCCCCCCTTATGAAAACCGAAATGACGAATCGTCGAATTTCTGCGCCCGCCTCGGCAGCGCTCATTTTCATGGGTGCGTTCGTCGCAGCGTACGATACAACAATCGCGTCGCTCCGTAGGAATGATCTTCCAAGTCAGCGCCGCCCTGGTTTCTTAGCGCGGTCCGGCTGACTCACGAGCGGGACGGCGGAGCGGGGACGAGGCGCTTGTCGCGCACCAAGAATTTGCGGCCGCGCCAGTGGATGCGCTGCGGGAAGAAGCTCGCTAGCCACACGCCGAACGCGAAGAGATCGCGCGTCGGCAGCATCCACATTTTCCTCCTCACGAGCTTGTCCTTCATTCCCCGCGCGCCGGCGCTGAGCGCCACCTCATGTCGAAGCAGCGAATACAGCGCCGCGAATCCGACCTCACCGACCCACGACTGCGTGAAAAACAAGCCTGCCAGTGACCACACGAGAATCTGCGTGAAGATCAGCCCGCGATGCCCCCACGGGCGCGAATAGCGAATGCTGAGGTTCCAACGAAGCTGGTGGCGGAACGCTTCGCCGAGCGTTTCGCGCGGATAGACGATGTCCACCGGAAAGCGGCTCAGCTCGACGCGATGGCCCCGCGCCGCGAGCCGGTTCCCCAGCTCGTAGTCGTCGCAGAAATAATCGACCAGCGCCTCGAATCCGCCGATTTCGGCCAGATGCGTTTTCGTCGTCACCATCACCGCGCCCAACATGAAATCCAGCTTCTCCCCGCCGAGCATCCACGCGACCAGCACTCCCGGCGCGAAATCCGTGCTGTTACCCAGCGCTTCCAGATTCGCCGGAAATGAGCCGTCGGTGAGGCCCCGATAAAGACAGGTGACGCCGCCGACCGCCGCTTCTCGAAATGGCGCGACGACGGCGCGCAGAAATCCCGGCTCCACGCGCACATCGCTATCCGTGACGATCACAATCTCGTGCCGCGCTTCGCGGACCATGCGGCACAGCTTGTTGACCTTGTCGCTCGCGCCCAGCGGCTGCGCCCCGACGAGCAGCCGGATCGGCCTCTCCGGAAAATCATGGATGATCTGTTCGATCACTGGCACGGCGGGATCGGTCTCATCCGTCACGCAGAAGAGAATTTCGAATTCCGGGTAGTCCTGCCGGCAGAAACTCGCGTAATTCTCGTAGGTCTCGCGGTCGAGTCCGCGAATCGGTTTGAGGATGCTGACGGGCGGCGTGAAGTCAGCTTCGGAGGGCGCGCCGCTCGCTGCGAAGTCCGGCCGGCGGCGCCCAAAGAATCGGCCAGCGGCGACCATGGCAACGACGGAGTAAGCAGCCGACGCGAACGCCAGCAGATAAACCGCGTCGCGAAGCAGCGTCCAGATTGCCATCCGGGAATCCTACGCCGATTAGGCCTTGCCGAGCGCCACCAAAATCACGCCGATGCAGACCAGCAGCACGCCCCACCATCGCTGCGGCGTCACTCGCTCGCCGAGAAAGAGCTTGCCTCCCAGCGTGCCGACAGCGTAGCTGAGCGCCGTCGCCGGAAAAACGAAGCTGACCTTGGCGACCGAAAGCATCGCGATCAGTGCGAAGAACGCGGACGCCATCATTGTGATCCCGAACCAAAACCACGGCGTTCCCATCGCACGGCCGATCACGCGCACGATTGCGTGCGGGCGAAAGTCGGTCACTTCTCCGACCGTCTTCATCGCGTGCGACATGCACATTTCCCCGCACGTCCCCGGCACAACGATCACAAAATACAAAATGGCTGCGGTCAGCACGATCAATGCTCCGTGGTGCGCGGGTGCGTGTTCCCCACGGTAAAGACACCTAGGCAGATGATTGCGACACCGGCCCAGCGCAGCGGCCGAACCGTTTCATGCAGTACGAAACGCGCGAGCAGCGCGACAACCAGCGTGGAGATGGAAGAGGCGGGCAAAACATAGCTGTAGTCCGCCCAGGACAGCACCACCAGATAGGCGACGAAAAATGCCAGCAAGAGGCCGATGCCAAGCCAAACCGTCGGGGACGTGAATGCGCGGAAGAAAAAATCAAACAGCTTGGACGGCGCCCAGTCCGGCATCGGGCCGATCTGCTTCATGCCCTTGCCGAGGAACATGTCTCCGAGCGGAGCCACGGAGACCATGATCACGATCAGGATGACGGTTTTGAGGTGCAGGCCGGGCGACGACGTCATGCGCCTTGCGACTCGCCGACCCCCGAGCTCGTATCGATCGCGGGAACAGCGACGAGCGCTTTCTTATCGACGCCCTTATTGGCGCGCGCGACCTTGATGCGATCGGCGCGAAGCCTCAGGAAATCAACCGCCTCGTGATAGAGCCGCTTTCGCTCGTGTGAATCCCAGAGTGCGTCGCGCACGATTCGCCACGCAACCCGCGGGCGGAAATAGTAACTGTCGTAGAACCGGTTCACGGCCTCGACCATGTATTCCTTCGAGAGGCCGGGGTATTCGAGATGCGGCAGCTGGTGGCCACCGATGTCGGTGATCGCTTCGCCGGCGAGGAAGCCCTCACGAGTGCCCTGGTCGTAGAGCGCGGTGCCGGGATAGGCGTGCGCCATGGAAACCTGGATCGTCTCGCAATCAAGTTCCTTGGCGAACTGGATCGTCTTTTCAATGGTCTCTTTGGTCTCGCCGGGCAGGCCGATGATGAAATCGCCGTGAACGTGGATGCCGACCTTCTTGCAATTCTTCACGAAATTCCGGCCCATCTCGAGCGTCTGGCCCTTCTTGATGTTCTTCAAAATCTGCGCGTCGCCGGATTCGAAGCCGACGATCAGCAGGCGGCAGCCGGCATCGGCCATGGCCTTCAGCGTTTCGTAATCGCCGTGGACACGCGCCGTGCACGACCAGCGGAAGCCCACAGGTTTGAATTCCTTGCAGAGCGCAAGCACGCGGTCCTTGCGGATGTTGAACGTGTCGTCGTCGAAGAAGAATTCCTTCGCCTGCGGGAACATCTTGTGCGCCTGCTTGAACTCGCGCGCCACATTTTCCACCGAACGCGTGCGCCAGGCATGGCCCGAAAGCGTCTGCGGCCAGAGGCAAAACGTACAAAGAGCCGGACAACCGCGCGCGGTATAGAACGAAACGAAGGGATGCAGCAGGAACGGGACGTTGTAATTCTCGATCGTGACGTTGTTCTGATAGACGTCGGTCGCGAACGGCAGTGCATCGAGCTCGGCAGTCTGCAATGGCGGCCGGGACGGGTTGTGGACCACTTGGCCGTCTTTGAGGTAGCTTGCGCTGGCGATCTCCGAAAGCGGCTTCCCCTGCGCGTAGTCAACGACAGCGTGGTCGAACTCTCCGCGCACCACGAAATCGATGTCGGGACTCGCGAGCAGGCTTTCGGCAGGCTTGATCTGCACATGCGGGCCCACGAATGCGATCTTGATGCCCGGCTTCTTTTCCTTCATCGCGCGAGCCATGCGCAGGTCGCTATGGAAGCCGACGGTCGAGGTAAAGAGCACTACGAACTCGTAGTCCTGGGCAGTCTGGACGACTTCGGCCGGCGTGATATGGTGAGGAGGACCGTCGAGCAGGCGGCTCCCGGGCAACATCCCGGCGGGATAAGAGAGCCAGACCGGGTACCAGTAGGACTCGATCTCTCTTGTGGCCGGCCAGCGGGAACCGGCTCCGCCGTCAAACTTCTCGAAGCTCGGCGGATTCAAGAACAGTGTTTTCATCACAGACGGCATCTATATTGTCCCCCTCAGAATCTCGGCCAGGGCCATCCAGGCCTCTCATTCTACTGCATTTCGTAAGAGCGACGTACACAACGTTTTCCGATTCATCTTATTGAAAAACCTTGGCCAACTGGCCTGTCGCTTGTAGAAGAGTCAGTTGCGCCTGTTGGTGGACGAAATCGGCGTCGAGGAAGGCCACCCACTTGTCGCTTTCGTCGAGACGGGCCTGCTCGACTTCCTGCAGCGTCGCGCGGCCCTGATCGAATTTCGCCTGCTCGAGCTGCAGATTCTCCTGAGCCAATTGCAGATCCAGGCGAGCGACGTCCCGGTCAGCCTCCAGCTCTCTCACGTTGTGCGCCTTCTCCTGTACGCCCAGGCGGACCTCCTGGCGCTTGTTGCCGAGCGCGACTTCGGCCTCGTCGAGCTGGCGCCTGGTTAGATTCACATTGGCGGACGTCTTGGAAGCGAACAACGGAATCGTAATTTCAACGCCCACGTTCACGTTGTTTCGTTCGAATGTCTTGTAAAACTGATCGTAATTATTGAACTTGCTCAGGACGCTGTACTGGCCCACCAAATCAATGGTCGGGAAATAGCTGAGCCGAGCGCCGTGGAAGAGCTTCTCGCGAGCAGCGCGCTCGTTTTCGGCCTCGGCCACACCGCGGTCGTTTTCCAGAGCAAGGGTGACCATCTCGGCTTGAATCGCTGCGCTGTCGGCGGCGAGTGTGTCCGAAAAGGACTGTTCTTCGGCTTCGACCTCGAGCGACCGGCTTTCCGGAATCGCCGTCATGTCGCGCAATTGAGACGCCAGGATTTGCTCCCGGTCTTCAAGCTTCACCACGCGCTGCCTCACGCGAGCCACGGCCAGTTCGCTCCGCGTGCCTTCGATCGGCAACTCTTGATTGGCCGCGATGCGCTCGCGCACGACTTCGAGGATTTTCTCGGCGCTCGCCTGCTCCTTTTGCAGCAGATCGAGCGATTGCCGCACCTTCGCGAGTTCGAGGTATGTTGTCGCGGCTCGAACCATGACGTTGTCGCGCGCCCGATCGAGTTCGAGCTTCTGATTCTTGGCGCGCTCTTCAGCCGCGTGCTGCTGGCTCTTGAGCAAAGGATTGAAAAGCGACTGCGTGTAATCCAGTTGGAAGACCGCGGGCGCCTGGCCTCCGGGCAGGGACGGAAAACCGTACGTGTACGCTATGCCCGCCCCGGTGTACAGATTGGGAAGAAAAGCGGCTCGATTTACGCGAACCTGGCCGAGCGCCACGTTGTATTGCATCTGCGCGAGCCTCACGTCCCGGCTGTTTTGCAGCGCAAGCGCCACGGCCTGGCGCAGCGTAAGCGGCGAAGCATCCTGCGCGCAGGCGGCGGGCGCGAGATACAGGCCGCCGATCGCGGCGAATATCGCTATGCGGCGATGGATTCCATTCAGTCGAATCACCGGGAGCTCTCGAGATCATTCATGATGGAGCGATTCCGTCGGCTGCAGACTCGCCGCTCGATTCGCAGGAAGATATCCGAACACCAAGCCCGTCGAAGAGGATACTACAAACGCCAGAACGACCGAGACCCACGACACAGGAACTGCAATACCCTCCGCATCAGGGAAAAACCCGAGCAGGAAGTTCAGAAGAGCTGGGATCAAGACAGCGATCAGGATTCCAATCAGCGCGCCCGAGCCGCTGATGGCCAGCGCTTCCATCAAAAACTGGAAGCGGATCGCGTCGTGCGACGCGCCGATGGCTTTCCGAATCCCGATCTCGCGTGTGCGCTCCGTGACGGTCACCAACATGATGTTCATGATGCCGATGCCGCTGATCACGAGCGCGATCACCGCGACGAGAATCAGCACCGCGGTGAGCCCCATCGCGATGTTGCGCGCGGTCTGCAGAATGCCCGTGAGATTCTGGACCCGATAGTGCGCGCCCGAGCGATGCTGGCTTCGCAGAATCTCGGCGACCTGCCGAGTGACGAGGGGGACATCCGCCGGCTGGTCCGCACGAACGTAGAGCGTCTGAAAATAGTCCGAGCCCGTGTAGTAATGCAGCAGCGAAAACGGGATCAAGACCGATTCGCGCGCGATTTCTGTTTGACCGATCGCTCCCACTCGCTCTTTGAAAGCTCCGATCACGCTGAAATGGAGCTCGCCCACCTGAATATCCTTGCCGACCGGGTTCTCCCCGGGAAAAACGCGCCGGGCCAGATCATCCGTGATGAGACAGATCTTGCTGCGAAATGCGATGTCGTCGGGATCGAAATAGCGCCCCTTCAGAATGGCGAGGTTGCGGATCTGCTCGAAGCCCTGGGTCACTCCCACCAGATTTACGGACCGCTCCTGCCCGTGCACAGACACGGTCATCGGCACCGTGGCGGTTCCAGCCGCCTCGGAGACCAAGTTCGGCAGAGCTTCTTTGACAGCCGCGAGATCAGCGGGATTGATTTGGTCGGCTAGCGCCAGCGATTCCCCCTCGCCGCCGGTGACAACGTTGGCGTAGACAAGGTTGGCCCCGACGCCCTCGATCTGTGCCAACACGTACCTCTGACCCGAAAGAGCGATGGTGACAACCAAAACGATCGATGCGCTTCCGATGATGACGCCGAGCATCGTCAGCGCCGAGCGGAACTTGTTTGCGAGCAACGCCTGCAGCGCCAGGTTCCAGATCTCGCCCCAGAATGCGGAGGTGTTTTCCATGGCTGCCATGGGGTTAGCCGTTGAAGTCCGGGATCACGATTTCGCCACCGTAGGATGTTGACGGCGCCTTCGGGCCAATCGCCCCGTCAGAAGAAAGCACCCTACTGTGATTTCTCGAGTATCGCGAGCCGTGCTCGCGCTTCTTTTCGCTTGGGATCGAGTTGCAGCGCGGCGCGGTACTGCTCGGCCGCCTCGGCGCGTTTTCCCTGCGATTCGTAGAGGCGTCCCAGCCATTCGCGAGCGGCCGCGTGCGACGGCCAGTCGCTGCGATCGGGAGTGCTGGCCAGATAGGATTTCAAATCGCGCTCGGCGCTCGAAAGGTCGGCGTTCGAGAGTACGCCAACGACGCCCCGGTAGTAGGCCAGGCGGGCATCGCTGGGAGCCGCCTGCGATGCCGCCTGAATCGCAGAGGCCATATCGGAAGGCTTATTCTGCGATTGGAAAAAATTGGCGACCTCGAAATAGGGCTCGACCGTCTTTGGCTTGGCGGCCAGTACCTGTCTCAATTCGTTTTCGGCGTCGTCAAGTTTTTTCAATGCCTCGCGGTCATAGAGAGCGCGCGCCAGATGTCCCTGCACCGGATCGATCGCCGCGATGGCATTGACCTGTTCAAGCGCCTCGTCTTTGCTGCCCCCGACAATCCATGGCGCGTCAAGGCAATACTCCTCCAAATCGCGGCGCGCCTCGAGGTTCGACGGATTCAGACTGACTGCCTGCTGAAACTCTTTTTTGACCTTCTTCGCCAGAGAAAAACTGCGGTCGCGATCCGCTTTGCCGCCATAGATCCTGCCGAGCCACTGATGGTAGAGGGAGTTCTTCGCGTCGAGCGAAACCGATTTCTCCGCCTGAGCGACAGCGCTGTCATAGTCCGCAATTTCGTAATAGCTGCGCCCGAGCCAGTAGTACGCCTCCGCAGTCGCCGAATTCTGCGACGCTGCGGATTGTAGAGTGGAAATGGCCGCCGCGTAGTTTCCCGCATTGAACTGGCGCTGCGCCGTTTGAATGTCGCTCGACGTATCCGCGGGCGCTGCGAAGGACGCGCCGGCCAAAGGAAACACGCCTGACGCGAGCAAACCCGCCGCTACGATCGAAGCGACCCGCCTGCGCGTTTTCTTCACTTAGCCTCTCCGGCTCGAATTTGCATGCCTTCCTTCAGCTCCTCATCCGCGGGCTCAGCGACACGATCATCCGTGGTGAGTCCCGAAAGCACCTCATACTTGGATGCGCTCGGCACGCCGATCGAGATGTCCCGGCGGTGGACTTTATCGCCGTCAAATATCCAGACGTAGTGTTGCCCTTTGTCGCCTTCATGCACCGCGGCGCGCGGCACAACGAGAGCACCCCGGCGCTCACGAACCAAGATCTTAACCTGCACGTTCGTATTCGGAAGCAGTTCGATCTTGTCGTTGTCGATCGAGCAAAGTACTTCGCCCACGCTGCGCATTCCGCGCGCGACCACTTGCTTCGGCACCTGCTCCGTGAGACCGGCCCACATCTCGCCGGGTTTCGCGTCCCACGTGACCTCGACGGTTTGGGCAGGCTCCAGGAAACCCAAATCCGGTTCGTCCACAAACGCGCGGACGCGGACGTGCCGGAGATCGGCCATCTCGGCGAGCGTGTCGCCGACTTTCACGTAATCGCCCTGCTTCACCGGCAAGGAATAGAGAGTGCCATCCGTCGGCGCCACCACCGTCGCCGAGCTCGCTTTCTCCGCAAGCGAATTGACGAGTTCCTGTGCCTGAGTCACACGCAGGGTTGCCGACTCCACGGTTTCGGCCGCTCGCTGATCCAAATCCTTTTTCCTCGCCTCGAGCGCTTGCAGATTCGCGCGGGCCTTCGCCAAGTTCGATTGGGCTTGCGCGAGTTCTTCCTGCGTGGCGGCTTGCTTGGCAACAAGCCCTTCGAGGGCGCGCTCTGTGCTCTCAAAAGTCGACACCTGAACCTGCGCGGCCTGCAAGTCGCCGTTCAATTGTGCGACCTGGTCGGGCGGCCCGCCCGCCCGCGCATTGCGGAGATCTTTTTGAGCAGCTAGAAGATCGGCGCGCGCCTGTGCAAGCTGGGAGCGAATGTCGGCGGCATCCAGCGTCAGAATCGTCTGGCCGCGGCGCACGGATTGGCCTTCGGTGGCCAACACTTTCGCCACGAAAGTCGGAAACTCGGCGCGCGCGACGGTCGGGTGGATCGGCTCGACCTTGCCGTTGCTCGTGATGCTGACGTTCAGATTGTCTCGCGTGACGTCCACCACGGGCACGACCGGCGCCTGCCCGCGCAACAGGCGTGCGGCAATCACGAGTGCAACGAGCACCGCAAGGAGAATTGCGATAGATTTTGTGCGTTTCCGCTTTTCGGCCATGATAAGCCGCATCTCGACATGCGGCTCGCCCAGCAAATCACAAAATTGTAACAGACGAATTCCGCGGTTGCCTATGCAAACACTGTTAGTTGCGGCGAATTCTCTATAGGACGATGCTACTCTCGTGGGCGAGGATGCCAGCGCAGTTTCAAGTGCTAGAATTTGGCGCCAAAACTATCGCGCCTGTTGTGCGGAGAGCAGCGTGACACTCAAACACCCAGACGACCTAGGTTGCTCACGTAGGCCGAGGCTTCGTGCGTTTGCTGCGGCGGTGATCATCGCCCTCCCAATTCTCGCTTCTGTCGCTCCGCCAGAGTTCGCCAGTCAGGACAATAAGCAAGCGAACGAAAGACAGCCCGACCTCAAAGCATTCGTCGGTACATGGAAGGCGACCTACAAGGGCGATGTCTTCGCGATTCTCATCCTCAAGGAGCAGGCCGGAAAGCTGAGCGGTACGCTGAACAATTTCGACATCAGCGTCGACAAGGACGGGAATCTCGCCGACGGCACGCACAAGGACGACGGAGACGCGCCACTCCTGAACATCCACTTCAAATCGGGGGAGCTCTATTTCATCGTCCTTGAGAAAGATCAGTACCGCCCCGGTATGAATTGGAAATTCGTGCCGCTCGACGCGGGAGAGGGCGAGCTCGCCCCTGTGCTCGATCATCAAGAAGATGTCCCGAAGGATACACTCATCAAGCCCATCCGCATGGTGCGCGAGCACTCCAAGCCCTGAAACATTCGGTTTCGTAGTCTCGTAATAACAATCAGAGGCCTTCATGCGCCGCGTTGGGTACGCCCTGATTGCCCTGGCTCTGCTGACTCCTGTCGCCGCCGCGTTTTTGGGGCATTTGATCGGTCCGGGACTCCTCCACCCGATGAATTTGAATCCGGATCGTGCCGAGCAAGCAAATCAGATGCTCGCGCGCACCGGGGCTACGAAAGAGGATTTCGTCGTGCTGGCACCAGATGGAGTGGACCTCCGCGGATGGAAGGTCCGCCCTGCGGCGCCGAACGGCGACTGGGTGTTGCTCTTTCACGGCGTTTCGGACAACCGCAGCGGCGTGTTGGGCCACGCAGAATTTCTCCTTCGCCATGGATACAGCATTGTGATGATGGATTCTCGCGCCCACGGACAGAGCGGCGGCGACATCGCCACGTATGGGTGGAAGGAGCGCAACGACACGGTCACGATCGTGAATGCGCTATATGCAAGCGAAAGCGTTCGGCACCTCGACGCGCTCGGCGTTTCGATGGGCGCGGCGATTGCGCTGCAATCGGCGGCCGTGGAGCCGCGCATCGAAGCCGTGGTCGCAGAAGACCCGTTTGCGAGCCTGCGCGACGTCAGTTACGACTACGCCGGGCTGCATGTCAGTCCGCTGCTCGGAATGACTCTGTTTCGTCCGGCACCGATCATGGCGCTGGCGGCGCTCGGAAAATCCGGCGGGTTTAATCCCGATGATGTGTCGCCGGAAAAGGCGGTGGCCGAGCGCGCGTTTCCTGTTCTATTGATCTGCGGCACGCTCGACCGCACGATTCCCTGCCGCCACGCCGAGCGAATCTACCGAAGCGCAACTGGGCCGAAGGAGTTGTGGGTCGTCGAGGGTGCCGAGCACGCGTCGGCGCTTGGCCGCGCTCCACAGCAGTACGAAGACCGAGTGATTAGGTTCTTTGGGACCGCTAACGGCGAGCGCTGATCAAGTCGTTTCGGCTGCGGGGTCGATGCTTTTCGCTGCGCGGCGGCGCACGGGGGGAGTCGCGAGCAAGTACATGACCGCACTCACAAAACAGAGCGCCGCAACCACCTCGAACGCGCCCGCATACGTGCCGTAGCGATCGAAATAACGTCCCGCCGCCACTGGACCGATCGCGCCAAGGATGGTGCCGACTGGCATCGTCATGCCGAGAAGCGCGGGGTACACCTTCGGTCCGTAATAATTGCTCTGGATCGTCATCAGACACGTAAAGGCGGTGCCGAACCCGGCGCCCATCATGATCGCGTAAACGTACATGGTGGTAACGTCCGAAGCGTGGATCGCGAGCAGCGTGCCGCCGCCGTAGAGGCACACAGCAACTGCGGAGAGAAACCTGGGTTCGACGTGATCGCCCAGCGTCGCGACCACGACCTGCCCGATCAGCGAGGAGCCGAAAATCAGCGCGATCGATCGCGCCGCTTCGGCCGGCGGATGTCCCAACCCAACCAGGTGCGCGATGCCGTGTGCGACGTAAATGAAGAATCCCATGAAAAATCCCAGATACGTCGGCACGAGTAGCCAAAGCGTGGGCGATCGTAGCGCTTCGCCGAGAGTCCAATCTTCTGTAGTCTTGTAAACGCCACGGCTGCGCGTCTGTGTGGGCGACGCGAGTGAGGTGGCTGTATCCTCGCCGTCGGGCACTTGATTCATCTGCGCCGGGCTTTCCTTAACAAACAATGCCGCGACCATTGCGGCGACCAGCGACATCAACGCCATGCACCACCACGCAGCGCGCCAGTTTCCTCCTGACCTCGCGATCACTGCGTTCAATGTTGGAACCGCGATACAGCCGCCGAAGCCTGAAGCCGTAAGGCCGAGGGACATCGCGCGGGCTCGCCTCCTGTGGAACCAGCGCGCGATTCCGACTTGCGGCGCGATTGTGCCCGCCATCGCCGCTCCCGCGCCGACGATGAACCCGAGCACGAGCAGCGCCTGAAAAGCCGTCTTCACGTATGCAGCCATCAGCAGCGCACCGCAAGAAGTCAGCAGGGTACCGATCACCAGCGTGATGCGAATCCCCAACCGGTTGATCGACTCCGCCACGAGCGGCCCCGGCAAGCCGGCCATCAGGCTAAACACAGAAAAGGCGAGGCCGAGCTTCTCGCGATTCAGGTGCATGGCCTTGGCCATGTATGTGTTGACCACGCTCGTGCCGAAGGTGGGAAACGTAAAGTTCAAGACGATGACGGCCCAGAAGATGACCAACAGCTTCCAACCGTAGAAGGTTTTACTTTGCGTGCCGCTATCCATCGAGTCTCCGTTCAATGGGAGCAAAGGCCACGGCCTCGCCGCGCGAGCGCGGGAATAATCCTCTCTCGCAACACGCGTGTCAATATCGATCGAGCCTGCCGCCACGCAAGCGGCAGCGTTTCCGGATGCGTAGACCTCCGACTAACGGCGAGCGACGATGAGGAGCAGCGCGAAGATTACGACGGGGATCAACGCCAGTGCGAGGTAAGCCAGGGTCAATTTTGGCTCAGACGGGCGGCGTCGCATTTCGATAGGAGCGTCCGCGGGCCGAGCGAATTCGATCTCGTCTGGACGCTCGAGGTCGTGAGCGAACTGCCGGGCGGAGGCATAGCGTCTGACGGGCTCGCGCTCCAGAGCGCGGCGGATGATTTCGCGCAGCGGCGCGGGAATTTGGCCGTCGACTTCGCTGGCCGGTGGCTGGTTGGTCATAAGGCGCTGGTTCATGGCAACCAGCGGGTTCGGCCCGCGAAACGGCACCTCGCCGGTTAGCATCTCGTAGAAGATTACGCCGAGCGCGTAGATATCGCTGCGGGCGTCGCCGCGCTTGCCTTTCACCTGTTCAGGCGAGACGTAGTCCGGCGTGCCCATGCTTTTGGTGAGCCTGGCGAAGGTGAGCCGGCGCGTGCCGGCTTCTCGGGCGATTCCGAAATCGATCAGTTTGATGTTGTCCTGATCGTCGATCATGATGTTGTCGGGCTTGAGATCGCGGTGAACCACGCCGTGGTCGTGGATGTAGCCGAGCGCGGCGCAGATTTGCAGGGCGATGCGCCCCGCCCTCTCAGGGGAGAGTTTCTTCTGCTCGTCGAAAACATCGCGGAGTGGACGGCCCTCGACCCACTCCATCACCATGCAGACGCGCGAATCGTCTTCCGCGGGCAAGACCTTCACGACGCCCGGGTGATCGAGCTTGCGCCCGATATCCGCCTCGCGGTGGAAGCGCTCGAAGAACAGCGCGTCGCATTCCAGTTCCGGGCGGGGAATCTTGATTGCGACTCTCCCGCCCGAAACGACGTCCGTGCCGCTATAGATCGAGGCCATACCGCCGGCTTTGACGAGATCGTCCACTCGGTACCGTCCAATGCGATCGCCGCGTTTAGGAGGCTGGATCATCGGCCACAAGCATTGTGGCGTGAGAGCCGTAAGTCCCCTGTAAGCAATTCATAAGGACTTCGTAAGGAGGAAAGGCGTACACCCAGCAGCCTGTGCTTCGCCGGACATGGGTGTCTTAGGTCGCTTTCCGCCGAATCAGTTTGGGAAACTCAAACCGGAATAGCAGCAACGCCGCAAGCGATTCTAGCGCCAATGCCCTTGGCCGGCCTCGCACGGCACGACCTTACGTGGGTAGCGAAGTACCAGAGCCAGCTTGCCGCTCCGTGTCTGATCCACGACTTCAAATTGCCAGTCTCGAACTTTGTCGATAGGCCCTGGCAGCTCGACTTCCAGTCGATAGAACCAATCGGTGAGAGCACGCAGTTGTTCCAAGGCCACAGTCAATTCGGCAGGGCTGAGCGGTTCAGTATCTCCGTTAATCCACGGATGATACATTGCCATCAGTGCCCCGCCAGTCATATCCGCAACTCTTTCCAAGTCCTTTCGCGCCTGTAATGGTCGTCCCGTTACCGGTGAGAAAGACACGTCATTATCCGGAAGCGGCGGTACGCCTGGAGGAAACAGCGCAAAAAAGCGTACGCGGGTAGCTAGCAAGGCCTTCTCGGCGTCGTCAGGGCCAGCAAGACTGCGATTGTCGTCGCCGTCAGTAATGACATAGATCGAGTCACCGACACGCGGAGGATCGAACAGGCGAAGCGTTTCGAGGACGCTATCCCATAGCGCGGTCTTGCGCATATCCTTTGGGAGAGTTTTTGCTTCCCTTTGCAAACCATCCAATTGTTGGAGGACCGTCTTGGGGTCTTGCGTGAAGTCGGTCCTCCGTTCTATTCGGCTTGCAAAAGAGAGGAACGCAATTGAGTCTTCTGGAGGCAGACCCTCCACCAGGGTCTTTGCAATTGCTAGCGCCGGTTTCCAAGTGGCCGACTCCGGTTCCACCATGCTTGCACTAGCGTCCAAAAGCAGCGCGATTCGTCGTGGGCCTCTATCAATTGCGGCGTTGAGGACTGTTGCTGGACGCCCGCGGACTCGAGCGCGGAAGTTACTGGCCGTTATGCCCAAGACGACTCGGCCGCTATGATCCGATACTGAGACGGGCACACTAGAACAAGGGGGCCCCGGCGCCTTCGACTTTTCTTGCGCAAACAACGTAGAGAATTGTGCTGCTATGGTAAGAGCAAACAACGCAATGGCTGATCTTCCGCCCGAGCCACTAATGTACATGAAGACCCCAGTGTAGACCTTGAAAACATATCGTATGCCTCCGCCGTCTTTGGTGCAACGAAACTGCCCGCCAGCGCACGAACGTAATGCAAGCCAAGTAAGGCCTGTCCGGTGTATAGTATGTGGGAGCTTGGCTATCCCCGCCGGGCTTCCCAGAGATGTCGAGAGCGGGCTGGAAGTGTCCGGCAAGCCGCACTCTTCGAGATGCTGGGGTAGACGAGGGCCACAGGTCATTTTGATGAGCGGGAATCCCAAATCGAAGAAACAGAGCGAGGAAGTGCCGTATCCCTTCCTGAGCATGCCAAAGGCGCAGGGTCTTTACTCGCCGCGGCATGAACACGATGCGTGCGGCGTCGGATTCGTCGCGAATATCGAAGGCCAGAAGTCGCACGACATCGTATCCAAGGGCATTCAGATCCTCATCAACCTGACGCATCGCGGCGCGTGCGGGTGCGATCCAGAGACCGGCGACGGCGCAGGAATTCTGATTCAGATTCCTCACGCTTTCTTCGAGCGGGAGTGCGCGAAGCTCGGTTTCACGCTGCCCGCGCCGGGAGAATACGGCGTCGGGATGGTGTTTCTGCCGGTCGATCCGCAAGAGCGGATTCTCTGCGAAGGAATTCTCGAAAAGGCCGCCAAAAAGGAAGGGCTGGGCGTCATCGGGTGGCGCGACACGCCGATCAACGGAGACACGATCGGGCGCCTCGCGCGCAGTTCGCAGCCGTACATCGAGCAGATTTTCATCCGCCGTGGGCGCGGAATGGACCAGGACGCGCTCGAGCGTAAGCTTTACATCGTGCGCAAGCGCGCCGAGGCGTTGGTCGCGGAAAGCGATCTGAAGGAGAAAGACTTCTTCTATCTGCCGTCACTTTCGTCCCGGACGATCGTGTACAAGGGCTTGCTGCTCGCGCCGCAGATCGCGAATTTCTACAAAGAGCTGTCGGATAGCGACGTGACCAGCGCGCTGTGCCTGGTGCACCAGCGCTTCTCGACGAATACCTTCCCGAGCTGGAAGCTGGCGCATCCCTACCGCTACGTCTGCCACAACGGCGAGATCAATACGTTGCGCGGCAACGTGAACTGGATGTACGCGCGCCAATCCGTGCTCGCCTCGCCGCTCTTTGGCAAGGATTTCCAAAAGCTGCTGCCGATCATCACCCCGGGCGGCAGCGACTCCGCCATGCTCGATAACGCAGTCGAGCTGCTCACGCTCGCGGGCCGCAGCCTGCCGCACGTAATGTCCATGCTGATTCCCGAAGCCTGGGACAACGATCCCACGATGCCCGAGGATGTGAAGGCTTTCTACGAATATCACGCCTCACTGATGGAGCCGTGGGACGGCCCCGCCGCAGTCGCCTTTACTGATGGACGCGTGATCGGCGCCAAACTTGACCGCAACGGATTGCGTCCGGGGCGGTATCTCGTGACCACGGATGGATTGGTGGTCATGGCCTCGGAAGCGGGTGTGTTGCCGATCAAGCCCGAAGAAATCCGCACGAAGGGCCGCCTGGCGCCCGGCCGCATGTTGCTGGTGGACACCGAACGGAAGCGGCTGATTTCAGACGAAGAGGTGAAGAAGCAGCTCGCGGCGCGACAGCCGTATGCGAAGTGGATTCGCGAAAACCAGATCACGCTCGACCATCTGCCGGCACCGACCAACGTCCAATCGACCAACCACACGACGATTCTGATGCGTCAGCGCGCCTTCGGCTACACGGACGAGGATTTGAAAACGATCCTTCAGCCGTCCGCAATCAAGGGCGAAGAGCCCGTCGGTTCGATGGGGATCGATACGCCGCTCGCGTGTCTTTCGGACAAGCCGCAGTTGCTCTTCAACTATTTCAAGCAGTCCTTCGCGCAGGTAACCAACCCGGCCATCGATCCGATCCGGGAAGACTTGGTGATGTCGCTCAATAGCTACATCGGGTGCGAAGGAAACATTCTGGATGAGACGCCGAAAAACACGCATACGCTGAAGCTGCGCCATCCGATCATCTCGAACTGGCGGCTGGAAAAGCTCCGTGGCGTGAAGTGGGGAGATTTCCTCGCGACGACTCTCTCGACCCTCTTCCGCGCGACCAACGGAGCAGAGGAATTGGAGAAGGCCGTCGAGGATCTGTGCGCCCGCGCTTCGCAGGCAGTCAAAGAGCGCTACACACTGCTGATCCTCTCCGACCGTGGCGTGGATCGCGAGTTCGCTCCAATTCCGAGCTTGCTCGCGCTTTCAGCGGTGCACAATCATTTGATTCGCGAGAAGACGCGCAACCAGGTCGCGCTGATCGTCGAATCCGGCGAGCCGCGCGAGGTGATGCATTTCGCGCTGCTGCTCGGCTACGGCGCGAGCGCCGTGAATCCTTATCTCGCGATCGAAACGCTGGAAGATCTCTACAAGTCCGGCCACTTCCCTGCCGAATATTCGTGGGACAAGGTTTTCAAAAGCTACATGAAGGCCACGGACAAGGGCCTGCTCAAGACCTTTTCGAAGATGGGCATCTCGACCCTGCAAAGCTATCAGGGCGCGCAGATTTTCGAGGCCATCGGCCTGAACCGCGCGCTGGTAGAGCGCTACTTCACGGGCACCTCGTCGCGCATCGAAGGCGTCAGCATGGAAGTCCTCGCGCGAGAAGCCTTGATGAAGCACGAATTCGCCATGCAGGCGCCGACCGAATCCGATACGGAACTTCGTGTCGGCGGCGAGTACCAATATCGCGTGCGCGGCGAGCGTCATCTACTGAATCCGCTCTCAGTCAGCAAGCTGCAGCACGCCGTGCGGCAGTCGAAGCCGGAGACCTTCCGCGAGTTCGCCGACATCGTGAACCAGCAGAACCGCGACTTCCTGATGCTGCGCGGGATGTTCGACTTCAAGCCGGCCGGCGATCCTGTGCCGATCGAAGACGTGGAACCCGCGTCGGAAATCGTGAAGCGCTTTGCGACCGGCGCAATGTCATTCGGCTCGATCAGCAAGGAAGCGCATGAAACGCTCGCGATCGCGATGAACCGGATCGGCGGAAAATCGAATACCGGGGAGGGCGGCGAGGACGAAGCGCGCTTCACGCCGGATGGAAACGGCGATCTGCGGCGCAGCGCCATCAAGCAGGTGGCCTCGGCGCGATTCGGCGTGACGACCAACTACCTGGTGAACGCGGACGACTTGCAGATCAAGATCGCGCAGGGCGCAAAGCCCGGCGAGGGCGGCCAGTTGCCCGGGCACAAAGTCGATCAAGTGATTGCGCGCGTGCGGCATTCGATTCCCGGCGTCGGACTGATCTCGCCGCCGCCGCATCACGACATCTACTCGATTGAGGATATTGCGCAGCTCATCCACGACCTCAAAAACGTCAACCCCCGGGCTCGCGTGTCAGTCAAGCTTGTCGCGGAAGCGGGCGTGGGAACTGTGGCCGCAGGTGTTGCGAAAGCACATTCCGACGTGATCCTGATCAGCGGCTACGATGGCGGCACAGGCGCTTCGCCGATCAGTTCGATTCGCCATGCCGGCGTGCCGTGGGAGCTGGGCCTTTCGGAGACGCAGCAGATTTTGGTGCTCAATGACTTGCGCAGCCGAGTGCGCCTGCAGGTTGATGGCAAGTTGATGACGGGCCGCGACGTAGCCGTCGCCGCTCTACTCGGAGCGGAGGAGTTCGGCTTCTCGACCGCGCCCCTGATCTCGATGGGATGCATCATGATGCGCAAGTGCCACCTGAATACGTGTCCGGTCGGCGTGGCGACGCAGGATCCTGCGCTCCGCAAGAAATTCACAGGGCAGCCCGAGCACGTGATCAATTTCCTGTTCTTCGTGGCAGAAGATCTGCGGCAGATCATGGCCCAGCTCGGCTTCCGGACGGTGAACGAGATGGTCGGCCGCGTTGATTGCCTGGCGCAGCGCGAAGACGTCACGCACTGGAAGGCCAAGGGCATCGACCTCTCCGCGGTACTCTACGATCCGCCGGTGCCGAGCCATGTAGGACGCCGCAAGATGATCGAGCAGGATCACGGGCTCGAAAAAGCGCTCGATTACAAGCTGATCGAGATGGCGCAAGATGCGATCGAAAACCGGACGCCGGTTGCGCTGAGCATGCCGATTCGCAACGTCCACCGCACGGTCGGCACGATGCTGAGCGGCGAGATCGCGCGGCGATACGGATCGCCCGGATTGCCGGAGGATACGATTCAGGTTCATTTCACGGGCTGTGCCGGGCAGAGCTTCGGCGCATTCCTGGCGAACGGCGTGACGTTGACGCTTGAAGGCGACGGCAACGACTACGTCGGCAAGGGGCTCTCCGGCGGAAGGCTCGTCATCTACCACCCTCGCAAATCCGAGTTCGTGCCGGAAGAAAACATCCTGATCGGAAACGTCTGCCTCTACGGAGCGACGAGCGGCGAGGCATTTTTCGCCGGGATGGCGGGCGAGCGCTTCGCTGTGCGCAATTCCGGCGCGACGGCGGTGGTGGAAGGCGTCGGCGATCATGGTTGCGAGTACATGACCAACGGCTTGGTCGTGGTGCTCGGACGGACGGGTCGAAACTTCGCGGCCGGCATGACGGGCGGTATCGCCTACGTGCTCGATGGCTATGGCGATTTCGCGGCGGTCAAGTGCAATCACACCGAGGTCGATCTCGAGCCCGTGACGCATGTGAAAGACATCGAGATTTTGCATCAGTTGATCGCGCGGCACAGCGAACTCACAGGCAGTCCGCAGGCGAAGTGGATCATTGAAAATTGGGAGGCCACACTGCCGAAGTTCATCAAGGTCTTCCCGCACGAGTACAAGCGCGTGCTCGGGATACCGCGAGTGGCTCCGGTGGTGCTCGCTGCGCAGGCCGGAAAACAAGCCAACGGGCAGGTGATCCGTGGGTAAGGTCACCGGCTTCATGGAATACATGCGCGAGACGCCCACGCGGCGCGATGTAAAAGAGCGCACCCACGACTACTTCGAGGTGTATCAGCCGTATCCGGACGAGAAGGTCCGCACGCAGGGCGCGCGCTGCATGGACTGCGGAATTCCGTTCTGCCACACGGGCTGCCCGGTGAACAACATCATTCCCGACTGGAACGATCTGGTTTACCGGAATGAATGGAAAGATGCGATTCGCGTCCTCCACTCGACAAACAATTTTCCAGAGTTCACGGGGCGCATCTGCCCGGCGCCGTGCGAGGCTGCATGCGTCCTCGGCATCAATGAACCGCCGGTCACGATCAAGCTGATCGAAAAGACGATCGTCGAGCATGCGTGGAAGGAAGGCTGGATCAAGCCCGAGCCGCCGCTCTCCCATACGGGCAAACGTGTCGCCGTCGTTGGATCGGGACCTGCCGGACTGGCCGCTGCGCAGCAACTGGCTCGCGCGGGGCATTCCGTCACACTCTTCGAGAAAGCCGACCGAATCGGCGGCCTGCTTCGTTACGGCATCCCTGATTTCAAGATGGAGAAGCATGTGCTTGATCGCCGGATCGAGCAGATGGCGGCCGAGGGCGTCGTTTTCAAAACGAAGGCGCACGTGGGCCGCGACATCCCGGCGACCGATCTGCGGAAGGAATTCGACGCGATTCTCCTGACTGGCGGAGCGGAAAGTCCGCGAGACCTTCGAGTGCCCGGCCGCGAACTGAAGGGCATTCATTTCGCGATGGAGTATCTGCCGCAGCAGAACAAGCGGATCGCGGGCGACACTGTCCCGGATCAGATTCTTGCCACAGGCAAGCGCGTGGTGATCATTGGCGGTGGCGACACCGGCGCGGACTGCCTCGGCACCGCGCACCGGCAGCAGGCGGCGTCCGTGACGCAATTCGAGATCATGCCGATGCCCCCGCAGGAGCGCCACGCAACCACGCCCTGGCCGCTCTGGCCGCTGCAGCTCCGCACCGAAAGCGCGCACGAAGAGGGCGGCATCCGCGACTGGGCCGTGAATACGACGAAGCTCACCGGCGACGCAAATGGCAATGTAAAGCAACTGCACGCCGTGCGCGTCGGCCCTCCGCCGAAATTCGAGGCAATGCCCGGCACCGAGTTCACTCTAGGTGCGGATCTGGTGTTGCTTGCGCTGGGCTTCACAGGTCCCGTGAAACAGGGAATGCTCGAGCAATTCGGCGTGGAGTTGGACTCGCGCAGCAACATCGCGACGAAGAACTATATGAGTTCCGTCCCCGGAGTGTTCGCTGCGGGTGACATGCGCCGCGGGCAATCTCTCGTTGTTTGGGCGATTTCCGAAGGCCGCAGCGCCGCCAAAACCGTCGACGATTACCTCAGGACCTCCCAGTAGCACTGTCCGGGAGGGTTGCGGTTCAATCCCCGACGGTCACGTCGGTCAGTGATGACACGCGACCTCTTGCTCGCCTTGAAACACTGCACCCCAGAAAAACCCAACCTTCAAGTGATGCCATTTATCTTTATGTGGACACGGTTGGCCGAGAAACTGGCATGCTGAATCTCCTTCGCTATTTGGTTTTTCTTGGTCTGATTTTGTTACCTCCTGTTTCACGCCTCGCGGACGGACGTGGAACGAATGCGAGCGATGACTACGACGTTCTCCTTCATTCCCAATCCTTGGCGGATCAGCGCGCTGCTCTGCGGGCGATTCTGGACACTCCACAGAAATATGTTCCTCGTATTCAACAAAGCCTACGCGACTATCCGCGCCTCCTCCGGGCTGACCCGACAGCCGCAAAGCGAGCGATATACATTTCAGCTCTGGTGCGCGATTCTTCGTTTCCGCCCATTTTGGTGAAGAGCCTGGGAGCTTCAGAGGTCCTTGAAGATTGCGAGTACGCGTGCCCTGCTGTATTTGCCCTTACTGTGCAGAGCTGCTTCGCCGGTTGGAAGCTTCCGGCCAATCTAGATTCGCAACTGACGACGGTACACGATCTGGCGGCAGGAATCGGTAGAGTCTCACACATCAGCCTCAAGATTGGATCGATCGACGACGTGGTGCAAGGGCCCCAACTAGAAGAACATTGGAAAGAGATCGAAGGGAAGAACGAGGAGCAGCTTATTCAGCTGGCCGGTCCAATGACAGCGTCTCTCAAGACCCGGATGTTTGCAGCATTTCGACTTGAGACGCTAGTCCACGAGAGCAGGAACCGGATCGATCTTTACATGCTCGCGTTGAACGATTTTCAAGATGGCTCGGGCGAATATAGAGATGCTGTTTACAATTCGATCTACAGGGCCGAGGCGGCCAGAGCGCGTGGAATGTAGTCGATCGGCTGCACAATCTGAAGTCCAGGCAGATCAGACAACCCTACGCTGAACTGCCGTACGCCCATAACAGAATTCTAGCCCAATATTAGCAAACACTGCGGATGCGTTTAGATCTTGAGGAGCGCCGCAGCGCCGCCAAAGCCGTCGACGATTACCTCAGAAGATACTCGTAGTACCGGACGGCCGTCATGTGTCCTCGTAATACCTTCGTCGCTTTTAGTCGATTGGAATTGCTCATGCAATACGTAAAAAGACAGATCACTTTTGCAGCTGCAGCTTCATTTTTCGGCGCCGACAAGATGATTGACAGGAACGGGGAACGATTCACATAATTGCGTCGCCTCGGCCACCCCTCGGGGGAGGTGGTTCATGTTCGAATTGCCCACGCTCGATCGAAGCAACGGCGTGCTACCCGGCTGCCGTCCGGTGTTTGTTGGGTCTCATCCGCGGTTCTCACTTTTTACAACCCATGCGGCCTTTCGCGCCCCTGTGCGCATGCAACGCCCGCAACACGAAATCTCCTCAAGAAAGTGCACCCGAAGAATGGGCACGTGAATCACATTGCCGGGATCAGCGAACAGCCAGCATCCGGAGGTTCATGAGATGGAGACGAATCGTAGAGATTTCCTGAAAATCGCGGCTGTCGGAGGCACGGCGGCAACGGTCTTCGGCTTTGATCTGAAGCCCGCCTACGCGCAACTCCGTGAACTGAAAATCGCCCGCGCCACGGAAACGCGCTCGACCTGCCCGTACTGCTCGGTGAGCTGTGGCATCATCATCTACACGCTCGGCGACAAGGCCAAGAACGTGACGCCGCAGGTGATTCACGTCGAGGGCGACCCGGACCACCCGATCAACCGCGGCACACTCTGCCCGAAGGGCGCTTCGCTCGAACAGGACATCCTCAACTCACGCCGCCTGCTCAAGCCGCAGGTTCGCCGGCCCGGCGGCACGGATTGGGAAGATATCTCTTGGGACGATGCGCTCAGCGAAATCGCGCAGCGCGTGAAGAAAACACGCGACGCGACGTTCGTGGAGAAAGACGCACAGGGCCACACTGTCAACCGCTGCGAGAGCATCGCCTTCACAGGCGGCTGCACGGACACAAACGAGTTCAACTTCCTGGTCGTTAAGAGTATGCGCAGCCTGGGGGTCTGCTACCTCGAAAATCAGGCCCGGGTTTGACACGGCCCCACGGTCTCAAGTTTGGGACCAACATTCGGGCGTGGGGCGATGACCAATGGCTGGATCGACATCAAGAACACCGACATGATGTTGATCATGGGCGGGAATCCGGCGGAAAACCATCCGTGCGGATTCAAGTGGGCTATCGAAGCCAAGCGCAACCGCAACGCCAAAATGATCGTCGTGGATCCGCGCTTCACTCGGACCGCCTCGACGGCTGACCTCTTCCTTCAGATTCGCGCCGGCACGGACATCGCGTTTTTGGGCGGTCTGATCAATTACGCGATCGCGAACAATCGCATTGCGAAGGACTATCTCCTCAACTATACGAACGCCGCGTTCGTAGTGAAGGACGGATTCAAGCTGCCGGAGGACGGCCTCTACTCTGGTTTCGATCCGGCCGCGCGCACCTACGACAAATCTACTTGGAATTACGAAGAAGGCGGCGATCTGACGGGCAAGCCAGTCGCCGCAGAAGCTCCGCACAAAGCTGCTCCACCGCCCGCTCCGCCGAAACCGGGTCAGGCTCCTCCACCGCCGCCAGCGCTCCCGGGCAACGCGGCGCACGATTTCGACTTGCAGCATCCGCGCTGCGTCTTCCAGCTTCTGAAGCAGCAGTACTCGCGCTACACGCCGGAAATGGTCGAGCGCATTACGGGCATCCCGAAAGACCGGTTCCTGAAGGCCGCCGACCTTTTCACCTCGATCCGCAAGGACGGCGACACGAAGAGGGCCGCGACGATCATTTACGCCGTCGGCTGGACGCAGCACACGTACGGCACGCAAGTAATCCGTACGGCCGCGATGCTGCAACTGCTGCTCGGAAACGTCGGACGCGCCGGAGGCGGGGTCAACGCGCTGCGCGGCCATTCGAATATTCAGGGCGCCACGGACATGGCCGGGATCTTCGACAACCTGCCGGGATACCTGAAGGTGCCCACGCCCGCCGATGCCGACTTCGCGGCATACCTGAAGCGCATTACTCCAACGCCGTCAAAGCCCGGCACGTGGGATTCGTTCAATTATTGGTCGAACACGCCGAAGTTTGCGGTCTCGCTGCTGAAAGCGCTGTACGGCGATGCGGCCACGAAGCAGAACAACTTTGCGTTCGACTACCTGCCAAAAGTGGACCGCAATTACTCGTGGACGCAAATCTGGGACAACATGTACCGCGGCAACGTGAAGGGCATCTTCGCCTTCGGCATGAATGGCGTGATGATCGGGCCCGACACCAAGAAGAACATCGACGCGCTCAAGAAAGCCGAATGGCTCGTCGTGGGCGAAATCTATCCGGACGAAACCAGCGAATTCTGGCGTGCGCCGGGCATCTCCGCCGACGAAATGAAAGGAATCCAGACGACGGTCTATCGCTTGCCCTGCGCGGGCTTCGCCGAAAAAGACGGCAGCATGACGAATTCGGCGCGCTGGCTGCAGAGGAAGAACGTCGCACTGCCGCCGCCGGGTGACGCCCGCCTCGATCAGGACATCGTCGCGCAAATTTTCTTGCGCGTGCGCGATCTCTACAAGAAAGAGGGCGGGAGGTTCCCCGATCCGATTCTCAATCTCACGTGGTCGTATACCGACCCGCAGCATCCCGCGCTGGCCGAGGTGGCGAGAGAAATCAACGGCAAAGCGCTCGCGGATTTGAAGGACGAAAAGACCGGGCAGGAAATCAAGAGCGGACAGCAGTTGCCGGGATTCGCATGGCTCAAGGACGACGGAACAACGTCCTGCGGCAACTGGATCTATTGCGGCTCGTGGACGGAAGCAGGCGCTCAGATCCAGCGCCGCGGCACAGAGGACCCATCAGGCCTAGGCATCTATCCGAACTGGGCGTGGTCGTGGCCGGCGAATCGCCGCGTCCTCTACAACCGCGCATCCTGCGATCTGGACGGCAAGCCGTGGGACGCGCAGCGGCGTCAGGTTTGGTGGAGCGAAGCCGGGCAGAAGTGGGTCGGCAATGACGTTCCCGATTTCAAGCCGGATTCGCAGCCGAAGGATCATCTCGGCCCGTTCATCATGAATCCGGAAGGCGTTGGCCGGCTATTCGTCCCCCTCGGTGCGCTGGCAGACGGACCGTTCCCCGAGCACTACGAGCCGATCGAAAGTCCGATCAAGAATCCGCTTCATCCGAACCAGTCTAATAGTCCCGTCGTGAAGAAGCTCACCACGCCGGCGGACAAATTCGGCACGCCCGAAGATGGCTTCACGGTCGTCTGCACCACCTACCGGCTGACCGAGCAATACCACTACTGGACGAAAAACAATCCCGTGAACGTGCAACTGATTCCTGAGCCGTTCATCGAAATCCCGGTCGAACTGGCAAGCGATCTGGGAATCAGCGGCTCGGAAAAAATAAGGGTCACGAGCGCGCGAGGCAGCTACATCGCCAAGGCGTTCGTGACCAAACGCATCAAGCCCATGACGATCGACGGCAAGAAGGTCTACCAGATCGGCATACCGATCCATCAGGGCTTCCGCGGAATCGCCGAAGACGCAGACAGGAACGCGCGCACGCCACTGAATCTTCTCTCGCCAACCGTCATCGACCCGAATGCTTTCACCCCTGAGTTCAAGGGCTTCCTCGTGAAAGTGGAAAAGGCGTAGGGGGCGAACATGAGCCAGGCGACACTTGAGATTCGGGCGATTTCAGGGCACGCTGGTTCGGTTCCCGGCGAGGGAGTGAAGCGCGAGTTCGAAGTCTGCAAGCTGATCGATACGACGACGTGCATCGGCTGCAAGGCCTGCGAAGTCGCGTGCCTCGAATGGAACGGCCTGACGTTCGGCGATACCACCTTCGACAATTCCTACCAGACCATGCCGGACACGGCGTGGAATTACTGGAACCTGATCAAGTTCAGCGAGCACGAGCGCGAAGACGGCACTTTCCAGTTGCTGATGCGCAAGGATCAGTGCATGCACTGCGAGGAGCCGGGCTGCCTCGCGGCGTGTCCCGCCGATGGTGCGATCGTGCAGTACGCGAACGGTATCGTCGACTTCCAGCAGGAGCACTGCATCGGCTGCGGCTACTGCATCACCGGCTGCCCGTTCAACATTCCCAAGTTCAGCCCTACGGCGCGCAAGGTCTTCAAGTGCACGCTCTGCAACGACCGCGTGACGCAGGGGCTCGAGCCGGCGTGCATCAAGTCGTGTCCCACGGGCTGCCTGCACTTCGGCACGAAGCCGGAAATGAAAGAACTGGCCGAATCGCGCGCCGCGCAATTGCGCGACCATTCCGGCTTCGCGAACGCGGGCGTGTACGATCCGGATGGAGTCGGCGGAACGCACGTGATTTACGTCCTGCACGACGCGTCGAATCCCGAGGCCTACGGAGGCTTGCCGAAAAACCCAGCGATTCCGCTGACGGTGCAGATCTGGAAGAAGCCTCTCAAATGGATCGGCAATCTGGCGATCATTGGCGGGCTGGTGGGAGTATTCGCGCACTATTTGCGATTTGGTCCGAAGGTCGTCGAAGAAGACCAGAAGACCGGGCAAGGAGAGAAGCGATGAGCCGGGAACCCTATCTTCTCCCGAACGGCCGCGTGCTGCGGTATTCGTATGCGGAGCGCCTGGTCCACTGGCTCGCTGGAGTTTCCTACGTCTATCTGATGCTGACCGGCCTCGCATTCTGGTCACCGTGGCTCTTCTGGATTGCAGTCGTGCTTGGCGGAACAACGGTTTCGCGCGAACTGCATCCGTGGTTTGGCGTCGCGTTTGTTGTCGCCGTGCTCCTGATGTACCGCATGTGGAGCAGCCAGATGAAAGAGACGCCTGCCGACAAGGAATGGTGGGCGGCGATCGAGCATTACGCCCGAAACGAAGATGAGAAAATGCCGGATGTGGACCGCTTCAACCCCGGCCAAAAGCTTTTGTTCTGGGGATTTTTCTGGAGCGGCGTTCTGCTGCTGCTTTCGGGCCTGATTCTGTGGCTCCCACAATACATCCCATGGAGCCTGCGATTCCTGCGATACCTCGCGGTGATCGTGCACCCGGTTTGCGCGTTGCTTACTATCGGCCTGTTCATCGTTCACGTGTATATGGGATCGGTGATCGAACCTGGAGCGTTTCACTCCATGATCCGTGGCACCGTGTCGCGCGCTTGGGCCGACCGGCTTCACCACACTTGGTTTCAACAACTTCTGCGCGAATCTGAATCGAGAAAATGAACCCTGGCAAGTGGGACGCGCGCATCGAGCGAGCGCGCGCTCTGGAAAAGGTCTATCCGTTCGCCACGGAAGCGCTTCGCTTTTACCAGCACGTCGCACAAGCGCAGAAGCCGATCTACGGCGAGCTGAATTCCCGCATCGGCAAGGTCAGGAGGCAGCTATCTTCAGGCAGATTGCGGCAAGAACTCGACCTCGTCTTTCTGCTGCCCCGCCTTGATCCTTTCCTTTCCGCGATCGAGCAATCCGCTCCGGCGGCACTCGCGCAGTCGGCGCGCGATATACGCGCAAGAAGTGAAGACCAACTGAAAGACACGCTGACCCGTTTCTGGCAGACATGTGATCCATCGAGCGCGCGGCTCGGGCCTGCCGAAGCGCTCATCTCATGGATTTTTCTCCAGCCCTACGCGGAATGCCTCGCAGATAGCGCCGAGATCTCGCCCATTCACGAAACGCCGTCCACGTGTCCGCTATGCTCCGGGAAACCGCAAGTCGGCGTGCTGCGTCCGGAGGGAGACGGAGCGAAGCGGTCTCTGATCTGCTCGCTCTGCGCGCATGAATGGAATTATCGTCGGCTCGTTTGTCCGGACTGCGGCGAGGAAGACGTCCACAAACTCGCCATCTATTTCGCCGAAGGAATCACTCACGTGCGCGTCGAAGCGTGCGATACGTGCCGGCACTACATCAAAACGGTCGATCTGACCAAGGACGGCCACGCCGTACCTGTGGTGGACGAACTTGCTACAATCCCGCTGAATCTATGGGCGACCGAACACGGCTACACAAAATCTCAAACGAACCTGCTCGGGATATAGGCTTTGAACTCGGTAAACTCAGCGGTGTGCGCGAGCGACAGATCGGCATGAAGCAGGCCCGCCTTCGATTCTATGCACAACTGAATGACTTTCTGCCGCCTCCGCAGCGAATGCAGACGGTCACGCATACCTTCGATGTCAGCGGATCGGTGAAAGACGTGATTGAATCCCTTGGTGTGCCGCACACCGAAGTGGATCTGATCCTCGCGAACGGCACGCCTGTCGATTTCTCCTATGCCGTACGGGATGGCGACAGAGTCAGCGTGTATCCGGCCTTCCGCTCCGTCGATATTTCGCCCGTCGAGCACCTGCGGGCGCAGTTGCCTCCCGAACTCCGTTTTGTCGCCGACGGACATCTGGGACGCTTGGCAGCGTACCTGCGCATGCTGGGCTTCGACACGCTGTACCGGAGTGACTACGCGGACAACGAATTGGCCGCAATTTCCGCCCGCGAGAAGCGCATTCTCCTGACCAGAGACCGCGGGCTGCTGATGCGGACGGTCGTCACATGGGGATATTGCCTGCGGACCACCGATCCTTCCCGGCAATTGGCCGAGGTGGTCCGGCATTTCGATTTGATTCGATCCGTCTTTCCATTCAGGCGCTGCATGCACTGCAATTCGCTATTGCAGAAAGCCGACAAGGAAGCGATTCGCGACCGGCTCTTGCCTCAAACGCGAGAGCACTTCGACGAATTTTTCAGTTGTCCCGAATGCCATCGAATCTACTGGAAGGGCTCCCACTACCGCCGAATGACCCGTCTCATCGAGAGCGTAGCGGCACCCGGCTGAACGCGCGTGCAAAAAGTCGGTGCCGGCCTTTGAGGCCAATTCTCCAGGCTCGATTGCAAACACAGCTTGGTTGGATTCAATCGCTCCGTACCGTCAACAACTCCGGATTAGCCGGCCTTCGGCGCGCCAGCTGTTGTCGTTTCCCATTCCAATTTCTTCGCGTCCTTGCCCGCCACGGAGTAGAGCGCCCCCGGCTGGTTGCGCGTCTTCAGGAACTCCTCCAGCGGCTCGCCCCGCATGGCGGCGTAGATATGGAGGTTCGACACGCCCACCACCGCTCCCAGCTTTTCCAGCATGAAGAAGATCACTCCATACTGAATCATTCCGCGCCAGTCGCGCCGCCGCACGAGATCGCGCTCTTCACTGGTCAGGCCGCACTCTTCGAACAGCACCTCCGGTTCCTGCAGAAAGCGCCGCCGGTGTTCCGGCTCGATCAGCCGGTGCAAAAATTTGTTGAGACGATATCCCTTCACGCTACGGCCCAGAGTGAACGGATAGGTCCCTGCGATTTTCTCCACGCCCGCCAGTTGATACTGCACGTGATTGAGGTATTGCTGGTTGGTCTCCGCCATTGGCTGGATGGCCTCGTTCTCGTAAATCGCGGTCGCCAGCCCGGTCATCGTCGGTAGATAGTAGGTCTGGTGAATCTTTCGGATGTTCTCGGAAAGCGCAGCCCGCATGATCAGCCACATGATCACCTCGGCGCCCTCGAAACCGCCGAGTCTCGCGTATTCCGCCAGCCGGACGTCCGTCAGCTTCACGGGATCTTTCTCGATCATCTCCAGAAACTGCATGTCCCATTCAGTGTTGTTGTATCCGGACCGCTCGCCATGCACCTGATGCGATAGTCCGCCGGTAGCGACGATGACCACGGAGAGATCCTCGGGATAGCTTTCGATAGCCCTCCGCAGCGACAGGCCCAGCTTGTAGCAGCGCTTCGCGGACGGAATCGGAAATTGCAGCACGCCCACCTGCAACGGAATGATTGCGCCGGGCCATTGGGGTTCGTGCGGCCACAGCATCGAGAGGGGCGAAAAACAGCCGTGATCGAGGGGCTTGTCTTGGAAAAAAGACATATCGAATTCATCCGCTACCAGGCAAGCGCCGATATGCTGCGCCAGCGCCGCGTGCCCCTTCACACTCGGGAGCGCCCGCGCGCCACCGCCCTCATCCGCTACCTGGTATTCGTTGTCGATCCCCAGCGCGAACGCGGAATAATGGTCGAAGAAGAACGACGTCACGTGATCGTTGAAAATCAAGAATAGGACATCCGGTTTCTTCTCCTTCACCCAGCGCTGCACCGGCTCGTACGCCTTGAAGATGGGCGCCCACGCCGGGTCGTCCTGCTTATGCCGATCCAAAGCAAACCCGATCGTCGGGGAATGAGAAGTTGCGACCGCTCCAATGATCCGTGCCATTTAGTCCTCCTGTGGTAAATCCGCGCCCGATGGTCGAGCTTTGCTGAATCCGTGCGAAACCTTCGAGTGAACTTGGGATTGCGATTCAACCTACCGGTGTGGCCTTCTCTTGCTCCTGGTAAGAAAGCCCCGGTGCGCGAGGTTGAACGCCTGCAGCCTATCGCGAACGATTGCGGCGGTCTGTGACACGGGTCACAGAAAGTTTCGAGGGCGTGCTTTGTTGGAGCAACGATTCGTCGCGACGGCATCAGCGGCGTACCGAAATCGCTCGGCGTCGAGCCTCGGGACTGGGCAGACAGCGCCGTGCTCGCGTATGGCGCGCTGGCGTCGAACATTCTGGCCAACGCGGTGCTCAACTTCGGAGCCAACGTACCGGTGGATGTTCAGGCCATCTCCTCAAATCCTTGATCGGACGAGCACGATTGGGGTATTGTCTGCGCCATGGCAGCCACACCAATTCCGAGTTCGCAAAACCGCCCGGAACTCATTCGAGTCGAAGCGGAAGATAAAGTTGCGCTAAACGGCCTGCTGTGGGAGCCGCAGAGGGCCGGCGATTCGCTGGTCATCATGGTGCCCGGGGCCACCACGGGCGCGGCACTCTATCCGGCGCATGATTATGCCCCTCTTGCCAGCGGACTGGTAGACAACGGCTACGCGTTTCTGCTTTCCAACATGCGTGCCTCGTACAACAACGCCTACTCCGAGTATAGCGACGCGGTGAAAGACATCGCCGCGTTCGTCGCGTACGCGAAATCGAAGGGCTACGCGCGGATCGCCATTTTGGGCATCAGCCTCGGCGGCGCTCGCATGGCACTGTACATGGCTGAGCGAAACGATCCCGCGGTCAAGGCCGTCGGCTTCGTAGCTTCGATCCCGTCGCCGTATCTGGAGTTTCAAATTCGGAGCAGCGAAGCGGACAAGCGGCGGCTGGATGATACGCTCAGGCACGCGCGCGAATTGGTCGCCCAAGGCAAAGGGAACCAGCCAGTCAGCTTTGACAACTGGTTTCCCGACGGCCTGTCAGTGATGGGGACAGCAAGATCCCTGATCAGCTTCTTCGGAGCGCCGAGCGATCCGAGCGCGCCCAGTTCAGTCAAGTACGGACCGCAGATCAAAGTTCCGGCCTTGGTGATTCACGGCGACAAGGACGAGCTTGCCCTCCCGCCGAACGCTCAAAAGATTTACGACAGCCTGACGGCGTCGCCGCAGCGCGACCTGATCTGGGTTAAGGGCGCGAGCCATTTTTTGACGCCTGGCCCGCTCGCGGAGTCCTACGCCGGACTGACTGTCGATTGGCTCGTGAAAAACTTCCCCGTCTCGCATCGCTGATAGGCAGTGCTCACCCAACGGCGACTTCCGCTTCAGCGTTTAGACAGACTGGCCCTGAATCGAACGCGCGAAGCCCAATTCAGTACCACCAGCGCCATTGTGTAATTGTCGCGGTCAACTCCGATTAGTCGGCTAATCGGACAAGTTCAGTGCTGAATCTTCAACATTCGGAGCGCCGAAGCTCGTGATCCCCCACGGGACGCCGCGGGGTATCGCGAGCGATTGCGGCGGTCTGTGACACGGGTCACAGAAAGTTCTGAGGGCTTGCATTATTCCAGCAACGATTAATCGCGAGGCGCGCGAATCCTACCCTTTTCGCCCTTCCAACTCTTACACATGGAGGAATCATGATGAGTCACAGACCGATGAGAGTTTGGTGCACCCCGGCAACGGTTCTGATCCTGCTGACAATTGCGGCGTTCTCCGCGTCGGCGCAATCGACGCAACCACTCCAAGGCGATGTCACCACCGGCCCGGTAACAACAGTGCCAACGAGCACGGACGCGGGTCTCTCGAACAGCGTGCTGCAGGCGCGGATTGAAGCACAGCAAAGACAGATCGACCGGCTGAGCGCGCTCGTAGAGAAGCTGGAGGTCATGCTAGATCCAGACGCTTCAGGGCAGGCCGCATTGGTACCTGCCGTTTTGCGAAGCTCCTCAATGACTGCGGCCAGTTCAGCCACCAGCGCGCCCGATGCAGCTCCCGCCGCTCCGGCAGTTGCGGCCCCCGCAATTGGGGATTACATCCCGCCGCGTGAGTTGCTGCCCGACATTGGCCACATCGGCGCACAGATTGCCCTGTTCGAGGGCGGAGCGACGAATCCCTACAAAGCGGATGCTGGCTTTTTCTCAGGCGGTTATATTGATCTGCCTTGGAGAAACGTTCCCGGCGGCAAGCTCTCCTATGAAATCCTGGTCGGCCTCCAGCGGTCTGTTTCGACGATGCAGACGACCTCCGGCGTGAATGTGCTGGTTAACGCCGCACTGAACTCCTACTTAGGAAATGTGGCTTCGACCGAGACAAGTCCAACCAGCTACCTCACGGGTCCGCTCCCGATCACCAGCACGGTCCAAGAACGCGCCAAAGTGCTCACCGTAGCGCCCTTCGAATTGAAATATGCCGTTACGAAGTTCGGCAGATTCCGGCCCTATGTGGTGGGGGGGCTGGGAACCTACGTATGGATCGGCTCGGACAACAATTCCAAGACCTTCAACGCGAATACCGCGCTGGGCAGCCTGGCGGGCGCGCCTGTGGGTAACTCGACACTCGGCGCAGTGCTGAACGCGCTGCTGCAAGGCTCTCAGATCGGCGGCCTTGTTCCCACTGCGCCGCAACTCGCCGCACGCGGCGTTCCGCACGGCCAGGGCAACCTGCTCTTTGGAGCGCAGGTGGGCGCCGGAGCGGAAGTTCGCGTTACCCCGAAGCTCTCCCTCGGGATTGAGTACCGCCGGAATCAGGTAGAGGGGAAGAACGCCGCTTTCAACATGTTCACTTTCAAACAGGGCTTCCACTGGTAAGCTACGAAGCATTCAGCAGAAGTCCGATTCTAAAACCGCGCCGGGGCCGCGCTAGCGGCCTCGTGCAGGAGGAGAAGACATGTTCACTCAGGAAAGAATCGCAAACGCGATTTCGCGGCGCCAGTTGCTAAAGGTTGGCGGAGCCTCCGCAGCCATCGCAACGTTCACCGCTGGGTCTGCTTTGCCGACTGAGGCAGAGAAATACGCCGGTGACGTGGCGATTTTGAACGTCGCTTTGGGCCTCGAGCACCAGGCCATCGCCGCCTATGACGCCGGCGCCCAGAGCAAGCTGCTGTCGCCCGATCAGCTGAAGATCGCCCTTAGCTTTCAGAACGACCACAAGCGGCATAGGGAGGCCCTGACCAAGTACATCCGCCGCTTCGGCGGCACGCCCGTGGAGCCGAAGAGCAATTACGATTTCGGCGCCATTGCTTCTGCTGCCGACGTCGTGAAACTCGCGCAGCGCCTCGAGGAAGGGGCTGAGGCCGCTTATCTCGCGAATGCCGGGAAGCTCGAAAACCGCGAGATTCTGAACGCCGCAGTTCCCATTTTGGAAGATGAAGTGCGACACAATACCGTCTTCAAACAACTGCTCAGCATGGACGTGACCCAGCGTCTGAAGTACTGAAAAAGATCAAAGAGCGGGCGAAAGGAGAAAACCACGCTATGTACCCAGGCCCATCAACTTCGCAAGAGACGCAGCTCTCGCTGGAGCCGGAAAGTACGCGTCGAAAATGGCTGCGCTTGGCCAGCACGGCCGGCGCAGGAGCGGTCCTGTTTTTGCTGACGGGAAATAGAAAGCTGCTTCACGCGGAGTCCCTGGAGGGTGATCTGGGAATTTTGACCGCGGCATTGTATCTGGAACATGAAGCCGTCGCGGCCTATCAGGCAGGCGCCGAGAGCAAGCTATTGTCCCCTGGCGTGCTCAAGGTCGCCGTCAGTTTCCAGGACGATCACAAGTATCATCGCGATGGCATTAGCGGCGTGCTGAAATCGCTCGGCGTCGAGCCCCGGGGACCGGAGAATCATTACGACTTCGGACGCCTCCGCAGCGAAAAAGACATTCTGCGGCTGGCGCGGGACCGGGAAAACGGCGCCGTGCTCGCGTATGGCACGCTGGCGTCGAACATTCTAACCAAGGCGGTGCTCAACTTCGGGGCCAACGTGCTGGTGGATGAAGTGCGCCACCGCACCGTGCTGAACGCTGCGTTGAGTATGCCGAACTACTGAAGCCGGAACGCAACAGTGAGATTGTTCGGTCGAGAGCTTCCCATGGGCACTTGACGGTTCACATGGGACGCTCCAGAGTGAGTGTCCACAGGCGTCAGAGTCGACGAGGGCTAGTCTAGAGGCTATCGATAACTAAGAAATTGGCGGGTGAGCCTGTAAGCCGGATTCTGTCCGCCCCGCGACCGTCATTCTGATTCGCACCAGAATGCTTGAGGCCACGCGACGCAGCGATCATTCCTCTAGGTCCCGGATCGCTCCGGGACTCAAGCAGCCTACCCGAGGGTCAGAGCTTCGCTCTTGCGAGCGAAACATGCGGGCCGGGCCAGCCCTCCCCTCCTATTTGGCCTTGCTCCACGCGGGGTTTTCCGTGCCCCGAATGTTGCCATTCGGGCGGTGGGCTCTTACCCCACCTTTTCACCCTTGCCAAATGCGCTCGACCGAAGAAGGCAAGCTCCCGGTTTTTCCGAAAGCTTGTCGCCGAGGTGCAAGCATCACCGGCGGTCTATTCTCTGTGGCACTTTCCGTGGCCGTCGAAGATCCTGAGAAGCTGCCGGTGGCAGCTTCGAAGGACCCGCGCGACAGTCCCCTGGCGTTACCAGGCGCGTTGCCCTTTACCCTGAGAATTCTCCAGTGGAGAATTCGAAGGGTTTACCCTGGGGCCGCATCTTTCGACGAGCCCGAGGGTTTTCGGAGTCCGGACTTTCCTCCCGCCCCGACAAGTCAGGGCCGGCGATCACCCGGCTCACCCGCCAATTCAATTATACGATGATTCGTCGGCCTTTCGAGGGCCAGTGCGACGATAGGCACTGATTTCAGCGCGGGAAATTTCCAGGGCCGAGGAAGCCGTCGGCGACGGGCAGATATGCGCTCATCTTCCAAGTCTGCCCGTTGTGTCGAGCGGTGTAACAAAAGCGGTTCTTTTGCAGAACGGAACCATCCGCCCGCCGCCGCGTGATGTCGGAGACAATCAGCGCGTGATTTTGAGCGAAGAGAAAGATGCGGACGCGGTCGATATCCGAACGCGCCCACCCGCGCGCCTTCAGATCGGCATAAAGCTGAGCCGCCAGTCGCTCATGCTCGGGCTCGGTTGCACAAACCACCACGCCGCCTTCGCCGGAGATGAGCGCGTAGGGCAAGTCCATGAACCTGGCGTAGCCGCCAACGTTCTGGCGATTGAAGGCATCGAGGTAGGCCCGGTAAAACGTCTCCACTTCTCTTACGATTTCCTGTGTGTTGGACATGGCGCCTTCGCTCCTTCCGGCGGCACGCGCCCCCACGCGCCAAAACGAAACTACGCAGCACACTTTTACTTCGAAGAGAGCAGCTTCTCAAACTGACCTTCGTCAAGGATCGGAACACCAAGCGTCTTGGCCTTGTCGTACTTCGAGCCGGGGTCCGCGCCGACCACGACGTAATTCGTTTTCTTGCTGACGGATGATCCAGCTTTGCCACCGTGCGCAGCGACCAGCGCCTCGGCATCTTCGCGGGTGCGATGCGCGAGGGTGCCTGTAAAAACGAATGTCATCCCCGCGAATTTCGCGCTTTTCGGCGCAGCGCGCTCTTCCTTCATGTTCACGCCGGCGGCGCGCAAGCGGTCAATCAGTTTGCGGTTCGCCGACTCCGAGAAAAATTCCAGGATGCCTTCGGCGACCTTGGGACCTACTTCGGTCACGCCCGTCAGGTCCTCTTCGCTCGCCTGCGCCAACTTGTCCATCGAGCCGAAATGACCGGCTAGCAGCTGTGCGGTCCTCTCGCCGACGAAGCGAATCCCCAGCGCGTTGATCAGACGGGCAAGGCTGTTCTTCTTGCTCGCGGCGATCTCGTCGACGAGATTCTGCGCCGACTTCTCACCCATCCGCTCCAAATCCGCGAGCATGTCTACATCGAGCTTGTACAGATCGGCGAAATCTTTTACTAGGCCCTTTTCAACGAGCTGGTCCACAATTTTGTCGCCCAAGCCGTCGATATTCATGGCATGGCGGCTCGCGAAATGGAGCAGCGATTCCCTGCGGCGCGCGGGACATGACACGTTGACGCAGCGATACGCCACGCCCTCTTCATCTTTGTGAATCTTCGTGCCGCATTCAGGGCACTTGTCCGGCATGCGGAAGCGCTTCTCTTCCTTGCCGTGTTTCACCACCTGCAGGACATGCGGAATCACTTCGCCCGCGCGTTCGACGAGCACGGTGTCGCCGGCGTGCAGCCCGAGTCGCTCGATTTCGTCCATATTGTGCAGCGTCGAGCGGCTGACGGTCACCCCGCCGATCTGCACCGGCTCGAGAAACGCGACTGGCGTGAGCACGCCCGTGCGGCCGACGCTCACGGCAATTTCCTTGACGACCGTCGTCTCCTGATGCGCGGGATATTTGTAGGCAATCGCCCAGCGCGGCGCTTTGGCAGTGAAGCCCAGCTCGTTCTGAAGCGAAATCTCATCGACTTTTACGACGATCCCGTCAATCTCATATTCGAGCTTTTCGCGCCGGGAGTCCCAACTCTCGATGTACTTCTGCACGTCCTCGAGTGAATGGCACAGCTTCCAATCCTCGCTCGCCTTGAAACGCAGCGTCGTGAGGGCAGGAAGAATTTCCGACAGACGTTTCTTCGCGAACCGGCCATCGACAAGGATGTAGTAGGCGAAGAAATCCAGCTTCCGCGAGGCCGTGATTTTCGGATCGAGCATGCGGACCGCGCCGGCGGCCGCGTTTCGAGGGTTGGCGAAGATCTTTCCGCCCTGCTCGCTCTGCTGAAGATTCAAATCCTGAAAAGCCGCCCGCGACATGATCGCTTCACCGCGAACCTCGAAATCTCCGGAAACTCCCGCCTTTTTCAGCAGCGCCGAATCGACCGCCAGCGGAATCGAGTGAATCGTCCTGACGTTCGGCGTCACGTCCTCGCCCGTAGTGCCATCACCGCGCGTCACGCCGCGTACCAGCTTCCCCTTTTCGTAGAGCAGCGAAAGACTCAGCCCGTCGAACTTGTGCTCCGCCACGTAATCAACCTTGGAGCGCCCCGTCAGTTCTCGCACACGCCGGTCGAATTCGCCGAGCGCTTCGAACGAGAATGCGTTATCGAGGCTGATCATCGGCGTCTTGTGCCGGACTTGCTGGAATCCTTCGCGGGGCGCGCCGCCCACTCGCTGCGTCGGCGAATCCGGCGTCTGCAGCTCTGGATGCCCGGCTTCCAGCTGTTTCAGCCGCTCCATGAGCCGGTCGAAAGCTGCGTCCGAAATCTCGGGTTGGTCGAGGACGTAATAGAGATATTCGTGATGGCGAATCTTTTCGCGCAGGTCTTCGGCTTCTCTTGCGACGTCCCGTGACTTCGCCGTACCGGCCTTGGGCATGGAAAACCTCAGCGGGATGCAGTCGGTCAAAACTCGCCGGTATTATACAATGCGCGTTTGCCCTGAGCTTGGCGGCAAACTATGCCGGACCATATCCAAGACGCGCTTCTGATCTACAACCTGACGAGCGGGCGCCGGCGCCATCGCCGTTTCGCGGAGATCGAGCAAGCGGTGCGCATTCTCAAGGATGCGGGGATCCGGACCGAACTCGCGCCGACGACGGGGCCCGGCACCGCCACGATGATCGCGAAGCAAGCCGTCGCACAACGTCGTGGAATGGTGATCGCCTGCGGCGGCGACGGCACAATCAATGAAATCGTGAATGGTCTCGCGAGAAGCGATCTGCCCATGGCCGTACTTCCCGCCGGCACCGCGAACATTCTTGCCAAGGAATTGGGCATCCCGTGGGATATTCCTCACGCGTCTCGCTTGATTTCTGGCGGAATCGTTCGCCGGATTGCCCTGGGAATCGCCATTCCGCTGAACGGCAACAGTTCCCCTGCCGTTCCGCGCGAAGGGCGATATTTCCTCTCCGTGGCGGGTGCAGGGCCGGACGGCGCGATCGTCAACGGCGTGCATTCCGATCTGAAGAAGACGACGGGCGTATTTGCCTACTGGGTCGAGGGGCTTCGCCAACTCCTGACCTATAGGTTTGAGGAGATTCGTGTCCAATCGTGCGGTACGGAGCGCAAAGCGACGATCATCGTGGTCGGCAGAACCGTTCACTATGGAGGTCCGTTCAAAATTACGACCGGCGCCAACCTGTTCGAGGATTCCTTCGAATTTCTGATCAACTCGAGGCGCAGCCGGCTCGGTTACGCCGCATGCCTACCCGCTCTATGGCTTGGCACGCTGCGGAAGATGAAAGGAATCGAAACGTGGAAGGCGACGGAGGCGGTTTGTGAGCTTGCGAACGGCCAGCCGGTATACGCTCAGGTCGATGGCGAGCCCGTTGGGCCGCTTCCGCTCGTATTTCGCGTCGTGCCCGACGCTTTGTCGATCGTGACACCCGCGGCTTCTTAGATAGGATTGCTGAGCGAGGTTTTCGCCGTGGAGCCCTTCACACACGCGTTCTCATCCCTGGCGCTCGCGCGTGCCGGCCAGCGAAAACTTCCTCGGTTTGGTACAGCAATGCTGGTAATCGCTGGCCTGGCGCCTGACCTCGACTATGCCAGCTATTTGGGCGGAGCGAGCGCCTTCATGCGATTGCACCGATCTGCAATGCATTCCCTCGTTGGGGCTGCCGTCACGGCATGCGTCGTTGCTTGCGCATTCTGCGTCTTGGACAGAAGACTGCCTCACAAGAAACTGGCACAAGCGCCCATGCCTCTGCGATTTTTCCCTGCCCTTGCCGTATGCCTTATCGGAGTCGCCAGCCACGTTCTCCTCGATCTCGCAAGCGGTGTCGGAGTGCAGTTGCTGTGGCCGTTTCTCGCGCGCTGGTCCGGTTGGGACCTCGCTACGAACTTCGATCCTTGGATTTTAGGCCTCCTCGTTGCAGGTCTGCTCCTCCCGCTGCTGTTCAAGCTCGTAAACGAAGAGGTGACTTCCGGGCAAAAAAAGCGCACGGGCGCGGGCGCCGCGGTCTTCACGCTGATACTGATGGCGGCGTATCTCGGCGCGCGCGCGTACTGGCACGGCCAGGCGGTCGACTTGCTGCTTTCACGCGAATACCACGGTCGAGTCGCGCTGTCCGCGGGCGCCTTTTCGGAAGTGTCCACGCCGCTCGTTTGGCGCGGCGTCGTGGAGACGGACAACACCATGGAAGAAGTCGAAGTCCCGCTGGGCAGCGGCGATGAATTCGATTCCAACAACAGCGTCACGCGCTACAAACCCGAAGATTCACCGGCCCTCGAAGCTGCCGAAAAGTCTGCCGCGGCCGCGACATTTCTCGAGTACGCTCGCATCCCCATCGCCAGCGTCCGGCGCGTCGAAGCCGATTACCGTGTCGAGTTGCATGACGCGCGCTTTCCCTCCGATGACGACGAACCCGCGAATGTCTTTCTGCGCATCGATCTCGACAGCAATTCCCAGATCCGGCGCGAAGCATTCCTTTTCGCGTCTTCTTCGAACGCCCAGTAGGAGCATCTATTCCTGAGGGTGGAGGCTTCGAAACAACAGATGGTTCGCTGCGAGGAGTACGACGACAAACGCGATCATCCCGAGGGCGAATCCGGCCTTATGGGTCGTGAGATAGACAAGCACGGCGTCTCCGTAGCGAACCGCGAGAATTCCTTCCACGAAATAGCGCAGGCCTCGCCCCAGCAGCAGTGCGAAAACAAATGTCCTTAGAGGAACCTGAAACACGCCCTCGGCAAGAATAAATGGCTTGAACGGCATCGGCGGCGGCAGGACTGCCGGGAGAAATGCGCTCAAGAAAGCATTGCTTTGTACCCACCGTTTTGCGTGAAGCGCGCCTTTTCCCGCGTGCCGGTGAAAAAATGCCTCGCCGCCTTTCTTTGCCAGCAGGTACAACCAGAACGATCCCGCCAGCGAGCCAAGTGCGGCCATCGCGCAGTAGTAAGGCATCCGTGCCGGCTTCTGCATGGACACTTCCATCACAATCGCGTCCGCCACCAGCGGAAATGAGAGCACGGATGAATCGAAAAACGTGACCAGGAATAGTCCCCCGCCGCCCATTACAGCAACGATCTTGGCCAGCCAGTGCGGCAGCTTGACGCGGTTCATATCGGGAAAGGCCTCTACGAGCTCCGCGATTTTAGCAGACTTGTTCGCAGCGCTCGGAAAGTCAGAATTGCCGAATTGCTGAATCGCAATCCGTCGGCTAGAATTTCGTGTCCAGCTCTCCGCAGATGACTTCACTTCTTGACGAACTGAATCAACACCAGCGCGAAGCCGTGCTCGCCACTGAAGGTCCAGTGCTCGTCCTCGCCGGCGCGGGGACGGGCAAGACGCGGGTCATCACTTATCGCGTCGCGCATCTGATCGAGCAAGGCGTGCCGCCATACGCGATCCTCGCCGTCACGTTCACCAACAAGGCCGCCGGTGTCATGAAGGAGCGTATCAGCGATCTCCTGCGTGCGAGCGGACGCGACGCTTCGGACGTGTGGGTTTCTACATTTCATTCTTTCTGCGCGCGCCTGCTGCGCCGCGAAGCCGTTCACCTCGGCCTGCCGCGCGACTTCGCCATCTACGACGACGATGATCAGACTGCCGCCGTGAAGCGCGTTCTGGCGCAACTCGATCTCTCCGCGGAGGACTACCCGCCCCGCACCCTGCGCGCGCAGATCAGTCACGCGAAAAATCACGGGATTTCGCCGGAAGAAATGGAGTCTCAAGCCGCGCAGATGCGCGATCCCGGCCGCAAAGATGTTGCGTCCATCTTCCGCGCGTACGATGAAATCTTGCGTAAGGCCGCGGCACTCGATTTCGACGATCTCCTGTTGCGCGCTGTGGATCTGCTTCGGGATCACCCAGACGTTCGCGCAGCCTGGAGCCAACGCTTCCAGTATTTGATGGTCGACGAGTTTCAAGACACCAATCGCGCACAGGAAGAGCTCGTGCGCTTGCTCGCCGGTACGAAGAAGAACGTCTGCGTCGTCGGCGACGAGGACCAATCCATCTATGGGTGGCGCGGGGCGCGCGCCGGAAACCTGAAGCGCTTCACGCAGGACTTCCCGGACGCCAGAATCATCCGCCTCGAAGAAAACTACCGCTCGACGCAAACGATCCTCGACGCCGCGGCCGCCGTTGTAAAGAACAATTCCGACCGGCTCGGCAAGAATCTCCATGCGACGCTCGGCTCGGGTGGCAAGCTGCGCTTTTTCGAGGCTCCGGACGCCGTCGCGGAAGCGGAATTCGTCTGCGGAGAGATTTCGGCGCTCGTGCGAGGCGATCCTGACGCACGGGTTGCCGTCCTGTATCGCACGGGCGCGCAATCGCGCTCATTTGAAGAGGTCCTGCGCCGCCTCGGAATCCGCCATCGCGTCGTCGGCGGGTTCAGCTTCTACGAGCGCGCCGAGGTACGCAATGCGCTCGCCTACGTGCGCTTGCTCTTCCATCCGGAGGACGATGTCGCGCTGTTGCGCGTTCTGAATGTGCCGCCTCGCGGAATCGGCGCGACGACCGTGGCAGCGCTCGAAGCCCGCGCAAAGGAAATCGGAAAACCGCTCTGGGATGTGATCGGAGACCGGAATTTTCTCGTCGGCAAGAAAGCGGCGGGCGCGCTGAGTTACTTCTGCAAAATGATCGAAGACCTCCGCGACGAGCGAGAAGGCCTCACGCCCGCACATCTGATCGAGCGCGTCCTCGGTCAAACCGGATATCTCGACTGGGTCGAGCAGCAGGACAATCTCGAGCATACGTCCCGCGCCGATAACCTGCGCGAACTCTCGAACGCCATGGCCGAGGCGACCGAGCAGGGCCAGACACTGGAAGACATGCTCGATCGCGCCGCGCTCACGAGCGATTCCGACGAATATGACGAGACGATTGCCGTTTCGCTCATGACCCTTCACAGCGCGAAAGGACTCGAGTTCGACGCAGTCTTTCTCGCCGGGCTTGAAGAGGGCCTGCTGCCGCACAGCCGCTCGCTTGATGACCGCGCCGAGATCGAAGAGGAGCGGCGGCTCTTCTACGTCGGTATGACACGCGCCAAGAAATCTCTCGTTCTTTCGCGAGCGGTCTATCGCCGCGCGTATGGCAGCGAGGGAATGCGCGCTTCTCTGCCCTCGCGCTTTCTGGCCGAAGTGCCAATGGATTTGATCGAAGCCGCTGCCGGGTCGCAGTCCGAACCGGGCGAGACGCGGCGCTACGAGGCGGATCCCGAACTCTCGGAAGATTACGGCTATCGCAGGCAGCGCTCGCCATACGGGCAATCCTCATATCGCCGCGACGCTCCGCCACGATCTTCCTACGGCCGCTCGCCGGCCCGGCGCTCCGGCGAAAGCCGTGCTTCCGGCGACCCGCTGGTCGGCACGCGCGTCCGCCACTCCAAATTCGGTCTCGGCACGATCATCGAGGTTGAGGGAGAGGGCGAAGACCGCCGGCTCACCGTCAGCTTCCAGGATTACGGACCGAAGAAACTGCTCGAGCGCTACGCGAATCTGCAGCTCGCCTGAATCCTGCGTGGCGAATCGGCATCGCCACAAGGCTGTTTCCCCGAACCCTCGGTTGCGTGGAATCGCTTGCCAAGGTACAGTTTTCTCCCACGGCACGGGGAAGGTGGCGATTGCACCCACAGCTTTTCCGCACCAAGAACATCGACCAACTCATTTCCGACGCAGACAGACCCGACAAGCGGCTGAGGAAATCGCTCGGCTGGCTGAGTTTGACTTCTCTCGGCATCGGCGCGGTGATCGGCTCCGGGATTTTCACGGTGATCGGCACGGCGATTGCCGGTCAGAAATTGGACGAGAAGTCGATCCTGAACGCTCCACTCCTTGAATACCTGATCCATCACTCGGCGTCTTTTGGCCGGCCCGGCGCGGGACCTGCGATCGCGCTCAGTTTCGTGCTGGTCGGCGTGGTGTGCTGCTTCGCGGCGCTCTGCTATGCGGAACTTGCGGCCATGATTCCCATCGCCGGGAGCGCCTATACATACACGTACGCGACGATGGGCGAGCTGATCGCCTGGATCATCGGATGGGATTTGATTCTCGAGTATGCCGTGTCAAATATGGCCGTCAGCGTGGGGTTTTCAGCGCACGTCGTGGGCCTGTTCGACTGGTTCGGCTGGCGTCCGAGCCTGCGCTGGATCACGCCGGCCTATCTGCCCGGCGGTTTGACCGACCTTGCGGGAAACTCGCTCTACGATCCCGGCTGGCATTTCGGATTCAACTGGCCTGCGTTCGTGATCGTGATGCTGCTGACGATGGTCCTCGTGCGCGGCATCCGGGAATCGGCGCACACCAACAACGTGATGGTGCTGCTGAAAATCTTTGCGATCCTTATCTTCGTGGGCGTCGCGGCAAGCTACATTCATCCGGCGAACTGGCATCCTTTCGCCCCCAACGGCTGGCCCGGCATTTTGACGGGCGGCTCGATCATTTTCTTCACATACATCGGGTTCGACTCAGTCTCCACTGCCGCCGAGGAATGCCGGAACCCGCAACGCGATCTGCCCATTGGCATTGTTCTCACGCTGGTGATCTGCACGGTGTTGTACATCGCGGTCGTGGTGGTGCTCACGGGCATCGTGCCCTGGCAAACATTGGTCGATGATGCCGCGCCCGTCGTGAACACAATGAAGCGGCTCCATTTCGGCGACGTGCGTCTGGCCGTGCTGATCGGCGCGCTGATGGGCATGATTTCGTCCCTGCTCGTCTTTCAACTCGGTCAGGCGCGCGTTTGGTTTGCGATGTCGCGTGATGGCCTGCTGCCGCCTGTTTTCAGCCGTGTTCATCCTCGCTTTCGTACGCCGGATTTTTCTACGTGGGTTGCAGGCATCGTCGTCGGCATACCGGCCGGTCTGCTTGACATTGGCACGCTCGCGGATCTTTCGAATATCGGCACTCTGTTCGCATTCGCGCTCGTCGCCGGCGGCGTGCTGATCCTCCGCTACCGCGAGCCGGAGCGGCCACGGGCATTTCGTGCTCCCGGCGGGCCGCTCGCACCGGTCGTGACGATCCTGACCTGCGTCTTGCTGATGGCCGGCCTTCCGATCACGAACTGGATTCGCTTCTTCGTCTGGCTGGTGATTGGGCTAGTGGTCTATTATTTCTATGGCCGGAAGCACAGCGAACTGGCCACGGCCAAATTGCAGGCGCCTTCTGAGGGGAACTTGAGCCGATGAACCGGCTTGTCGGTGCTGTCGCCTTGCTGTTTCTGATCCTGCTTGCGGCACTGCCGGCATCGTTCGGCTGGGGCGACAATGCCCGCCGGCTGATCACCGACAAGGCCGTGGATACCCTCCCCGACGAAATGCTGCCCTTTTTCCAGGCGAACCGTTCGTATCTGGTGCAGCATACAAACGAAGTGGCGGAGGCTGAAGCGAGGACCGCATCGGGATCGCACAACAATTTCATCGAGCTGGATCATTACGGTCCTTTTCCGTTCGCGGCGCTTCCTCGTTCTTATGCTGACGCGGTCTCGAAATATGGGAAGAGGAGCATCGAAGCCCACGGACAACTTCCCTGGGAAGTGGGGTTTTATAGCAAGAGATTGACCGACGCGTTCCGTGCGCACAATTGGGACGACGCCAAGATTGAGGCCGCGACGCTGGCATACTACATCGCCGCGGCGCACGACCCGTTTCGGTCAACAACCAACCGAGACGGCAGCCTTTCCGGACAGCCGGGTGTGAACGAGCGCTTCGGTGTCGTCCTCGTCGATCACTATCAGGGTTTCTTCTTCATGCGGCCCAACGAGGCCACTTTCATTCGCGATCCGACCGACCACGCCTTCGAGATGTCCCTGAGCGCTCACTCCTGGCTCGAAAATATCCTGCTGGCCGACCGGCGCGCTCACGAGGGTCTGTCCGCTTACAACGACGAATATTACGACCGCTTTTACGGGCAGGCGGGCGCGGTTTTGATCCGCCAGCTCACCGACGCCTCGACCGATATCGGATCCTACTGGATGTCCGCGTGGGTCAACGCGGGACGGCCGCAGCTGCCGTCCTACTGAACAAACACCGTGTCCCAAGCAACCCAGCAATTGACAATCCTGGATTCGCTGCCAAAGGCTGAGCTCCACCTACACCTCGAAGGCTCCATTCGCCCCGAGACGGCGGTCGAATTGGCCGCCCGCCACGGCGATACGATCACCGCGGAAGAGGTCGCGGCTCGCTACAAGTATTCAAACTTCGCGGGATTCATCGAAAGCTTCAAGTGGGTCACGTCGTATCTCCGCGATCCTGAGGACTACGCGCTCATCACGCGGAACCTTTTGGACGAGCTGGTCCGCCAGAATGTCGTCTACGCCGAAATCACGATATCGGCCGGTGTGATGCTCCGCCGCATGCAGAGCGTCGAAGCCAATTTCACGGCGATCCGTGAGGCTGCAGAGGGCGTGCTTTACCGCAAGGTCCGCACCGCCTGGATTTTCGATGCGACTCGTCAGTTTGGCGCAGAGGCCGCCACCGAAGTGGCGCGCTGGGCCGCCAAGCTCCACCGTGGGGGCATCGTCGCATTTGGGATGGGCGGCGACGAACTCGCGTTCCCCACCGCGAATTTTCGTCCCGCTTTCGATCTGGCCCGGACTGAAGGCCTGCGGATCGTGTGCCACGCCGGAGAAGTCGGCGGTCCGGAATCGGTTCGCGAGGCGGTCGATATCCTCGGCGCGGAGCGGATCGGACACGGTATCGCTGTGATGCACGACGCGGCATTAGCCAAGTCTCTCGCGCTGCGGCGCATCGTGCTTGAGAACTGTCCCACGAGCAATTTGGCCACGGGCGCTCTGGCCAAGCAGATGGGGAAGGCAGAGGCGTCGCTCGCCGACCATCCCCTGAGAGAGCTTCTTGCCGGCGGCTCGCTCGTCACGCTTTCGACCGACGACCCCGGAATGTTTCACACGGATTTGCTGACGGAATACTCTCGCGCGGCGTCGCTGGGGCTTTCCAATGAGCAGTTGCTTCAGCTCGCCGAACAGAGCTTCAACGCGGCGTTCCTTCCGCCGATCGAAAAGCGCCAGATGCTGGACGATTTTCGGGCCGCGGCGAAATCGGCGGGCTTGCTATAATCGCCCTTTGCAGTCGAGGAGAAACATGAAAGCCCACGTCTGGGTCATGCTCAAGTCGACGGTTCTCGATCCGCAGGGGCAAACCATCCAGCGCGCGCTTTCTTCTCTTGGGTACTCCAAGGTGCAGGATGTCCGCCAGGGCAAGTTCTTCGTCCTCAATCTAGATGGGTTGAGCCGCGCCGAAGCCCAGACCCAGGTCGAACGGATCGCCAAGGATGTCCTGACCAACCCGGTGATCGAAGAATTCCGCTTCGAAATCATCGAGTAGGCGCATCTCGCGCCTGGCTCGCGGCGATATCTTCAAGTGAGCCCGTACCTCCAAGACGCGAGGCATCCCATCATCAGCGCGGCGATGCGCCACAACTCAACTGAAATCATGTCGATAGCGCCCACGGGAGTTCGGAACTGCCCGCAGGTGACGGGCGATGTGCGCCAATCGCCACCCCTAATATCGGAGTTAACACCAGATCCGCCCACATCCGAAACCTTGGCCGCTCATGTGCTAGCATAAGGAAGTCGCTGCAAGTTCCCCTTTGGAGGCCAAACCCTCGTGTGCGGAATTGTTGGTTACATCGGCCCCAAGCGTGTCGTCCCGCTGATCCTTGACGGCCTGAAGCGCCTCGAATACCGCGGATACGACTCCGCAGGCATCGCTGTCGTCGGCGAAAATGGCAAGCTGGAGATTCGCCGCGCTCCGGGCAAACTGCGCAACCTGGAGGACTCCATCCGCACGACTCCGATGGACGGCGTCTATGGCATCGGCCACACTCGCTGGGCCACGCATGGCCGCCCCACCGAGGAAAACGCCCATCCACACCGCGATTGCACCGGCCAGATCGTCGTCGTGCACAACGGCATCATCGAAAACTACATCGAGCTGAAGAAACAGCTCCTCGCGGAAGGCCACAAGTTTGTCACCGAAACCGATACGGAAATCATTGCCCATCTCATCGAAAAATTCTCAAAAGACGCGTCGCTCGAAGAAGCGGTTCGGAAAGCCGTCAAAGCCATGACCGGCGCCTATGCGTTGGTGGCTGTGTCCGCGAAGGACCCCAACAAGATCGTCGCCGCGCGGCTGGGGCCGCCGATCGTCGTCGGCCTCGGCGACCACGAGTCTTTCGTGGCGAGCGACATCCCGGCCCTTCTCGAGCACACGCGCAGCGTCTTTTTCCTCGGCGACGGAGAAATGGCCGTCCTGACCGCGCAGGGAGTCCAGCTTTGCGATTTCGAAAGCCACCCGATCAATCGCCCGGCCCAGCACATCACCTGGGACCCGATCATGGCGGAAAAGAGCGGCTTCAAGCATTTTATGCAGAAGGAAATCTTCGAGCAGCCGCGCTCGGTGCGCGATACTCTGCTCGGCCGAATTTCACAGGAAACCGGCAAGGTTTTCCTCGAAGAAATGGACATCAGCGAGGAAGAATTCCGCAATTTCAAGGACGTCAAGATCGTCGCCTGTGGCACGAGCTGGCATGCCGGACTCGCCGGCAAGTTCATGATCGAGCGCCTCGCCAATCTTCCGGTCGAAGTGGATTACGGCAGCGAGTTTCGTTACCGCGATCCGATCGTCGGCAAGAGCAGCCTGATCATCGCCATCAGCCAGTCCGGTGAAACTGCGGACACGCTTGCGGCCGAGCGCGAAGCGCGCCAAAAGGGCGCGAAAGTTCTTGCCATTTGCAACGTTGTCGGCTCGATGCTGACGCGCGAATCCAGTGGGACGATTTACACGCACGCCGGCCCGGAAATTGGCGTCGCGTCCACAAAGGCGTTTACCGGACAGCTCACCGCGCTCCTGCTGACGGCCCTCTATCTCGGCCAGGTGCGCGCCAAGCTCGCGAACTCCGCATCTCAAAAACTGATGGAAGAGTTGACGCGCATCCCGCACAAGATCAGCACTATCCTCCAACAAGACGGCCGGATTGAGGATCTCGCGCGCCAATTTTTCCGCCATACGGACTTTCTCTATCTCGGCCGCGGAATCCACTATCCCATCGCCCTTGAAGGCGCGCTCAAACTTAAAGAAATCTCCTACATTCACGCCGAGGGTTATCCCGCGGGCGAGATGAAGCACGGGCCCAACGCGCTCATCGACGAAAACCTGCCGGTGGTCGTGATCGCGACCCGCGATGAATCCGATCCCAGTTCAATGCTGCGCTACGAAAAGACGATCTCGAATCTTCAGGAAGTCAAGGCGCGCGACGGAATCGTGATCGCCGTCGTCACCGAAGGTGATAAGCTCGCGCGCGACATCGCGGACCACGTCATCGAGATTCCAACAGCTCCCGATCTGATCGCGCCCATTCTTGAGATTGTCCCGCTGCAGATGCTCGCGTACCATATCGCTGTGCGGCGCGGCTGTGACGTGGACCAGCCCCGCAACCTCGCCAAATCGGTCACTGTCGAGTAGTTCGACGCATGAATAGCGGCTTCTCTCTTCGCTGGTCGGCGCTCGCCGTGCTCCGTGCGGCAAGCCTATTGGTATTCGTCGCGCTCGCACCGTTGGCGCGCGCTGCACAAGACCAACCCGCCACAGCGCGCCTCGAAGCCGTTCAAGTGACCGGTTCCTCGAGGTTCGCGTCCGAGCAAATCGTCGCCGCCACGTCTTTGCGTGTCGGCGCGCAGGCCGGCCACGACGATTTCCAGCACGCCGCTGACGATCTCGCGAAGACTGGCCGCTTTTCCAGTGTCCAGTACCGCTACGCAACCACAGATGCCGGCGTTCGCGTCGAGTTCCAGGTCTCGGATGCGCCCGCCGTTCCTGTTTGGTTCGACAACTTCCCCTGGTTTACCGACGACGAACTGATCTCCGTGTTGAAAAAATCCGTTCCGCTCTTTGATGGCACCGCGCCGGAAGGCGGTTCCGTTCTCGATGCTATCTCTGACGCGGTCCAGGGCCAGCTTATTTCCCGCGGTGTTCGCGCCCCGGTTTCCCATGTGCTAACGACCGTGCCCGGCACTGACGATCGGATCCAGCAGTTTCGCATTGAAGATTCAGGGCTCGGCTTGGCGAGCGTCGAGTTCGGCGATGTGCTGGCGCAGAACGATCGCGGCATTCACACGCGTCTATCCGATGTGGTCGGTCAGCAATACTCGCGCGCGGCGATCATCCTGTTCGAATTCGAGCAGGTTCGGCCCGTGTATTACTCGCACGGATTCCTCCGCGTGAAATTTGGCCCGCCGGCCGCGCGAATCGTGGATAGCGGCGGCAACCCTCGCGTCGCAATCGTGGCTCCCGTCGATCCAGGTCCTGCGTTTACTTGGCATCCGCCGACGTGGTCGGGGGACTCCGTTTTCGGCATGCTCGAGCTTTCTACGCTGATCCCGCTGCACGACGGGGATATCGCCGACGGCATGAAGATCGAACGCGGATGGCAAGCGGTTCGCGACTCCTATGCCGAGCGCGGTTATTTGGACGTCAATCTCGTCCCCACGCCCCATTTCGACGAAAGCGCTAAAACGATCACATACGCGGTTTCGATAGCCGAAGGACCTCAATTCCATATGGGCAAGCTCGTGCTCACCGGGCTTTCGCTCGAAGGCGAGCGGCGGATTCGTGCGGCGTGGAAGATCCAACCCGGAGTCGTGTTCAATCGAGCTGTTTACGAGGACTTCGTCGTGAACGGAATCAAGGAAGCTTTCAGCGGGCTTCCCTTTCATTACGAGAAAGTCGGGCGATTCCTGCAGGAAGATCCCAAGAACGCAACCGTTGACGTCCTGCTCGACTTCCAGTAGAGCCAATCTTAAGCGGTTGTCATTCCGGAGACCGAGCAGCTCGATTTCCGCGCCCTGGGTCTCCCGCTGCGCGGAAATCGTGCGCCGCAGCGAGGGACGAGGAATCTCGGCGCCGGAACGGCGGGCATCTCCGATCGAGACCAAACATTTCGGAGCGAAAAGTAGACGCCGTCACGAACCCCTAGCGGACTCCCGACCTGGCCCGATGTCTACTTTCCAGCGCGGCATCGCGCGCTGCCACGATCGTCGCGACGTGAATTCCAACCGTATCCGCCACTTGCCGCGCGTATCCTCCGGCCAGCGTGATCGCCACGGGCACTCCATTGCGCCGCGCATAATCGAAAACCAAAGCATCCCGCTTCGCGAGTCCCGCCATCGTCATCGCAAGACCGCCAAGTTGATCCTCCCGGTACGGATCGGCGCCCGCCACGTAGAAAAGAATCTGCGGCGCAAAGTCGTGGAAAGCCTGGTGTAAGTGCTTTTCGAGAATCGCGAGATACTCGGCGTCGCCGATGCCGTCGGGCAGATCCACGTCAACCGTGGATGGCGGCTTTGGAAAGGGATAGTTGTTTTCCTGATGGAGCGACATCGTGTACACATCTCCGTCTCCGCCAAACACCACGGCCGTGCCGTTGCCTTGGTGAACATCCGTATCCACCACCATCGCTCGATCGATCGCTCCCTCAAATTGCAACCGCCGGATAGCAATCGCCACGTCGTGAATTACGCAGAATCCCTCGCCGTGATCCGGGCACGCGTGGTGAAATCCGCCGCCGATATTTGCGGCCCAGCCGTCTTGCAGCGCGCGCCGGCCCGCGAGAATCGATCCGCCCGCCGCCAGCCAGCACGCTTCGATCAACTTTTTCGAGTACGGGACTTCGAGCCGTGCCTCTTCGATGCGGCTGACCGTGCCGGTCTTCAGCTTGTAAACGTAGTCCTTCGAATGCACGCGCGACACGTCTTCATCAGTCGCGGGTTCCGGTGCGAGAAAATCCTCCGCCGCGGCGACTCCTTCTTCCACCAACCTGTCGCGAATCATCCGGTACTTCTGCGAGGGAAAGACGTGCGCGCCGAGGTTCAGGTCGTAGCCGTCGTGATAGATGAGCTTGAATGGCAGCATCGCGTGGTCAGCCTATCGCGAAGTTTCTGAGAACGCAAACTCGTGCGCGTAGTTAATCTCGCCGTGCTCTATCGCATCGAGATTGCACCGGGCTGCCGGTCGTGCTAGCCTCGACTCGATGCGCCGCGCAAAGGCAATGCTCGTCATCGTCGCTCTCCTCGCGACGCCGCTCGCGCTCGTCGCACGCGCGATGGCGTGCGAGTCGGCGGCGTGCACGATGATGTGCTGCCTGCCGCACGGTTTTCATCCGCATGCAGGCCAGCCGATGACGTGCCACTGCCAAACGAAATCGGGAAAGCAGCTGCCGGATTTCGGGCTGATCGCTCCCATCGCTCCCACCATGACTGAGCAATTCGTCGCAGTCGATGCGCCGGACGCTTTCAGGCGATCCATGCAGATTTCTTCGCAAGCACCCACACAGGGTTTTTCCATCGGGCCCTTTAATCCTCCCAGAAGCTAGCCTCCTTCAACCGCAGTTGAAAATTCAAAATTTGACTGGAGGAGTCTATGCAGAAGGTGTTCGCCTTTCTGCTCGCCGCGGCCTTTCTATTTGGCAGTTCATCCGCGCGAGCGACGGTTTTCGGCAGCGTTCGCGGTATCGTGCACGATCCCCAGCACCGGCCGGTCGCCAATGCGTCGGTGCAAATCAAGTCGTCCACTTCGGATTGGTCTCAGTCCGCGCTAACCAATGGTGACGGCGAGTTTTCATTCCCGGCCGTGCCGTTCGGCAACTACTCGGTAAGCGTCACGGTCTCCGGCTTCAGCACCGAAAAACAAACGCTCACGCTGGCATCCGATACGTCTTCCATTCTTCATTTCCAGCTTGCGCTTGCCCCGGTGACTGCAACCACCGTGGTCACTGCTGAAGCGGGGACGTCCGCGCAGGAAACGTTCACGCCCACCACCCTGATCGATCGCGCGGATATTCAGCAAACTCCGGGCGCTGACCTGACGAACAATCTCTCGATGGTCACCGATTTCACGCCCGCCGCTTACATGACTCACGACATGCTTCACATGCGCGGCGGCCACCAGACTTCGTGGCTCATCGACGGCGTTCCCATTCCCGACACGAACATCGCCACCAGTCTCGCCCCGCGCGTTGATCCGAGAGACATCGACGACGTCGAGATTCTGCGCGGCAGTTACGGCGCGCAATACGGGGATCGCACGTATGGCATGTTCAACATCCTCCCCAAATCCGGCTTCGACATGAATAACGACGCGGAATTCGTCACCACGATCGGCAGTTTCTATCAAACGGACGATCAGCTGAATCTCGGTGGCCACTCGCAGCGTTTTGCCTACTACGCGAGCCTCAACGGAAATCGCACGAACCTCGGCCTCGAAACTCCGATTCCGCAGGTCTATCACGATGCCGCAAACGGCTACGGCGGGTTCACATCCCTGATGTACAACTTGACTCCGAACGATCAGCTTCGTTTCGTAGGTCAATTGCGCCGCGATTACTATCAAATCCCCTACGATCCCAACCCGAATGACTTCGACAATTCGCAGTGGCCCACCAGCGGCTTGCGTGATTGGGATCTCGAGACGGATGGATACGCCCTGTTCTCCTGGGTGCATACGTTCAATCCCAACGCGACGCTGACCGTCTCGCCTTTCTACCACTACAACAGCGCTGGCTATCACAGTCCCGCTAACGACTTTCCCGTCGCCACGACGGCTGTCTTTTCGACGAACTACGGCGGCGGGCAGGCGGTCCTGAATTATCACGCGCCGAAAAACGACATACAGGCTGGCGTTTATTCGTTCGCGGCCAGCCAGGACGAGCTCTTCAATCTCGTTTTCACGGACGAAAGCAATCCGTCGACGCATGAGACGGATACTGTTCCCGGTGACGACATCGCGTTGTTCGCCGCCGATAAATTCAGCGTCACATCCTGGCTTACGCTCATCGGTGGCGTACGCGCCACTCACTTTTCAGCCGGCGTCACCGAAAATACGACTTACCCGCGCATCGGAGGCACGCTAAAAATCCCTCACGTGAACTGGGTCTTCCGGGCCTTCTGGGGACGCTTCTACCAGCCGCCTCCGCTCGTCACGCTCAGCGGCCCCCTCATCGACCTCTGCAGTGCTACCGACTGTACTTTCGCCCCGCTTCGTGGCGAGCGTGACGAAGAACATCAGTTCGGAGTCACGATTCCTGTGCAGAAGTGGTCTCTCGACATCGACTATTTCGAAACCCGCGGCGTGAATTTCCTCGATCACAACAACATCGGCGAGTCGAGCGTGTTCATTCCGGTCACGTTCGCGCAATCCCGGATTCGGGGTACGGAGCTGACGATCCGGTCCCCTCGCATTTGGAATCGAGCAGACGTGCATCTCGCATACTCCAACCAGATGGCACAGGCCCGAGGTAACGAGACAGGCGGCTTGGTTGAGGGTCCCGCGTGTCCCGTTCCCGGAGTCTACTGCGCGCTTGATCACGATCAGCGCAATACGCTCAATGTCGGATTCAACACGAGCCTTCCCTGGCAAAGCTACGCTTCAGCGAACGTCTACTACGGCTCAGGCTTTTCGAACGGGGAGGCAGGCGTCGAGGGCTCGCCGTACCAGGGCCCCTATCTGCCCGGCCACACGCAAATTGATCTCGCGGTGGGAAAGACCTTCCTCGAACGCTTCTCGGTCTCCGTAAATGCGCTCAACGTCAACAACAACCACCTGCTTACCGACAACAGCCTCACGTTCGGAGGGTTCCACTACAACAATCCGCGCGAAATCTACGCGGAGTTTCGCTACCGGTTTCACTACTGAACGAATGTCCCGGTCTGCAGTGCTAGCCCGCCCTGAGCGCAGTTTTGCGCCGCGAAGGGCGTACAATTAGAACGTTTGAAGGGAGTGTATATGGTTCTCATCGTTCGTCTGATTCGCAAGAATTGCAAAGCCGGAATCACACTTGCGGCTTTTTTCGCCGCGCTCCTGGCCGTTGTCGCGGGATGCAAGAAGTCCGAGCAGCCACCAGCGCAGGAGCAGGCGAAACGCTACCATCTCGTCGGCAAAGTGGTTTCGATCGATCAGCAGCAGGCCACGCTCAATGTCGACGGCCAGGAAATTCCCGGCTTCATGGCTGCGATGACGATGCCCTATCCCGTCCGTGACGCGAAGTCTCTTTCATCGCTGAATCCCGGAGACGAAATCACGGCCGATGTCGTGGTCACCAATGACGGCGCATACCTTGAAAACATCGTCGTCACCAAGAAGGCTCCGCCCGGCGCTGCGAAGCCGTCGGGCGCCTCGCACGAGCCTCAGCCCGGCGAGAAAGTCCCGGATTTCGCGCTCGTCGATCAGGACGGCAAGCGAATTCGCCTCAGTGCGTTCCGCGGCGGCGTCCTGCTGGTGACGTTCATCTACACACGCTGTCCGTTTCCGGATTTCTGCCCGCTCGTCTCGAAGAATTTCGCCCGAATCTACGCGCAACTGCGCAAAGACCCCGCGCTCGGCTCACAGAAGATTCGCCTGCTGAGCATCAGCTTCGATCCCGGCTACGACTCCCCCGCCGTGCTCAAGAAATATGCTCGCACGTTCGATCCAACGACCGGCGGTGCTCCCTTCGACCGTTGGGAGTTCGCCGTTGTGCCCGCAAGACAGTTGCCCGCCGTTGCCGATTTTTTCGGGCTCTACTACAACGTCTCCGGCGATCAAATCGTTCATTCGCTGAGCACGACGGTCATCAACCCGGACGGCACCGTGTACAAATGGTACGAGGATAACGACTGGAAGCCTTCCGATCTGATCGAGGACGCTCAGCAATCCCTGCAGCGAGAGAACCAGCGCAACGCCGGTCCGCACTCGGGCACCCACTCACCAAACGCCTGATTTTCCTGTTCTGTCATTCCGCCTGCCCTGACGTAGGAAGGGAACCCGGGCGAAGCCCAGCCCGGTGTGAGGAATCTGCTTTTTCTTTCTAAATCGTCGCCGAGGGGCAAAAGGTTTCGGCTAATTTTGTCGTTCGAGGATGAAATCGGGGACTGCAAGCAGCGCGCGGCGGTACTCGTTATCGGGCAATTCCTCCAGACAGGCCTTAGCGCGGCATACATACTCGCGAGCAAGATTCGATGCGCGCTCGAGTGCGCCGGTCTCGCTCACCAAACGGGTGATCTGTTCCGGCCGCACGCTCACAAAGCCTCGCTCTTCGAGCACCTTCGCAACCAGCCGACGCCCTTCGCCCGGCGCGCGCCCATTCGCATCGCCATCGGAATGCGGCGCGCTTCCATTTTGCAGAGCAAAGATCAACGGCAGCGTGACCTTGCCTTCCTTCAAATCGCTGAGCACCGGCTTGCCGAGTTGCTCATGCGACGCGGTGAAATCCAGCAGATCATCGACTAGCTGAAACGCCAGCCCCGCGTTACGTCCGTATTCCGCCAGCGCTTCTTCCAGATTCTTCGGCAACCGCCCCAGCACGCCGCCGAGCCGCGCGCAGCCGCTGAAGAGACATGCCGTCTTGCGGTACGCAAGCTCGGTAGCGTCGGCCTCGGTCAAATCGATGCGCCCCAGTCGCGTGAGCTGCAGCAGCTCGCCTTCGACCATGTTCTGCGTCAGCTCGATCAGGATGTCCAGGGTCGCGAAATTCCGCTCGCGCAGCGCCAGCTCGAACGACTGCATGTAGAGCCAGTCGCCCGCGAGGACGCTCATGTGGTTGCCCCACCTCGCGTTCGTGCTCGGACGCCCTCGCCGCGTCTGCGCTCCGTCGATCACGTCGTCGTGGACGAGCGTCGCGCTGTGGATCATCTCCACCACCGCGCCTAGCCGAATCGCGCTCGGCCCGCGATATCCTGCCGCTCCCGCGGCCAGCAGCAAAAGCGCCGGACGGAGCCGCTTCCCCCCGCCCTCGCGCAGATAGCCTGCAATCTCCGCAACGGGCTCGATTGCGGCGTCGCCCTGCGCGGCAATCTCGCGCTCCACGAGCGCCAGATCATCTCGCACTAGGTCGAAAATTCCCTTGGCGATTTGGACAGCGAATGCCATCCGCTTATCTACCTGCCCTGCATCTAGGCGGGCCCGGAACCCCCTGCTCCGAGCCTGAAAAGTCTGCGAAAATTCGCCGCGGTGGCGGCTGCGACTTCATCGGCGGCTAAGTTTCTCACATTCCCCAAGGTCCGCGCTACCTCCACGACAAACGCCGGCTCGTTCCGCTTCCCCCTTCGCCCCTGCGGAGCCAGGAACGGCGAATCCGTCTCCGTAAGTATCACATCCAGTGGAATCTGGCCCGCCACATCGCGGATCTGCTGATTCTTGGGATAGCTGATGTTCCCCGCGAACGAAATCAGAAAGCCCATCTCCAGCCCGCGGCGCGCCTCCCCGATCGTCCCGGTGAAGCAATGAAAGACTCCGCCGAGCCCGCTGGACCGCCAATCCTGCTCCAGAATCTCAAGGCAGTCGTCCCACGCATCACGGCAATGAATGACCACTGGCAGCTTCGCCTCCCGCGCTTGCTCCAGTTGCCGCCGGAACACTTGCTGCTGCACGTCGCGCGGTGAATGATCGTAGTAATAGTCGAGGCCCATTTCGCCCCAGCCGATCACCCGCGGATGCCGCGCCAGTTCGTCGAGGCGCGCGAAATGCTCCTCCGTCGCTGCGCTCGCATCGTGCGGATGGATGCCGACCGTCGCGTAGATCCAGTCATTTTGTTCTGCAAACGGAATCGCCGCATCAAGGCGTTCGGCAGGACTCGTTCCGCTGCCGATCGCGAGCAGCGTCTCGACGCCCGCCGCCCGCGCGCGCTCGAGCATCGCCGGTCGGTCTTCGTCAAACTGCGCAAACTCCAGATGCGCGTGTGAATCGATGATCTGCATCTCTGGTAGAACTCGCCGCCTGGAAGAGGTTTAAATGTAGCGCCGCGGACTTCAGCGCGGCAGTCTTTCCCCGGTGGAAGCGCGGGGCTTTAGCCCCGCGACCGAAAAGATGGCGCGCAGCGCCTTCCTCTGCGCCGCCTTACCCGCAGCGAGTAGTCGAGTTTCTCTTCACCTGCGCCACAAGGTGGCAACATCCATGACGAGAAATCCCTCGCTCGTACTGCTCGCTCGGGATGGTCACTTCACCTTCGCGCCGGGCGGAATCTCTTCCGCGAACGTGCACAATACCGGCTTGCCATCCGCGCCCGCCGACGCCGCCAGCAGCATCCCGTTTGACTCGAGCCCTCGCATCTTTCTCGGCGCTAGATTCGCGACCATCACGACTTTGCGCCCGACCAAATCCTCCGGCGCATACGACACCGCAATTCCCGCCAGCACCTGCCGCACTTCATCGCCGATATCGACCAGCAGCTTCAGCAGCTTGTCCGCGCCCTGTATGCGCTCGGCAGACTTGACTACGCCCACGCGCAGCTCGATCTTTGCGAAATCCTCGATCGAGATCTTGCCACCGGTCGCAGGCACCACAGAAGGAGCCCCGCCTGTCGCGCTCGACGGCGCTGCCGCTGGCTGCGCGGCTCCGGGTCCCCGAATTTCGTTTTCCATCGCCTCAATCCTTTCGTACGTCTCTTTGTACTCCACTCGGGGGAACACCGACTCCGGCTTCGAAATGCGCGTTCCAGGCGTCAATCCGCCCCAGCGCAATTGATCGAGCGAGTAATCTGCGAGTCGCCCTGGCTGGCCCAAGTGCCTCCAGATTTCCTGCGTCGCCTCGGGTAGCACGGGATGCGCAAGCGCGGTGATGATTCGCAAAGCCTCCGCGGCGGAGTAGAGAACCTCGCGAAGCCGGCCTCGGTACACCGGATCGCTTGCGATCTTCCACGGCTTTTCTTCGACGAGATAGGCATCCACTTGCGAGATCAGCCGCCAAATCTCCTGAATGGCCGAAGAAAACCGGAACCCATCGTAGTGCTCTCGCACACTCTTCTCGATCGGCCCGGAGATGAGCTTCGTGATCGCCTCATCCGACGTCGGCTCCGGCACGTGGCTCTCGAAATAGCTTTCGATCATCGCCAGGATGCGGCTCGCCAGATTCCCCAGCCCATTCGCCAGATCGGCGTTGTAGCGCGTGATCAGCGCCTCGCGCGAAAAGTTGCCGTCCTGCCCGAACACGGTCTCGCGTAGCAGGTAATATCGCAGCGCGTCGTTCCCAAGCGTCTTCACAATCGGCTCCGGATACGCCACGTTGCCTCTCGATTTGCTCATCTTCTCTTGCTCGAAGAGCAGCCAGCCGTGCGCGAAAATCTTTTTCGGCAGCGGCAGTTCCGCCGCCATCAAAAACGCGGGCCAGTACACGGCGTGGAAACGAATAATTTCCTTGCCGATCATGTGCACGTCCGCCGGCCAATATTTTCGAAAATCCGCGCTTCCCTCTTCGCCCTCCCCATAGCCGATCGCAGTCATGTAGCTGGTCAGCGCGTCGTACCACACGTAAAAGACATGCTCCGGATCCCCGGGCCACGGAATGCCCCACTTGATCGTCTTCCGGCTGATCGACACGTCCCTCAATCCGCCCTCGACGAAGCTCTTCACCTCGTTCAGCCGGAAATCCGGCTCCACGAAATCCGGCCGATCCTGGTAAAGCTGCAAGAGTTTGTTCTGATAGGCCGAGAGGCGGAAAAAGTAGTTCTCCTCGGAAATCAGTTCCGCGGGGCGCCCGCAGATTGGGCAATCCGCGGGATCCGGCGCGTCGGTGACGTACAGGTTGTCGAACACGCAGTAGCGTCCGATGTACCGCGCCTTGTAGATCGCGTCGGGCGAGCGCTTCATCGTCCGCCGCACCAGCGTTTGCACGGCGCGCGCGTGCTCGTTTGAAGTCGTGCGGATGAACCCGGTGTGGGTGATTCCGAGTAGCTTCCAGAGATCGCGAAAAATCCTCTGGTTGCGGTCCACCAGCTCCGCAGGCGTAATTCCTTGCTTCTCAGCGGCGCGCTCAATGTTGACGCCGTGCTCGTCCGTGCCCGTCACGAACGCCACGTCGTATCCGCACATCCGTTTGTACCGCGCGATCACGTCGCACACGATCGTTGTATATGCCGACCCCACGTGCGGCCTCGAATTCGCATAGTAAATCGGCGTGGTCAGGTAGTACTTGGGCTTCGCGCCGGATGATCCAGACTGGCTCATGAGTGATTGGTGTTTCCGCTGCGGAGCTGCAAGAAAACGATACTATTCTGGCCTTCCAATGCTGTCAAATGAGCTGAGCAAGTGGCGCTGGGGCAGTTCGAGTTGCGTGGCACAGGCACTCTTGCCTGTGCTCCCTTCAGCCGGAAGGCACTTTGCGCGGTATAGGTTCACCCGCCGCGGCGATAAGTCTGCCGCCGGTGTTTAGGGGGTCGGAGCTTTCTCGCCCTGAGCGGAGCCGAAGGGAGCTCCGACAAGAACGATCGGCGCGAAGCGCCGTGTTTGCGTCCCGGACGGGTCTACGGGACGCCGTACCTATGCGCAGCGTCACCCGCAGCAAGTATTCCGGCAAGACAAGTTGCCGCCCAAACTCAAGTTGAGACACTATCGAGGAGAAGGCAGTTATCCAAACGCGG
>DASPVC010000006.1:0-79841 GCA_035622585.1 Candidatus Acidiferrum sp.
CCGTTGGCGATGGCGACTTCGATTTGCCGCAGCAGTGTCACGATCTGCTCCGGCTTGTAGCGGACCATGGGCATGACCAGTCTTCCCTCCAGGTGAATTCTCTCTCACTTCACCTGGTACAAAAATCCCCGGTCAGCTCACACGGAGTGCGATAAACGTCCTGTTTTGCTGCGCGACGCGGAGCCAACGAGCGTGCGAATCGGCGGGCAACAGCGCTATGGAAAAGACGGCAGCCTTCTCCCGTTGGAAAGCGCTGCGCGTTTCCCACCCCCCGCGACGGCGGGTCATCTCTATGCGGGAGATGGTTATGCAGCGGAATCGGCAGGAGCAAGGGAAATGTCGTATGATCCCGCGCGCAAACTTTGGGGGCAGATCATGGCTTCGTCTTACCACACCATGGGTTTTGTTAATCCTCTACCCCTAATTGCTGGTCAAGTGTTCGGCATGCTCAAGTACTTTGCCATCAGAGAGAATGATTGAAGATTTCGAGAACGAAAAAATGGTGATTGCACTAGGTAAAGTCGAGCGGTCATTCGCCCTATAACGACCCGATCCGATTTCGCGACCAGCGGAGTCGAAGGCGTGACATTGCAACGTAATCCGATCTAACCGCGAGCAGGCGACATAAACCCCATTTTTTGTCCGCTGCGCAGTCTTGGGAATGTTAGACGGAGCGGCCCTAACGACGGCTGCCAGAACATCCCCACTCTTCAAGTAAATGTGCTCGCCATCGGCAAATCTGAACTGAAGCATTTCCGGGGGAGCGGCCTTGTCGGTTCTTTCGAGATGATACATTCCTGTCATGTAAACATCGCCGTTAGCAAAATAGACTGTGCAGGCGTTGACTCCATTTTGTGGAGCTAGGCAGTAGATGTAGTTACCGCCATCTGGACCACCGGCCCACACAGCACCAGGGGGAACTCCGGTAGGCCTGCTTGGAGGAGCATCCTGCGTTCTTGCGGAGAGGCTTAGGATGGCGATCACGGCGAAGAGTTCACCGATTGTCCTAGCCCATGCTCTTGGGAGGACGCGCTGCTTTAAGTTGGAATGAACCATGGATTGAGACCTCTGCTGCGATTCATTTTGCTACTCGCACGCAGCGGGGTTTCCTTGAAGGCACTGCCTTGCCGCATCCGCCTCATTCTCATTGGCGTGCGTGTTGATGTTGTAATTTGTGGGAAAGTAAGAGTAGGAGCCAGTTCCCGCATTGAAACTAAGTACCCCATAGGCCGGACCCTCTAAATCGTCCACTATAGCGGCCGGTCTGATGTCGGAGTTTGCTGCGCTCGTATCTATGCCGCCCGCGGCGAGAGCATCGCGAACGAACGTTCCGCAGTTGTTACCATCTGGTTCGCCCATCAAGACTCCAGAGACCCCAGAGTTGTACGGCTTTCGATTAGGATCGTTGTTCTGATTCTCGCGGCCATCTGCATAGGCTTCGATCTTACCCGCCTGCTTGTCAGTCGTCTTGAAATAATCACCTGTGATTTTTCCCGAGTACTTTTCCTGCTCAGCTATCGCCTTCAGCGTCGCCTTTATAGAAGCATCGGTGGCCTTGCCGTCCTTTATCTCCAGTTGCACACTGGTCGACTTGACAACCCCTTTTTCTGCGGCATCATATCGCCCATACTCGTAGTATTTGCCTTTACCCGTACTATCGAAAACCAATAAGCCACCATGACCCGTAAAAGGCACGCGAATACTGCTTTCCCTGGCCTTGTAATCGGTAAAGGCTATCGCGATAGCATCTTGACCGTCGGGGTCTAGATACCCAAGGGGGTTGTTTCTCGCGTATGTATATAGGTTCCAGCGCTGAGGATCTAGGAGCCGATTTCCTTTTAGTGTCACAGGGTCGGCAGACATAAAGCGACCGATAACTGAAGCATTGTACCTGGCTTCAAAGTTATCCAGTGCGCTCTCACTGTCTCGTTCTTTGCCGGTGAATTTGTAGTTCTGCGAGCAGTTGTTCGTATAGGCACGCTCCCCGCCAAAGGGATAGAAGTCCCCGTCATAGCACAGCGTGGCCGTCGTGCTGCCGGACGGAACTTCAGCTATCACGCGCGATGTGCCCAATTGATCGGACGCGTAATAGTAGACATTGTTGGACGAATCGTGGCGGCCAATTCGAGATTTGGCAAAGAAAACATACTCGCTGAAGGCGGTGTTGTTCGTGCTTCCAGTTAGGTCAGTCTCATCGAGAATATTTCCCTCTATTCCATACCAATAGATTTTCCCGTTCGATTTCTCGATCCGCTTGCCATCGCCGTCGTACGTGTAATTGACGCCAGCGGTCGAGGTCAGGTGATTCTCTGCGTCGTAGTTGTAGGTGTTGCTGCCGTTGGTCGTCATGTTGCCAGCGGTGTCGTAGCCATACGTGCTACCGTTGCTGATTTGATTCTGCGCCGTGGCCGTCACACTTAGGCCGCTCTCTTGGCTGCAGCCAGTGTAATTACCAGTCATAGGCGTGATTGCGGTCAAGTTGCCCCACGCTCCACCAGTCGTTTGGCCGTCGAACTGATAAGTTTCGCCCCAGCAGTGCGTCGGGCTCGTGGAGTATGTGGAGGCGGTTTGCGCCGAAGTGATTCGGTTTAGCGCGTCGTACAGGAAGGATTGCGAGCGCGTCGTGTCCCGATTGTTCGTGATCCCCATGACATTGCCATTGTCGCTCGATCCGTAGTTGAAGTTGTAGTTTAGGTCGAGCAGGTTTCCGGTGCTGCCCAAGCCGGGACATCCACTGCCGGGATACGTCACTACACTGCCGGTCGATTGCATTTCCAGCGGCTGGGAGCGACCATTGAACGTAGTTGCTCCCGTAATCGCCGCGCCGTATACCATCCAGCAAGGTGTTCCGTTTGCCCAATAGTGGGCCGTGTTCGCGTAATACACCGATGTCGTGCCGTCCAGCGCAGAAGTGGGCCGCCCCGCAGCGTTGTAGTTGTAACTGATCGTGCGCCCACTGGGGTACTGTATGCTCGCTGGCAAGCCGAGGAAGTTGTTTTGGTACACCGCAGTTTTCGTCAGCGAATTTGTCGTGCGCTGATCGGTTGTTTGCCAGCCTTGGCCAGCGGTGATGTTATAGCTCCAACCTTCCACTTCCCCAGTACCTTCACACATCGCCGTACGTTTGCCTACGGCCTTTCCATAGCTGAACGAACCAAGCGTGCAGCCGGAGGGCACAGATGGGAGAGACTGACCGTCATATACGTAGGAGACGAGCGGGTTCGCCATGCTCCCAAGGGTGCTCGTGCACGGTTGCGATGTGTACGCCTTCGCGATCATGCGATTCAAGAAGTCGTAGCAGTAAGTCAGAGTTACCGTGGCTGTGCCCTGTTGATTCTGCGCAGGCTCCGTCTTGTTGATTAGATTTCCGCCAGCGTCGTATGCGTAGGTCGTCGCGACGTAGCTCTGGTTCGTCGGCGACCAGTTGGACTCGGGATTCGTCGAACTCGTGAGATGAGAAAGCGAATCGTAGACAAACGAGCGATTGCGCGAACTGTTCTGCACAACGCTCGTCAGATTATTCAGCGCGTCGTACGCATAATTCGTGGCGTAATTCAACCCGCTCGGATTTTCGATCACTTCCGTAAGACGACCCAGGCCGTCCATAAAACGCTCACGCGTTTTGCCCTGCTCGTCCGTCACGGTCGTCGAGTTCCCTGAGTAGGTCGTAAAAACCGTATCCGCGGGCTGAGTCGTCGGGCACGTGGAACTAGAAGGCTGTGTGCCATCTGACGGAACTAATAAGCAATTTCGGTTGAGACCGTCGTATAGGTAAGAATCGCCCGGCGTGGTGCTGTTTGAGCAGCGCGTCCCGGAAGGACTGGATGTCTGATAAGAATAGGATTTGAAGCTGACCCGGCCATCGCCGTCATAGCAGGTATCGACCTCGTCGTAACCATTCTCCCCGTTTGTGACTGCTTGGCGAATCTCGCGGCCAACACCATCGACTTGTAATATGGAACCACGATTCGCGGAACTGTTGATCGTTTCCGTGATGACCACATCGTAGGGCGGGCTTGATTGCGTGCACGTCGCGCCGCCCGATTCTGTGCCAGTGTCGGTGTAGCAGAACAATGCTTGGCCGCCGTCCGGCTTATCGATTTGCAACGTGCGGAGCATCTGGTCGTACTGGTAGGTGGTAGTCAGACTATTTTGATCGGTCGAGCTTGTCATTAGGCCAGTGTTGAAATCGTAGGCAGCACTGGTAATGTGGTTCACGCCGTTTGTCGTGGGATATTGCGTCTGGGTCACCAGTGCCCCGACATACGTAGAAGAGTACGTGTAGCTAGTCGTGTGGTTCGGGTCTGTGTAAGAGATTCCGCACGAATCAACCGACGTGGCGACGGTGCCGGTGTCGTTGTAGGTCTTGTAGTTCGTTAGATAGCCATTGCTGACCGTAATCTGGCAATTTCCAGTATTGACAGTGCTCCCATTTAGCCAACGCGAGGTCGAGGTCAAGTTTCCGCGATAATTGCCATTGGGCGGCGTGACATGCTGCGTCGTAATACCCGACTGTCCTAAGGGGTTATATTGATCGTAGCTGTAGGTTGTGGACGATCCTGGTCCCGAGCCGCTGACCTGAACCGACGAAGGCAGGTCGAGGAGGTTGTAGGTCAGATAATTCGAGTTGTTCAGGGCGAGCCAAGAAGTCGTTGTCGTTCGCAACAAACTCCCCGGCGAACCGTTCCCGTAATCGTACTCCGACTTTGTCAGTTGCTTGCCGTACATTTCGGTTCCCGTGGAGTAATAAGGATTCCCCGACTGTGAAAGCGTAACGGTGCTGCCGTTATATCCGTAATAGGGGTAAATGAATGTCGCTCCGCTATCGTAGGTATAGGAAATCTGATTTTCTTGGTTGCTGTTGTTGGGCCAAATCGTGTTCACTTGGATGGGCACAACGTTCAAGTAGACCCAGGGAGGTGTATTCCACCAGTTAGCAGCGAGGAGGGATGAATAGGTCGTGTCTGTCGTCTTAAGTAACGTGCCACTCGCGGAGTAGTACTTCACTTGGTTTTCATATGGCTCACATCCATTCTGCGTTCCCGCCGCACCAAATCCGAATGTATGAACGGAGACGTTCGAAGCAGGGTCCGTTACCGTTGTTCCCGTGGAAGCGATGCTGTAGGACCATTCGGAGGACGCGCCCTCGACCGGGTTCATCGTGCGGTTTAGAACAGCTTCGTTGACGCTCGCATATACGCCCGAATTTTGACAGACATTCGAGCCTGTCCACGTATAAGAGAGGGTCCCCCCTGTCGGGAAGGTTAACTCGGACAAATCCAAAATCGGGATGTAGGACAACGAGGACTGCGTGTACGCGAACGTCCACACTTTACCGTTAGGAAGCACCACGCTCTGCAATTCCGTCATCGAACCAGAGTAGGGATGAGTGTAGGCTACGCTCGCGTAGCAGAGGGTAATGGTGTAGTTGCCACCGCCAAGTCCCGGCAAGGTCCACACAGAAGCACTGGTAGCGGTCAGAGGCGCATTTGGTGGCGCCGGACAACTGCTGAGTCCGGAAGAACCGGCTGCGGGAACCATAGCAATTTCTCGGCCCATCGTGTCAGTCCAACCCGCCGTAGATGAATACGTAATTTCATTGCCATTCGCATCTTCGCGCGTGTCGCTGATGACGCCACCGTTGAGGGTGATGGCGCTCACGTTCGTGTGGGTGGTACCGTCGGAATCGATATAGGCGCTGGCGACGGAACTGTTCGAAGAGCTTGTGCCCAAAATGCCTGAAGCATCGAGGGACCGGTACAGGGTGCTTGCCTCGTTGATCGGTGCCATCAAGTGTGAAGCACCGTCTGTGTTCTGCACCGGGAGACTGCAGAATTCCCAGCTAGAGTTGATTATTGAGCACGGCGAACCACTGGGTTGTCCCCACGTGAAAGCTTGTTTATCGGTGATAGCGAAACCGCCCTGAGTGCCGAATGGTTCGTAGACACATTCCGTGCCAAATGACTCCGTGTAGCACACGTAGAGTTCGTAGCTTGAGCTATTGAAGTATTGCAAATGAAAGTCCAATGCGAGCTTTCCACCTCGTTGAGGATATGAGATCAAAGGAATGTCAACGCTCAGACTTCCATTGCCAAGACTTACGGTATCGATGTTCCCCATGTGGTAGGAGCCGTACGGCTTCAGGCCGATCTCGAAGTCAGGGTTGTCTTGAGCCCAGGCACATTGTGCAGCGATCGTCGCAACGAGAAGAGCGAACAGGCAGTACGTCATCCGCAATGGGCGCATGAAGTGTCTCCTAGTTGGCAGTAAGACTTGGTACGTTGATGGTCACGCCCGTGTTGAAAGCTACAGACGAAAGTTGAATGTCGGTAACGAGCGTCAGAATCGGGCTTATCGACATCGTGCTGTGGATGTGTAGTGCCACCGGATGGCCCTGCACTGCTTCGTAATTCGAAAATTGGACCTGCGCGAGGCGAGAAACGCTATTCCCGCGGTACGGGACCAAGGGTTCATTGGGACTATTGGGGTTGTAGGGCTGTAACGTGTAATTCATGGCTACGGGTAGAAAAGATGAAGCGTCGAGATAGATGTCGTGCTGCGTAGCCTGCTGCCAAGCCTGAGCGACGCTTGTGGCGCTCGAACCGCTGCTGGTTCCAGGAAGCCACCATAGGGCTACATGCTGAACGCCTTCGCCGTTGAGAGTCTCTTGGCCTACGTACGAACTCAGGTAATCGGAAGACGAAGCGGAAGCCAATACTAGTGCAGGGCAGAACCACCCAGGATTCGGCGACACAGCAGCCTGCGTCGTTATCGTGTGGGGAAGACCATCTGATCCCGTCAGAGTCATGATCGCGGAACCACGTGAGATCGACCTAACTTCCGAATAAGTGCCGGATGGCAACGTGATCGTTAACTGTCCTTGCCCGGTCGCTGTGGCGATCATCGTGATTGTGCCGTTGCGTGTACCCGATGCGTCGGTGATCGTGTATGCGCCTGTCATCGTGACATCCGTGATTGGCGATCCTCCGGTCAGAGCCGCCAAACTTTGCTGAATTAGTGGTGCAGCTTGCGCGTTTGGCTGGGGCAAGGCTGGCCGAGCAGGCGGTGATGACGCGGCTTGTTGAGCCGAAGCGGACAAGCAAGCAACACAGAAGATCGAGACCAAGCGCAGAAGCCGTAAGGTGCGCATGAGTTATCCCTCAGACCGAGTAGGATCGCAGAAATTATGAAGGGGAACTAAGAATGTCAAGTAAATAAACTATTACGCGAAGTACGTATTGTGGAAAAAACTGTGTACTTCTTAGGATACTGAGCAACACTCGCTCGGCGCTCTTGGCCGACAAGTCCGTACCAAATGAATGAGCTGCTGTCTGACGGATGTGCAGCAGTGGGCTGACTCCTGCTTACAACCGTGCGGTTGGTCCGTTGCGACTTGATTAGGGATGGGTAGATGCTGGCACTGCCTTTCGATTGGGACGACGCACAGGATTTTGTGACGTGATTTGTGCCATAACCCTACCTGGGCACCCTGGGGAAGTGCTGTCTTTTCGTGTCCACTCGTGGTTGCATGGCATGGGCAATTCTGGGCGCTAACTCACACGCGCTTGTACACTTGTGGCCGCTCCCGTCAATCGCAGTCATCATAACAGAGGGAACTGTCACGGCAGAGGTCGCGAGTTCGAGTCTCGTCGTCCCCGCCATATTTTCAAGCACTTGCGAAGTTCCGCGATCGGCCGCGTTGCACAACCGTTGCACACCGATGATGACAACTTGCCGGCAAGGAATACACCACTCCACCTGCAAGCAGTTTCCAGTCCATCGTCACACCCCAGGCAGCTTTCCGAACTTCGCCCGATAGCATGAGGCGAAGGGCCTAGCCCAAACCGACCTTTGCGACCACGTCGGGGCGATCGGGTCCATTGCGGAGCCGAAGCAGAGCGGGTGTACAGGGGACATTAAATCATCGGTTCGCTATACTGAATGGTTATGTTATTAGTCGTTTTCGGTGCCGGCGCCTCGCACGATTCGCTTGATGTGAAGCCCCCGCGCATGAACAATCCCGATCCAAACTGGTATATTGACGAGGGACACCGCCTGCCACTTGCGAACGAACTGTTCGGATCTAGGGCCCTTTTTGCTGACCAGATGAAGCAATTCGAAGTGCTTCAGCCAATCCTCGTGACACTGCGCCGGGCAGGAACAGAGGGACACGTCGAGGCCACACTCCGAGAATTGATGGATGATACGCGGCCGGTGAGAACCCGTCAGCTGATGGCCGTGCGTTACTACCTTCAGATGGCGATCTCGGAATGCCAGCGATTGTGGGAAATCGATTCTAAAAACGCATCGAATTACAAGGCTCTGCTCGACCAAATCGACCAATTTCGAGGGAACGAAGAAGTGTGCCTCGCGACGTTCAACTACGACACGCTGCTCGAACAAGCAATGCCCGCGGTCGGTTTGACGATAACTGAAATGCAGCACTACGTTTCGAAGAGTCATCCTTACAGAGTCTTCAAGCTGCACGGCTCTATCAACTGGGCCAGGACGCTGAAAGTAGGTTCAGGCGATTATTCGAGCAAGCATGCTTGGACAATTGCATTGAGGCACATCGAGGATGCCGCCCAACTCGACGCCACGAACACCTTTGTTCGATCCGACCAAAGACCCTGCGCCTTCCTTGAGACCAAGGACGCCATCGTCGGCTTAGTGCCGGCGATCGCAATTCCGGTCGAGCAAAAGTCTTATTTCGAATGTCCCAAGGAACACTTGGACGAGCTGCAAAGCCTTCTCCAACACGTAGATAAGCTGCTCTTGATCGGCTGGCGGGCGACGGAAGAACACTTTCTCGCGCTTTTGGGCGAACACTTAAAAGGCCGCCCGATTCGGGGGCAAGCAGTTGCGAAAGACAAAGATTCTGCCAAGGAAACAACAGACAAATTCAAATCTGGCCCAGCGGCAGGCCTGAATATCGACTGGGAACACTTCGATGGGGGGTTCAGCGAGTTCGTCGCAACCAGGCGTGTCGAGAATCTCCTCAAATAGTCATTTACAGTTGGGCTTCAAACGACCGGAACGCCTCGACGACCTTACTCAGAGCAGGAATGGATTGATCCAGAAGCTTGTATATCTCTCGGATCACGCCCTCTTGGCGGAAATTCGCATTGCGCTTCAGCGTTTCCCTAATCAATCGTTCTGCTAGCTCGACATTTTCCAAGACGTTCTCAAAATCGTTCCGCAAGCCCGGTTGAATTTTCTCTGCCCAATGCAAGATGGGCGAGGGATCCTCCGGTGTGAGCTCCTCGGGCTCAGGATCAGTGCCCCATCTGGTTTGCGCAAATCCCCGCCAGTAGGGAAGTTTCTTTTCCATAGCCTGAAGCTCAGTGATCAGACGGATTAGCTCGCGCTTTTCGGCGTCTCGCTTCTGGCTGCCATCTAGCAGTTCTACTTGGTGTTCTGCGCGATCGGCTCGCTGGTGTTCGTCGCGCCAAGCTCGATAAGAAGACATCACGAGCCCACCGATGATGCCAACGAGCGCGTACACATAGCGCGGGAAGGGATGACCGAGCAGCTCCGGAACGAATGCCAATACTGCGGCTGCGACGCCGCTCGTGAGGAAAGTCATCCAATGGTCGAAAACGGCTCGAACAAACTGGAGAAACATTTGCGCAGGTGACGGACGGTCGCTGGATGGAGTCACAGTTCCAACGTCCAAATATGGGGAGTCTCGCTACTTCCTTTTGCTGCCGGGTTTGATCTTAGCGAGAGCCTCCTGGCGCGCTCGATGTTCTTGACAGTCCAGAGCCGGACCCTTACACCCCCGATCTTCACCATGGAAATTTCAGGCGGCCCTTGTCGTCGAGGCATTAGACGAATCCTCGTCGACGAGAATTTAGGTTTTTTTTAAAATGGCGGAAAGCACCACGGGGACAAGTGGACCGAGCCACTCGGCGACGTACGCATGTGACTCAAACCAGTTCACGTCTGCCTAAACGTTTACGCCAACAGGAAGGCGGAGTCAAGGGTCGCGTTGCACAAATCGTTGCACAAAAGCTCCCAACGGACCCGACAAACCAAACGGTTGCCGACTATCGAGCGCCTAACCGACTGATTCTGCGTGCGCGAGCGACTGACTTCCCGTCTGTCACGGCAGAGGTCGCGAGTTCGAGTCTCGTCGTCCCCGCCAATCTAAAAAAAGCAAGACCACGGTGGGGAACGTTCCGTCTGGCCGGCTCGTTCATCTCGTCACCACGGCGCGTCTCCCGAGGTCGCAGTGGCCAGGCTGTTCACTTGCTTTCGCCGGGTCCTTGTATCGGAGCCGGGCGGAAAAGAATCGGGCGCACCTCGACCGACGCACGGCAGGCGACGACAGCCTTCTGTCCCCATGCGATTGCCTCGTCCAGATCGGCGGCTTCCAGCACCCAAAAACCGCCTATGTGCTCCTTGGTCTCGGCGTACGGCCCGTCGGTGACGAGCACCTTGCCGTCGGGCTGCTTCCGCAGCGATCTTGCGTCGCCGGCCGGGGAAAGGCCGAAGGCGAACTTCCTCGCGCCGGCAGCAATCATTTCGCGGTTGAGCGCGTGGATCTCCTCCATCATCGCTTCGGTTTCGACGGACGGGTCGTAGTCGTCGGGGCGGTAAATAGCAACCAAATATTCCTGCATGACAGTCTCCTGTAACGGCCTTCGTGTGGCCGTTTGTTTCGCCTTCACTATATAGTCGAACGACCGGATCGGAATTCGACGAAACGTCCAAGAAATTTTTCGGTCGGCGCTTCGCAGTTTCCGCCCGCCCGCTAGAAAGGCAAGGCAGAGGCCTGGCCTTCTGCTTTTTCAACCCACAATCCAACCCGCAATTCGTCTAGCCTTGTATGACTGGCGCTGCGTGTGGCAATCCAGGCGTTGTTCTAGGTTGTTGTAAAGCCGACAAACGCAGCGCTGTCACGGTAGAGGTCGCGCGTTCGAGTCTCGCTCGCACGGAGCTTCTCCGAGCGAAGTGTGGTCCCCGCCGTTCTCTCGTTCGTATAGTTCTAGACTTTCCTGATTTGCCTAGTTGACCGTGAGCGTCACCGTGGTGGTATGCGTGGTAACGCCATTGCCCGTCGCGGATACGGTCAACATGTACGTTCCCGCAGGCGTACCATTGGGATTCTGGTTCGAACTCCCAGAACCACCGCCGCAGCCAGCCGTCAACGCGCATCCAACCAGCACTAACGGAATCCAATCGCGCCATCCCCGTTTCCGAAGCGCCGGGACGAAGAAAAGTAAACCGAAGACGCCGGGCCCAACCAATAATGCCAGCACTGCCTCCTGAAAACCGGTTGTCGGCCTTGCTAACGCGAGCATGCGCGATGTCGTGCTAACGGACAGCATGGTCGAGGAACTCATGGCACCGGGTAGAACAAAAGTCGGACTGAAATTGCACGCCGCGCCCGTTGGTAATCCGGCGCAAGCAAAGTTTGTCACGCCAAAGTCGTACGGAGCAGGATTCGGTGCGACCGTGATAGTGAAGGTTGCCGACACGCCCGCGTTGACGGTCTGTGAGGCGCTACCGCCTAAAGAAAAGTCGGCAGGAGCAGATAGAACGCCGCTATCCTGCGCATCGTGGTGGACGAGCGGCCAGTCATTCAACGCGGGATTGAACTTCGCGCCGGTGGTCACGACAGTCACAATGCCAGGAACGGAGACCGGCGAGCCCGTTACTTCGTAGGCCACGGCGATGTCTGTCATCCCATCTTGATTGAAGTCGCCGATCGCCGGTGCCGGGTACACGTACATCGAATAGCCGTTTGCTGCCGTGAGCTGCCAGGATTTCGAGATACTGCCGTCGGATCGGAGGGCCAGAAGTTCTTCCCCATAGTATCCGCTACCGTCAGTAAAGAAGGGATCGCCAGTTGATTGGAGGGTGTTCAGTGTCGTGACGATTTCCGGCAATCCATCGCCGTCCACGTCTCCAATCACGACAGCGCCATACCCAAAATCGTCGTTCCCCGCCGTTTGCAGCGGCCAAGCGTTCGAGAACATCGTCCCGTCATCGTTAAGGACGTAGAGATAGGTCTCGTGCGAGTACACGATCTCATCGCGGCCGTCTTGTGTGAGGTCTCCCACGGCGAGAAATGACTCGCTCGTCTGAATGGGATTGGGCAGCGCAATGGGCCAGCCGGTACGCTCGCTGCCGTCCGGCTGGAAGACATCCACGATCGCCTGGGCCCCCGAGTAGTACACCAGGATCGTCTCCAGCTTCCCGTTGTGATCCAGATCCGCGGCCACCATCGCTTCCGGTATCCCAGCAAGCACCGGAACGTTCCATGCCAAGGGCGAGCCGTCATTCGCAAATAGACCCAGCGAGAATGTTGTTGGAGACAGGCCTTCCTGGATCACGATTTCCTTGTTGCCGTCACCGTTGATGTCGGCAGCCAGCACTCGCGTGCGGTTTCCCCAGGTGTTGACGGGATTTTGATCGGGGATCTGAATCGGGAAATTGCTATTCAGCACGCTGCCGTCGGGGCGCCATGCGTATACATCAGCCACCTGATTCTGAAAATCACTGCCGAGAGCAATCGTTTCCCATTGCCCATCGCCTGCCAGGTCCGCCAGCACGATCTGGTTTCGCTCAAAATCGAGGGCAGGATTGCTCGAAAGAGTTTGGGAACTCTGACCAGGTTTGTAGACCTCGATGGCATCTGAATCGGCGATGATCGCCTCATCTCCGGGATTCCCGTCAAGGTCCGCCACGGCCGGCTGCTGAGCGCTTCCCCTCCCTTGCAGCGGGATTGGTTGAGCGGCTCCACTGATCGGCAGCGTCCAAAAATCGCCGACGCCCGCACCGAGAATTTGTGGGCCCGTCAAGACCAGACGGGTCGTGTTGTCTGGATTTGCAGCGGGTACAACTCCGGCGCTAAAGTACGGTCCCTTGTCCAGCAGCTCCGGCCAATTCGTCGATAGAAGATCGGGCTCGAGATAAATCATCGTAAGCGCTTGCGTGGCTGTGTTGTTGTTCGTCACGGTCAGGCGAATTGTGTAGTAACCGGCGGTGCTTATCGAACTTGTATCCCAACTGGCCAGCAGTCCGTTGCTTACCGGACTGTTGCCGCCACCGGCCAATGTCACGCCGGTTGTCTCGAAGCCTGTGCCAGGATCCAACCCCGGAGCCCAATCCACTTGATAGCTTTGAAAACCACTGCCGCCCGCCGTTCCGCTGATCTGTACGACGACCCCATTCTTGAAAGTCGTCGACGAGGTCGGCGCGGGAGGCGGTACAGGACTAGTGATCGCTGCATTCGGTGAGATGGAGAGGTTCGCCCTTGGATGGCTCCCCTTGACCGGGGTCACCTGCGGGACAGGCAGGATCGGCACGCCGGTGCGAACCGCGAGCGCGATCGGAGTCAGGAGAACTGTCAGCACGGCGACGACGCGACACGTACGTCTGTTCGCAAGCATGGAAGGGTGCCTATCTTGAGGAGTTGGATTATAGCAAGTCGCTATACTTTGTCGAGCTGCAGAAGACAGCGGCGACCTGTAGCTTCCCAATCCGCCCTGCTGGGAGCTGCGTGTCCTTCGCGAAGACCCGCCTGCGCCACGCCGTTACAGCACAGGGCGCGACTTCGAGTCTCGCTTGCACTGAGCCTGCTCGGGTGAAGTGTCGTCCCCGCCATTCCATCGACAAAGAGCTAAATGAGGTTATCTACGACTGCGTGGGCCAGTTCGGGCCAATCGCCGGTGCCTGTAGCCATGAACTCAAATATCCGGGATGGTCAGCGGATTGCGGTGTTGTGACGATGGGCAAGCCAGCGAGCGCTTGGACGATTTGCTCGGCAGCCGGCGGACGCTGCAACGCGGTCGCGATCGCTTCCGCCCACGGTGCATCCGCGCGCAGCAGCGCTGCGTACACTTCCCGCTCGATCCCGCTCCCACGCAGACGATGCTTCAGATGATCTGACGTGCGGCAATCGTGCGATCCCTCGTACACCATCCGCATATTCATTTCCCTGCCGCACCCGCGCGATACGAGTAGATCCGCATCCGTTGTCATTCCGGCCACGTTTCCGTCACGCAAAGCCAATTGCTCGCGCAATGCCCCATACCAAAGATGCGCCGCATCGCCGCTCGTCGGAAGCGCAATCGCTCCTTGCCGCGCGAGCGTCTCCGCGAACATCCGGCAATCCGCGTACCGCTCGTCGTAAACGACCGCCGCGATCCGCGAACGCCTCGCTCCAATCATCTCCGCCATCGCCGGCCAGCGCGCCGCCGCCACCGCCGCCGGGACAATCGCCGCGCCTTTCAAGAAGTCGCGCCGCTTCATGGCGTGCCCCCTTTCGCCGCCGCAGTGTCGGCGCCGCGTGCCGACGCCGGTCGCGTCAGGTACGTCGCGATCAAATCCAGTTCGCTGTCGGGAAGCTCGATCCGGTTGTGCGGCGGCATGCCATTGATCCCAACCCGCGTGATCTTTTTGATGTACTCCACGTTCAGATCCGTGCGCTCCTCTAGCAGCGAACGGTCCTTTCCGAGCCGCCGCCCGAGCATGATCGTGCCGGTCCCGCCGGCCAGATGACAATATCCGCAGCGCGCGTGAAACAGCTTCTTCCCATCCACGATCTTCTGCGCGGAATCGTCGCGCGAACCAGCCATCGCCGCTGCCACAAAGCACGCTCCGGCAGCGACAATCAGCGCAAACTTGGCCATGCATCCCGGCAGCGGAGCCTTCATCGTCGCTCTCATGCCCGCTCCGTTCGCAGCGCCCGCGGCCACACGCCCTGCTTCCCCGGCGCGAGAATTCCATTCGGATCGAGCGCGTCTTTCACCGCCTCGTTCAGCCGCAGCAGTGCGTGCTTATTGAAATCAAACGTCAGCGCCACATCGTCCATGTACGAAAGATGCGTGCGATATTCCGAATAGCCTTTCTTCGCTGCATCCGCCACGAGCGCCTTGAAAAGCGCGCGCACTTTCGCGGTCAGCGCCGCATCGTCGCGGTCGTACACCATCAGGTTGACGTTCGTCACCGACCGCTCCATCAGCGTGAACGATCCGTAGTAGTCCACGCCGATTTCCTCATACCGCTTCTTCGTGCTGTGGAATTGCTTCAGCACGTGCTCGCTCGTCGGCGGCAGCACGGGCGAAAAACCGAGATGCCCGCCGCGCCCGCCGCGCCAGTTGATCATCTGTAGCGCCAGCGTACTCGGCACGCCCGCGCCCGAGTTCTCGATCGGCTCGCCGCGGTGCCATTTCACGACCTGAAATTCCTGCTTGGTGTGCCTGGCGAACGCATCCTTGATGATCCGCGCGTGCGCTTCGTTCACTTCGTCGTAGCCGTAGAGCCGGAGATTGATCGTCCACCAGCCGTAGCCCGCTTTCTTCAAAATATCCGCGAGCACATCGTCCGGCAGCGCGCCGTCGCCGTTGTACCACTGGCTCCGCTGCGTCGCCGACGCCACAAACCGCAACGAATTCCCGATGCTCGGGCTTTGCTGGATCACGCCGTTCAGCCGCAGCGGAGAAAGTTCGTCCACCGCCCATCCAACGTCGTCCGGATTCGGCAGTTGAATGTTCAGTCCCAGCGTGGCCTCCGGCTCGGGCATCAGCCACATGCCCATCTTCGTCACGATTCCGAAATTCGATTGGCAGAAGAGCTGATCCCATCCCGGCCCGTAGCCCCACTTGAAAAGCTGCCACGTGGCGCTGTTGGCCATTGCGCCGTTTCCCGTGCGAACTAGGTCGCCGGTCGGCAGCACCACTTCGAGCCCGCAGATGTTGCGCGTGTTATCGCCGTACGGCGTGTAGCCGTACCCTCGCTCGAGCGCATTCCCCGCCACGCTGCCCCACGCGTTCGCCGGAATCGACATCCACAGCTTGATTTTGTTTTCCTGCAGATAATTGAAGAGGTCGAAGAATCCTACGCCCGGCTCGATCAGGCAGTACCCGAACCGCTCGTTCACGTCGAGTATGCGATTCACCCGCCCCAGATCGAGCACCACCGTCCCGCTCATCCGCGGCGCCGCCGCTCCGTAGCCGAGATTTTTCCCGCGCGAGATCGGCCACAGCGGCACCTTGTACTCGTTCGCGATCCGAACGATCGCCTGCACCTCTTCCACCGATTGCGGCCCCACCGCCGCGCTCGGCACGTGCTGGTCCGCGTCGCCCGCGGCGTAGATGTCCATAAACGTCCCGCGGTCTTCGTCGGTCGCCAGCACCCATTGCTTGCCGACCACGCCCGCAAACGCGTCCAGCGCTTTCTGAAATTGTCGTTCGCTTACTCTTGGCGGAAGGACCATCTGCATGAGCGAGTGCTCTCCCGGGAATCCTGCGCTCCAAAAATGCGCGCGCCAGCGTGAGTAACACGCGCGATTTTCGCTGTCAACGGATTTGTCGCTTCTCAGAAACTAACGTCGCGCGCCATTCTGAGCAAAGTGGGCGGAATCCACCGGCAAAAAGGTTTGCGTGTAGCGCCGCGGTCTTTAGCGCGGCAGCTTTGTTCTTTGTAGGGGCACAGCAGGAGGGACCCCAGGTCGACGGCGACTCGTGCCCGGGGAATCAGTTGAAGAATTTCTCTTCCGCTCGATCTTCGTCAGGGCACGGCTTCCCTGCCCTAAGCGAAACCGAAGGTAGCCGTGCCGTTGATCAGCCAAGACTCTCTGCGGCTTTAGCCGCGGAGGTATCAACTGTGCAGCTGCCGCTCACGCTCCCCTCAGATCGTCCGCGCTCCTTAGGGGGTCGGACCTTTAGGTCCGACATAAACGACCGGCGCCGAGCGCGCGGCACTGCAGCGCTCCCGGTGGAAGCGCAGGGCTTTAGCCCCACGAAAAGAAAGTCGGCGCTACGGCGCCATCCGTTGCGCAGCTTTACCCGCAGCATGTCCTCGAGGTCGAGCGGCCCAACGCGTCGTCTCAGAGATTGAGTTCGCCGTACCGTTCTTCGGCAATCGCCTGCGCCTTTTGGGATGGTTTCGGCGCCTTCGAATTCGCCCACCGCCCCGGAATGGCCAGCCCGCAATTCGGACAGCATCCGTTCCGCAAATGATTTTCCTGCACGTTGTGCCACGAGCGCCGAATCAGCATCTTCTTGCACGACGGGCAAAACGTGTGCGCGCCGCCGCTGTAAATATTCCCTTCGTAGACGTAATGCATCCCCATCTCAAGCGCCAGCGCGCGTGCCGCGTGCAGCGTCTCCGGAGGCGTCGGCGGCTTATCGCGCAGCTTGAAGTCGGGATGAAACGCGGTGAAGTGCAGCGGCACGTCCGGCCCGAGATGTTCGAGCACCCATTCGCAGAGCTTTCGCGTCTCTGACGGCGAATCATTCAGCGTCGGAATAATCAGGTTCGTGATCTCGAACCACACGTCCGTCTCGTTTTTCAGCATCTGCAGCGTGTCCAGCACGGGCTGCAAATGCGTCAGAGTGATCTTCCCGTAGAACTCTTCCGTGAACGCCTTCAGGTCGATATTCGCCGCATCGATGTGGTCGTAGATGTCGTGAAACGCCTCGCGCGTGATGTAGCCGTTCGACACCATCACGGTCTTGATGCCGTACTCCTTCGCCGCCTGGCAGATGTCGATCACGTACTCGCCCCAGATCGTCGGCTCGTTGTACGTGAACGCAATCGACGGGCACCCGTTGCGAATCGCCAGCATCACCACGTCTTCCGGCGGGACGTGCTCGGCCCGCGCCTGGTCCGCGCGCGATTTCGAAATCCCCCAGTTCTGGCAGAAGAAGCAGCCCATGTTGCAGCCCGCCGTCCCCATCGAAAAGACGCGCGTGCCGGGCAGAAAATGATTCAGCGGCTTTTTCTCGATCGGATCGATCTGCAGCGCAGCGGGATGCGCGTAGCCGAGGCTGTAGAGTTTCCCGCCCTGGTTCGCGCGAATGAAGCAGAATCCGGCCTGCCCCTCCCCGATATGGCAGTGCCGAGGACACAGATAGCAGTGCACCTTGCCGTTCGGCTCAGGCTCCCACCACCGCGCTTCGTGCAGTTCAGATGTCTTGCCGGTAATCTTGAGGTCTTGCATGTAGCCTTACCACTAACTTGATTATACGCCTGTCTGTTGCGCAGGTTTGGTGTCCCCGTCAGGCATGAGCACAAACCGTGGTCCAGTGCATCAACACGTCGGAAGCTAGCTTGCCAACTCCCACTCACTGCACTTGGCATTGCCGGGTTTGAGATCCGGGGAAATTCTGTCGTACCGGCTCACGAAGCGAATAACGCTCCGGTATCCAAAGAAGTCCACGAAGCGCCAAAATTGGGGCAACACGATCTTAGTCAGTTCCGGATGATTCTGATCATTCCCTGACAACATCTTCGTCCAGTAGTGAAGGTATGGGACCAGATCCTGCTGCTCGATTACACCCGCTTCCAAGAAGCTTTCAAACCGCTCAATGAAGCCCAGAAACTCGTCGAAGACCTCCCTGATCGCCGACTGGGCCTTATCGAAACCTTTGTTTAGGTCCGTCTCGAGTGATTCTGCGACTAACCTGTAATCCACGATCACCATGTCATGGTCGTCCAACCCTCGATACTTGTAGAGTTCGATTTTCTTACGGCTCCAGTCGAGCATAGTCATGGCTGCCCTAGCCGCCTCGTCCGCGTCAAAGGCTTTCATCTCGGAGGCTACAAACTCGACTCGTTTCCATACTTGAGCTTTCTGATACTGACGAAGGCCGATGTAGAACGCAATGGCAGCTCCGACGATCTTCATGACGTCGAGCCAGTCGAAGACCTTCATGCTCTGAACCAGACAGTACAGACCGTTCAAGCTCACCCGTTATCCCCACATATGCGACTACGAGCCCTTGGCTCGCGAGGCCGCCGTTCCGATAATCGCAGCCCAACTCGCAACAGCGTGGGGCCGCGTTGTACCAGCAGCATCTTACCTTACTCGGTAAATCGCCCAGCACCATCGAATTGACCGGAAGGCTTCACGTGTGGTTCCGTTAGTGAGAAAATAACTGAAATGGCAATCAACTTTAGCGCGCTTTCAAGCGCCGATTTCGAAGAGTTCTGTGCCGAGTTGCTGCAGGCCACTGGCTTTGTGAACATTAACTGGCGCAAGGGGACCGGACTTGCGACCAGCCCAGCAGACAAGGGCCGTGATATCACCTGTGACCACCTTCGCCTCGAGCCCGACGGCAGTCAGCATTTCGAGCATTGGTTCGTTGATTGCAAGCATTTCAAGAAAGGCGTTCCCCCGAAGGAACTGCAGAACCTGCTCACGTGGTCGGAAGCCGAGCGGCCCGATGTTGCCCTGTTCATCGTCTCGAACTTCCTCAGTAATCCAGCGAAGGAATATCTGGACTCCTACCGAAAGAACAACCGGCCACCATTCAAGATCCGTTATTGGGAACGGCCGCAGCTCGCTCGGATGCTCCACCGCAAAGTAAGCCTCCTGCGCAAATACAATCTTGCCGATGTTCCGATTCGAAAACTAAAGGATATTCTGGCCGCCGAAGACGAGTTCTTTACGAAGGTCTGGTACGGACGAAAGGCTCCCGCTGAGCATTATCGTGCGCAAGGAACGCCAGAATACATCATTAAGGGAATGCTCAAGGGAAAGCGTGATGCTGAGAAACGCTTCGGCAAGAAGAATCTTGGTCCGTGGACCGACTTCGAATGGGGAATGTTGAGCGGAAAACTTTCGGCATTACGCTGGGTTTTGGGCGACGATTGGGACACGCTTGATACCTGAAACCGTGGCCCAGCCAGCAGGAACCATTCTTGCCTGTCGGCCTGATTGCTTAGGAACACCGATGGCAGCTAAGATCGAAATCAAGAAGACCGGCGAGGATGTCTTCCAGGTCTTCATCACGGACGGCGAGAACACGACATCGCACCGCGTCACGATGAAGACCGACGACTACGAGCGCATCTCGGGCGACCCGGCTGAGTCAACGGAACTCGTCCGCCGCGCCATCGAACTCCTCCTCGCCCGCGAGCACCCAAAACCAATCCCTCCCGAATGCGATTTGACGATCCTCGGCCAATACCTCGCCCACTTCGCCCGCTCCCAAAAAGCCGCAACCTAGAGGGGAAACGGCCCGATCGGTGGAAGCGCGGGGCTTCAGCCCCGCGAAAAAGAGACAGCGCGCAGCGCTGAACCAATGCGCAGCCTCACCCGCAGCAAGTACTCGCCGCGCGAACCCGTTGGCCGCAGCTGTCAACGCCGATCAAAAGTCCACAGACTCTCGCGCTTGACACGCTCATCCCCGCTGCTAGCCTGTCCGCGTGATGCTGAAAATGGGATCGACAACTCGAATTGACGCCCCGGCGAGGGCCGCCCTCTCGGCCTGGGGAGGGTGCAAAACGCATCCCTTCTCGTCCCTCGTTTCTACTCGACAATGCTGTCGAATAGAATCAGCCGTAACTCGCTCAAAACAAACGGTCGACGCCTTCGCTACCCGTCAATACTTCCAAGATCGCGCGAAGCGCGGCGAGCGCTTCAGCGCATCCTCTTCGCTCGCTATCGTGTTTTCTTTCGGCAACTTAGCCCGGTTCGCAGTTCTACTCGACAATGTTTTCCGAGTAGATTTCGCTGCATCTCCTTCAAAACAAACGATCCGCGCCCTTTCTACTCGACAATTTTTCGGGGGGTCTCCAAGGCAAATCCGGCGATTCGTCCAGAATCGCCGTCCCGAGCGAACATCGTGAGCCGAGGGGGTCAACCCACGCCACGCTCACTTTCGAATGAAATAGCGCACAAGGACAACCACGATGCCCGCAAAGATTGAAGTCGAAAAGATCGGCGACGAAGAATTTCAGGTCCGCGTGACCGAAGGCAAGGGCCACACCTCGCATCGCGTCACACTGAAGAAGGCCGACTACGACCGCATCACCGGCGGCAAGATCGAGCCCGCGGAACTCGTCCGCCGCTCGTTCGAATTCCTGCTCGAAAACGAGCCCAAGGAATCGATCCTCGGGCGGTTCGACCTCACCGTCATCAGCCGCTACTTCCCCGATTTCGAGCGCGAGATCAAACAGAGGCTGGCGCGTGCAAACTAGGCAGGGTTCAATTCCGCGGCTTCATCGGCGCATCCACGCGGCTCGGCCGCGGCGCGGGAAACTTGTGCTCGCGATGCGCCGCCGAAGGATGCCTCACTTTCGACGGCCGTCCCTCTTTGATCATGCGTTGATATGCCTCCCGCCACGACGGCAACTCGCGCGATTCCTGCGTCCAGTGCACGACGGCAGCTTCGTCGCACCAATCGATCAGCTTCGGCATCGCGTCGCGATGCGCGCCCTGCGTGCGGAACGATTCCATCGCCGCGTCGGCATCCCATGCCGTCATGGTCCAGAAAGCGTTTCGCGCTTCGCGCATCAGACGGCCCGCGACGAAACCCGGCGAGCGCTGGGCCTGCCGCGACGATCGGATCGCATACCACAAGAATTGCGGCAGGTAGAAAATCGACCGGATTCGCAAGCGCGTTATCGACACGAACACCATCGCCCGATTGCTCACTCGGTTTATATCACGGGGTTGCTGGTCCGCGGCGGCGCGCCGCGCGTTTCCCTAGTGCGCTTGAGGGAGGAGATTTCTGCCGCGAGAGATGGAGGAGGACGTTCGTCTGCTCGCCCGGCGCGACCCACACGCCCTGTCGCCATTCCGAAACACGGCCTTCGTAGAACGCGCGCACGTCGTATTGGCCTTCTGGAAGGGCCGCGACCCAAAAATGACCTTGCGTATTCGTGGTTGCGCTCTCGATGTGGTGGCCGTCACTGGTCTGTGCAATCACGTGAGCTCCGGCAGCGGGCTTGCCGTCTGCGTTCAGCACCTGCCCGCCGATCGTGCCAAGCCCTCCGGACTGCGGCGCCGCACCAACGCTCGCAACAATCGCCGCGCACAGGAGCATCGCGAAGAACAATCGATATCGCATGGCAGCCCCTCCGAATTCCCTTTTCTTATTTTCTCAGGTGGAGCGGCAAGCGGAGTTTCGCGGTGCCCGATGCGCAAACAGCGAAGCACGATCGAAGCAGAGCGGAGCGCTCTACTGATTCAGCAGCGGGATGCTCGACGCGGGCTGCGGCGCGGGAAACGATTTCAGGAACGCGTAAATGTCGGCGAGATCCTGATCGGAGACGACTTTCGCCGTGTACGGCGGCATCTGACCGGTCGGCGCGCGGACGTAGCGAATCACGCCCCCGAGCGTCAGCGCTGGCGGACCGATGCGCGGCGCGATGGCCGCACCCGCTCCTTGGCGGCCGTGGCATTCATAGCAGCCGTACACGGCGAAGAGTTTCTTGCCGTTGTCCGCGTTGCCCTGAAGCGATTCGGCAGGCGAAGTTGCAGGCGCGATCGATCTCAGGAACGCGTAGATATCGCCGAGCTCCTGATCGGACGCAGTCGCGACCGGAACAGGCGGCATTTTCCCGGTCGGCTTTCGCGCGTACGCAATCAGACCCGGCAGATCGACGGGCAGCGGAGCAATCGGGGGCGCGAGATTCGTGCCCTCCGCTTGCGCGCCGTGGCACGTCGCGCAGCCCGCGCTCGCGAAGAAGCGTTTCCCGTTCTCGACGTTTCCGGTTGCAGCGTTCGCCGATTTCGCGGCGGGCGCTTGCGCCTCGCTTGCACGACAGCTCAGAAGCACCAGGACCAGCATTGTCATTCCGAGCGAAGCCGCGCGCCCCGTTTTTCCACGCCAGCGCGCTGGCGTGGCGCGCGGCGCAGTCGAGGAATCTGCTGTTCGGTTTTCGCCAGTCTTTGCGCGTTTCATGGGTATCAAAATTACCTCGGCTGCGTGAGAACGTCGACGAGCGCGGGGCTGCCGCTCTTGACGACTTCGATCGCGCGCCGGATCGCGGGCGCGAGATCCTTCGGATCGCTGATCGGGCCTTCGCCGTGCACGCCCATGCTCTGCGCGAGTTTCGCGTAGTCGATCGGCGGATCGGTGAGCACGTTGCCGATGCTCGCTCGCGCGATGCCGCGCTGGTGCTGGCTGGCCATGATCTGAATCTGCATCAGCTCTTGATGATAGGCGCGGTTGTTGTGCATGAGGATGAGAATCGGAATGCGCGAGTGCGCCGCGGTCCACAGCACTCCCGGCGCAAACATCAGGTCGCCGTCGTTCTGGATGCTGACGGTGAGCCGGCCGTGCTTGCGATTCGCGAGCGCCGCGCCGACCGACGCCGGCGCGCCGTAGCCGACTCCGTAGCCGCCCTCCGCGCCGATGTAGTGATAGTGCTTTTTGAAATCCCACAGGCGCAGCGGCCTGCGGCTGACGAACTGGCAGTTCGAGACGAACGACCAGTCTTCGTTCTTGATTTGCGCCCAAAGCTCCATCGAGAGGCGCGCCGTGCTGATGGGGCTTGCGTCCCAGCCGGAGGTCGCCGCGTCCCGCTGCGCCTGCAACAGCTGTTGATGGGCCGCGGCGATTTTCGCGCCGCGATCGGCGAAGGCGCGCTTGCGATCGTCGTTGAGCTGGCGCTTCACGGCCTCGATGAGCGAAGGCAGCGTCGCTTCGGCGTCGGCGGCGATGGCGAGATCGACGGGCGCGTACCGCTGGAAATCCTGATAGTTGCTTTTCAGATAGAGATCGTTGGCGGTGACGCTGAGGAGTTTCGTGCCGGGCTTCGTGATCGGATGCGACTCGGGATAGACCTGGCCGCGAACGGAATTGATCGAGCTCCAAAAATCGGTCAGCTCGAGTCCGGCGATCACGTCGGCTGCGGCAATTGTGGCGCTCGCGCGCTCGGTCATGTTGAGCGGATGGCGAGTGGGGAAATTCATGCGGCCATTGCGGTCGATCACCGGCGCTTGAAGGGTTTCGGCGAGCTCGATCATGCCCGCGAGGCCCGCAGGAGTGCGCGCGACTCGATCGGTGATCAGCACGGGATTCTCAGCCGCTACCAACATGCGAGCCGCTTCCGCAACGGCGGCCGAATCGCCAACGGGCGGAGACGTCATCGTGAGCTTGGGCACAGCCATGTTCGCGCTATCGGGAACGGGATTTTCCTGCAGCTCGTGACCCGCGACGAGCGCGACCGGCATCGTCGGCGGAGTGGTCGCGATCTTGTAGGCGCGCACGGCGGATTCGGCGAACGCCTGCAGGGAGATCGGATTGTCGTCCCACTTTGTGTAGTCGCGAATCATCGCGGCGGGATCTTGCGCGGCGTGCGTCCAATCGACCTGGCCGAATCGCAGCGCCGCATCCGAAAAATTGCCGAGGATGATGTAGACGGGCACGCGGTCGCAGAAGGCGTCGTAGATCGCCATCGATGCGTGCTGGAGCCCGACCGTGCCGTGGACGCAGACGAGCAGCGGCTTGCCTTCGATCTTCGCGTAGCCATGGCCCATCGCGACGGACGATTCCTCGTGGCAGCAGGTGATGAACTCCGGCATTTGGTTGTTGCCGTAGTTGATCAGCGATTCGTGCAGGCTGCGGAATGAGTTGCCGGGATTCGCGCACATGTACTCGAAGTTGAGCGACTTGAGAACGTCCACCATGAAGTCGGAGCCGGGGCGATCGACGGTGAGGACTTCGACGGCAGGGGTCGCGTCTGATCTCCCAGGTTCGACTAGCCGTCGACCTGGCGGCCCCTCTAGCGCTGGTTTCAGAAGCGGCGGCGCAGCGGCGTTCCGAGGCGGCGCCGGCTGCGCGGCGCGCACGGCGACAGGAGGAACAACGAGTGCGGCCGTGCCCGCGGCGGCGGTCCGCAAGAAATCGCGGCGATTTACGGAATCATCCTTTGACTTGCGCACGGCGCCACCCCCTGAAGTTCGCCGGAGAGATTACCCCGATTCCAGTTTTCGCGCACTACCGACCAGCTTCGAAGAGACAAAACCTCTTCGCGGGCTAAGGCCGCCCTCTGTCGGGTGGTTGCTCGACGCGGTCTGGCTCACTACACTAACTTGAACTCAGGAGGCGCGCCATCAAGCTCTCGGTTTTTTGCGGAGTAAGCGTCGATGGTTTTCTGGCCCGGCCGGACCACACGCTCGATTTCCTGGATGCCGGTGGGCAGGAGCCCCACGGCTTCGAAGAATTCTATGCGAGCGTCGATGTCATCATTATCGGCCGCAGGACCTTCGAGGTCGTACTGACGTTCGGCGGGTGGTTTTACGGAACGAAGCCTGTCGTGGTCCTGAGCAATCGTCCGCTCGATTTCTCGTCCATCAAAGGCGGAGTGGTGGAGCAGATGTCCGGAGAACCCGCCGAAATCGCCGCCCGGCTCAAATCCCGCGGCTTTCAGCATGCGTACGTCGACGGCGGGATCACCATTCAGCGCTTTCTCGCGGCTGGATGTATCGACCGATTGGTGATCACGCGAGTGCCCGTACTGATCGGGGCGGGCATCCCGTTGTTTGGCCCAGTGCCGCGGGACATCATTCTGCGCCACGTCGCAACGCGCTCCTATCAGGGCGGCCTAGTGCAAACCGAATACGAAATCGTCGCCGAAAAATCGGCATAGCGACGAAGCGGCCTGCTCGTGGTCTACTCGGACGAGCGCTGCTCCTTTCTCCTCTCCGCAACCCATGCAAGAAAACGCTTCATGCGGACGCGCTCGCGCCACATCAGGCGGAAGAATTTTCGGGCGTCGAGATCGGCGGCTTCCTGGCCGAAGAAGGTTTCCATGCGCCATTGAATGTAGGGCGATTTCCACGGGCGCAGACGATAGCCTTTGGCGGTGATCCAGTAGTAGCGCAGCGCGTTGAACATTTCGAATCGGCCAAGGGTATCATGCAGAAAAGGAGTAGCTACGATGAAGAGTTTTGGATGGGGAATTGTGTTTCTGCTCGCAATGCCGCCTGCGCCGGCCGCATTTGCACAGAAAGCGTCGGACCCAGTACTGGAATCCGCACAAATGCCGAAATATCCCCCGGTCGCCAGAACCGCCCACGTCACGGGCGACTTGGAGGCCGAATTTACACTGGACGAAGGCGGCAACGTCGCTTCGGTCCGGATCTTGTCTGGCCCACCTTTGTTGGCAAGGCCCACAGAGGAAAACATCCGAACCTGGAAATTTCACTTACCTACAGAGAACAACAGACCCGGCCGGAAATTCAAGACGACATTTGCGTATCGTCTCTCGGACCGGTACGTTTCAAGAAGCCGCGTGCCGCCTATATCTGTGACGTTTGACTCATTCGACCGCGTCGAAATTACGAGCGACCAGTGGAATATCGAGCCGAGCTACTGAAACGTGCAAGGGTACGGCCTCATGCGAATCAGGACAACCGTCTGACCCAGAGGCGCTCAGTGGCGGGCTTGCCGAGGTGGATGCGCGCGGAGCCGTGGCCGGAGACCGTGAGCGACATGGTCTGGTCGTATTCGCGGCCGAGGACGCGCACGTGAGACGCGGGCCGCAGATGGCGCTGCTCCAAGAATTCGAGAAACGCGGGATCTTTTTCGTACACGCGCAGGACTTCGTAGGAATGGCCGGGTTCTGCGTCCGAAAGACGCACGGCGCCGTGTTTGCGCCGAAGGCGCGACATTCCGCCAAAGAGCGGGACGCCATGCGGGCAGTGGCTGTCGCGTCCAAACCGCGCGAGCAGAAGGCGCGCGACCTCGGGCGAGATGCCGTGCTCGAGGCGCTCGGCCTCTTCGTGCGCACGCGACCATTCGAGGCCAATGATTTCGGTGAGCAGCTTTTCGGCGAGCCGATGCCGCAGGACGAGGTGCTGCGCGGTTCCCTTCCCTTTGGCCGTGAGCTGGATGCGTCCATCGCGCCCGACGCGAAGGTATCCGCCGCGGGCCATGCGCTTGAGCGCGGCGGTGACGGCGGGCGGAGTGACGCCGAGGTCCTCGGCGAGGCGCGCGCTGATCGGGACCTGCTCCTCCTGGACGATCTCCCAGATCGCTTTGAGGTAGTCTTCCTGGGAAACACTTGTGGTTTCGCGGCGCATAGATCCTAAGAAAGGTCCTTCGACTCGCTCCGCTCGCTCAGGATGACGATCCTGATCGGATCGTCAGAGACACTCGTTGTTTCTCGTCGCATAGATCCTAAGAGAGATCCTTCGTCACGTTGCTGCTCCCTTCCTCCGTCAGGGCAAGCAGGATGACGATCCTGATCGGATCGTCAGAGACGCTCGTGGTTTCGCGGCGCATGAGTCGTTGCGAGTAAGTCTACATCACAGAGCGCCGATTCGTGAGGTTGCAGCCCCGTGGGCGCTGAAGAGAGATCCTTCGACTGCGTCCCGAGCCCGCACACAGCGCGGCGACAACACGTCGCGCGTGACTCCGCTCAGGATGACAACTGACTCGAATACGTCACGCGACCGCAAGGACGACTTTGCCGAATTGCTCACGGCTTTCGAGGCGGCGGTGCGCGTCGGCGGCGCGTTCGAGAGGCAGCACGGTATCGATGACGGGCTTGAGCAGTCCACGCTTGAAAAGTTCGAGCACGGAGAATAGCTCCGATTTGTATCCCATGAACGAGCCGAGAATCGAAAGTTGGCGCGCGAAGAGGTAGCCGACGTTGATCTTGCTGTCGCGGCCGGTGGTCGCGCCGCAGGTGACCAAACGGCCGCCGGACGCGAGGCTGTAAACGCTCTGGTCCCAGGTGGCTTCGCCAACGTGCTCGAAGACGACATCGACGCCGCGGCCATTTGTCAGCTTTTTGACTTCGCGGGCGAATTCGCCGCCGTGCAGCAGGACATCATCCGCGCCAAGTTCTTTGGCTTTGCGCAGCTTTGGTTCGGAGCCAGCAGTGGCGATCACGCGTGCACCGGCTGCCTTCGCGATCTGAATGGCGGCGCTGCCCACGCCGCTGCCCGCGGCGATCACGAGCACTTCTTCGGCGGGCTGAAGGTGAGCGCGATTGAAGAGCATATGCCACGCCGTGAGAAAGACGAGCGGAACCGCAGCGGCTTCTTCGAAGCTCATGTTGGCGGGAATCGGAATCACGTTGACGGCAGGTGACCTCACGAATTCGGCGTAGCCACCGGGAATGGTCGTGCCAAAGAGCGTGTAGTCCCTGCAGAAATTGTCGCGGCCGGCGAGGCACTGCGGGCATTGGCCGCAGGAAGTCCCCGGCGCGAGGAGAACTTTGTCGCCCACTTTCACATTCCTGACGCTGTCGCCGACTTTTGCGACTTCGCCGGAGATGTCGCTGCCGAGAATGTGCGGGAACTGGACAGGCCGATTCGGGAGACCGCCGCGCATCCAGAGGTCGAGGTGATTGAGCGCGCAGGCGCGGACGCGAACGAGAACGTCGTGAGGGCCAATCGACGGCTCGGCGATGTCGGTGTAGCGCAAGACCTCGGGACCGCCGTGCTCGTTGATGACGACCGCCTTCATGAATGCCTCCGGAGAGATTGAGCGCGCTAAAGTAGCATCGGCACGAAAGGCTGTCTAGATACGCTGGAGATGCCGAACCCTCGCATGTAGGGTGGATGGTTCCTGCAGTGCCAAGAATCTTCGCCGGGCGTAGCCGTGCTACGCCCCTACGAAACCTAGCGGAGGAGCCGCAGGACTCGCAGAAATGGGCAACGGCGCGCAGACAGGAGTGCCTGCGCATGCCACGAAGCACAATGAATTGACAGTCTGAGCGGGGAGACGTAGGCTCAAGAAAAGCCGCATAGACATCCCTCGACTGCACTCGGGACAAGGGATCGTCAGTGCCACCGAAGAGCCATGGACATCTTCGAAGAAATCGTGCGGATGCGGAGGGCGGGCGAGCGCGGGGCGCTTGCGACGATTGTCCACACGAACGGGTCGATTCCGAGCTACGAAAGCTCGCGGATGCTGGTGCGCGAGGACGGCTCGATCGCCGGGACGATCGGCGGCGGATGCGTGGAGGCAGACGTCTGGGCGGCGGCAAAGGAAGTGATGCACGCCGAGCAGCCGCGCAAGATGACGTTCAATTTGAACCACGAGGCCGCATACGATGCGGGGCTGATTTGCGGCGGCACGCTGGAGGTTTTTGTGGAGCCGATTCTGCCGCAGCCGGTTCTTTACATTTTCGGCGGCGGGCACATTTCGCTGGGGGTGGCGCGCGCGGCGAGCGCGGCGGGATTCGCGGTGAACGTGGTGGACGATCGCGCGGCGTTTGCGAATAGCGAGCGGTTTCCGATGGCGGGCGAGCTATACACGTCGTACGAGGACGCCTTTGGGAAGATCAAGCCGAACGCGTCGAGCTATCTGCTGATCGTGACTCGCGGACACAAGGACGACATGCGCGTCCTGGCGTGGGCCGCGCGGACCGAGGCGCGCTACGTCGGCATGATCGGGAGCAAGCGCAAGGTGCTCTCGGTTTACAAGGCGCTTGAAAAAGAAGGCTACTCCGCCGAAGAATTCGAGCACGTGCACGCGCCTGTGGGGCTCGATATCGGCGCGCTTTCACCGGAAGAGATTGCCGTCAGCATCGTGGCGGAGCTGATCGCCATGCGGCGGAACGCGCGGAGTTTGCCGCACAAGTCGGTGAAGCTCTCGCAGGCCGTGGCCCGAGGAGATTAGCGCCTGGTAAGGCCGAAAGAACGTAACAGCAGATTCCTCGACTGCGCCGCGCGGGCTGCCGCGCAGCGAAAAATAAGACGCGCGGCTCCGCTCGGAATGACAATTCAGTTTCCTGTTTGCCCGCATCAAGAAGCCGTGCCTTCAACGTCGCCCTCGACGCTGTCGCACAACTTCTGACACGGGGCTACCCAAGCCAATCGTGGCGCAAAACAGAAAACCTATCAAGCCGCTTGCCGTCGCCATCCTCTCCGGCGGCGAATCGCGGCGGATGGGCACTCCAAAGGCGCTTCTTCCCTACCGCGGGAAAACGTTCATCGAACATTTGGTCGAAGTGACGCGGCATCCGCGCGTGGACGTGACGCGAATCGTGCTGGGCGCGCACGTTGAGGAGATTCGCAAAACACTTGGCGAGAACGCTGCAAATGTGGTCGTGAATGCGGAGTGGCAGAAGGGACAGGTCTCCTCGATTCAGGCGGCCATTCGAAGTCTTCCTGCGGGCGGCACTGACGGACTGATTCTCTGCCCGGTAGATCATCCCATCGTATCGGCCGAACTCATTGCGCAACTGATCGAGGCGTTTGACGCGAGCGGAAAAGCGATCGCCCTACCGACATATCACGGCAAGCGCGGTCATCCGGTAATCTTCCGAGCGACGCTGTACGAAGAACTGCTGGCGGCGTCGCCCGAGGTGGGCGCGAGGCAGGTGGTGTGGGCGCACGCGGGAGACGTCGCCGAAGTCGCAACGGAAGAAGAGGGCGTGATCCTGAATCTGAACGATCCAGAAAGCCTGCGCAGAGTTATGGGAAAGATCGAGTAGAGCGCTTTCTCAGGAAAGTTTTCGCAGAAGCGCGGCAACGGCGTCGGCGCAAAGCTGGGCGGCGTGGAAACTGGCGGGAGGCAGGCCGCCGAGCGCGCCAGAGATGTCATCGGGCGTGATGGCGCGGGCTTCGGCAGGCGACTTCCCAGACAGCAGATCCGTCAGAACAGAACTCGACGCTATGGATGCGACGCAGCCCTGAGTCTTGAACCGAGCGGCGGTGATGCGGCCGTTTTCGAGGCGAACCGCAAGTCGCAAGATATCGCCGCAGACCGGATTGGTGACTTCGACCGTGGCCGTGGCGTCCGGCAGGTCTCCGGAGTTGTGCGGGTTCTTGAAGTGATCGAGGAGCGTCTGACCGAACATCCGAAACAGTATAGAGCAGCGCGGCCCGCGCTCCACGCGGCTCGGTGAAGCGAGCAAGCGCCGCCAAGCAAGAGGAAGCCTCGCAATCTTTCGCCTTTTTCTGGAATCTCATTGACAGGATGGGGCTTAGGGCGATACTTTTAGTGTTCCTAGCCAGCGTTCTCTCGTCAGGGCGCGAGAGAACAGCCCTTGTTTAATCCGCCTACAGATGCTTAGGAGACTGCAGATGCGACGATTCCTACATCTTCTCACCCTCGTGATCGCCGTCGCGGCAGGTGCGACCGCCGGTTTTGCGCAGGACGGGAAGCTGAAACCGATTCTCACCCCGAAACAGGCATACGTATTCGTAGATGGAAACGCGATCCGCGAAGGAAACCATAGCATTTCACTGAGCCCGGGCAAGCACACCGTTGTGGTCGTGAACTACGGCTACAAGATTTATACGCAAGACGTAAACATCGAAGCCGGAAAGACCACGAAGCTCGAAGTGAAACTCGAGCCGCAGGGCGGGAATGTCAGCGGGCCGTTCGGAGCCGTAGAACTGAAGGGCGATGAACGCGCGGCCGTGCTTTCGAACGGAGCCACGCCCGGCTATTTCGTCGGGCATGTGGACGAGTTCAACTTCGATTGGTTTCTTTGGCACCAGCTTTTGCTTTTGCCTCCGGGCACCCATCACATCACGGTCACGCACCAAGGTAAGACGGTCTGGTCCGGCGATGTGAATGTGGTGGCAAACAAGAAGGTCATCGTGCAACTGGCCAGCGGCACTCAGAAGACGGTCGATTGGAAGCGCGGCGAGAGCCTGAAGGACGTTCCCCGATTCAAGGTGGGCATTGCAAGCGCGCAGATCGCCATCGCACCGGTGACCGGAAACTTCAGCTCCTCGACGGCGAACATCAACTGCGGGCAGTCCGCAACGCTGAACTGGCAGACCAGCGAAACAGTCGATGCGAACATCAGCGGAATCGGGACGGTGCCGACGAGCGGCAGCCAGTCGGTTTCGCCGCACGCGACGACCACGTATGACTTCACATCAGCCGGCCCGGGTGGAACGGTCAAGGGCAGCGCGACGGTCAACGTCAACACGAAAGTGGACGCGAGCCTGACGGCGAACCCGACCGAACTTCACTACCGGAAGATCGGCGATAAGGTGCTGACGCAGGACTCGTCCAACGTAACCTGGCAGACTTCGAACGCGGACAGCATCACCGTGGACGGCAAGACGGTAGCTGCGAGCGGAAACGAGACGGTACAAGGCACACCGGCGGACACGAGCTCCGTGCCGGAAGGCGGGCAAGCTCGCACGATTGACGAGAGCAAGACGATCACGCTGAACGCGACGAACGTCTGCGGCGGTTCGGCCACGCAGGCCGCTTCGCTGCACATTAGTGGATCGGTCGAGCCGATTCCAGCGGTGACGCTGCAGAGCATCTTTTATCCCACGGACTATCCGGACAAGAAGAATCCGCAGGTCGGCCTCGTTCGCAGCCAGCAGCTGGCGCTGGCGACGCTCGCGGGCGGATTCAAGAAGTATCTCGAATACGATCCGGATGCGAAGCTCTCGATTGAAGCCTATGCGGATGAGCGCGGGTCCAAGCCGTACAACCAGGACCTGAGCGAACGCCGCGTCGAGCGGATCAAGCAGTATTTGGTCGATCAGGGCATCTCCGCCGACAAGGTGCAGACCGCCGCGTACGGCAAGGAGCGTCCGCTGGACAAGCGGACCGTTTCCAGCCTCGAGAGTACAAATCCGAATGCGCCGCCAAAGGCTCGCCTGAAGGATAAGCGGACCGATTGGCTGGCGTACAACCGCCGCGCGGACATCGTGCTGCTGCCGTCGGGCAAGAAGTCGGCGCAGTTCTTCCCGCACAACGCCGACGATTCAGGGCTCATCTGGCAGATGCCGAAACCAGCGCTGAAGAAGGTGGAAGCGGATCAGTAATCTGCTTGAAAGGCAAAACGCGCCGAAGGGCAAACGCTCTTCGGCGCGTTTTTGTTTCTCGTTGCTAGCTGGCAGCCTTTGCCGACTGAACCACCGACCGATATCCCGATGTTGAAGCCTTTTTTGCGGCCTCGATCATTTCGGGGCCAGTGAGAAGCGGAGTCGTCTTAATGCTCTTGACGGCGCCGCCGGAGGCAAAGGCCAGAGCGATCGCCGCGGCAGCGATATTGTCCGGCATTTCGATCAGGGCGACAGCATCGTAGTCGCCAAACGAAAGAAACATGTTGTGGACTCGTCCGCCGAGCTTTTCGATGGGAGCCTGGATCACGGACGTGCGATCGTGTGGATTGTGGAGCAAAGCCTGTACGGCTTCGGGGGTGTAGGCCGCTTGAATCAGGAAGTGAGCCATCGTTTTCTCTCCTTTCCCATAGACGGAAAGAGGCTGGGAATTGCCGGCATCGTCACATAGCGGCGAGCTAAGGTCAAGCCAAGCGCGTCGATCCGCCGAGGCGCATCCGTGCTGACCGTGGTGGCGGCGATCATCGAGCATGAAGGAAAGATACTAGCGTGCCAGCGGCGGCGCGGCGGGCGGTTCGAGCTGATGTGGGAGTTTCCGGGCGGCAAGATTGAGCCGGGCGAGACGCCTGAACAGGCGCTGGCCCGAGAGCTACGGGAAGAGCTGGGCGTGAACGCGGAGATCGGACGCGAAGTGTTCCGCTCGAAGTATTCCTACGCAGAAATGCGCGAGCCCATCGAACTGATCTTCTTTGCGGCTACTGTGGCGGTGGAGCAGATCGAGAACAAGGAGTTCGAGCAGGTTATGTGGCGGACGCCGGAATCGCTGCCGGAAATGAATTTTCTTGCGGCAGACCGGGAGCTAATCGAAAAGCTCGCCAGCGGCGCGATTTGCTTGCCCGGAGATAAAGGCTGAAAGCAGGATTCACCGCAGAGACGCAGGGGACGCGGAGAAACCGAGGAATCCTACAGGCGGCACCGAGCCAAGCACGATTGCCGGGCACAGCATGCTGTGCCCCTATGAAAAAGGGCGTACGCGAAAGCTACTTTGCGCCGAAAATCTTGCGGACGATCATCGCGACGGGATCATAGAACTCGTCGACGACGCGCTCCTTGAGGGGGATAATCGCGTTGTCGGTGATGTGGATTTCCTCGGGGCAAACTTCCGTGCAGCACTTGGTGATATTGCAGTAGCCGATCCCGAGTTCCTTCCGCAGGATGCCCAGACGATTGGCGCCGTCGAGCGGGTGCATTTCGAGCGCCGCGGAGCGGACGAAGAAGCGCGGGCCGCCGAATTCCTGCTTCTTATCGTGCTCGCGCAGGACGTGGCAGACGTTCTGGCACAGGAAACACTCGATGCACTTGCGGAATTCCTGCACGCGATCCACATCGGCCTGGTCCATTTTCCATTCGGCGCCCGGGCGCGGCTGGAACGGCGCGATCTTCTTATTGACCTCGTAGTTCCAAGAAACGTCCGTGACCAGATCCTTGATCACGGGAAAAGATTTCATCGGCAAGACCGTGATCGGCTGGTCGAGCGGTAGCGAATCCATGCGCGTCTTGCACATCAGGCGCGGGCGCCCGTTCACCTCGGCCGAACACGATCCGCATTTCGCAGCCTTGCAATTCCAGCGGACGGCGAGATCGGGCGACTGATTGGCCTGGATGGAATGAATGGCGTCGAGAACCACCATGCCGGGCGTGAGCGGCACCTGATAGTCAACGAGCTTGCCGGTTTCGCGGTCGCCTCGAAATACGCGCAGGGTTGCCGTCGTCTCCGCCATCTACTTCTCCTCCGCAAGAATCTGCTGAAGCTCCGCGGGCATCGGGGCGCGCGGAACTTCGAACAGATTCATCGCGTCGCCTTTTTTCACAATTACGAGGTTCTTTGCGCCCCACGCGTCTTCGGTCTTCGGGAAATCCAGGCGGCTGTGCGCGCCGCGGCTTTCTTTGCGCGCGAGCGCGGCATGTGTGCAGGCCTCCGAGACGGTCAACATGCGCTGAAGGTCCATGCACAGATGCCAGCCGGGGTTGAATTCGCGCGAGCCATCGGCACGCACATTTTTCGCGCGCGCCTTGAGCTTGTCCAGTTCCACAAGCGCCTTGCGCAAATCTTCATCCGTGCGGAAGATGCCCACGAGGTTCTGCATCGTGTCCTGCAAGTCATGGTGAATCTTGTACGGATTCTCGCCACTGGTTCGCTCGAAGGGGGCGAGAACCTCACGCTCCGCGGCTTCGATCTGCGCGTTATCGAGTGCAGGCGCTGAGGCCTTCTTCGCGTACTGACCGGCAGCCAGTCCCGCGCGCCGACCAAAGACAAGCAAATCGGAAAGCGAATTGCCGCCCAGACGATTCGCTCCATGAAGTCCGCCGGCCGCTTCCCCGGCCGCGAAAAGTCCCGGGAGCGAGGACTGGCCCGTCTCGGCATCCACGCGAATTCCGCCCATCACGTAGTGGCAAGTCGGCCCAACTTCCATCGGGCCTTTCGTGATATCCACATCGGCAAGCTCTTTGAACTGGTGGTACATGCTCGGCAGCTTGCGCTTCACGTATTCGGCTGGCTTATGCGAAATGTCGAGGAACGCGCCACCATGCGGAGTGCCACGGCCTTCCTTCACTTCGGTGTAGATCGAACGCGCGACCACATCGCGCGTAGAAAGCTCCAGGCGCTTCGGGTCGTATTTCTCCATGAAGCGCTCGCCGTTCTTATTGCGCAAGATCCCGCCTTCGCCGCGGACTGCTTCCGTGACGAGAATTCCCTGCACTCCCGGCGGCCAGACCATACCTGTTGGATGGAACTGCACAAATTCCATGTCGAGCAGTTCTGCGCCTGCGTCGTAGGCGAGGGCCATACCGTCGCCGGTGCATTCCCAGGAATTCGACGTGATCTTCCAGGATTTGCCGATGCCTCCTGTAGCGATGACGATCGCCTTCGCCTTGAAGACAACGAATTTGCCGGAATTGCGCCAGTACGCGAACGCTCCCACGACGCGATCGCCATCTTTCAGCAGCCGCGTGACCGTGCATTCCATGAAGACATCGAAGCCCATTTCCACGCCGCGATCCTGCAGCGTACGGATCATTTCGAGGCCGGTGCGGTCTCCGACGTGGCAGAGGCGCCTGAACGTGTGGCCGCCGAATGCCCGCTGAAGGATTTCGCCGTCCGGTGTGCGATCGAAGAGCGCGCCCCACTGCTCGAGTTCGCGGACGCGGTCAGGGGCTTCCTGAGCGTGAAGCTGCGCCATGCGCCAATTGTTGAGGCGCTTTCCGCCGTTCATCGTGTCGCGGAAGTGCGTTTTCCAACTGTCAGCCTTGTCGAGGTTCGCCATCGCCGCAGCGAGGCCGCCCTCGGCCATCACGGTGTGCGCTTTGCCGAGAAGAGATTTGCTAACGACCGCGACGCGCGCGCCCTGCGCGAGCGCTTCGATCGCCGCGCGAAGACCCGCACCTCCAGCGCCAATGATCAATACGTCGTGTTCGTGGATTTCGTATTGAGAGGCGGGTGTCACAGGAGTCGAATGTCCCTTATCGCGCCGCAGGCAACGAGCCGAATGTACAGATCGGTGAGTGCGACGGAGAACAAGCTTACCCAAGCCCAGAACATGTGGTGTTCATTCAACTTGGTCACAACGTGCCAAGCCGAGCGTCGCGGCGGCCCAAACGTCGCGCACGAAAAGCAGTCCAGCCGCCCGCCCACCAGGTGGCGCAATGAATGGCAAGACGCCGAATAGGTCGTCAGCAGGATCACGTTCAACAGCATCACCAGCGTGCCGACGCCAATCCCGAATTTGCCGTCGAAACGAAAGGCAACGACTGTGTCGTACCAGAGAAAAACAAGAATAATCGTCACGAGGTAGAAGAAGTAGCGGTGCACGTTCTGAAGAATCAGCGGAAACTTCGCTTCGCCGATATAGCCCCGGTGCTCGCCCTCACTCACGGCACAGGCAGGCGGATGCATCACGAAGGCCCGATAGTACGCCTTCCTGTAGTAGTAGCAAGTAAACCGAAAACCAGCCGGCCCGCCGAGAATCAAGAGCGCCGGGGAAAACGGCCACCAGCGATGATGCGGGTCGATGAGAGGAGAGTAGAACGGCGAAAGATACGGCGCGGTCCAGAAATAGTTGTTTTCGAAGGCGCGCCAAGTAGCGTAGATGATGAAGCCGGTGAAAACGACGAGCGTGGGAACGATTTCAATCCACCACGCGTCCTGACGCAGCGTACCGCCGAAACGAGCTAGTCCCTTAACCGTCGATGAGTCCGTCACCCTTTTCCTTCCGTGAGATCAGAGACAGAATATTCGAGAAACGAGCTTTTGCAAATACGAATTTCGCGAAAACTGCGCGGCGGCGATCGCAGCACGCGCTTGCGAAATTCCATGTGCGTTTATTTCGGCGCCTGGATCGATTCGAGGTATCGCACGAGGTTCTCGAGCCGGACGTTCCCTCGATCGACGTCTTCTTCGACCTGGTGAAAGATCGGTCCCCAGATCGGCATTTCGCGAGAGCCGTGCGCGGCGAGCACGTCGTCACCCATGATGACCTTGCGCACGCGCGCGGCCGGAAATTTTCCGCCGTTGTTTTTCGACAGGACGGTGAGGTCGGCGACCTTCGTTTTCAGCGAGGCCGCTGCGGGACCATCGCCTTTTGCATCCAGGCCGTGGCACGACGCGCAATAGGCGCGGAACAGGTCCGGTCCATTCAGCGAACGAATTAGCTGCGGAAGTTGTTGGTCGCCTGCGGGCGGCTTCGATTGCGTCTGGGTCTGCGCACGGACGCCGCCGGCCGCGCCGCAGGATAGCGCAAGAGCCAAGGCGAATCGCATTGTTGCCCGGATCACGCCGCCGATCCTCGTCATGTGCGCCCTCCCACGCTACCGCAGCGCCCACACTCGTGCGCTAAAACCAAGAACAGCTTAGCGCGAAATAAAGCTCTTGGCACGTGCGAGCGGTCACACACCGGTGTGACTCCGGTCACGGACCTCCCGAGCATGATGGCTCATGTTGCCTTTGCCCGACGCGGGCGCAAGGAAGGTCACGTCATGGCCAACATTGTTTTGGGAATGGCGCTATCGCACGGACCGATGCTCAGCACTACACCGGAACAGTGGGCGCTGCGCGTCCCTGCCGATCGCGCCGCCAAGCACCCATTCCGCGGCCGGACGCTGAGCTTTAATGAACTCGTGGAGCTGCGGCGCGACGACCGGTTCGACCTGCAAAGCACCCTCGACGTGATGCGCGCGCGTCACGCCTCCTGCCAGACCGCGCTCGACCGGCTTGCGGACGTTTTCGCTGAAGTGAGCCCCGATGTCGCCGTGATCTTCGGAAACGACCAGATGGAAATTTTCCAGGAGTCGCTGATCCCGGCCTTCGGCGTGATGCATGGTGAAAAAATCGTGAATTCGGAGATGTCGGAGGCGCGCCGGGCAAAATTACCTCCCGGAATTGCGGAAGCCGCCGCCGGGCACATACCGCCGGGCGGCGCAAGCTATTCAGGCGCTCCGGAGTTGGCGCGCCACATCATCAAATGCCTGATGGCGGATTCGTTTGACGTGGCAACGATGAAAAGCTTTCCCACCGCGGAAACGCCCCACGCTTTCGGCTTCATTTACCGCCGCGTGATGCGGGACCAGCCTGTGCCGAGCGTTCCGCTGTTGCAGAACACGTTTTTCCCGCCGAACCAACCCTCGACGCAACGGTGCTACGACTTCGGCCGGGCGGTGGCGAAGGCAATTCGCAGTTGGCCGGGTGACGCCCGCGTGGGGGTGTTCGCCTCGGGAGGGCTGTCCCATTTCGTAATCGACGAGCAGCTTGACCTGGGCTTCCTCGAAGCCCTTCGAAAGCGCAGCGCGGGCGAAATCACGGGTATGCGGGAAGAACTTCTGCAATCCGGCAGTTCGGAGATCAAGAACTGGATTGCGCTGGGCGGCGCCATGTCGGAAACGGGGCGTGAGTACCGCCTTGTGGACTACGTTCCGTGCTACCGATCCGAAGCCGGAACTGGCACAGCCAACTGCTTCGTTTTTTGGCGGTAGCATAGGGATTCGGCGGTCTAGTCTCGGTGCACCGTGTCGGGTGAGAACGCCGGCAGACAGACCGAGATGTATTCAGCACCCTCCGGAGTCGAGTACTGCACCCACTCGCCGCGATGGGCGATCACGGCCTGGCCTTCGCGCACGTCCAACGTTCCGTTCCTGTGCGTCACGCGCAAAGCACCTTTCAAAACCAACGAGTATTCGTCAAACTCGGGCGTTTGGCCGGGCTCGAGCCATCCGGCCGGACTGCGCATGTGGGCGACGCTCACGCCAGCCGTCTTCGAATTCACGCGCCCGACGTATTCGGCAATCGTCTTCGGCTTGGTGTCGGCAGCTTCGATGCGAGCCGGGCTTTCGATCAACGTAGGCATCGGATTTCCGGGTCCTCCCTCTTTCATTTGTCAATCGCAAAGAAAAAATCACACAAGGCTGCGTCCGCCGTCGACCGCGATCACCTGTCCGGTGACAAAATCGGCGGTAACGAGATACGCGACGGCTGCCGCGATATCGTCTCCGGTGCCTGTGCGGTGCAACGGAACGCGGCGGATGTATTCTTCGTCGGGCGGTTCGCCGGAGAACTGAATCGTGCCCGGCGCGACGCTATTGACAAGAATCTCGGGTGCGAGCGCGCGCGCCAGGCAACGCGTCAGCATGATCGATCCGGCCTTCGACACGCAGTAGTGCGTGAAGCTCGGCCACGGAAGCAGTCCGCCCAGCGACGACAAATTGATAATCCGTCCTCTTCCCTGCCGCTTCATGAGCGGTGCGACGGCTTGTGCGCACAAGAACTGAGATTTCAAATTCGCATCCATGATCCGGTCCCAGTGCTCGTCGGTGAGGTCCTCAAACTTGACCGGAAAGAAAACGCCGGCGTTGTTGACGAGAATGTCGATCCGGCCAAATTCCTTTTCTACAGCCGCGACCATCTTCGCCACTTCCGTGCGTTTTGATACGTCCGCGCGGATGGAGAAAGCGCGGCCTCCGCCAAGTTCGATCTCGCTTGCGAGCGCATCGGCTTCGGTCTTGGACGTCGCGTAGTTTGCGGCGATTGCCGCGCCGTCCGCCGAGAGCCGAAGCGCGATGCTGCGGCCGATGCGCTTGGCCGCACCGGTCACCAGCGCCACCTGGCCGTCAAGAGGCCTACCTGCCATGCCGAAATAACCTCCGAAATGCAGACCGACACATTAGCACTAGCGCGCGACCTTGTAATACATGGCGTTTGCATGGCAGGGACCGGTCGGACATAATGGCGCGCGTTCCATGGCAAACGTGACCGAAACAACGGCGAACGCGCTCGCGAATGACATTCCTCAACCAGAGCCCGGGCTGACGCCGGAAGAGGTGATTCGCCGGGCGGAGGCGATGCGGCCCATGTTGCGCGAGCGCCAAGCGGCGTGCGAAGCGGCCGGCCAGGTATCGGAAGACACGAACAGGAAATTCATCGAGGCCGGCTTCTACCGCATCCTGCAACCTCGCCGCTTCGGCGGCTACGAATTCGACCTGCCGACATTCCTGAAGGTGATGATTGCGGTCTCGCGGGGCTGCTCGGAAAGCGGCTGGGTACTGGCGCTCACTGCCGGGCATGCGTTCATGATGTCCTCGTTTCCGGAAGCCGGACAGTGCGAGGCCTTCGGCCCAAAGGGCGAGTTTCGCGGGCCGAGCGTCGCGCTGCCCGGAGGGCTGGCGATTCCCGTTGACGGCGGATACAAAGTCAAAGGAGTGTGGGATTACGCTTCTGGTTGCGAGCTTGCAACACATTTCATCGGCGCGTCGATCGTCCAAGAGCCGGGCTCGCCATCTCCATCGGCCGGGCTGTTTGCCCTTTTCGATCGCGATCAGTACAGCATCATCGACAATTGGAACGTGATCGGGATGCAAGGCACCAGCTCACGACGCGTCGTGGTCGAGGAGATGTTCTTGCCGGCGCATCGCGCGCTGCTGGTGTCGAATGCAAAAGGGGAAACGATTCACCCGCGCCCGGGAAGCTTGGTGCACAAGAACCCGTTCTATCGCGGAAGGCTCACGTCCGTGCTGGTCAGCGAAGTTGTGGCGGTCTCCGTCGGGATCGGGCGCGGGGCGCTGGATATCTACGAAGAGATTCTTCGCAATAAGGCTGCGAGTTTTCCGCCGTTTCGGCCGCGCGCGCAGGAGCCGGAATTCTTGCGTCACTACGGCGAGGCGCGATCGCTCGTAGATACAGCCGAAGCTGCCCTGTTGCAGATGGCGGCTGACTACACCGAATGTGCGCGGCGCGAAGCGGACGAAGGCGTCACGTTCAGCGACGAACAGGACCGCCGATTCCTGCAGATCGAGCAGCAGTGCATCCGGCTGTGCTGGGAGGCTGTGGACTTGATGTTTCGGACCAGCGGAACGTCCGCCGCCAGCAAGGCTGCGCCGCTCGGGCGCTATTTCCGCAACCTGGCCGTCATCCGAACGCACGTCACGCAGCAGCTCGACCACACGGCGGGTAATTCCGCGCGGCTGCACTTTGGCTTGCCTGCGCTGAGCCGTCTCTAGACAAGCGCGGACCGACTCGTGGAGGGACAATGAAACTCGATTTGCTGGCGATCGCGCCGCACCCGGATGATGTGGAGCTCACCTGCGGCGGGACCATGATCAAGATGGCCGGCGCCGGCTATCGCACCGGAATCCTGGACCTTACGCGGGGAGAAACCGGGACGCGTGGTACTCCAGAAACTCGCCTGCGCGAGGCTGCACGGGCCGCCAAGATCATGGGAGCTAAGGTCCGTCGCAATCTGGGGCTCCCGGACGCGCACCTGCACGTATGCGATGAATACAAGGCCGCGATCGCGGAGGTGATTCGCGAGTTCGAGCCGCGCACCGTGATTCTCCCCTACTGGGAGGGGCGGCACCCAGACCACTACACGGCCGCACGGCTGGGATACGAGGCTTGCTTCATCGCAGGGTTGAAGAGCTATCCGCTGGCCGGCGACGCGTTCCGGCCTTTCAAGATTCTGTACGCCGCCGCGTACGCGGACGCGCGCCCCACGATCTGCGTCGATATCACGAAACAATACGACCAAAGGCGGCAAGCGATCCTTTCGTACGCCTCCCAATTTCGTCCCGTCAAGAAAGACCGGCGCTCGAAAGTGGCTCTTCCTCTCGATGAGCTGGAGGGACGCATGAACGACACCGCCCGCTACTACGGGCGGATGATCGGCGTGAAGTATGCGGAAGGCTTCGTCGTGAAAGAGGTGCTGGAGATCGAGGATCTGGTGCGCATGCCCGTGCGATCGATGTGATGCGCCGCATCGAGGAAACGTGGACCGCGCCGCGCAAAATAAAGGCGCTTTTCCAAACGCATAAAGATTTCGTAAAGAGATCCGAGAAAATTTGATTCGATCCAATTCGAAAAAACTATCGAAGCGATGAAAAAATGCATTGGAATCAAAGCGACGCCGTGCTTGACGCCGGACGAACCCCTGAGGTAACGTCTGCGCTCCTAAACCTGCTCGGCCCACAATCCTACGACGGAGGCTCGGATGGATCCGAAAAGCGTTCTTGAATTTGCAGCGAAACACAACGCAAAAATTCTCGATTTGCGGTTTATCGACGTGCCCGGCGTGTGGCAACACGTCAGCTACCCGATCAAGGAATTGACGCTCGAATCGTTCCAGGACGGATTCGGAATGGACGCCAGCTCGATCCGCGGCTGGGCGCAGATTCACGAATCGGACATGCTGCTGATTCCCGACCCAAACACGGCGTTCATGGACCCGTTCCGGGACACGCCGACACTGTGCATGATTTGCGACGCGCAGGATCCAATTTCACGCAGGCCGTATGACCGCGACGTGCGCAACCTGGCGCACCGCGCCGAGGAGTATCTGCAGAAGTCGGGAGTTGCCGACCAGGCATTCTTCGGAGCCGAGGCGGAGTTCTTCATTCTCGACAGCGCGCGCTTCGATTCGCGCGAGAATCAGGCCTACTACTATCTGGACTCCGACGAAGGCCGCTGGAATTCGGGACGCGCCGAGCACAACCTTGGCTTCCGTCCGCGGTACAAGGAAGGCTACTTCCCCGTCCCGCCGACCGATCACTATCAGGACATGCGCAGCGACATGGTGCAGAAGCTGCAGGATGTCGGCGTCGAAGTCGAGTGTCACCACCACGAGGTCGCCACGGCCGGCCAGTGCGAAATCGATTTCAAGTTCGACACGCTGATCAAGGCCGCCGACAACATGTGCAAGTACAAGTACATCTTGCGAAACACGGCGTATCAATACGGCAAGACGGTCACCTTCATGCCCAAGCCGATTTATTCAGACAACGGCTCGGGCATGCACACGCACCAATCGCTCTGGAAGGGCGGCAAGCCGCTATTCGCGGGCGATGGGTATGCGGGGTTAAGCCAACTCGCGATGTGGTACATCGGCGGCTTGCTGAAGCACGCGCCGGCGATTCTTGCCTTCGCGGCGCCTTCGACGAACTCGTACAAGCGCCTTGTGCCCGGGTTCGAAGCGCCGGTGAACCTGGCGTACTCGCGCCGGAACCGTTCGGCGGCGGTCCGCATCCCGATGTATTCGGCCAGTCCAAAAGCGAAGCGCCTCGAGTTCCGTCCGCCCGACCCGTCGTGTAATCCGTATCTCGCGTACTCCGCGATGCTGATGGCAGGCCTGGACGGCATCGAGAACAAAATCGATCCGGGAGGCCCGCTCGACAAGGACATCTTCGAACTATCGAAGGAAGAGCTGTCGCACGTGCCTTCGGTGCCCGGCTCGCTCGCGGGATCGCTGCAGGCGCTGGAAAAGGATCACGCTTTCCTCACCAAGGGCGGCGTATTCACCAAGGACTTCATCGACATCTGGGTCGATTACAAGATGACGAAGGAAGTCACGCCCGTGAACATGCGGCCGCACCCGTACGAGTTTCACCTGTACTACGACATCTAGACCTTTCCTCGCGGGAAACGTCGCGCGATAGGGCGACCTCGATTCACCGAACGTCCCGGTCAACCGACCGGGACGTTTTTTTGAAGGCTGACGGCACGGAGTATCCTTCCCTGACACGCGTCGGGCATGCACTCGACCGCATCTGCGTTCCTCCTGATAGACTTGTCTCAGGGTCATTCAGAGGCGATGAAACTTTTCGGACGCGGAGATTCGGCGCGCCCATCGGCGCGTGCGGGCGGTGCGAACTCGAATGGTGAGACGGCCGCACCGCACCGGCTCACGCTCGAGCTGAAGCGCGCGGAGACGTTTGCGGCGATGATTGCGCGCAGCCGTGCGTCCCAAGTGATCGAAGTCTCCGATTTTCTGGCGGGAATGTACATCTGCAACTGGGACCGCGTCTCCAAGTATTGGGACGATCACAGTCAAAAGGCCGTCGAAGATCTTCTGCGCGCCATTTGCCAGATCAGCCCACAGCGCTGGCATTCCTGGATCGAACTCTACGACCGGCAGCGGCGCGAGAGCGAACCTCGCAGGTGGGACTTTTTGCGGTTTTTCAAGAAGGATGAACCTGCGGAGAAGCCTTTGCAGCCTTCCGCCAACCTTGCCACTGTGTTCAAGCAGGCTGGGCAGATCGCTCCGGCCTACGACCGAACGGGTGACCGCTCCATCCCCATCCTGACGACCGAGTGCGTACTGCTGTGCATCGTGCGCAACCTCGGCTCGGAAGTCAGCCGCAAACTCGCGGCAACCGGTTTGGACGTACCCCGCCTCGAAAAAGAGGTTCTTCTGCCGCGGCATCGGCCGCGCGCCTAGACGCAGAGTCGAAGCAACGGCTCAATAGGCATGCACGCCTCATGACTGCGAACCTGAGGCGCCGGCTAAAGCAGCGGCGGCTCGTAGATGTAGGCGAGACCGTCGGCGGTGACGGCGTAGGCTTTCGAACCGTCGAGCGACCAACGCAGGTCAAGGACGCCTTCGGCAGCGTACTCGTCGCACACGGCAAGGCTATTCAGGTCCGCGACGAAAAGCCGGCCTTTCGCCGAATTTCTGAGCCACGAGCTGAAGCAGAGGCAGACCGGCAGGTGCGGGTGGCACGCCACAAGCTCCGCGCCGAACGGCAGTGATTCCGTTTCCGGATCATGGGCTGCGATCCGGTACGCCTGCCCCGCTGAGCAGTAGATGAGCTGGCGGCTGTCGAACGTCCACGAAAGACCCGTGATGCGCCCCTGCGCCTGAAACGCACGCTGCCTGCGCAGCGTGGGCACATCCAGCAGCACGATCGAGTCATCGGCCCATTCGCCTTCGACTTCGACTACGCTCGCAAGCGTCCTTTCATCCGGACTGAAGGCGCTGCGGCCGAAACCCGAGAACGCGCCTTCGTCGCCCGAGTCGGCATCGAGGGGCTGAGCTCCGAACCAGTCGTCGAACGATCGCGGCCCGCCCGCTTCGCTCAACGGCGCTCCCGAAAACAGCGTTCCATGCTTCGAGTCGCGCGTTTGCTCCCACAGGCGCACGCGGGCCTCTGCTCCGCCGCCGCACGCGGACGCGAAATACCTTCCGCTGTCGGACCAGGCGAGCCATTGCGGAAAATGCGAGAAGGAGCCAAAGCTGCCCAGCGAACCTTTGCGGTCGAAGTCAAACGCATAAAGCTGGGGCTGCCAGCCGCCCCACGCCGCGATCAGGCAGCGCCCTGTCGCTGACCACGCAAACGCTGCCTGCCATTCCGAGGGCGGGGCGAATGGCTGGTCAGGCTCCGAAAGCGTCATGACGGGCCTGCTCAGCTCGATATCGTACAGGGCGATCCTCTCCGAGCTGTGGCGCACAGCGGGCGAGACCGTGCAGAACTGCCCCGCAACCGATACAGCAAGATACGGCGCGCGCCCCGTGAACACTTTCTTGATGAGCCAGTTGGAATCGCGAGCCAGGTCGCGCAAGCCGCGAGCCACCAGCGCCGCCGACCGCACGGCCAGCGCCTGCCGCGGCGCCGGAACGATTGGCGAGGAGTGCAAGCGACCCGCCATCAGCGCGACTGCTCCCGCGGGTTCTCGAGGCGCTGCCTGGCGAGCAGGATCTGCTCGTCCACTTTGGAGATCATTTCCTTCAGAATGTCGTGACCGGTTTTTTCAGCGTCGTCCACGCGCGATTTGAGCTGATGGACATCCGAGCGCAAAAGCTCCTGCATCTCCGCCTCGATTTCGGCAAGACGGCTGCGCGCCTGGCTGACGCGCCGAATCACGCGGACCAGTTCCGCGCCCGCCCCTTCGCCCTGCACCGCTTCGGGGCTGTGCTCGTATTCGGTGAGAATTTTGGCGAGCCGCTCCTGATCGCCGCGCTCGTAGGCTTCGTTCGCCTCGGCCATCAACTGCTGGCGCCTGGCGCGATCGTTGCGGTCGGAGGTGAGGTCGGGATGAATGCGCTTGGCAACGTCGCGATAAAGGCGCTTCATCTCGGGCGTGGATTCGAAAGCGCGGGGCTCGTGCGCCGCTTTCTCGCCTGCCGTGGATTTAGTCTCGTGGGCGCGGGCGCGGGCCTCGCGGGCCGCTTCCTGAGCTCGCTCGTTGCCGGGCTGTTCGCGGGCGAGTCGCTCGGCCAGGCGCGCCTTCCATTCGTCGAGCTCGGCGTAGCGCGAGCCGACAAAGTGGAGGTATTGCCGCTCGAACGCCCCGAGTTCCGCGCGGAGGTTTGCGCAGCGCAACTCCCGCTCGGCCAGTTCGCCTTCGAGCGCGGCTTGCTCCTCGCGTTTGCGGGCAAGTTCCTGCTCCTCAGGCGTCGCTGGTCGCTGGACCGCCGGCTTAGCCGAAGGCTCGGTGGCCGCGTGACCGGGTTTCGCCGTGGCCGGCGGGTCCGCCGCTTTGGGCGCCATGACGTTTGCCTCTGAGAGTGTCCTGCGTCGGAGCCCCCGGCCGATCGAATCCCAAGCGGCCGAACTGCTTCCCGATCATCAAATATTACGATGCGTCCTGAGCCCGCTTCTGGGCTTGCCGCGAGCAGTTTCCAGAACCTGAAACAGCCATCCGGAGAAGTGCCAATCCAATTTGGCTCTGCGGACCCCTTGCCGGCGGACGCACTTTCGTTTTGAAGCAGCGCCGCCGGCCTTAGAATCAAGCATTCCAACGCGCTTTCGGAGGATGCATCGATGCCAGAGACAGCCGAGCAGTATCGCCAGCGGATGTTCAGCCATCTGGAAGGTAAAGACGCATTGAAGCTTCAGGCCGCCGCACCGGCCCGGCTTGCGAAACTTTTGAAGGGAGTGTCGCCCGCCAAGGCTCGCAAGCGCCCCGCGCCGAACAAATGGTCCATCTCGGAAATCGTGGCGCACATCGCGGACACGGAACTCGTCGGTGGCTACCGGATTCGCGCCGTCTTGGGCGCGCCCGGCACGCAGATCATCGGATTCGATCAGGATGTCTGGGTAACGGCGCTGCACTACGACAAGCGCGACCTGAAGAAATCGCTCGAGCAATACCGCACGTTGCGCGAGGCAAATCTCGCCCTGCTGAAGTCACTAACGCCGGAGCAGTGGAAGCACTACGGAATTCACAACGAGCGCGGCCAGGAGAGCGTTGAGACGATCGTCAAGATGTTCGCCGGCCACGACATCAACCACTTTCAGCAAATCGAGCGCATTCTGGCGGCGAAGAAGTAGGCGGGACGATTCACCGGACCCCGGCACTACGCGTTGTCGATCTGGGCGCGCTGCAAGCGATCGGAATAATCGACGTAAAGCGTCTTCCATTCAGAATAAAAGTCGAGAGCGGCCAGCCCGGCCTCGCGATGTCCGTTGCCCGTGTTCTTGGTGCCGCCGAACGGCAGATGGACCTCCGCGCCGATCGTTGGCGCGTTGACGTAGACGATGCCCGTCTCAAGATCGCGCTGCGCGCGGAACGCCTTGTTCACGTCACGCGTATAAATCGACGCTGAAAGGCCGTAGCTCACTCCATTGGCGATTTCGAGCGCTTCATCGAACGTGCCGAACGGAATCACGGCCACCACCGGCCCAAAGATTTCCTCCTGGCAAATTCGCATCTTCGCGGTGCAATCGACGAAGACGGTCGGTTCGTGGAACCAGCCGCGCGCATGTGAGCCAGTTTCGAGGCGGTGCCCGCCTGTCGCGAGTTTCGCGCCTTCCGACTTTCCGATTTCGACGTAGCTCATCACCGTCTTGAGCTGCTGCTCGTTAATGCACGGCCCCATCTGGGTCGCGCCGTCGAGGCCGTCGCCGACCTTGAGCTTCTTCACGCGTTCCACATATTTGTCGACGAACTCGCGATAGACACCCTTTTGCACCGCCACGCGGCTGGCCGCCGTGCAGCGCTGTCCGGTTGTCCCGAAGCCGCCCCAGACCGCGCCCTCGATCGCTAACTCCAAATTCGCGTCGTCCATCACCACGATGATGTTCTTACCGCCCATCTCGAGGTGGCACTTCTTGAACGTCGGCGCGCAAGCCTGACTCACGATGCGTCCCACTTCCGTCGAGCCGGTGAAGCTCACCAAATTCACGCCCGCGTTTTCCAGGATCGGCGCGCCTGCCCCGGGCCCATCGCCAAAGACAATGTTCAGAACTCCGGGCGGCAGACCAGCTTCGGCCAGCGCGTGCGCCAGGTTGTAGGTCGAAAGCGGCGTATCTTCGGCGGGCTTCAGCACGATCGTATTGCCGCAGACCAGTGCGGGCATCACTTTCCACGACGGGATCGCCATCGGAAAATTCCACGGCGTAATCATTCCGGCCACGCCCACCGAAGCGCGCACGGCCATGGCAAATTTATTGGGCAGTTCGGACGGGGCGACATGCCCGAACTGGCGGCGCCCTTCGCCCGCCATCAGGTACGTCATGTCGATCGCTTCCTGCACGTCACCGCGCGTTTCCGACAGAATCTTGCCCATCTCGCGCGTCATGTCCCGCGCGTAGTCTTCTTTTCGCTGAATCAGAATTTCGGCAGCACGAAAAAGAATTTCCGCCCGCTTCGGCGCGGGAACGAGACGCCACTTTTTATACGCGGATTGCGCCGCATCCGCGGCGTCCCGCACGTCCTCCGCGGTCGACGCCGGAAACATTCCGACGAGCTCATCGCGATTCGCGGGATTGCGGTTCTCGATGGCTTTTCCGCCGCGCGCCTCGACCCATTCGCCGTTGATGTAGTTCTTGAAAGTTTTGGGAGCGAAAGCGGTTGCCATGGAGGCTCCTCCCGAACTCCGCCGAGCAATTCGATGACGCAGCGGGACGCGAAGATTAGGTTAACAACCGCAAGCGTAGGGCGTCAACGCGATGCCGACTTGCGTCACGGAAGCCCCAGAAGAGAGCCAAAATACCTACAAAAACCAGACAATTATTTGACTTCTCCTTGACACAGGTCCTGACGAGTGCGCCTAACGTGAAGACCGTGCGCACGGTTTTTCAATCCTTCGGTACAGGAGATTTATGAACAAGAAAGGAAGTCTCATGAATCGCAGGTCGCTCTTGCAGAAGGGAGCGCTGGCAGCAGGCGCGGCTACAGCAGGCGCCGTGCTGGCCAGCGGAGACAAACTCGCATTTGGCCAAAGCTTCGAAGACCGTATCACAAAGGGAGACATAGCAATTCTTCGATTCCTGGCTGCGGCCGAGATCCTCGAATCCGACCTTTGGACGCAGTATGCGGAACTCGGCGGCATCGGCACTAATCCGCCCATCGAGCTCGATCCGAACGAACCGTTGAACAACTATCAGATAGCCTTGTCGAACCTCGACTCCGATGGCCCGCAATACATTGCCAGCAATACTCTGGATGAAATCAGCCACGCCACCTTCCTCAATGCCTATCTCGAGTCCAAAGGAGCTGAGCCGGTCAGCCTGGAAGAGTTTCGCACTCTGGAGGGAAGCACAGCCACGGGATCATCGGGCAACAAGCGACTCACGAATCTCATGCATCTCAACGTCGATACGAGTTGGTACGTTCGCTACCGCAGTACAACCAATCCAGACTTCGGCGCCACTTTCCCGCAGGCCTTGACTCTCCAGAATGTCACCGCCATTCCCCGCAACGACGGCGATTTCAACGGAGCTCCCAATCCCAACTTTGCCGGAAACGATCATATCCAGGCGATCGCGAACGTAGCGGCCTTTCACTTCGGAATGATTGAACAGGGCGGGTCGAGTCTCTATTCGACGCTTAGCCGCAAAGTCACCAGTCTGGAAGTGCTGAAGATCACGATCGGTATCGGCGGAGACGAGATCGCTCACTTCCTGGAATGGACCGATTTTGCGGGCAACGGCGTGCAGGCTCCGGTAGCGCCGTTTACGGACCCCATATCCGGCCTTTCCTTCCCGGATTTTTTCGCCAACCCGCCGCTGCAACCGCCCAATCTGGTCCAGCCTAGCCTGATTTTCCCTGTTCCCTGCGAATTCATCAGCCCGAATTTGCCCCATTGCGCGGTAATTCGACCAAGCGATGACCGATTTGCCGGCGCTCAAGCGGCCGTAACAGCGCTCACGAACGACGGGCTCTTCACCGGGCAGTCAACGAAGTTCTTTCAAACTCTAATGCAACTGGCGGAACAGGCGGACGCTGCTGTGCGCGAGTTCTAGCCCACCAAAACTCATGCGGTACGGCACAAAAAATGGTCCCGGCCCTCTCCGCCCAGCGGGAAGGCTCGGGACCATTTTCTTACGTGACGATCGAGAAAGCAGCGAGATCGCCACCAGATTACGAGAGCCGAACTGCGTTCTGCCGATTACTGCACGACTGCGATGGCTTCTTCCACGTGCTTGTGCGCCTTGTCGATGTGTTCCATCGCGCGCTGTTGCAAGCCTTGGGCGGCAGGGTCATCTTCTTCCTTGGATACGTCACTGTGAGCTTTGTCAAGCAAGTCCAGGGCTTTATGGAGACGTCCACTCCAAGGAAGATGAGCGTCCACGGGCGGATGATCGGCAAGGTCCTTGCCGTCGTCGATCGAGGCCTTCTTGATTTCGTCGATCGCCTTGTCGATTTCCTTGATCGCGTCCTTCTCTTGCTGACGGAGTTCGCCGCCATCGGGTCGTTCCAGATGTGCGCGCGCGAACCGCAAATCTGAGAGAGCGTGCAAATAAGCCGGGTGGCGTTGCGGTGCGGGCAGAGCCTGAGCGCCCAGTGCCAAAACCAGAACCACAAAGAATGCTGCAGGGACGAATTTCAAGGCAAATCTCATCGGTTCTCCTTTGCAGGTTGCTCGAGTATCTTCGCCGCGTGAGCCGCGTGGAAGCACGCAACCAAGTCTATCCGGGAATCTAACCCCAGCCGCGCACCGGAGTTGCTGTGTTGCCCAATGATCAACCAGCGGACGAAACAGCAGCGGCGCCAGCACTCGCCGTCTGGCTGGTTGTTGGTTTGGACCGGAAAACCAATGCCTTTACTTCTGATCGGACTTCGGATCGGAGGAAGCAGCGCCATTCGGGGCACTACCGGGGGATGGATCAGCGGACGACACCGGTGATTTCGTTGCGGCAGCGGCTGAACAGCAAGCCATCGCCGGTGTTCCCGATGGAGGCGTGGACCCTGGCGAGGCCATCGAACAGCAACTCGGCACCACCGGCTTCGGAGCAGCCACTCCGGCGATGTCGGAGCCTAGGCCCAACTTCTGCAGCGTGGGCGCGTCGAGCTTTCCGCTCGCGTCGAGCCCGTTGGCAGACTGGAATTTTTGAAGCGCCGCTACCGTGTTTGAATCGAGCTTGCCGTTGGGATCGCTCTGGTAGTACCCCTCTCGCGATAACGCCGACTGAATTTCGGAGATGCGGTCGGAAGTGGGCGCCTTCTGAGTAGGCTGGCGCTTGGAATAGTGCTTGCGCTTATGGCTGGTTCGTTTCGTCTGGGAAGGCGATGAAGACGATGCCGACGCGGCGGTTTGGCCGCCACGCGCAGCGCTTGCCGCACTCGCTGTGAAGCCGCCCGCAAGCGCCAAAGACGCGGCAATGGTAAGCCACCTCATGAATCGCCGCCCTCCCATTTGATGCTGGATCCCCTGCTTGTACCGACCCGTTACCCAATTATCCCAGCTCGCTAGACCAGCTCAAGCCGTCGAAGCTGTAGCTCCCTCGAATCAGGCAATAGCTCGCGGCGCTGCGGTCTACGCCTTCCCCGCGCCGGCAGCCGTGCGGCCGATCTTGACCACAACGTAGGCGATCAGGAAGTACCAAAGATAACTAAACACAATTGTGACGGCCAGATAGCCGGCGCGCTGCGCGTGCGGCATCAAATCCTGCACAACCCCTAGCAGCATGGCGCCGACAAGCGACCCCGGCAGCAGGCCCGCGGTCCAGCCAAGCTGTCCTTGCCCGGTGCCCGGATGCAGCAGAAAAACGATGGCCGCGGCGGCTCCGAGCAGCACAATCGCCACGATACACGCCCAAGCCCAATCGCCCAGACCACGATTCATCCCCAGTTCACCTCGAATCGCGCCAAGTATCTATGAACCTGAACCAGACCGCAGTGTCAGCGAAGCTCGGGGGTCGCCAAGCCGCTTGTCCGCACTTCATCCTGGATCGCATTCAGCTCGCTTTGCAACGCGTTCTGCTTCTCGTAGAGTCCCTGCAACAGGTTCGTAGTCATGTTGCCGCCCCAGCGCGGGTCCGGCTGGGCCAGCGACATGCGACGCGAAGCGGCATCGGCGTGCATCGATGCGATCGTCGCCTGAGTCTCCGCCAGACCATCCGAGAGGCTGCGGTACCGGTCGGCCAGGTTCTCTTCCTGTTCCTGCGGGGTCAACCGAATCTCCAGAACCGCACGGCCGCGGCCCTCAACAAGAATGCCGGGAGGCAGGCTGTTCACTCGAGCGGTGTCGCCGAGAGCATCGACTTGCTGCTCGAGTTCCTGCCTGCGCGCGGCGAGCTGCGCGATCAGATTGTCGGTGCCGACGCCTTGGCAGGGCGCGACGACATTGAGTCCGGTGCCGCTAGTCGAGCCGCTCGCGCGGAACTGGCGCAGCTGCTGCTCGCGCGCGGAGACGCTGGCCAACTCGCTTTCCAGGTCGGTCAGTTGTCCCGCATACCATTGCGGGTCCTGGCCGGGAGGCAACGGAGCGGCCGACGCCGGCGACGCAGGCGCCGTTACCGAACTTGCTGACGCAGACGCAACGGAAGCCGTGGTTGATTCAAAACGCGGGCCGGGCGCGACAAAGTCGTCGTTCGTCCATACTTTGACTTCGCGCGCGGGCCGGGGCTGCGGCGAAGCAGGTGCGTTGGCGCCGCCAGCCAGGGCGATCGCAGGAAACGTCAAAGCGAGGCTCGTCAAGACCGCCGAATGAAAAGAAAAACGACTGAATATCCCCATGGCAATACCCCCATTCTGAGTCTCTATGCGCGGGGAGCCGGAGTATGGCACGCAGGCCTAAGCGCTGGCAAGATTCAGGCCGGACGCAGTTGCCGAAGGCGCCAGCCGGGTGTTGGGAGGCGCACCAATCGCAAGACGGACGGGCTAAGGCTTCGCTGGAACTGTCCCCGCGAGGAACAGCATCAGCACGCGATCGGTATCCGACCTTCGCGCGATGCGGAAGAGCACGTCGTCTCCCGGCTTGAGCTTCGCCATCTGAGCGCGGTAGTCCGCCATCGAGCTGACTGAAACATGGTTGATCTCGACGATCACGTCGCCGCGCGCAAAGCCGACATCCTCAGCGAAACTCGCGGGATCGACTTGCGTGATCACAGCGCCACTCAGCTTGGACATGCCGAGCTTATGCGCCAGGTCGGGAGTGAGGTCTTCCGCGTGCAAGCCGAATTGACTCGGCTCCTCGCCCTGATCCGGCTGCTCTTCGTCGTCCTGCGCGGATTGGGGGAATATTTTCGCGCGGTCCGCCACCATGAGGCTAACTTCTTTCTCCTGCTTGTTGCGGACGTAGCGGAGATCAACGTTCTGGCCGATCGGCGTCTGCGCGATCGGATTCACGAGGTCCGCGCCGGTGTGGACCGGGCGGCCGTTGACCTCGGTGATCACATCGCCCGCCTGCAAGCCGGCCTTATCCGCCGGGCTTCCCGGCTCGACTGCCTCGATCACGATGCCGTACGGAGCGCCGAGTTCTTTCATCAGCACAGGATTATTGCTGTTCTCTTCCTGGAAGGTGACGCCGATCGATCCGCGCACGACTTTGCCGGTGGTGATGAGCTGGTTGTAAACCGAAATCGCCGCGTTCGACGGGAGAGCAAATCCGACGCCTTCAAATCCGCGGCTTCCCGTATAAATTGCCGTATTAATGCCGATCACTTCTCCGGCCATGCTGACCAGCGGCCCGCCAGAGTTGCCCGGGTTGATCGCGGCGTCGGTCTGGATGAAGCGCTGGAATTGATGACCCACGTTCGAGCGGTCTTTCGCGCTCACGATGCCCGCAGTGACCGTCGAGTTCAAACCAAACGGGCTGCCAAACGCCAGCACCCAATCGCCCACCTGCACGCCGTCCGAATTGCCGAGCTTCGCGACGGGCAAGTCGTGGTCCGCATCGATCTTGATGACGGCAAGGTCCGTGTCCTTATCTGTGCCTATCACGCGCGCGCTGTAATGGCTGCCGTCGCCATCGAGCGCTACTTGAATCTTCGTCGCCTGATCGATTACGTGGTCGTTGGTCAGAATGAACCCGCGCTTGTCCACAATAACGCCGGAGCCGAGGCTCCGCTCCGCATCCGCGCCGTCATCGGGCGAATCGAAGAAGCGGTCGAAGAAATCCTGGAAGGGGTCGTTCTGTCCCCGGGGGGTTTTCCCGCCGGCCTTGGGTTTTTCGATTACTTGCGTCGTCGAGATATTGACGACAGCGGGACCCAGACTCTTGCTGATACTGGCAAACGCGCTCGACAGGCTAATCGGATCGGGAACTGCCAGCAGGGCTGCACCGCCGGGCGCTTGCGCGCGCAAGGCCAGTGCGCGACCCGAGATCACGCTACCAATGAGAATCCCAATGCACAGCGTGACCGTAACCAGCAGAGAGGCGAACGCTTTTCGGTGACTTACCCACCCCCACAACTCCCGAAAATGGATCCCCATCTCGTGCTCCCCTATAACCACGCGCCCGGTCTCAAACTGCAAGTATAGCACCCATTGATACCCGACAATGCTGAGGTCGGCGGCCCGATGCCCTGATTGCCACGCCCGAAAAGCCGCGACCCGATTTGCCAACCTGAGGAGTCAGCGGTACATTCTCTGCGCCCAAACCGGGCCTTGGACGGCGAAGCACAGGTCCGAACCCTCAAGGAAGGCCATACGCATGAAAGTGGAATTTGGCGTCATCGATCACGTCGACCGGCAGCACAGACCGATCAGCGAGACCTACGACAGCCGTCTCAAGTTGCTCGAACTCTGCGATAGGGCCGGCTTTTTCGCCTACCACGTGACCGAGCACCATTTCACGCCGCTCGGTCTGGCGCCTTCGCCCCTGATTTTCTACGCCGCCGCCTCGCGGATCACGCAGCGCATTCGTTTCGCTCCACTGGTGCTGATCACAACGCTCTACAATCCGCTTCGTCTCGCTGCGGAGATTTGCATGCTGGATCATCTTACGCATGGCCGACTCGAAATCGGCACAGGCCGTGGCGTCTCGGGCGTCGAGCTCGGCTTCTACGGTGTGTCCGAACAAGAAGCGCCTGCGTTGTACGGCGAGTCGACGGCGGTGTTGATGGCGGCGCTCACGCAGGACACCGTCGATTTCCACGGCAAGTACTTCAACTACACGGGCGTTCCGATCGAGATGAAGCCCGTGCAACGGCCGCACCCTCCTCTGTGGTACGCGACGAACAGCCCGGAAAGCGCCGCGCGCGTCGGCAAACAGAACATGAATGTCGCTTGCCTCGTCCCCTCAAAAGAGGCCCGTGCCGTGACCGAGGCTTTTCAAGAAGCCTGGAATGCGGCTCATGGAGGAAAAGGGCTGAAGATGCCGAGGATTGGCGTCGCGCGCAATCTCTACGTCGCCGAATCGGAGGAAAAAGCGCGGGAACGCGGTACGTTCGGCAACAAGGGATTTTACGAGAGCCTCGCTTATCTCTGGCGGAAGCACCATGCGACCCACTTCACGTTCGACGAAGTGCTGCGCTCCAGCGAATCCACGCTCTATACCGGCACGCCCGCCACCGTGCGCGCGAAGATCGAACAGGATTTGGAAGAAAGCGGAGCCAACTATTTCATCGCGCGCTTCGCATACGGCGATTTGACCTACGAAGAGAGCATGCGCTCGCTCGAACTCTTCACGAGCGAAGTGATGCCGCACTTTCAGAGGTAAGCGGCTTCGCAGCTCCTACAGGGAGCGCAGGAAATTCAGCAGATCCTGCTTCTGCTGGTCGCTCAGCGAATTGAAGAGCATGATCACGCGGTTGGCCTCCGAGCCGGCGCTCGCGTGGTCGCGGATCGCGGTCAGCAGGCCGCCATTTGCGGTAGTGGCGCGCCCATCGTGCAAGAAGAAAATCCTCTGCCCCAGGCCCCAGAGCGGCGCCGTGCGGAATTCATCCGGTCCGGCTTCCCCCTGCATGACTCGATCCTCAAGCCGCGCGCCCATGCGGTGAACCAGCAAATCGGAATAGAGCGTCGCGGTCTGGTTGCTCAAGCCCGGCGTAAACGAGGAGCTGGCTGTCTGCAACGCCGGCGTGTGACAAAGATCGCAGTGGATTTGCGAGAACAGACTCTGCCCGTTCTGAATCGACTGTGCCGACGGATTTCCAGGAATGCCATCGCTCGATGGCGCCGCCGGGGCGAGGAACCTCATGAAGTTAGCGAACTCAACGATATCGCTCAGCAGTTGCGTTCCGGCTAGCGTGAAATTCGTCGAGTCCTCCGGCGTCGGATTGTAAAGGCATGATGCTGGAGGATTGGCGCGCTTGTTGGGAAACAGCTCGTTCGTCACGCCGATTTCGACGTTGTAGGCTTCTCCCGCGAACACCTCAAGCGACTTGTTCTGCGCCTTCCAGCCGAATTTCGTGATGGTCCCATCGTTGGCGCTGCGATTGGGATGTCCCGAAATTCCCATGCTGCGCTTGAGCGCTTCGTTCGCACTCATGTTGGCCAGGATCGTTTCGTCGGAAATATTTTCAATCAGCCCCGCGCCGAAAAGGGGCGTCGGAATCCGGAAGATGATGTCGCGGAGCTGGTCGGCGCGATCGTAGTCCGGCTGCGCCATTGTGCATCCGGTCGCGTCAGACCGCCCAGCGATCGTGAAAATGTCGTGCACTCCTCCATCTGGAGTCGCGGTCAGCTTGCCGTTGGCAGTGATTACGAACGGAAATCGGACTTCTCGCACCGGTCCATCGGCCGTGATAAACGGGGGCAGCGAGTTGGTGGCTCCCGCGTCGGCGGCGGCCAAGACCTGCGGGTTGGGGCCGATATTCGGGAATTCAGTCGCGCTGGGGCTCGTCCCTCCTGCGGCCGGCTGTGCATGGCAGCTCGCGCAACTGTTCGAATTGAACCCCGGGCCCAAGCCGGCCCCGGGCTCGCCGGCTATGGTGCCAGTCACCGAGTCAACCTGATTGAAGCGCGCAAGGCCGTCCTGGAAGAACTGAAGCTGCGCTGCACTGAGCGTCGAAAGCGGTTGCCCCGCATCTACGGCACCCGTCCGCACGCCGGGATCATGCGCCGTCGAACCATTCTGCGCCTGCACAAACAGCGCCGTGCAAAACGCCAGCACCGCCAGGCCCGCTCCAATCACCGCCGCCTTCGGGACTCTCATCATCAGCAGTTCCCCCCAAGAATCGCGCCACAAAGCGCGCAAAGTCGCCAGCCGGAGCGATTCGACCGGCTGATCGAAATGCAGTTTTCGCAAGTCCGTGCTGTATCTGCGTGGAGCTAGGACTGAACGCTTGCTACCCGCGTGCATAAAGGTTTGCTCGGGTCGGGCAGGCGTTCCAGAGCGGCGAAGTACAGTTTTGGTACAGGTGGGTCGATTCGGTTAAATGATGTGCCTACAGCGGCTTGCGCGCGGCCATCCAGAGCGAGTCGCTGGTCGGCAGGCGATCGGCCATCGGACGCGGCAGCGGCTCGAAGCCCGCTTTCCGCAGCAGTTCCGTGAGCGTCTTTGGAGTGAAGTAGTTGCAGTGCCCGGGGATGTGATACCCGCACCAATCGACGCCACGGATGTGCCGGTTCCAGCTCGCGTGATTCGGCGTCTTCAGGACAGTAATTCCGCCTGGCTTCAAGACGCGACGGGCCGCGCGCATTCCCGCCAGCGGATACCATTCGTGCTCGATGTAGCCGAATTGCGTCACCACGTCGAAGGCCCCGGCGGGCAGCTCGCGCTCGGCCACCTCCGTCACCGGCCCTTCGAGGATTTGACTGGCCGGCAGGCGCTGGCGCGTGAGTTCGACGCCCTTCGGACTCAGCTCGATTCCGGTCACATCGAAATGCTTCGCCGCGAGCGCGAGGAAACCGCCATCGCCGCAGCCAAAATCGACCAGCTTCCCGCCGCGCGCCCAGCGGAGAGTCTGCGAAAGCATGCGCCCGTTGGTATCCGGCCGCAGGGGGCGCAAGATCCGCGAGAAAAACAACATTACCGGCTGGCGCTGTTTGCGCCGCGCGAACTCTTTGGCGTGCTCGTCGGCCCAATCGTGCTCACGCGCCTGCACGTCGTAGGCAAGCTCGCTCCCGATGAACACCATGCTGCACCGCGCACATTCAACAATCTCCCACTGCTCGCGCCGAAACAGCAGTTTGCGCTCGCAGGCGCCGCAGAGCGGGCACAGGCGTACCCCTTCATTCGACACTTGGCTTGTCGCGCTCATTTGTTAGAGAATGCGGCGCAGAATTTGTGATTCTATCACGCGCGAATCGCGTTCCGGCGAATCGGGCCGCTCGCCGGCGACATCAAAGGCAGAGAATTCGATCTCGCGCTCACACGGAGAACTTCCCATGAAAATCGCACTGGTTGGAGCCACCGGCATGATCGGACAACGCATCCTGAATGAAGCGCTTTCCCGCGGACATCACGTCACGGTCATCGCGCGCAGCCCTTCCAAGGTCGCTCCGCGCCCCAATCTCGAGGTGAAAACCGGCGACGTCATGAAACCGGAAACGCTCACGCCGGCCATCGCGGGTTGCGAAGTCCTCGTCAGCTCTTGCGCACCGCCGCCCAACGAACCGAGAAAGGCAATCGATTCGGTGGCGACCCTGACCGAAGCGGTCACGGCGGCCAACAAAGCGGCGAAACGCTCGATTCGGCTCATCATGGTGGGCGGAGCGGGCAGCCTTGAAGTCGCGCCTGGGAAGCAACTGGTCGATCAACCCGGCTTCCCCGAGGGATGGAAACCCATCGCGACGGCGCACCGCGACGCGCTGGCTGCTCTCCGCAAGACATCGATCGATTGGACGTACTTCAGCCCGGCGGCATTCATCCAGCCGGGCACGCGCACGGGAAAATACCGCACCGGCACCGAACAGCTCGTCGCGGACGAGAAAGGCGAAAGCAAGATCTCGGCAGAGGACTATGCTGTCGCGATGCTGGACGAAATCGAGAAGCCGCAGTTCATTCGTAAGCGATTCACCGCGGCGTACTGACCGGTATTCAATTTCCGGTTTGCCCAGCACCGGACGGCGCGATGAGCAAGCCCTTCTTTTCAGGACCTTCGCTCGGGCAGAAATTGGCGGCTCCCTTCAATTCAGGGAAGTCGCGGCAGAGACTCTTTAGAATGGCAGGCAGATTTTCCAACGCCAGTCGCTGCCCGATCTGCACGCCCTCGGACGCCACTTTTCCCGAGACGTCGTTGAAGTGCTGCCCTGCGGGCGTCTGGTAGAAATCCGCGAGCGCTTTCACGTCGGCATCCGAAAAGTATTTCGCATACAGCGCGACCGAGCGGTCGATAAAATCCTGCGATGAAAAGAGCGCGAACAACCGGTCGCCATAGGCGTCTGCGATTTCGTCGCGCTTGGGCGTCGGAGGCAGGGACGCCAGCAGTGTGGGCCGCAGCGTCTGAAACATCGCGTGGCCCATGTCGGTAGCTCTCGTCTGGAGATGCATCACGTCAAACAGGTGCAGGATATCCGCTTTCAGCTGTGGATCGATTGTCTGGTCGTCCGTCTTTGGCGTAAGCGGGAGCACCTTCGGATCGCCTCCTGCTTCTGGCGCGGCCGACTGCGCGTCGTCCCCCGAACTACCAAGCGTGAATACGACCTGCACCGTGCTGTCGACTTCAACAGGCTGGCCATTCAGGAGCGTCGGCCGATAGCGCCACTGCTGCACAGCGCCGACCGCGGCCTGTATCAACATGGGCGGTCCCGAAACAACCTCGACCTTCTGCATGGAGCCGTCTCGCGCAATGATGACGTGAAGCACCACGGTGCCGCTTACATGTGCTGCCTTCGCCTCTGCAGGATAGATAGGCTGCACCTGATGAACGATCTGTGCCGCGGCTACACTGCCTCCGACGCGGATTCGCATGGGCCGCGGTTCTGGTGATGCCGGTTGCGATGTGGAAGGCTGCGTCGCGCCGGCCGCCGGCGGCATGGGGCCGTTTTCCTCCTGGGCCACGGCATTTGCCGACAGCCACGTTGCAAATAGAAGGCCGAGCAGAATCCCCTTGCGCATCATCGCAGCCTCCCCGGCGAGCCAGTTATTCGGGCGTCATGTCCCCGGCAGTATACTCCCGCCAATCATCCTACTTTCTTGATTTCATTTCCTCGGCCACGACTCGCAAAAACAAGCGAAGCACAGGAGAGTTGTTGCCTGCTTCATAAGCGACCGCCGTTTTTGTCAGAACCCGCGGACCCGAGATTGGCCGATACACGACTTGCTCGGGATGCAAAGTCTGAATCGACGCCGGAACGATTGCTACGCCCAAGCCTGCGGAGACGAGCCCGATGATCGCCTGAATCTGCTGCGCCTCCTGCGAGACAACCGGACGGAATCCAGCACGGCGGCACATCGCGTCGATCTGATCGTACAGCCCGGGCGCTGCGTGGCGCGGCAGCGAAACAAACGGTTCCTTTGCCAGAGACTTCACAGACACGGCGCGCTGCTTTGCCAGCCGATGCCCCTTTGGAAGCGCCACGATCAAGGATTCCACTAGGATTGGCTCGACCAACAGTGAGCCAGTGGTGTCTTCCAGCGGCAACCGCAAAAACCCGACGTCAACGCGTCCGCTCGTCAGCAGTTCCACCTGCTCTTCTGTGCTGCGCTCCTGCAGGCTTAGGATCACCTCGGGAGAGCGCGAGCGAAACGCTCGAAGCACGCGAGGCAACACGGTGTGCGGCATGGAACTCGAGAATGCGACCGCCAGACTCCCGGTCTGGCCCTCGGCCGCGCGGCGCGCGGCGACCGCAACGCGGCCTGCCTGGTCCAAGGTTCGCCGGGCCTCTTCGAGGACCGCCCGTCCGACGTCGGTGAGGCGGACCGCGTGTTTCGTGCGATCGAAGAGCTTCGCGCCCAACTCATCCTCGAGCTGGCGAATCTGCTGGCTCAAAGGAGGCTGTGCGATGTGCAAGCGCGCGGCCGCTCGCGTGAAGTTCAGCTCCTCAGCGACGGCGACGAAATAGCGCAAATGGCGAAGTTCCACGCTTATATTCTATACGTCTCCCACAGTATCGAGACGATATTTGACGGATATTACGGATTCTGGTTTCCTGAAGCAAGTGAGCCTCAGAGTTGGGGCGCACGCAGGCGGGCGGCGCAAGCTTCGATCTCGGATCCCGCCCTCGAATTGGCGGCGCAGGAACGAAATTGCTACAATGCGCTTCCAACGGGCCTAGCAGGGGGAATCATGGCACCACGCACACTCTACGAAAAAATCTGGGATGCGCACATTGTTCACGAAGAGCCGGGACAGCCTTCGCTGATCTACATCGATCGCCACCTCGTCCATGAGGGAACGTCGCCGCAGGCATTCGCCGGTCTCAAGGCAGCCGGACGCAAAGTGCGCCGCCCCGAGTTGACGTTTGCTGTGATGGATCACTCCGTCTCGACGAAGAATCGCGCGATTCCCTTGGCCGATCCCGACGCCGTCGCGCAGTTCGACGCGCTGGCGCGCAACTGTCAGGAAGCGGGCATCAATCTGTTCGACATGAACAGCCGGAATCAGGGCATCGTCCATGTGATCGGCCCTGAACTCGGCATCACCCTGCCCGGCTGCACGATCGTCTGCGGCGATAGCCACACATCGACGCACGGCGCGCTGGGCGCGCTCGCGTTCGGAATCGGCACGAGCGAAGTGGAACACGTGCTGGCAACGCAGTGCCTCTCGCAATTCAAATCGAAGACGCTGAAGATCGACGTGCGGGGCAAGCGCCCGCGCGGCGTCACGGCGAAGGACATCATCCTCGCGATCATCGGGAAAATCGGCATCGGCGGCGGCAATGGGCACGTCGCGGAGTACACGGGCGAAGCGGTCCGCGGCCTTTCCATGGAAGGCCGCATGACGATGTGCAACATGTCGATCGAAGGCGGCGCGCGCGCCGGAATGGTCGCTCCGGATGAGACGACCTTCGCCTACGTGGAAGGCAAGCCGTTCGCGCCTCAAGGCAAGGATTTTCAGGTCGCTGTCGATTACTGGAAATCGCTGGCCACTGATCCCGGCGCGAACTACGACAAAGAGGTCGTCCTGAGAGCCGACGAACTGGCTCCGATGGTCACGTGGGGCACAAACCCCGGCATGGTCACGCAGGTGACGGGCCGCGTTCCCGATCCCTCATCGTTTCAGGATTCGGTTGACCGCAAAGCTGCCGAAAATGCGCTTGCGTACATGGCGCTTCAGCCCGGTACGCGGATGGAAGATATTCCGGTTGATCGCGTGTTCATTGGTTCGTGCACGAACTCACGGATCGACGACATTCGCGCGGCAGCCAAGGTTGTCGCAGGAAAACACGTCGCGAAGTCGCTGAAGCAGGCGCTGGTCGTGCCGGGCTCGCGCGTCGTGAAGGCGCAAGCCGAGAAGGAAGGCCTCGACAAAATCTTCCGCGACGCCGGCTTCGAATGGCGCGATTCGGGGTGCAGCATGTGCATCGCGATGAATGACGATGTGCTGCTCGCCGGCGAGCGCTCTGCCAGTACTTCGAACCGCAACTTCGAAGGCCGGCAGGGCAAGGGCAGCCGGACGCACCTCGTCAGCCCGGTGATGGCAGCCGCGGCAGCACTCGAAGGCCATTTCGTCGATGTCCGCAAATGGTCGAGCGTAGACGGAACCGAATAACATGAAGCCATTCACAAAACATACGGGATTGGTTGCGCCGCTGGATCGCGTGAACGTCGATACCGACCAGATGGTGCCGAAGCAGTTCTTGAAGCTCCTGACGCGCGAGGGATATGGAAGGATTCTCTTCTACGACTGGCGCTATCTGCCGGGCGAAGAGCCGAATCCGGATTTCGTCCTGAACAAGCCGCGCTATCACGGAGCGAGCGTGCTTCTCGCGCGCGCCAATTGCGGCTGCGGGTCGAGCCGCGAGCACGCGCCGTGGGCCATCCTCGATTACGGCTTCCGCGCGATTCTCGCGCCGAGCTACGCCGACATTTTCTACAACAACTGCTTCAAGAACGGCATTTTGCCCGTCACGTTGCCGGACGCGCAGATCGACGAGCTCTTCAAGCGCACCGAAGCGAACGAAGGCTACAAGGTGACCGTCGATCTGGAGCAGCAAATCGTCACCGATGACAGGGGCCTACGGTATTCGTTTACCGTCGATCCGTTTCGGCGCGAGTGCCTATTGAAGGGCCTCGACGACATCGGCCTCACGCTCGTTCACGAAGCCGAAATCTCCGCTTTCGAGAAGAAGCATCTTCACGTCCCGTCACTCCACGGCTCGCTCGACGTGAAGTTTCATCACGAATAATGGGGCGTTGATTTGCAGGCTATTGACCGACGCGAAATTGGACGTTGACCTCCTTCTCAACTTCAATTGCATTGCCATTGAGGGTTGAAGGCTGATACCGCCACTGCCGCACAGCCGTTACTGCCGCCTCCAGCAATAATTTGGGACCGCTGAGCACTTCAACTTTCTCGACTGCTCCGCCAACTGTGATTTTCACCCGGAGCTTTACGACCCCTTCGACGCGCAGATCTCGAGCAATGGACGGATAGATTGGGTCCACACGACGGATCAATTGTCCATCGCGATAGCCGCTGCCGGCGACGCGCGGCGGCACCGGGGCGGCAGGGATCATGTTGCCAATAGGGCTCGGCCATGGCTCACTGGCTTGGATATTCGGCGGCAAGCCTGCGGTGACTGCCGCATTCACCAACGGCTCTTGGCCGCTCGTCTTTCTTGAAACGAGCGGCGGAGATAGCGTCCAGATACGAAACGTCGGCGGGCTGTTTTGTATTGGTTCGGTGCTGGCTCGGGATTTGGACGGCGCGTTCTGCCGCGCCGGCGCGCTGGCCATGCTCGGCCGACTATTGAACGGCACTATCCACCGATGATCGTTCAAATCCACGACCTCGATTCCCAGGACTCGCTCGGCCGCATCCGCGGCCGCCGAATTGCCGCTTGAACCACTGGCTTGGATCCTAGCAAATGCATGATTCCATTTGCCGCGTCCAACGGCCCAACCAACCGCGAGAGAAGCCACCGCGAAGAATGCCATGAGGGCCGTTATTTTCTGGTGACTTCGGCTCCGAGCCAGCTTTTGCCAGAAAGGAAGTTCGGCGTTTGCGAACGTGGAGGGCGAACTGGACGCTTCTATCGCGGCGATACTCGGAACGGAAATCAAAGATTTGGAGTCTTTGATCTGCAGGTCGGAGGAGTGAGTCGGGATGACAGACTGCGCCGTGTTGCTCGGAGCCTCCTCAGCCGCGGCCGCGCCCTTCGCCGGAAGGGGTAATGTTTCGGCGGCTAAGCCACCTGCCGATCCTGACTCGAATGAACGCCTGGGGCGATCTCTTGATGGATCGACGGGGCCAGCTTCCAGCATGATCCAATCATGGATTCGCGTCCGCGATTCCTCGGCGGGATCCAGAAAACGGATGCCGACCATCGTTTTCGATTCGCTGGTCCAGGCAACTTCCCCGCCCACCTCAACCCACTCTTTGGACGTCGGCGGCTGGAAACGCATCTTCGGCACCGACTTTTCCACGAGTGCAGTAACAGCGCGGACAGCCAGTCCGCCTTCGCTGATATTGAGAATGATGCCGCCGTTGCCGAAGCCTAGGTCCACGTAGGCGAGCGACCGGATTGACTGGCGAAGCTGCGCACGCCGATCAGGCGCCACCGAAAATAGCCCGGCGGAATCGAAGGTATCGGCCATCATTTACCTGGTTGCGGGAGGGGGAGCCGCAACGTTTGCCCACAGGATTGCGCGAGTATACCTTCTAGGGTGGCGATGGTTCAAGAAATGTGGCGCGAACTTCGCAGCCAGCGCTTAGATGCCTATCAAACGAAAGTCAGTTCGCCGATCCACCGGCAGCGGCAGAGTGCTCAAGGTCGGGCAACGCGCCGCGCAACTCGACTTGATACCGTGTGTTCTCGTCGAATAAAACGAACCCCTCCAGATTGTTAGTTTGGCGTTCGACGAATTCCCGAAATTCTTCGTCGGAAGCAGCACCGGCTTGCGCGGGCCAGGCGAATGGATGGACGAGCTCGAGTCCGATGCGCGTGCGATTTCGCGCTGGGACAAATGCGGCATGATCCAAGCGCGGCTGATCTTCGGAGCTGAGGCTGCCGTCGGATCTTAAGCGGCTCAGGAAATTCATGGTAGGACTATTCTCGATGCGATAGTCAAAATCAGTCGTGTTCTCCAAGTCGTAAAAGAGTACGACCGCCGCATTGCCCGCATCGACTTCTCGCACCTGAATACCCGCGAAGGTGGCCCGGATTGCGTCGGAATTCCATGGCACTGGATGCGTTGAAGCCGATTCGGCATGGCGAAACCTGCTGACCGCAAAGGCAGCAGCTGCGCCAAGAAGAAGTGCGAAAATTCCGACGGTTGTCAATTTCTTCCAAGGTCGCATATCCGTTCCGCCTGCCACAAGTGTGGTCCCGAATTTCCCTCTTGCGCTTTCTATTCGCCCGAAAGGCTAGCCCTCTAGCCCCATCGTGTCAACAACGCGTGTCGTGCCCGAACGGAAAGCTGGCCGGGAGTCGCGTTCCCCCCGTGAGCCGCACTTCCAGCAAGTTAGCGATCGGACAAGTGCTCGCCCCCTCGATCTTGATTCGCCTTCGCTCCGGGTTAAAGATGGAGCGTAGGGCGCTCCCATGCCTCGATTTCTCATCTATCATCCGGGCGAAGACACGCGGGTCTTCGAAATTATCGGCGACCGGCCTATTTCGATCGGCCGCGCGAAGTCCAGCAATCTGATCCTCGACAACGCCAGCATCTCGCGGCTGCACGCGGTGGTGCGCTCCACTCCCGAGGGCCGATGGCAGATTATCGACCGTGCCAGCGTGAACGGGATGCGAGTCAACGGCACAGCGATGAAGGAAGCTACTCTCGCTGCGAACGACGAGATCATCCTCGGCGAATACCGCCTGCGTTATTTCGAGGACTCGTCCACGCGAGAAGTGGTCAGCTACGGCACGCCGCAGCTTCCTCCGCGCGTTGCGACGGCGATCTCTCACTCCGCCTACTCGGGTAGTTTCGTGGCCGCGCAACCGATCAGCAATGTGACGACCAACCACGGCCTACGCCCGCCGTCCGCCGAAGACCGCGTCCGCGCAGTGGACCGCGAAGGCCGTTTGCTCGCGCTGCTCGATCGCGTGAACCAAACGCTTGACGCGCTCAAGACCGTTCCGGAAGTGACGCGCCGCGTCCTCGATTTCGTGCTCGAAATGGACGGAGCCGAACGCGCCTTCGTAATGCTGCTCGACAAGGATTCCATCGGGGGCGGCGATTTCAGCCGCGGCGGCTACGGATTCGAACCCGCGATCATCCGACATCGTGCTGGGGCCGGCGCGCAGGGACAAGCCGCGCCGCAGCTCACGATTTCGCAGAGCATCATCAAGCAAGTGATGCACGGCGGCCTGCCGCTACTCGTGACCGATCCGAAGGCCGATCCTCGGCTCGCGGCGAGCAAGAGCATTGTCGCCGCCGGCATTCAGTCAGCGATGTGCGCGCCGCTGGGCAAGAGGGAGCGGAGATTTGGACTGCTCTACGTCGATAACTTCTCGCGCCGTGGCATGTTTACGGTGGACGACCTCAACGTATTTACCGTGATCGCTGCGCAGGCAGGACTCGCGATCGATCGCGTGCGCCCCCAGAGCGAAGCCGCTGCACAGCTTGAGCCTTCCACCGTCAAAGAGTAGGGCTGTGCTAGAAGCCCTTTCCCAACGCTGAAACATCTGCTACGGATCACTCGCGGCCATAGGATCGGGTTGTAAGACGCTTCGGCGCGGTGCGCCGCCAAGCGGCAAGCAGCGCGCGGCGCAGATCGGCCTTGTTGACCGATTTCAACCGCACGGTCGTAGCGCCGCCCCTTCCCCACGCGCCTTTAGCCGGCACGAAAACGTCAGGCTGGGCCTCATAGAATTTCGTCTGGGTATCGGGCGGGAGTTTCACCATTCCCCAACTCCTGTCGGGATAGCCGAGCGTCGCAAAGATTTTCCCGCCGACGCGGAAGTCCGGATGCTCCATGTGAGAACGTTCGACTACCTCGGGGAAGCTGAGAGCGATGCGGCGAAATTCATTCGCAGTCATGTGAGTCACTCTCCTCGCGGTGCGGCAATCTCACCCATGGGCCGACAATCGTCCGTGCTCAGGCCGGTTTCTCGCAGTTGATGAGCCAGGGAATTCCGAATTGGTCGACAAGCGCGCCGAAAAGAGCCGCCCAAAATGTTTCCTGCAGCGGCATTTGGACAGTCCCATTTTCAGCTAGGGCGCTAAAGATGCGCTTTGCCTCCGCTGGATCGCTGAGATTGAACTGCACCGCAAAGCCCTGCGGCTTCTGATATCGTCCGGGCAACGCGTCAGAACCGGAAAACCTGAGATCGCCAAGGGCAAACGTGGCATGGCTAATCTTCTTTCGCCAATTGGCGGGCGCTTGCATGTCACTGGGCGTGTTCTCGTACGTCATCATGAAGAGAATCTTGCCGCGGAGGCACTGCTCGTAGAACTTGAAGGCGGCTTCGCATTGCCCGTCGAACGTCAGATGCGGATACCACTGCACGTGCGCCGCCGCGCTTTGCTGCTTCGTGGCTTGCGCGTCGCGAGGCTGCGTTTCGGCGGGCGACAGCGCTTCGGTCCGCGTCGCAATCCACCACTCATTGCCGAAGGGATCGGTCACGGCTCCAACGCGATCACCGTATGGCTGGGTGGCGGGCACCTGCAGCGACGTGGCGCCAGCGGCTACGGCCTGCGCATGGACCGCGTCCACATTGTTCACATACACGAAGAACATCGACGGCATGGGCTGATAAACGCCGTGCGCCTCGCCCATTTCCACGACGGAGGTGCCGACGCGAACCTGTGCGTGATGAATCACGCCATCGGGTGAAGCGTACCGCGCCAGTTCCTCGGCACCGAATGCACGCTTCAGGAAATCGATCACGGGGCCACCGCGCAACGGATGCAAATAGACGTTCACGCTGTGCAACGGCTTCGGAATGCAGCTCTCGCCTTTGTGCGTAGCGATATACCAATAGTTGCCAAACGCATCCTTCACGCTGGCGCCGCGCTCCCCATAGTCGTGATCCTGCGGCGCACCGATCGAGGTCGCACCTGCCTGCAGGGCCTTCTCGTACACGGCGTCGGTGTCCGGCACATAGACGTGCAGCGCCTGCGTCTTGTTCTGGCTGCGGAATTCGCGGCCCGGGACGCCTCCGCCCATCATCAGCATCGAATCGCCAATGCGAACCTCGCCATGGACCCCGCCTCCGGAACCAAAGCCGCGATAGGTTTCCTCCGCACCGAAGACCTGCTTGGCGAACTCGATTAGACCCGGGCCGTCGCTTGCGACCAGGTAGGGCGTGACAGTATGAAATCCCTCGCGGATGTAGCTGACCGCCTTTGCGGCTGTCGCCATGGATGCTCTCCTATCTCCCAGGCTCGACTCGCCGTCGACCTGGGAGCCCTATTTTTCCAAATCGGCTTTCAGACGTGCTTTGAACTCCGAACGCGGAAGTCCGTGAAGCTCGCGAGCCACGTCGGCCAAAACTCCCAGGGCTGAAGCCCTAGAAACTGAGACATCTCTTTCCGCGGGGCTAAAGCCCCGCGCTTCCACCGACGCCGGACGGCCGAGGAGCCGCTCGACGATCTGGTTGAGTTGCTCGCTCCCTGATTGCTTAGCCATTTCGTTCACCAGATTTGGCAGCCAACTTCTTTGCCGGCTTCTTGCGTTGCGCATCGCCTGCGGATGTTTTATCCATTCGATCGCGCAGAGCCCGGATGCCACGGAACTGGAGCTGCTTGATCGCGCCTGCCGTACGCTTCAGCTCGCGCGCAATTTCAGCGATGCTCTTTTCCTCGGCGAAGCGCATCTCGATCACGCGACGCTGGTCGGCAGGCAGAGTCGCAACAAAGCGAAAGAGCTGGGCGCGGCGCTCGACCTCTTCGGGATTGGCGTGGGCGTGCGGGTCGGGCGGATCGTCCGCCGCCGCAGTTCCCTGCTCTCGCGAGGCGCGCTGCCAGCGATCCGAGAGCGTATTGGACGCAATCCGATACAGCCACGCGGCGAAGGGGACTCCGCGCCACTCGAACCTCTTGAGGTTCGCTAGCGCGTGCTGAAAGATCTCGGCAGTGATATCTTCCGCGTCCACGCGGGAGCGCACACGCCTGGAGATGAAGGCGTACACACGTTCGAAGTTCGCTTCGTAAAGCTCCGTGAAGCGTGCGGAATCTTTCTGCGCGGCCTCTACGAGCAGCCGCTCATCCGTCGCGCCCGCTTGCGAAGCGGATTCCTTCCGTGTGGCCTTCAACAGGTTCTCCGGAGAACGCGCTCTCTATAGCATTAACCGGCGGGAGCGGGAAAGGTTACGCTCGGATACGGCATGGATCGAACGCCGCCAAGGGAGTGGAAACAGGACTCCGTACGCGAGCCGTTTCGTCTAGCTTCCCTTTGCGCGTTTTTGCTCGCGAATGCGTTTTGAAAGCAGCGCCTTGGCTCTCTCGAGGTTCCTGCGTCGCGCCGGGCTCAGTCCGCGGCCTGCGCGATTGATGAAGAAGGTCAACCTGCGCATGCCCGAGGCGGGCCCCTTCGGCGACACCTCCTTGGAAGCTAGCGCCTTCGCGATCGTGGCCGGGCTTTTGGTAAATAGGTCCGGCGGCGGAAACGTCGAGGCTGTCTTCACATTGGCGATCCATTTGCGTGACTGCGATTTCTTTTGCGCCATGCGCAGGTACCTCTTCTTTCGGTTTCAGTCGTTCACGTCATCGTGGCGTGGAGGAATCGTACCACTTGGTTCGCTCCGTATAGGTCTTGGCCGACGGCTGAGGAAGACCGGCGGGTTTGCCCTCGGACCGGCGTGGCGGAGTATAATGGCGGTCTCAGCCGACAACGACGGAGGTGCTCCGATGTCTACCGACCGTGCCGTTGAGCGTCCCACGGAAATCTACTATCGGAATTCGATCCGCGCCTACATGGAAGGCGCTCCCGGCTGCGATCTGGAGTGGATCGCTCGCGTGTTGAGCCGGGCGAAGATCACAGCGCGCGCGCTGCTCGCCTCGCGATTCAGCAAGTACCAATTCACCGAGAAATACCGAACCCTCAGAGACCGGCTGTAAGCCGCGCCCGCGTGTCAGGGGGCGCACGATGCGCGCCACATAAGCGGAGGCCCGCCCGGGCGTCGCTCAATGGTGCTGAAACTCGGGCGAGGCGAGGATGAATCCCACGACGAGGCGCAGCCGGTTGCCGAGCGATGCCGGAGTGGCAGGCGCGGTCTCCGGATTTTCAGTCTGCTTTCGGATGACGGCTTCGTCCTTGGACTGAAGCTCGCCGGGAAGGACCGAATCCTCGGTAAGTGCGATGGCGAAATCCAGACCCGTAGGCTTGTCTGCGATGACGGCCTTCGTCCGCGGCGCATCGAGACTGGTAAGAATTCCGAGCGTAATGAGAGCGTTGGGATCGAACTGCACGCCGGGAAGATTCCCCTGAGTGAGCGCGGTTGAGAAGTTGATGCGGGCAAGCAACGCCCCTTCGTTGTCCCAAGTTTCCGATTTCATGGAATAGCCGGTGGGAACGGCCATGCCGTACGGCTGCATTCCCATTGCTGTGAGACTTGCCACCAAAGCGTCCGGAAAGACGACGTTCGCGCCGCTGGCTCGCACGGAGGAAACCACAAGTTCGAGGGGTGTCTTCATCTTGGCGCGATACAGCTTCGGCGACCAGAACTCGGGCGAGGCAAACATAGTGCGCAGGACCTCGCGGATGTCCCCGTCGCTTGACTGAAACTTCGCCGCCATGCGGTCGACGAGCGCCTGGGGCGGATCGTCCGAAACGAATCGCGTGGCGATGCACTTTGAAATGAAGCGCGCTGTCGCTGGACGGTGCGCCAGCATGTCGAGGGCGTGCATGCCCTCATCGAGTCCGGTGTCGTAGAACGTTTCGCCAAGAACGGTTTTGATTCCGGGCTCGTGGCGGCGCGGATCGAATTGAAATTGGCCGCCGTCGTCCGGTTGCGCGATCGTCCATCCGGTGAGGACGCGCGCGAGCTCTGTGACGTCCGACTGCGTGTAGCCACCGTCCACGCCCAGCGTGTGCAGCTCCATGATTTCCCGGGCATAGTTTTCGTTGAGGCCGCTCTGACCGTTTTTGCCGGCCGCCTGCGAATGCGGGCCGATGCTGAGCCAATTGTCGAGGTACATCAGCATGGCGGGACTCTGCGCCGTCGCCACAAGAAGGTCGTAGAACTTGCCGAGCGCATGGGGGCGGATCACATCGCGTTCGTACGCCGTCGTGTAGTAGACATCCTGATTCTTGTACTGGAAGACGTTGAAGTGATTGAACCAAAAATCCGTCATCACTTCGAGAAGCTGCCGCTCGGAGTAGATCTCCCGGACCAGCTTGGCTTGCTGAAGCTCGGAGGCAACGACGCCCGCCGGATTCGCGAGAGCGCGCATGAGTTCGCGTTCCTGCGGTGAAGCGTCCGCCATCAGGCGGTCGCGCTGATCACCGCGCAACTGACTGGGGAAATTGACCAATTGCTCGGGAGGCACACTTTCGAGCGCGGCCAGGCGTTCGTTCTTGGGCAGAGCGAGTAGTCTATCGGCAATCGAGCGCGCGGGAATCTCCGGTTGATCCGCAGGTCCCGGCTTGCCACCCGCATCGGCAGCAGCGGCCGCGGCCATCTTCGCGCCGGCGGCCGGAATTTCATTCGCGGCGGCGTTTGCCGACTGTGCTCTGGCGGCGTCCTGCTGCTGGATTCTTGCATCGTTGACGGCATAGATGAGCTTGCTCTCCGGATCGTCCGGGATGGGCCGCTTGCCTGCTATGACCTGACGGATCACGCCATCTGAAGGAAACATCTGAGCGAGCTGCTTAGGATTCATGCGCGTGGTGGCGTACGGGCCGATGTGCGCGTTGAGCGCCGAATCGTCGATGCTCTCGGGATGCAACTGGTCCTCGATCCAGGCGTCCACGCCCTTCTGGAGAACCGCATCGACATCGCCGGGACGCGGACCGAACGTCAGGCGGTTCAGCGCGTGGATGGCCCGCTCACGCTCTGTGAGCGCCGCCAACTGGGGCCTCTGCCCGCTTGGACGGGAAACTTCCCGTTGAGGATGAGAAGTAGTCTGGGGCAGCGCCGGCGCCGCAATGCTTAGCGCCAAGAAGATAGCGGTCACACGCTTCATGAAGGGGATCGTCATATGATTGCTCCTGCCGCTATTGCCAAGAATAGGGACACAACTGCAGTCATTCTAAACCCCGATCTCACAGATTCGTTTCTTCGCGGCGGACGTGGCGGCTAGCTTGTCAACTCGCGGGAAGCGATATATAAGCACCGCAAGCAATTGGTCTCGGAGGACGCAAAGATGAAACAGAGCACAAATCGAATCCTGACGACACATGTAGGAAGCCTGCCGCGGCCGGCCGATTTGATCGGGATGTACCGCGACCAAGCACCGGCAGAAAGGCTCGAGCCAAGGCTGACAAGCGCGGTCGCCGAAGTGGTGGCGGCAGATCGAAACCGGAATCGACGTGGTAAACGACGGGGAGTTCGGGAAACCAATGTCGGACCAAGTCGATTACGGGGCGTGGGCGACCTACGTTTGGGGACGGCTCGCGGGCTTTGAAATGCGCGACTTGCCAAAGGACTTCGACATCGTGAAGTCGTTCATGCGCCACAGCAAAGACCGCACAGATTTCGCGGACTACTACCGCACGCCCGAGGCGGATGCTGGCCCATCGTCGCGGGCAGTGAGAATTCCAGTTAACGTAGGTCCGATCCGTTATTCCGGGCAGGAGGTAATTCAGCGGGATATCCGCAATCTCAAGGCGGCGCTTGCGGGCTCAAACGCAGAAGACGCGTTCATGACTGCGATCGTGACCGGTGTGGTCGTCACTCCCGGCGAGCACTACAAAACTGCCGAAGAACAGGCCGCCGCTGTCGCGCAGGCAATGCGCGAAGAATACAAAGCCATTGTGGATTCAGGAATCAACTTGCAGCTAGACGATCCGATCCTCGTGAACGTGTATGAGTTCGAATACTCGACGAGCGGAGACATGGCCGCGTTCCGCAAATGGGCGGAGTCGCACGTGGAATTGGTGAACCACGCGATTGCCGGCATACCGGAGGAAAAAATTCGATACCACATGTGCTGGGGCAGTTGGAAGGGACCGCACAGCACCGATCTGCCGCTGCGCAATGTGATCGATCTGATGCTTAAGGTAAAAGCGAGCCAGTATTCGGTCGAGGCGGCGAATCCGCAGCACGAGCACGAATGGAAAGTTTGGAAAGACGCGAAGCTGCCCACGCACAAGGCGGTGATTCCGGGAGTGGTGAGTCACAAGACGAATGTGCTGGAGCACCCCGAGGTGGTCGCGGACCGGATCATGCGCTATGCCGGAGCCGTGGGGAGGGAGCGGGTGATCGCGAGCACGGATTGCGGCATGGGCGGGCGAATCCATCCGTCAATTGCCTGGGCGAAGCTGCGCGCGCTTGTTGCAGGGGCGGCGGAGGCAAGCAGGCAGCTCTGGGGCCGCGCCAGCGTCTCGGCGTAGGTTGGTCTGCGCTCAGAGGTTGGTCGCTAGCCCGGCACTGCGAGCGGCCGCATCCTGTTGCCACCGTAATTGGCGGGCACGGAGAGCGCCGCCGATCCAGGCGACTGGAATCGTGAAGATCATGCTCACGATAAAGTTTCGTCTGGGCAAAGTTGTGAAGTGCATCATCGCGATGAACGTGAGCACGACCTCGACGGCACCCATGATCACCGCGTGCAGCACGGGCGCGCGGCCCGCGATCCACGCCGCCACGTAGGCACCCAGCACAAGGCACAAGCTCGTGTAAAAGAACAGGAAGATGCTCGCCGCAAGGTTCTGCTCGAGAGCGGCGCGATTCGGCAGCGCATTCGGAAACATATGCATCAGAATCGGGTCGGCAACCGCCTCGATCGCGAACGAGGCGATCGTCAGAACGATGATTCCAACCACTACTCCCACGATGCTGCGCAGCAGAGCCATAACTCCCTCCGGCGGGCGGCTAGACTAGCTCAACTTCCGCAGAGAAGTCTTGATCTTTCTCGCGATGGCCGAGCGAGGTCACAAAGCCACTGATGTTGCGATCGTCGGGCACGTCGAAGAGGGATTCTTCGACTGCGCGTCCCGACCCGGCTATCGCAGGGATCAACCACCTCGGGACGCGTCGCTCAGAATGACGCACGACTGTGACAACGAGGCGATCATTCTGCAGACGAAACAATCGGCTCGGGAGCGGCAGGCATGGTGGGAGTGGAGCCCTTCCATTCGGCGAGCAGGATTCCGGCGAAGATAAGGGTCCCTCCGAGGAGCAGGCGGGCGGTAAACCGTTCGCGGCCGAGAACGAGAGACGTGATCGCGGCGAACACGGGTTCGAGGCTGAGCAGGATCGCGGCGTGCGACGCGGACGTGTGCTTCTGGGCCCAGGTTTGCAGCGAGAAGCAGATCACCGTAGCGCCGATGGCTGTGGCCAAAATCGCAAACACGAGATAGCGGGTCCAAACCACGTGCGGCTGTTCCCAGCCGAGGGCGGCGGAGATCGGAAGCGCGAGGGTGGCGAGGATAGCCGTGGTCATCACCTGCAGTGAACTGAGCGCGGCGACGGAATGATGCTCGACGTTGCGGCTGATGAAGATCATGTGCAGCGCGAACATTACAGCGCAGCCGAAGACGATCGGATCGCCGCGGTCAAGGGCGCCGATCCCCTCGGGCGGGACGGAAAGAAAGTAAAGCCCTGCGAGCGCAAAGATGGCGCCCGCCCAGATCCAGCCCGGGATACGCCGCCTGCCGAAGATCGCCAGAATGAACGGGACGAACACGACGAACATTCCCGTAACGAACGCAGCTTTCGAAGGAGTCGTGAAACGAAGGCCCGTGATCTGGAAGACGTAGCCCCCAAACATGAAAACGCCGATTTGCGCGCCGGCCCACACGGTTTGCGTGGTGATTTTGCGAAGTGAGCGCCAATAGATAACGGCCATCAAGACGGATGCAAGGCCAAAGCGAATGGAGAGGTACGCGATCACGGAAATGTCCGCGAGAGCATCCTTGATAACGACGAAGGTTGCACCCCAGATGAGCGTGCAGGCAGCCAGAGCAAGATCAGCGAGGAAGCGATTGTTGCGCATCGAACGGTGCGGGCGAGCTAGCGTTCGGCGCCCGCGAGCGAAACAACAGTCAGAAACAGGCGCTTGAGACCGAGTTCGCGGCCGGCGGGATCGTACCATTCGTCGAGCGTATGGGAGCCCCCGCCCTTCCCTCCTCCACCGATCGCAATCGCAGGAATTCCGAGAGAGAGAGGGATATTGGCGTCGGTGGAACTGCGTTCCAGACGTGAGCGATTGCCTAGGTAACGATCGACGCTGCGAATCGTCGCAAGGAGTGGCGAATCGTCCGGAAGCTTGCCGGCAGGCCGCACGCCAAGCGAGCGGAAATTAATTTGAAGCGCGTCGCGCGCGGCTTGCGTCGAAGAGACTTCCTCGTTCATACCGGATTGCATCGCGTCGCGCAGCGCCGCTTCGAGCCGTGCGACCTCATGCTCGTCTTCGGAGCGAAGATCGACCTTTACGGCCGCGCGCGATGGAATCGAATTGACCGAAGTGCCTCCCTCGATGACGCCGAAATTGTAAGAACTGCGCGGATCGCCGGGAACCGAGATCGACGAAAAGCGGACGATGCCGCGAGAAATCGCGGTGATCGGATTCGGTGCGCCAAAATCGGACCAACTGTGGCCGCCCGGGCCGGTAATCGTCACTTCCAATCGATGCGAGGCGATGCCTTGCGTCGTAATGTGATCGGACGAAGGGCCATCGACCGCAATGACGGCAGATAGACGCGAGCCGTAGGCATCGACGAGAGCGCGGATGCCGCGCAGATTGCCTTCGCCCTCTTCACCGACATCGCCTGCGAGCACGATCGTTTTCTCCGTGCGGATGCGCGATTCAGAAAGCGCTCGGGCGAGACCGACGAGCGCGGCAAGGCCTGCGCCATTGTCCGAAATGCCCGGAGCGAACAGGCGCGTGTCCTTGCGCTTGACGTGGACGTCGATGCTAGCGGGAAAGACCGTGTCGAGGTGCGCGGCGACGAGGATCACGCTCTTCGCGTCAGAGCCGGAACGCTCGCTGATTACGTTGCCGGTCTTATCTGTGCGGACTTGGAGACCGCTGGCCGCAAGAAGTTCCTTGAGCGCGGCGCCGCGGCGTGCTTCGTTGAATTCAGGCGCAGGAATTTCCGTGAGGCGAATCTGCTGATCGGTGACCCAGGTGGCGTTCTTGTCGATCCAGGCGAGGCCGCGCGCGCACCGAGGATCGTCCGCGAGTTTGGTGACGGGATCTTCAGCGACACGAGCCGAGAGCGGGGCCATCCACAAAAAGATACAGCAGATGAGAGCGAGTTTCACGCGATTCGTGCAGCCGACTCTAGCGCCAGTCGTCGAGGATGTACACACCGGCACGATTGTAGCCGGAACCGGCATCGCCCGTTTCCATCGCCACACCATTCCGTTGGGGGCGAAACCCGTGAGCGAGCATGGCGCGGAACGCTGCGCGGCGTGCGACGTTCACATCGGCCGTGACCTTTTGCGCGCGGCGCGAAGCCGCAAAAGCTTCGATGCCGCCGAGGAGCCGCGCGAAATCGTCCGAGGCACGTGGTCCCGGGCGAACGGCTGCGAATTTTGCATAGCAGACGCCAGAGCCAGCTTCGGTCCCGGGGCCGGTGTGGCAGACGGCAAACCCAGCCAAGCGCGACGAATCCCAAACGAGGATCGTGTCGCCGAGTTGTTGATCGGCGACCGCGCGAATCTCGCGCTGAACGTCGAGACCTTCGAAAATGGCATCCGTGACTTCGCGGCAAGCTGCGATCAGGGCTTCGCGATCGCCAAGCTTGGATTCGGAGAATCGCGAGACGTCGGAGGGGGTTTCGGGCGCGCCTTCGATCGTTTTCGCAAAACTGACGACAAGATCGCGGGGCCAGAAACCGAATTTTTGGTAGAGCGCCATGTGCTTGGGGCTGTGCGGAAACGTGTAAAGCCCAAGGTGTCGGTTTCCCCAGCGCCGAAAGATGTCCATCGTCGGCTCGAGGAGCTGCTGCGCCACGCTGCGATTCCAATATTCCGGCTCAACCGTCAGTGGGCCAAAGAAGCCGAAGCTGCCCCAATTCGTCAGGAAATTCGAGCCGATCAGTTTGCCGTTGTGCTCGGCGGCAAGGACGGCACCGGGATCGGCGAGCCAGCGCGTGCGCGCCATTGAGGCATCACCCATGAATGCAGTCGGGTCCGGCATGCCGAGAAAGGTTCCGAAAGCGACGCGAACGATACGGTCCGCCGCCGGCAGATCGCTCTCAACAAGCGGCCGAATGATGATTTCGGGATTGAGCTGCGGCGTGGCCATAAGCCCATTTAATCGCCAGCAACAGTGGATAGCAAGGGAAGCCTGTCACTGGGAATAGCAGGCGTGAAAAACCGAAACCGAGCTGATAGACACCATGATGACAGGAGATCGCAGGGCACGATATATCGTGCCCCTACGAAGAAGACTGCGCGGCGGATCCTAGCGTCGTGCTGATGCGGGAACAAGAGCCAAGATTTCGTCTTCCGTGAGAACGTGGGGAGATTGTTTGGCGGCGGAGAGGATGCGGTCGACGAGTTCGTCCGTGGCGGTGATACCGTGCTTGCCGAGCCAGTAGACGACGTTGGATCTGCCGCTCATCGGGCCGATCTCGATCACCTGCTCAAGGCCAAAGAGGTGCGCAGGGACTCCGCTGTAGATCGCGTCAGCAAGCTTCACGTCGTGCTTTTTGTACGCCTTGGCGATGGCGGCGGCGTGGACGCCCGTCTGAGTGCGAAACGCGTCGCGACCGACGACTGGATAATTCGGCGGGATGACTGTGTTGGTGGCGCGCGCGATCTTTTCGGAATATTCCTTGAGCTTGGAAAGATCGCGATCAATCAGGCCGAGCAGACGCAGATTCGCGAGCATCACTTCCATCGGCGTGTTGCCCACGCGCTCGCCGAGCGACAGCGCGACAGCGTGAACTTGATCGGCGCCGGCGGCGATGGCGGCGAGAGAATTCGCGACGGCAAGGCCGCGGTCGTTGTGCCCGTGCCAATCGACGCGGATTTTTTCGCCTGAAGGCTTCACGACCTCGTCGATGACGAACTTCACGAGATTGTAGGCGCCGCGCGGAGTCGCGTGGCCAACCGTGTCGCAGAGGACGATGGCGCGAGCTCCCGCGCGGATCGCCGTTGAGTAGAGTACGACGACTGTCGAGGGATCGGTGCGAATCGTGTCCTCGGTGACGTACATCGCGGGCAAGCCCGCCGACACCGCAAACTTCACGGCTTCTTCGGTGGTGCGCTGAAGATGATCGACGCTCCAGTCTTCAACCAAACGCCGAATCGGGCTGGAGCCGATAAACATCGCGGCCTCGATGGGCCGACCAACGCGTTCGCAGATGTCGATCATTGCCTGGATATCGTGCTTGTGCGTGCGACCGCCGAGGTTGGGGCGAATCTTCAGGCGCGAGCTGATGATTTCGCGCGCGAGAGCTTCGGTATCGGCAAACGCGCGCGGGCCCGCGGACGGAAGGCCGATGTTGACCTGGTCGATGCCGAGGGACTCCATCAAATGGAGGATTTCAACCTTTTCGGCAATCGAGGGATCGCGGACGGAAGGATTTTGCAGACCGTCACGGAGCGTTTCGTCGAGGACCATTACGCGCCTACCAGGCGGGATTTCCGGGACGGAATGCGCGTTCCAGTCGTAGATGAGGTCGGAGATCATCGAAGAAATGGGTGCTTCGCTCACATTATCTTACTCCAGAATGACCGACGGAATTTCGAACCGAGGCGAAGGACGGTCGGCCTGAAAGGCCGCCGCTATAAAACCGCTGGTTCATGGGCCTTGGCTCGCCAAGAGTGTTTGCCGGGCACAGCATGCTGTGCCCCTACGAAGAAGAGTGGGAGCGGCGGGCGGAGACGGACGCGAGCGAGTCTGTGGGATCGGGGTGGTCGATGGAGACGAGGTAGAGGCCCTCGGGCGGAACCGTGGGGCCGGAGCGCGAACGGTCACGCAATTCGAAGAGCGCAGGGATATCCTGCGGCGCGAGCCTTTCCTTCCCGACTTCAATGAGGGTGCCGACAATCTTGCGCACCATGTAGCGCAGAAACGAGCGACCGCGCACGACGTAGGCGATTTCCTCACGCTCCGGTTCGCGCACGATTTCCGAAGAATGAATAACGCGGAGCATATTGCGGTCGCGATCGTCGTCTTCGGAACCGGACGACGCCGCGAACGAGCTGAAATCGTGTTCGCCTTCGAAGAGACGGGCGGCCTCAGCCATGCGATCCTCGTCGAGCGACCATGGATAATGCAGCGCACGACCGTGCTCGAATGGTGGCAGGACGCGTCCGCGGTAGATCCGATAGCGGTATGTCTTCCCCTGCGCGAGCCACCGCGAGTGAAAGTCCTGGCCCATTTCCTCGGCGGCAATGATGCGAATGGCGGGAGGCAGCAACGCGTTCAGCGCGCGTTGTATCTCGATGGGCGAAAGCGGCGACTGCGTCCTGAAATGCGCCACCTGGCCGAGGGCGTGCACGCCCGCGTCCGTGCGGCTCGCGCCATGGACGACAATTTTCTCTTGCGTGATCTTCCGCGCCGCTTCGTTCAGAGCGCCCTGGATTGTGGGCACGCCGGGCTGAAACTGCCAGCCATGGAAGCCCGCGCCATCATAGGAAATTGTGAGTTTGATAGTGCGCATGCGCTGAGGACATTATCGCACGCGCAGAAAAAAGGAGGGGGCTCCTGCTTGGGATCAAGAGCCCCCAAAAGGTCGCGTTCCATTGGCTCGGTCTAGGCGTAACCGAGCCATGGGGTCATCCATCCTAGCTTCCCTCTCAGAGGCAGGTGGGAACGACCCGTACCATCCTGTGAACGGCCCCTTCCTCCCCGTTCACCTGACGATGCGGACCGTGTCGGAACGCGACCCG
>DASPVC010000007.1:0-63582 GCA_035622585.1 Candidatus Acidiferrum sp.
CCGTTGGCGATGGCGACTTCGATTTGCCGCAGCAGTGTCACGATCTGCTCCGGCTTGTAGCGGACCATGGGCATGACCAGTCTTCCCTCCAGGTGAATTCTCTCTCACTTCACCTGGTACAAAAATCCCCGGTCAGCTCAATTACTCTGAACAAGAAGGGCCGTACAGACGATGAGCAATCTCGGATTCGATATTGCTATTGTCAGAGTCGCATGACAGAAGAACGAAAATTTGAGGTTATCTGGTTAGCGGACGGTAGTTACCGTGATGTCAGCGCCACCGAGAAGAAACCTGAGTCGGAGCAACAAAAGGCCGCCGTTCGGACCGCATTGGATGAAAATCCTGACGCCTCGCTGCGCGAACTCGAACAAATGACTGGCGTTTCAAAGTCCGCCATACAACGCTGGCACCTGAAACCTGCCGCCCCGCATCGTCCTGACCCAAAACCAGAAGGGTGATTTCGGACGTATGCGCGGGTAGATTCATGAAATCTACCCGCTATACTCCACCCCGACTTATCGCTGTCCCATGTCCCATTTCTATAGGGGACACCTATCTTGGGACACCCATAGGCACGCAAAGATCAGATCGGACGAGCCTCGTGGGTTCGACTGGCACACAAACGGAGGACTCGATAGAAGAAACTAGTTTTTGCAAGCGTAAGCCTCCTGAAATGGGTCCTAGCGATCTGTTTTAAGGTTAGCTTCACGCTTTGTCCTTCCTAGTTTTTTCGCGCGTGCGGCAAAAATCCAAAGCAGGGTCAAGACTGAGAGCTAGGGGTGTCTTCACATGATGAGAGAACGAAGGATGTTCGCACTGAAATAGATCGGGCTGCATCCCGCGACGAGTTATTCAACGCGGGCGAAGCCGACGTGTCGGCAGACAGGCAAGCCTCGCCAGCCGATCCAGAGGGAATCCGTTCTCGCTCCGCACATGGTAGTATCGCGTCCGCAACGGCGATAAGGCGGAGAGGACCATCCTTGAACCGCCGAATCGGACAGGACGGAAGCGTGTTCCAGCGGGGTTTTGCAAAGGAATGGAATCCAGCAGTGACTGCATTTGGACGCTACTGGATTGATGTTCGCGGTTGCGAGCAAAGGAAACGCCGAACGGTCAGTCTAGGTGTTTGCTCTTCGCGCAGCCTTGCACGAAGAAAACTCCGTGAACACATCGAGAGAGAAGGTATCAACTCAAAGCTGTACTTTAACCGGAACGCAGCACCAGCCGTTTCATTCGGCGAACAGGCCGCCAAGTGGATAGCCGCAATGTCCGCGCGGCGGCGTAAACCAGTCAAACCCGCAACCATCCACGGATGGCAACATGCGCTAGACAAATGGATTCTTCCGCACCTTGGCGACAGATTGCTCGCGGACGTGTCCAATGGCGCATTGCGCCAGTTTGTGGAGAAAATGGCGGCGGCGAATCTATCCGCGCAAACAATCGTGACCTATGCGAACGTGGTGAAGATGGTAGTCGCGTCGGCGGTGGACGATGATGGCGAACAGATTTACCCGCGCAAATGGAATCACGATTTCATCGGCTTGCCCATAATCGAACCGCACAAACAGCGCAGACCGACCGTGACTAAGGCGGAAGTCGAAAGAATCATTTCCGCTGCAAGCGAGCGGTGGGCGGTGCTTTTCGCTTTGCTTGCCGGGACGGGCTTGCGAATCGGCGAGGCTTTGGGACTGAAAATCGAAGACCTGTCAGACGACTGCTCGGTTTTGCAGGTCAGCCGCAGTATTTGGCACGGTCGAGAACAGGAACCAAAGACGCCGAACGCTGTGCGGGTGGTTGACATCCCGGAACCACTGGCCCGAGTGCTTAGAGAGCACGCGGTCGCTAGGGCAGGGTACCTGTTCGCCACAAAGAATGGGCGGCCCCTGCAACAGCGAAACGTGCTTCGGGCTTTGCATGGGACTGGCAAAAAGGTCGGATGCCATGCGTTCCGCCGATTCCGAACGGAGACATTACGGCGAGCGCGTGTGCCAGAGGACCTAACGAAGCTCTGGCTCGGACACTCGAAACACGGCATCACCGATCTCTACGCGAGCGGATTGGAGAAGGACGAAGCGTGGCGTCGGGAGTGGTGCGAGCGTGCGGGTTTGGGCTTTTCGCTAGATGGGCTACTTGGGCTACAAAAAGTAGTACCGCTCAAGACGGAGGCGGCAGCGTAAACCCAACGTAGGGCAGAGATTAGAATGGCGCGCCCGGAGGGAGTCGAACCCCCGACCCTCTGCTTAGAAGGCAGATGCTCTATCCAACTGAGCTACGGGCGCGTCGGTTAGTGCCATTCTACCACTGAGTTAGAAGCCTTGTTCCCTCTCTTGCCAGAGCGTTGTTTTCACTTTGCCCAGTTCTTTGACCACTCAATTTCGCCATCGTGCTCAACACGACATCCTCGGACGGATGGACGTAACGTGCAGAGATGCTGATAGAACTCTGCCCAGCGATACGCGCCAATGTCCAGACATCGCATCCCGATTCTCCGAGGCGCGTCAGAAACGTGTGACGAAACGAATAGAGCACGAACGGTCGCACTGATTTCTGGTTGTTCTTGGCTGCTTGTTCCACAATCGTCTCGAACGTTTTGCGGCGGGATCGCTAAAAGCTTTCATGCCACTTGAGGAGCCCGAACGCGCTCAACGCGAGATTGCTCGCGGACTTGAAGATTCGGGCGACGAAGAGGTTAAGATCCTGTTGGGACAAATGCTTTCGAGCGTATTCGCGAGAGGTCAAGTGGGGAGTCCAGTGAACGTCCTGCGTTGCTGAGCGACGCCGCCATTGAGCGTGCGAATCGGCAGGCAACAGCGCTGCGGAAAAGACGGCGGTCTTCTCCCGTTGGAAAGCGCTGCGCGTTTCCCACTTTCCCACAGCCCCGGCGACGGTTCATCTGCCCGAAACCTCTAACTTCGGCTGCGACAGAAAATGGGAGCGGTTCAATAGACGAAACTGTCCAGCTTCGCTTGTGGCAGAAATTGGGAGCGGTTCAACCAATGCAAAATCATACTCAGCTTTGTGCGGATTTAGGGGAAGCGGGTCACAGGTCATTGGAGTCGAAACTAGAATTCACCTAGCTTCTGATTCCATGCCTCAAGCAGGCGACTGGCCGTAGCTTCTGCATCCCGCGCCTTGTCGATTTCTCCGGTCGAGTAGTAATACTCCGACAGCGCGGTATATGGCGCATTGGAGTCTGGATATTGTCTGATAGTTTGTTCTATCAATTGGAAGCCGGTTTGGGGGTCGCCGCAGGAGAACTCCCATCTACCACCCAACTCTCCAGCACCGTCTTGCCTTAATTCCCACGGATGATGAACGGGACGACTCACTAGTTTCTTCCATCTCGACTTCCATTCGTTGCACAAGTTCGAGGCCTCGGTTAGGTGCCCTTCCTTGCGAAGCGTTCTAGAAAGCCCAAGGTCTATCTCATAACGCGCAAGGTCGGGGACCAAGCGATCTGATGCGGCCACGTAAGAGGCAAGCCGATAAGAGTTTATGGCATCTTCATCAAATTTCTTTGCTTCCTCAAGCAAACCAAAATGCATCGCCTCGGTATAGTAAGGTGATATTGCAGGAGGGTAGATGGCAATCAGTTCGGACGCAGCGGAATTCCATTTCCTGATTATCGGTAAGGCGTCATCGACTCTATCCAGGCGATCCAACCAAAATGCTTCGTTATTCAGAAGCGAAACACGAAAGGCAAGGGGAATGTTCGATTTGAGAATTTCCTCCCGATTTGCGACGTATGCGGTTTCTGCTTCTTGCTCCGAATAGAATTGATACGGCTGAACCAATCGCTCGCGGACCTCGATGAATTCAGGCTCACTTCCGAGTAGGCTTTTCAGGTAACTGTCAGCGCATTGGTCTTTCATCGACAAACAGATATCGGCGACACCATAGCGGGCAGCCACGGATAATGGGTTTCTGTCTAGAATGTACTTATAACAGTGCTCAGCAGCTTCGTTGTCCTTCGATCTCCAAAACATTGCTCCGAATTGATAGAGTTTGTGCAAGTCTGTTTTATCCGTGCACACCGCGGTATGGTACAAGTTCGCATCAGCAATGAACTTGTGTAGTGGATCGGGTATACGAAGCACGAATGTCGTGCCTGCCAGATTGTACGAGAAGACAGACTTCCTGATCTGTTCCGCCACCGGCCCCAGATAAAGACTAAAACCAGAAATCGGCCGCAGCGTCGTAACCTTGCCCCCGGAATCAATCGATACCAAAAGGATCAGCGCGTCTATTGCCCAGCTCTGATGACGCACAAAAAGAATGTCGTCCGGCAAAGACACTTCCTCATTCCAATCGATGACTTGCGGTAGAGAATCACGGGGATTCTTTTGCGTTCCCGAAAGATTACTTTCGCTGCCATTAGTTAGAGCAGTTATGCTGCATGCCAGGGCGACAACCAGAAGCGGATGGGCTAATGTGTCGATCCAACGAGCGCGTAACATTTAGACCTCAATGGGTTGACCCGGAATCTTTAACTCCACGCTTTGCAGAACAATTCAATGAGGGCAGTTACGCTGCCCGACGCAACCACTCCTCTAACTGCCTCATATTCCTTTGGCAAGCCGCATCAGAGTTCCCGTGCTGCTTATATCGGGCGAAGAGGATTGGTTCGTGCCAACCGACAGGCCCGACAGATTCTCTCAGCGATTCCTGACAATAGGAAGGAGCTTGTGGTAATGCCCAGCGCGGCTCACGCCGTTCTTCCGACCATTGCCGAGATCGCACTGAGTCCGAGTTGGCGCGTTGCCTTCGTGGTGCAGTGCTGGTTCCACGTATCACGCGCCACGGAATTGAGGGCCATGGAGAACGGGCGGCTCGGCCTTGGCAGGGTTTGCCCTACCATGTCGCACACGGCAATCAGGCATTTTGAATCGTGATTGGTCTCAGAGTAACTTTGAATTGGCCTGTTTTTCGAACGACCGGTAGACTCGCGGCATGGCCGAGCCCTACGAGTCTGCTCTTCAAGAAACAGCGTTCGTGCAATTCTTGCCGCCGCCGTCGCGCGAGTCGGTCGCAAGGCGATGGGAATCGGCGCCGAAAAACCTACCCGTGAAACGATCCTTCGCAGCCGGAGGCTTCCTGCTTCTCTATTTGGCGGCCTACATCGGTGTGGGATACGCGGGCGTCACGCTCGTCGAACAGGCTTGGTCCGCGATCTTCCGTTAGCAGATCGCGGCGGTCGAATCGGGACGGGGTCCCAGAGACCTCGCGATTGTCTGTGTGTCTTGCTCGAAATCGCAAACGATTGTCGTGCGTCGCTTATAGGCGATCCGGCTCGAACCAAGGGTCATCTTGCAGACAACGCAATCACGGGAGTTCCGGCTGACGGTTCACCGATCACGCGGGCCTGGTAGCGATACCGGGATTGGTATACGGTACCTTCAAAAAACCAAGCAAAACCGGGGAAGTTCTGCTTTTTCCGCCGCTTAAGTCGGTGACGTTTTAGCCTACTTTAGCCTCCAATCGTCGCCGAAACGGCGGAAATCTACCGAAAACGGCAACAATTGGCAACACAAAATTGGCATCGAATCGTTGATTCTGGACCAGTTGAACATGCACTAAAATCTTGCTTGGCCATCACTGAGGCACCCTGTAGGTTCGTAGAATGTTCCCATTTTGTTCGACAGAGGACACCAAGCTGAAGCCGCTATTCTGCGGAGGGTCGTTCCTGAGTTCAAGTGCCCCTTGGGACCCATCGGCCAGGCTCCACGTTAGCGTTGCCAGAGCTATGCAATCTTTGGGAATAGAGAACAGCACAGTTGTACCTTTTCGTGCCGACCTTTGAATTGGCGGCCCACAACTTGTTGCCGTGATACGCTCGAACTGGTCGGCTACGGCAAAAACTTTCACGGGCACACTCCAATTGTCCAAGGAAACTGTGGCCGTAAGTCCGTCGTCACTGACCGACGCAGGGCCTTGTTTTGTAAATTGACACCCGTTTTGGCCGTTTCCATAGCAGCCAGCAGTTGGGTTTTTGAGGACATATGGATTCGTTGTGGTAAGTTTCGCGTAAGTTCGAGAAATGCATATTCCGTGGTCGCGCCCAGCTTCGTTGAGACAGGGACCACTCTTGTTGTAGCTGTTGTTTGGAGATGGAACTGGTGTTCCATTTAGCCCGTGTTGCCTCAGCACGTCAGTCGAGCCTTCGTATCCCACAACCAAGCTCACATACTCATTATGAGCCGGAGGTTCGGGCTTGGGATTGCCTTGCCGAGTAATCGGGATGGTTATTTTCGTATCGGGTGGCGAGATAAGCAGAGGGTGTTTTTCGTTCTCTCCGGCCGCCTGAAGCTCATACCTCCCCTCAGACAATTGTAGGTCCGCATTGCCGTCTTTGTCCGTTGTCACCTCCTCCACGTCCAGTCCGCCCCTACTTATGATCACCATCGCATGACGCGCCGGAAACAGACTGTTCCGATAAACGGCAGTGATGTGTACGGGAATTTGAGTACCGATATCCGGTGGTCGGAAACTCTCAAACCAGTGCAAAAAGTAGCCGGTGATAAACAAGGTCGTGCCTACCATTGTTGCGAGCGTATAAAACCACACCAAGACCGTTGCAGGACCGCTTAGAGCGTGAGTTCCTCGTCTTACGTAGCTGGAGAACACCGCCAATACAAACATTAGTCCGATGACCACCAAAGCTCCGAAGATAGCTATTTGTGGCCTTAGCTTGAAACCCAATACAATGGCGACCACGGAGGCAACGCCAGCGACGGCGACAGCATATTTCATCGCAGGCACGGCTTTTGTTGCAGCTTTTAGGACATCGAAAGGATTGGTTGCCATGATTTTCGTCCCACTTAGGAGTCGCTTGAGGGATTGAAAATCCACCGAATTGTACAACCAACCCCTCTCGACCCAGAGCACGATATTGACATGTAGGTAACGCAGAAGCTATGCTGCGCGCCGTTGGTCGTCCCCGGTAGTTGCCCTTGTTGGCGGCTCGGATACAACCAGCCTGAAGGCCGCTTCCCAATCGGTGTCGTTTGTCGCGGCGTCCCAGAGCACTGGCCACGTATTTGAGCAATCAAAGATTCAGGGAAGTGTGGAATCGGTGCCCTTCGTGCGTTATGTCAGTAGGAACCAAGCTGAGCACAGATATCTCCGACGAGGAGCTAGTCCGCCGATTTCAGGCCAGTCGGGACGCCGACTTCTTCGGAGAAATATTCAGGCGGCATCGAAAGAGGGTCTATCTGGGATGCCGGTCGTTTTTCTCGGATGGCGGTGCTGCGGAGGACGCCACTCAGGAGACCTTCCTTCGGGCCTATCAGAATATGCACCGCTTCCTCGGAGGAAACCTCGGCGGGTGGCTGATGCAGATAGCGAGGAATGTCTGTATCGATCAATGGCGCAGGAGGCGGTTTGAAGCAAGTTCAGATGACGCGCCAGCCAGCGCCGCGCCCGCTGGCGGAGCGCTAGAACACGCCTCCGATCTGCGATTCGCCATTCAGAGGATACGCAAAGAAATGGAGACGCTCTCTGCCGAGCAACGCACGTGTCTTGAATTGAAGATCGACGGCTATTCATACGAGGAAACGGCAGCTAAGACGGGATTGTCGGTCGAGGCAGTCAAGTCCCATCTTCAAAACGGCCGTCGATTGCTCTGGCTGCGGTTGGAGGGGATGCTGTCTCAATTGAAATGAGTGCTTGGAGCGAGGACGACTTTTTAGAAAGGCTTATGGCCCGATCTCGACAAGAAAGTAAAGCACGTGTGGACGGTTGCCCCGACTCCGAATCGTTGTGTGCGTTTGCGGATGGTCGCGTGCGCGGTGTCGTTCGGGATGCCATTGTAGCCCACCTGACAGAATGCTCAGCATGTTCGGAACTGAACCGTCGGCTCATGGCATTTGCGAATTCGCTGCTAGCAGAAAGTGACAGAGAATGGCAGGGGGTTGAGAAGCGGCTTGATAATTGGCTGGATGCGTACCTTGAAGCTCATAAGGCAGCTCCATCACAGTCTCACTTGGGGATTACAGCGGGTGGCTGGAATTGGTGGGCCTCGTTGAAGTCACACTGGGCGCTGGGCGCAGTCGCGGCCATCGTTGTGCTGGGCATCACATCCATTCTCATCCGACACGATTTTTCCACCCGTCATCATATTCAAACTGCTGTCGTCACAGTTCCGCCGCCAGCACCTACCGGAACCAAGACCAGTGTGTCCGCCGTCGCCGCTGAACCCCACCGTTCGACTTCAGTGGCGGCTCAGCACCCGACTAAGGGGACCACGGAGGAAGCCCCGATGCCGATGGCACAACCCTCGGAAGCCGTTGACGCCAAAACTGCGGAGGAGGTCGCCAGTTCCGGTTCCTTGGCAGAATCATCGCAGGCTCTTCCACAACCGCAGGCACCACTAACTCCGCCCGTGAACAATCTGCGCTCCACTGCTGGCGCGCAGCCGAAGAGCGGCTCGGTCGGACTTGGTTTTTCCGGTTCAAGAGGCGTTGTCTCGTCGTTCCGCCCATCAACGGCTCCGCAAGTGCCATCTGCTGCCGAAGAGCCTAATGTAGATGTGGACAGAAGCCTTCCACCCTCGGTTCGACTCACCGCCGGTACGCGCCTTTGGATTCGAATAGGTTTTCTGGCCCGTAAATCGGATGGAAGCCTTAGTTTTCAGGGGACACTAATCGAACCTGTCGCGCAGGCTTATCCTCTGCCACTCGATCGAGGCGCACAAGTGGAGGGGGTTGAGACAGACAAACAAGGCGGTACTTCTCTGGTGTTGACTGCGTTCGTTATTCACGGCATCCGCTACGCACTGAAGGGTCCTACAAGTGAGATCAAGGGGCAGGCGGGAACGGGCGTCACGGTTCCCTTCGACAATCGGCAAGTGCTGGAGACATTCATCGAAAGAGACTCCGTCTATGACAAAGCACCCGAGGCGACGGGAGGGAGATGAACTTCTGTCTATGACGTGAAACCGTGTGGAATTTTCTGATCTGATGCGTTCTTGATACAGGAATCCGGGCCAAAGTTCCTAACCCAAACTAGGAGGCCGCAATGAGTTTGACAAAGAAAGGCGAAACCATACTCCGAAGTTGTTTCGTATTATTCGCCCTCATAACTGTTCCTCGTTTCACGCAAGCGCAGGACAACAACAAAAAAACTACCCCTCCGGCAACGAAGAGCACACCAGCCCCGCAGCAGCATTCTTCCAACTCGCAACAGCAGCAAAAACCCAACACGCCGCAACAGAAGCCTCCCGGCCCGAAAATCCCCCCGCCGATCCCTCACGGCCCGGTTCCCCCCGGCCACACGCCTCCCACAGTCCCGGAACACCATCCAAACCCTAAGCCCGAGCCGAAGACTGAACGGCATCGAGACGGCTCGCAGACAGAGACTAGAAGCGATGGAAGCACCCGCGAAATCAACAAGGACGGCAAGACTACGAGCCTGACCACTAAGAACGGGACAGTTGTGAGGTATGACTCAAGGGGCAGGCCCACTTCGATCCACACCAAAGACATGGCAATCAACCGTGGCCCTCGGGGGGAACGGACGACCGCGACTGAGCATGTCAATGATCGGGGCGAACGCATTCGCATGGTCAGCATGGGGGCGCACCGAGGCTTTGTTGAGCACCCATTCGTGCGCGGTGGCCGACCCTACCTTCGCCGCACCTACGTGGTCAATGGGCGCGTTTATGCCCGAGTCTACCGTGGCTATTATTACGGCCGGTTCATCTACTACCGCTACGTGCCAGCCTATTATTACGGTCCTCGATTCTATGGTTGGGTCTACCGTCCATGGGGGGCACCCGTCGTTTACTCGTGGGGCTGGGGACCGTGGTATCCGGTCTACGGGTATTACTTCGCACCGTACCCTGCGTACGTGGACGCATCTCTCTGGCTGACGGATTATTTGCTCGCTGCGAACCTTCAAGCTGCGTACGAAGCTCAGGCGCAGTCCAATACCACTGCGGCGCAATCCTCATACGCATCGGACACGTCCTCGCCGGATGAAAATGGGGCTTCTGTTTCTCTTACTCCTGAGGTCAAGCAAGCGATTGCCGACGAGGTGAAAGCGCAACTCGCTGCCGAGAGGGACGCCGCCGCAGGCTCCCAGCAAACGGCTACAGCGCCGAGCGCGGCACCGGGTGGCGAACAGTTGCCTGACGCTCTCGACCCGGTTCATCGCACCTTTGTGGTGGCCACAATCCTGAATGAACAAACTCCCGACGGTTCGGAATGCGCACTCACGCCGGGAGATGTCTTGACCCGCATCGACGACACGCCAGACGCAAACCAAAACGTGAAGGTACTTGTAACCAGCAGTCAAAGGAACGATTGCAGGTCGGGTTCGCAATTCGCGGTTTCGGTTCAGGACCTGCAAGACATGCATAACCATTTCCGAGAACAGATCGATGAAGGTCTAGGCAAGCTCGCTCAGGAACAAGGCAAGAACAGCCTTCCGGCCGCTCCTGACACCACAACAACTCAGGTCGCAGATGGTCAAGCACAGCCCGATCTCACGGCAGAAAACGACTTGAAGGTTCAGCAGCAGCAAGCTGACCAAGCGGAGTCAGAAGTCCGATCGGCTGCGAGCGGCGGACAGTAAGACTAGAGGAATCGAGATTCGGAATGACGCTGGTACCGCAGAGGCGCAGAGCGAGAAAACTCATGCTCCATCCGGGAAGGAGTTTCAAAATGATGCGCATTCCTAGCAAGGCGATGCAAGTCTTCGTGCTGTTTTTCTCTGGGATGTTCCCTTGGCATTCGACCTTGGCTCAAGGGCCGTCGGCAGCGTCGTTGGAGGACGAGCTAAAAGCTCAATACAAGCTGACGAAGACAGGCTCGGACTCCGGCGGACTCTCAATTGTGGAGCCGGGGACTGTGTTCGTTATTCAAAAGGGCGGGATTCTCGGCGTGCCGCCGAATAACGCAACGATGGGCGCGGCTGTCTATAAGGATGGCGAATTGCATTCGCCCGGTGCCGGTACCCGAATGTTTCTTGGAAATAGCACTAGGCTGTTGCAGATCGGAGAAAAGGTTTACGCACTGAAACTCGATGTGAACGTGAAGAGCGACAAGGTCTCGATGACCATCATGGAGTGCGATTCGTGCAATGGCGCAAATCAGCAATCTTCATACAAGTCTGTAGTGTTCTTCCAGTTTCCGAAGGGATATTTGTCAAGCGCGGACGCAGGGCAGGTCGAGGATGTGATCGATCAAGTCTTTTCCATCGACAAGGGAAATAGCGGCGGGCAGGACCCGCAGAATACGCTGCCACCGGCCCAGCCTGCCCAACAGGCTCCGCCAACCCAGCCGCAGACCATCCAGATCGGACAGACTCTGGATCAAGTACAGGCTGTTCTCGGTCAACCCGACAAAATCGTCAACCTTGGCTCGAAGCAGATATACGTCTACAAAGACATCAAGGTGACCTTTGTCAATGGAAAGGTCACGGATGCACAGTAGTGTGTCGTTACGCTGAAGGGACACGCTGTTGGGCGGCTCTGCGGTTCGGATTGAGCATTTGCCCACCCGGCCCTGCGATATCGCACGAAGCTTATGTGGCGAAAACCGAGTGGCACGCCGATGGGAGGACTGCCAATGTCGAATTCAATTTTTGGATTGAGTAGTCGCGTTTTCGTCCTGCTCACCGCTACGGCGCTGACCGCATGTAGCAGCGTTGGGACTGGAAGAGTTTTCCGAAGCAGTCCATCCGCAGTGGTAAGGAACAGCTACATGTACTGCAACGACGGCCAATACTCGAAGGTCGATGACCTTCTATCGGCAGATTCCAAGAAACTTATGCATGGCGATTTAGGGGCAATGGTCGGGGGCCTTAAAGGGGCCTGCGAAAACGCCTCACACAATGGAATGATAACGTCGGTCGATGTCAAGAGTGAGGCCGTACGCGGCGAGGGTGCCACAGTGATCGTCGATATTCATTTCAAGGACAATACGACCAAACAGGACGACAGGACCGACCTAATTCTAGAAAGTGGCTCATGGAAGATACTTCTTCACTAAGGCATTTGCCGCCATGTGGTTGGGTTATCTTCGATTGGCCTCGTCGGTGAGACGTGTAACGGAGTGGTATAATGTATAGCGGTGCGCAAGAAGCTCACCGCGATTCGGCTCAAGCCCGAGCAGGTCAAGAAGCTGGAGAGGCTTGCGGCTCGGGAGGATGTCCCTGTTTCGTGGCTGATTCGCAAGGCGATTGACGAGTTCTTGAAGCGCCGGAAGTAGTGCGGAGCGCCACGCGGGTGCAACCGCATGACGCCCCTGACCAAAGCAACCTTCATGGGAGGCTGCGATGGCTGCACGAATTCTACTAGTCGTTCGTCCCCACGCATTCAAGCCCCTCTTTGTTTTCGCAGTCTCAGCACGAATCGTCGGCGTTAGCCAGTTCTTCCGCTCGATGTAGTCGCTGCCGCATCAGCACAAGCTGATTGGAGGGAGGAATGATTCGAATGGATGGACAATTGGAAGCTCACATTGCCCTCGATGATTGGTACATCGCCTTGCAACGCATCCGCGATGTGGTCGCTGCCGCCGAGACCTATTCGCCCACCGCATTTCGAGAATCGGTAAAACCCCTCTGGCAGGACACCCGCGAAGCGCAGACAAGGCTTCTGTCTGCCCTTGGCACGCTGGAGAGAGGAACCGCGAAGGAAAGGAAGCCTGTCGAAATCGAAGACGACGAAAGTCACGTCATCGGCCGGCAGGAAACCCTCATCAACGGCAAGAGGCCGGCCCGTATTTTCGTGCTCGGGGAAAACGTGAGGATGGCGTTGGAGGACAGCGAGAGCGGTCATGCCCAACGTGAGGTCCAACTCTGCTTGTCCTGTAAGAGCATCGTTGAAAAATGCCCTCGCTGCGGAGCGGACGCACGCCCCTCCCCTGCCCACGTTGGTAGTGACACATGGACGGAATTCCACTGCTCATCCTGTAACTTCCGATTTCCCGACAACGGCAAGAACGGCCTGTGCCCGAAATGCTTGAATCCCGCACGTCGGAAGTGAGTCGGGTAAGCATCGAGAAGTTCGATCTAGACGACCGCCAAATGAAGGGAGGACCAATGAGCGAGAGACCAGCTTGGCATTTAGATGTGGAGACAGCGAAGCGAGAGTGCCAAGTGTGCTTTGACAAGTGGCAGTCGCAAATGCACCGGCTCGGAGAACTCGTGGCGCACCATGAAACGTATACGCCCGAAGCCTTCGAGGCTTCCCTCGAAGAAATAATGCCCGAGTTTCAGAGAACAACACTCGCTTCGGTTTCGAGGCTGCAAATCATGGCCCAAATCAAGGGCGGCGAGATGCGCTACCACGAGGACGAAGCAGAACAGGGAGGAACCGGCGAATGAGAAAGGCAGCCATCTATGCAAGGGTCAGCACGCCTGAACAGCACCTTGAGAATCAAATTCTCGACCTCCGCAAGCTGGCGGCGCAGCGGGGCTTTGAGGTCGTCCACGAATACTGCGACCGGGGCATTTCTGGCAACAAGACGAAGCGTCCGGGGCTTGACGCCATGATGGCCGATGCACGGAGAGGCGAGTTCTCGGTGGTTTTGGTCGCCGCGTTCGACAGAATTGCGCGAAGCACAAAGAACTTCTTAGAGATTGTCGATGAATTGAACAGCCTCAGCGTTGAATTCGTGTCGGCAAGAGAGGCCATCGACACCAGCGGGCCGATGGGCCGAATGTTCATCACCATGGTCGGCTCGATTGCCGAACTTGAACGGTCGCTGATTGTGGAGCGCATCAAAGCCGGAATGCGAAGGGCACGAATGGAAGGACAGCGACTCGGGCGTACGCCGCTCGACATCGACCGTGATGCACTCGTCCGTGACCGCCTCGCGGGAATGTCGCTAACTGAAGTTGCGAAGAAGTATCGAGTCAGCCGCGCAAGCGTAGTTCGCTTCGTGCGTGAGGCAAACACCCGCCGTTCAGTAGCGGCGTGAGCCAGACGAGAAATGGAAGCGCGGTACAGGACGAAATTGAAAGCGCATTTCGCAGTGGTACAGTCGTAAGGTTGACTCTCGCCGCAATGTAGGCGTAGGGTATCTGAGCGGGACACGCCCGTGCTTGTAACACGGACGTGCCCCTGACCACCGGTCTCACGTGAGGAGGCCCGATGGCTGAGACACATCTTAGCGCACGCCCGGCGTGTCCCGCATCGCGGAGGACGCGCTGAATGTTGCCGCTTCCCCCGCCCCCGAACGTGGCAGTGCCTCCCATGGGGTTCGTGCAGTTCTTCCTACTCTTTCAGTCTGCGTTTTGGGGACTCGCGCTCCTGCTTCCCCGTCCGTGGTTCTGCCAGTTGTTCAAACTCGCTTTCCCGTTTCTGCCTGACAGATTGGAGGATTTTGACGATGAGAATTAGAACCTTGCTCGTGTTCGCACTGTTCGTCACGGGTTGCTCGAAGCCGCAGGTTGCGCCGTCGCAGGTTGCCACTCCACCACCTTCGCAAACCACGCCAGCACCGACTTCTCAACAACCCGACCAGACCTCCCAACCATCGCAGAGTTCGGAGCAGCCGCAGCCTGCCGCCTCTGTGCGGTTCTATGATTACAAGGGAATCCTCGATAGCCTCACCGCCGACGATGTCATCGACAGATGCGGACAGCCGGACAGCAGCAGTATTGGTCTGGAATCGCTCCTGACCTATAGCAATGCCTTGAACACCGGGCCTGTTGTGGGCACGAAGTTCAGCACTGTGCACCTGTTCTTTAACGCTTCTGCACACATCGATGAGGGTGAAGTGGATGGCGTCCCGTATGGCTCACACCATCCGGTACCAATCAGCGAAGCTGAATTGCCGAAAGTGATGCCGTGCTTGCTCAAAGGCGGCGCCGCCAAGTGACGCCTCACGTCGGCATTGTCTACCTCGTCGGCGACAAGCTCTGGATTGATGCCACACCGATCGCTCGGGCCGCCAATTTCGGGGACCTCGCCTTTCACGAACTCGAACACAAGCAATGGTGGGCGCAATTGGTGAAGAAGGGAGTTGCACCGGACTCCGCGTACACCGAATTTCCTCGGGGCCGCGTCAGCTTCGACCGGCGAAACGCAGAATTCAGGTTCCTCTCCGACGATTGCATCTTGCGGCGAAAGCGCCTAGTCGCGGTGATTGTGAAACGGATGAACCTGCCGGTCGAGCGCACGAAAACCAGCACGGAGGGCGACTACAGATGTGGTGAATGCGAGAGACGCGATATAGCTAAGTCGTTGAAAACTGGTGCTGGTCAAGAAGGGTCGCCGCGAGGCAGGTCGTAAGCTGTTGAATCTGCGGCGCAGCCACACACAGCGACGGACGGTTCGGAGACTAAAGCTTTTGGACGACCTTGAGAATCTTCTCGAAGGGATGCTCGCTTGGGATGGCTTGGTTTGAATTCAGGGATTCGACGCTCCGAGAGGCGGAACAGAAGGGCTTGGAGGTAAACAATAATGTATGGCTGGCAAATGGTTCTCATCCTTCTGATATCCTTCATCATTTTTCTGGTTTGGTGCCGCGCCGCTGACAGGAAAGGTGGCGGTTCCGAAAGCCTCGTCGTTGTCACACGTCGCATGGTTTGGAAACACTTCAAGTTGGCCTGCTGGATGACCATCGGTCTCGGCATCATTATGTGGCTCTTCGGAGCGAAATCACGGAAAGAGAATCCGGGGCTGAACCATCCCGTTGATTCGGTGTCCCAAACCGTTGCTACTCTCTTCGCACCGATAGCCCTTATCCTCGTGATTTTTGCTAGGTATATGTACGACGACCACAGGGCAGCGTTCAACTTCGGGCTACTTGCCTTCTACCTGATTTGGCTTGTGGCTACGACATGGTATGTCGTGGGCAAGGAATACGAGTACAGAAGCGGCGCAATGGTTCTCCGTGTGCCGGTGAGAATGGAAGTGTGGGGTTGCGACCCGAACAATCCGGTTCTCCAAAAAGACGTTCCCACTGATGTTCGGTGTCAGTTTGAAGGCTTTTCCCTCAATGAGAGACGCGCCGCGTTCGCCGCATTCGACGAAGATCTTCCATGGGAAGAAGCAGTTCTTTCTCCCGTGTCATCCGCCGAAAAGTTTCCCGTGTACTCCACTGCTCGCCGTGTACTCGACCAAGAGCGGCAACTCCCGTCCCTCGAATGGGAATTCCCGAAAGCCTACACCCACCGGGAACGCCTGCCATTCCAGCTAAAGGCAATGGTGCCGTGGGTGCTCATCGCGGCCTTGATCATATTTTTTTTCACGTCGTGGCGGAACGCACCGGATTGCTGTAACGAGTGGTGCACGGCTAACTCGATGGCTCTATTTCGGTTAATTTCGCCTAGATAGGGACACCTGCTTTAGCGTCGCGTGCATTTTGAAGTTTTTCTGCCTGCACGATTCTCGACCGCTGTTCTCGAAGCTCATTCCACACAATGGCTCGCTGGTCGTCCGTTAAATTTCGACGACCTGCCTGATGCCTTGACTTTGGACCACGATTGCCGCGCCAAAACGCTTCTCCGCCCGGCGTTCGAAAAACCCCGATGCAAGCGGTCTCCTAACTGACTGATTTGCAAGACCGGGATTTGCGGGATTCGGGCTTCAACATACATCTGTTTGTCGAAGGCGCTGCACGAGCTTGCCAGTTAGGGGGGCAGGGCAGTTCGACGGCGATATGTTCAAAGAGCTGCCAAGATTTTTTCTATGTCGTGCCCGCCATCTTCGCCATGCAAGGTGTGAACCGCCTTGAGAGCCTCGTCGAGTGACAGGCAATGCTTCTGGCGAATTGCCATGAACCTCAAAGCTGGTGCGCTTGGGAGAGATTAGTTGGTAAGACGGGAGTAGAATTGTCGTCAACCTCAGAAAGGAAGGTTCAATTGGGAGGGCGAAACAAAACGGGGGAGGTTTATGCGTAGCGAAAAACCGCTCGAACAGGAAATTTTGGACCGCTTTTTCAAGAAGCTGACCGAAAGAGAGGATTTTCCGCAAGAAATGCTGGCGCAGCTACTCCAATTGCGAAGAGAAGACTCACTGCGAAATGGTCAGAAAGTGCTTCAAGCACTCAAGCGAGACGAAAAATCAAATGCCTGAATTGGTCATTCAGCGTCTGGATATTATGGGCTTCCGTGGGGTCTCCCAAAGAAAAAGCCTATTGTTTAACGGAAAGTCCGTCTTGCTTTTTGGTGAGAATGGGACGGGGAAAAGCACATTCGTTGACGCTTTGGAAAAGCTCTTTACAGGCGAGGTCTATACTCTCGACCATCGGGCACAGGGCTTATCTTCTCAACGGCATGGTCCTCACATCAAATACACGAGCGCGAACCCGGAAATCGCAGTCACATTCAGTGATGGCACAAAAGTCGAGGCGGGCACGGCGACGAGCGCGTCCTCTGAAACAGTGAAGCGTTATCTGGAAGCCGCACGCCAACCAGTCTACATTTTGAGGCGCGGACAGCTTCTGGCATTCATTGAGTCGCAGCCACGCGACAGATACGAGCTTCTCCGCCCATATTTGGCACTGTCCGAAGTGGAAGAAGTCGAAGCAGTGCTTGCCAAGGCTGATGAACAGCTACAAGCTGAGCTTAATATCTCTCGCCGGGAATTGGCGCGACAGCACGACGATTTGTCGCATCAAGCTGGTCTTAAAGCAGGTGACGAAGTTTCGGAGCCCAAAATCCTTGAGGCGCTGAACAATCGGCTGGCTCGCGCTGGTCGCGGACTCGCAACAAATCTCTCGGAAATCTCGACGCTTATTCAGGAAATCGACGCTGACCTGTCCAAATTTGGAGACATCTCGAAACCCGCCGCAATCACTAGTCTCATTGACGCTTTGGGTGAACTTTTCAATGGTCCAGCAGCCATCAATGTCGAGCCACTCGCGTCGTCGATATTGCAGCTTCGAGAGTTTCAAGCCCGGCAAACAGCCATCATTTATGAGAGGGTTCTAGAAGATGGTGCACGTTGGATAGAGGAAGAGCACCGGAAAGAGTGCCCGCTCTGTGAGCAAGAAATGCGACGCTTCTCCCCCGAAGAAGTTGTGCGTCGAGCGCGTACCCGTCTTGAGCAGGCTCACGAACTCCTCGCCTTACGCCAGCAGGTCCAAGCGGAGTTGGATGCCTTAAAGAAGGTGGTCGGTGAATCGCTGAGCGGTGTTGAGAGGATTCGTCGAACGCAATTAGCGAGAGCCCCGCAGGAACTCCGTCAAACAACTGAAAATCTGTTGGCAGGCATAGCGGAAAGGCTTGCAGACCTCGTGCGCGTCGTCAGCCAGCCCGTTCCCAACATCGAATTAGGTCCGCTCCATTCCATTGGCAGAGCATTCGAACGAGGGGAAAAAATCGAGAGCGACATCTCGCAAAATGTTCAGACGCTCCGAACCGAACTAGAGTCGCTGCCTTCTAGTGCTGCGGCGCAGAGCCTACTCCAGCTTCGTGATTTCCTTTCGCGCTTGAAATCGAATTGGGAAAGGCTCGGACAAGCATGGGCAGCTTTCCAGAAGGTTGAGCATCGCGCAAAGGTATCCGCGCTTGCCGTAGCTAGTTTCCGGCAAGTCAGAAAAGAAGTTGTGGGAGAAATTTTCACGCAAGTAAGTGGGGACGTGGACCGCATCTACTACGAGTTACACAAGCATCACGAATCGAGCCCTCTATCTGCTGCATCGCATCGAAACATCCGACTCGAAGTCCGGGAGGCAGTCCAACAAAGTATCAACATCAGGGCAGATTTTTACACTTGTGTAGATACGGATCCGCGAGCGTATTACAGCGACGCCCACCTCGACACATTAGGTCTGAGCATTTTCCTTGCCCTGCGAAGGTGGTATGGAAAACAGTATCCAGCGTTCAAGCTGCTTGTTCTCGATGATGTGATTAGCAGTGTTGACGCTGGTCATGCTGTTCGGCTTGCCGAAATATTGCTTACCGAGTTTTCCGATTTTCAAATCCTGCTCACGACCCATGACCGGATTTGGTTTGAGCATTTGCGAGATATTCAGAACAGGTGCGGTGTAGCCCAAAACTTCGTCAATAAGACCATCTATAGCTGGACTATTGATGAGGGGCCTGACCTCCGCGAGCCGGAAGATGAAGAACGCAGACTGCGAGAAATTCTCCAGAACGGTCAGCCATACGAGATTGCGGCACTGTCGGGTCGACTGTTGGAGCATATCCTCCAAGAGATGCGGTACTCTCTTCGTCTACCTGTCCCCGCAAAGGCGGGGGAACTCTACGAGATTGGCGACCTTTGGCCTCCATTCTATAGGGAAGTAAAAAGGAACTATTCCACCCTCTATTCGAAAGCGCAGCAGACTCTCGATGCCCTAGACGTAAGTTGGCCTCTTCGGAACTGGATTGGCGCCCATTTCAATCGTTGGGCCCTAAATGTGCCGCTCAGCGTCGCGCGGGAGTTCGGGAATGCCGTGCTCAGTCTCTTTCAATTCCTGTTTTGTCCAGATTGCCGGCGATACATAACTCCTTCGTCGACTCCTCTCGGTCAAATCGCTTGCAAGTGCGGACACCTAATTTACGCCGCGCCCGGCAGAAAGAATCAGCCGACCACAGGGCGGGACGAAGTGATTTCGGGAACCGCTGGTGCTCTCAAGGATGCCAAGTTAACAAGTGAACAGCATCTTGCATGGAAGAGGGCTGAGAGAAGCCACGAGAACTGATGCCCGCTCGTCCCACACATATCGCGGACGCATGTGCGGCAATCGCATACGTCAAGGGTGAGCCGGGACACGAACAGTTTGCGGCGATTCTTCGGGACACGCGCAATTCAGTTGTTATACACCGCGTAAATTTTTGTGAGGTCTACTATGACTTTCTCAGGTCGGACGGACCAGCTATTGCTGAAAGGGCTCACGAGACGCTCGCCCCCGTCATCACAATACTCGACCCGGAGGGTGAAAGCTTCCTAAAGCGGGTCGCCCGTTGGAAAGTGGGTCACGCCTGCCCGAATCACAACTTGGGTCTAGCAGATGCATTCGCAGCCGCAACCGCCGAGGAGTTTGCGTGCCCTTTGATAACATTAGACCACGGTGATTTTGACCCGGTGGAGGCGGCTGGCGTCTTGCAGTTCATTTGGCTCAGATAAATCTCCTTGACCTCGTAATAATGGGTGGGATGTGCCTTTACACATTTTCCTTAGCTATTCTCACAAATCCAGAAAACTGGCAGGACAGTTGAAGGCAGGCCTTGAGCACTTTGACTTCACTGTGTTCTTGGCTCACGAAGATATTAAGCCATCGGCGCATTGGCGAACCGAGATTCGAAAGAACCTGCGTGACTGTGATGTTTTCATTCCGCTGCTTACCAGGGGCTTCTCGGAGTCAGATTGGACCGATCAAGAGACTGGAATTGCGTTAGCACTCAAGAAGAAGATAATTCCGATTAAAGTGCATCAGAATCCACACGGCTTCATCGAGGCGGTCCAAGCCCTGAAATGGAACAAAGAATCTCCGTATATCACGAGTTGGGAAGTGACCGACTGTCTCAGAACTGACGAGAAGTTCGCACAGGCTGCCAGAAACGGTGCAATCAGCGCATTTTTGTCAGCCAATGATTTCAGGAAAGAAGTCCCATACGCAGTGTCAAAATTGCTGCGGTTTCGTCCTTTTTCGGTGTCACAACTACATAGGATTGTGGAAGGCAGTTCTCGAAGTCACGCAATCTTTGGATGTTGGGCAGCACGAACACCAATGGAAACTCTCATCAGAGATGCGAAAGGCAAGGTCAGCCAGCGGGTCATTCGAAGATACCGCGAAGCAGTGGAATCTTGGGGTTGAAAATTTCACGAATGCGTATCGGCTAGAAGTTCGACGTAATGATTTCACTCGGTTCTAATGCCTTCGCCCCCACCAAAGAATTCCGCCGTTGTCCTCAAAAAATTAGCCTTCAACGAACGGCTGAGACCCAATTTCTTGATTCCGTCTAGCTTCTCGCACAGAACAGTGAACGGCAAGTACCCGCAGATTTTAGCCAAGGGCTTTTCACGAAGGCTGAACGTCGGCCTCAGGAGTTCCTGTTCAACTTTGTCTCTCCGTTCGTCAGGGGCTACCAAATACAGGCTAATGTCCAGACTCGGTTGCAACGCTAGCAAATCACTCATGCGGAGCAGACCTGAATAAATAGACGTTGTGCACTCGACCTCAAAGGCCGCTACGATTGAATTCCCACTGAGCCACAGAACGTCAATCAACTCAATTGTGCGCGTCGTCGCTTCGTTGAACTGCGTTGGCAGTTCATCAAGCATCCGTGGTAACGAGCCAAGCAGGACGCCATTCCACTTCTTGCCCCTGTCATTGCGAGCGACCCATACGTCAAGTCCGAGTTCTGCTCCGAGGTTCAGGAGCATGTACTGGATTTCGCTGTGTCTCGTCGTTGCGGACTCAGCGGATTCCGGCTGTTCAGAAGCTGCCGTGACTGGAGACTCCTCGGGTTCTGGCACGCTTACCAGCGCCACTCTTTTCCGAGCGCCGCGTTTCGGCGCGACTCTGTAGAGGGGTTTCCTTGCCAGCTTCTTGGCGTCTACAGGTCGGGAGACGGGATTTTTTTCGGCTTCACGGAGCATGGAGAGAATCAGTTCGCCATCCTTCGGGTCTTCAAACTGCCTCAGACTGGCGCGGACAAAACCGCGAAATTTCCCCCTGTCTTCCGGACCTCGGTAAAACTTCACACGACTCTCCAACTGCTCCATCGGGACGCCGTGTTCAGGTTCGAGTAGCACCATTGGTTTGACGTTGAAACGGACGGGAAAATCCTGTTCTTTCCAAATTTGCCGACGGTCCGTGCTCGGTCCAATTATTTCCAATGCTCCGACCCACCGCATGACGCCGGTCAAATAACAGAGGAAAACGTCTCCGGATTTCATCTTCTTCGCAGATTTGACTTGCTTGGCACGGAACCCCGACACGTTGGAACCAGCCTCTTTGAACTCTCGCCAAGTTGTTCCCGTAAACAGGTCTAGCCAATAATTCATTTCTTGAGTCCCCGGCGGAGCGCCACAATCCTCGATGCGAGGCGAGCCTACCACTTCCACATTTCGTTCGTCACGTGGTGTCTGATTGCAGTCGGTGAACCCGGGACGGATTTGCCGAAAAGGTTCAGCACTAACGCTGCGTTCGAAACGGAGCGTACTGATAGGCGAAGAAAAGACGAACAGATTGTGATATGCTTTGTTTTTGCTTCTTCGGAGATTGAGGATGGAAATCAAAACGACAAATCTCATCGTTGGAGGACTGGCAATTGCGCTCGCTGTGGGGATACGCAACGACGCCATTCCCGAGGGGCACATCGAGGTTTCGACCCCTGCTCAGTTAACGCTGGCTTTTACGGAGGCTCCCTATTCGACGAATGTGGCAACACAGATTTCGAGCGTTTCTTTCAAATTCCTGCGGTTGCCTCACCGTGAGTAGTCGGGAAGCTGAAACTCATCACCACACTTGTTTGGGTTAAGATGTAGCCGATGACCTGCGCCGCTCCCGCTCCAGTTCTAGACATTGCAGGTTTTGTCCCACCCGAACTGCGGGAACTTGCTGACCCACAAAGAGACCTCCCGAGGATTGCAAGAGACCCTCAACTGGTTGCCGCCATAGAAGCGAACCTTCGCTCTTTTCCGACACGCCATCAGTTGATGCTCCAAGATGCCCGATACCTGTCTAGCATTGAAGCCGAAAGCGTGCATCTGGTGGTGACCTCGCCGCCGTATTGGACTCTCAAGGAATACCGTGAGTCCGCAGGTCAGATGGGGTCTATCAGTGATTATCAGCACTTCCTGTTGGAGCTTGAGAAGGTCTGGCGAAATTGTTTTCACGCTCTTGTGCCGGGTGGCAGGCTCGTTTGCGTCGTGGGGGACGTTTGCCTTTCGAGACGGAGAAACAACGGACGGCACACCGTGGTGCCGTTGCACGCATCCATTCAGGAGCAGTGCCGCAAAATCGGGTTCGACAACCTTGCCCCCATCATTTGGTACAAGATTTCCAATGCGGCTTACGAAGTTGAGAATGGCTCTAGTTTTCTTGGCAAGCCTTACGAACCAAACGCCGTCATCAAGAACGATGTGGAGTTTATCTTGATGCAAAGAAAGCCGGGTGGGTACAGAAGCCCCTCGGTGCACACAAGAGTGCTCAGCGTCATCTCCGCTGAAAATTATCAGAAATGGTTTCAACAAGTCTGGAATGGTGTCACCGGCGCTTCCACGAAAGAACATCCGGCACCTTTCCCAACAGAACTGGCGGAACGACTCGTCAGGATGTTCAGTTTTGTTGGGGACACCGTGCTTGACCCTTTCATGGGAACGGGAACAACAACAGTGGCGGCGGCACGATGGGGCAGGAATAGTATCGGTGTCGAGGTAGACGAACATTACTTCAACCTAGCTCAGCGCCGCATCTCGACCGCTACAGGAAACCTTTTCGGAACTGCCTCGGTGCAGATCGCCAAGGCTGCAAGGAAACGAAAGTGAACCTTGAGCAGCGTCTTGCCGAAGCAGTCAAGCACTACTGGCAGACGAGACTGAGACAGAAAAAGAATCAAGGTGCAGTAACAGGAGTGCAGGACTACGGTGCCAGAGCCGATGTCACGGGCGGTAAGCACATGGATGGGTTCGCCAATCTCATTTCCGACCTGCTGTGTGAATCAGGAATCAAGGCACAGTGCATCTACAATGGCTCTAAGAGCGACCTGCCCGGTTACTTTCGCCCAACGAAAGATTGGGACTTGGTTGTTGTCGCTGACAAGAGGCTTCTGGCAGTGATGGAGTTGAAGTCTCAGGCTGGGCCCTCATTCGGAAACAACGCTAACAATCGAGTGGAGGAAGCACTCGGGAATGCTACTGACCTTTGGACCGCTTTCCGCGAGAACTCGTTCATTCCGTCCACGTCGCCATGGGTCGGATATCTGATGTTGCTCGAAGACTGCGCTGGCTCCACTTCGCCCGTCAAAATCCTTGAACCTCATTTCAAGATTCGCCCCGAGTTTAGAGACCTGAGCTACGAGAAGACGAGGAAATCCGTTTCGTATGCCAAACGCTACGAACTCTTCTGCCGAAAGCTCGTGTTGGAACATCTGTACCAATCTGCTTGCTTCATCATGTCCGAACGGGAGGGCGGATTGGAGGGCAAATACACGGAACCAGCGCCAGACCTCAGATTTAGCGACTTCATTGCCTCTCTAATTGGCAAGGCAACGGAGTACACCAAGTCGAAGGAACTTGAGGCGGGCAAGTAGTCCGGGGAACCCCATCCGTAGGGGGCGAACCAATCTTTGCTATCTGGTGGACTCTGGTTCCTTATCCGGGAGTTCATCCTGCGTTCGCCACTCGATGTACTCCCCAGTCTCTTGCTTCAAGGCGGCGGCGACGGCGTCCCATTCTTCCGAAGTGACCATTTGAATGTTGCGTGCCTCTAGCAGGCGCTTGACTGCTTCGGTGAGTGGTGACTTCATCGGAACCTCGCTTTCCATCAAGTCGGATTCTATCACCCTCTTCACGCTTGTTTGCTTTCGGTCGAAGTCGCCGTCTTAGCTCGATTATTAACCTGTGAGAGCTAAGAGGAAGCCATTTCCCCGACTGGTGGAATCTTGGCTCTCAGCCACTGGAACACCGCCCACGTCGCTTCGAGGTCTTCTTTGTTGTAGGCGAGGATTTCGTCCATCAATTCCTTGCGCTTTCCCTCATCGCTTGTTTCCGTTGCCTCAATGAACCTCGCCATCGCCCATTGACCCCCGAATTCGTCCTGCTGTCGCTTGTAGCCGACATGCTGCTCGATGACCTTCAAGCTGAAACTCGGCACCGGCGCGATGACGGATTCCTTCGTGACCGTGAAGAGGTCGAGTAGGTTCGCCACCACGCGAGCCGCGACGCCGTCCAGATCGCCGTACCTCTGGACGTACTTTGAGAGGTATTTCTTTTCGTAGGAGTGCCAGTGAACAAAGGGGATGTCGCCGTAGCGGTCGAAAATCCTCTTCGCGTTTTCCAAGAATGCGAGCCAGCCTTCTCGGTCGCCGTCCGGTCCAAAGCCCGAGACCGCTGGCATGAATTCGCTCGGCTTTTCTCCGAACACTTGCGCTCCCCAGAGATAGATTTTATCCAGTTCGTCCAAGTGGGCCGGCATCCCCTCCAAGTCGAACATCACGAAGTTCGGGAGTTGCGGAATCGCGGGGACAGCCAGCACCTTCTCTTCACGCCGTTCAAGCGCCTCGGCAAACTGGAGAATGCGTTCCGCCGTCTTTCCGACCCGCCGCTCGGTTTTCCCGAACGGGCGCTTGAGGTTGCTCAGGCTCGCAGCATCAAATGCGCTCAGCAGTTCCTTTCGAGTTCGGACGCCCATGGCGTTCAGCGTCCTTGCGAGGCTCTGGTCAACATCGGGCACGAGGGCCACATCGCCGCTTTTCTCCGCCCTGTTCCAGCAACGCTCGTTGAATCCGCAAGCGCCGCATTTCGTCCAGCCGACTGGCTCGTATGGTTCGTCCCGCAACTGCTTGACCGCCAGCAGCCGCTCCAGAGCGGCGAGGGCTGAAACGCCGCCGTCGTAAGGGATGGGAACGACCTCTTTCGTGCCGCCGAACACTTGCAGGGCCTTCGGAGAGACACCGCAACTTTTCTCGAACAGCCAGCCGTAGAGTTGGACTTGAAGCAGAATCTCGGGGTGGTTCTCTGGGTCGATGCGCCGCGCCATTTTCGCGTCGCGCACGATGTAGCGCTCACCGTCGAGAATTAGGAAGTCCGGCTGACCGACGATTTCGACTTCTGTCCCGGCGATTTGCGGGAGCACCCGAAAGGTGGGCTGGTACAGCACAGGAACTTTTGCAGCGACAGCGGCTAACGTCCGTTGGATGCGCTCATCCTCGGACAAGGTGCTGAAATCTGTGTACGCCGCCAAAGTGGCGAGATGTGCTTTCTCGTGCCTCTCGCCGAGCCGGTACAAAACCTTTTCGAACTCGGTCGGTTCCCGCTCCGGCTCACCGCGATTCTGGAGCCAAACCCGCAGGTCGCAGGGGCTTGGTCGATATTGGGTGATGATGTCGGAGGCAACGAGCCGCATGTGGATTGGAGCCTATCATTCAACTCCACAAAGCAACATCCATCGAAGGTACTGGAGCACGCACCGCGCCGGTTGCTCAGCCGTGTTGAGCATCCTTCAGATTTCCGACATCAGATTGCGCTTCGTTCCGAGCCTTCCCCCAGTGATTGAATTTCGGGCAATTGAGGCTCGCTGTCGCATAGAATTCGGTACTGTGCGAGACCATTTATTCATCAGCTACGCAGGGGAAGACTGGCCTTTCGCGGAATGGCTGACCCTGCGCCTCACGGCTGAAGGATACAGTGTGTGGTGCGACCGGATGAAGCTGCTCGGTGGCGAGTCCTACCCCAACGACATCGACGAAGCCATAAAGAGCCGCACGTTTCGCCTGCTGGCCGTGCTCTCGCGCAATTCGGTCAAGAAAGCAAACCCGCTGAAGGAACGCACGCTTGCGCTGAATCTAGCGAGGGAGAGGAATGAGAATTTTCTCGTTCCCCTTAACCTCGATGGTCTGAGTCCGACTGACCTCGGTTGGATGGTCTCCGATCTCACCTTCATACCGTATCACCTCAGTTGGGCCGACGGTCTGGCGCAACTATTGAAACTGCTTGAGGCCTCGGATGCCCCGAGAACATTCACCAACGGACGTTCGGCGGCCGTTGATTGGTTCGATGCTAAGGGTTTTATCATCCCGAAAGAAGAGCGCCTCTGGTCTAATGTGGCGGAAATCACCGAACTGCCCACGGACATATACCGCTACGAAATGGAAGAAACCATTTCCGACGAGCAACGACTCGAATTGTTGAGGGTCTGGCCGCACTTTGCAGAGCGCGAAGTGTTTTGGTCGTTTGTCTATCCGTCCGGCGAACTCTTTGGACGGTATCGGCTCAGAGAGCGCGGCAAAATCACGGATTGGAAATCGGCAAGAAGCAGGGATGTCAGCGTTCGGCAAGTGGCCGTCCGCCTATTCAACCAATCCCTAAAGTCCCACTGTTTGGCGCGTGGTCTGAAAAGTACGCCTGATGGAAGTCTCTGTTACTTTCCCGGTGGCCTGCTTCCGAACAATCGACTGACCTTCCGAAGCTACAACAACGCAACCTCGTGGGTCAGGACTGCTGGCGTTCGCAACTTCAAGACGCTCGCGGGCAAAGAGTCGTGCCGGTACCATCTCGCTCCCGACTTGAGAGTTTGGCTAGACCACGAAATGGGAACCCTTGTTCAAGTTCGCGTGCGGCTCTTTCTTAGAACCCTTGAAGGCGAGCCGCTTGAGGAAAAACCTGCGCTGCGAAGAAGAAAGCGAATCTGTCGGGCATGGTGGAACTACGAGTGGCTTTCGCGCACGCTGGCAATTCTTCAGTTCCTCGCTGGTGACGGAGCCGCAATTCAGGTTGGCAATGCGAAAGGGCAAAGGATGGTCATTTCCAAGCAGCCCATGGCCGCAGCGATTGAGTCCGGTCTCGACGAATCCTTGCTTGAACTGACCAAAGCAGAGTCCGAGGAAAGCGAGGAGGCGGTGTTGGATTTGGAAGAAGGAGATAAGGAACCTGACTCGGAGGGCGGTGCGCGTGATGAGTAGCCGGGCGATTCTACTCGATGAGCCGCGTCTTGAATTTCGTCACCGGCAGTTTCTGGAAGACCCCCACGATGGTCTTTCTCTCTTTGGGCCTTTCGGCATCGAAGTCTCTTCTCATCCCAAGAACCTGACCATAGGTGTAATCGGAATTCCCGAGCACCTTCAAGCCTTCAATCGGTGGTGCAAGGCTGCAAAAGGGGCGATTTACCCCGGCGACGGTCTCGACCCCCATCTGTGGCCGGTCTTTCCGGGATTTGAAGCTGCGTTTTGTTGCGAACTGCCCCGAGAAGCATCTTGGTCTTGCGAATTGGACGCGGCAAAACTTGAGCGGGAATCCGTGCAAAAGGACGCCAACAAACGCGCAACGGGTGTCGTCGAGCAATATCTGAACGCCATCAAGATGACGGAGAAGAGGGAAGAGCCGTTCGGCGTCCTTGTCTGCGTCGTGCCTGATTTCGTCTGGAGGAACTGCCGGCCAGAGTCCTTTGTTCCGGGCGCGACAGGCGAGGGCGTGTCGAAGAAAGAGAGGGAGTTGAGGGCGAGCGGCCAGAGGGACTTTTTCGACAGCTACGACCCTGCGATTTATTCGTATTCTGTCGATTTCCGCCGCCAACTCAAGGCACGCTCGATGGAATACGGCATACCCATCCAGATAGTCAGGGAGCGCCGCTTGGAGGTTGACCCGAGAAATTGGCCTCGATTTCAGTCCCCGCCGTCGGATGTCGCATGGAATCTCCTGACAACGATGTATTACAAAAGCGGCGGCAAGCCTTGGCGATTGGCCGGGGCACGCGAGGGCGTCTGCTACATCGGCATCGTTTTTCGGAAGACCGACCCGACCGTGGCAAACCGAACGGCGTGCTGCGCAGGCCTCATGTTTCTGGATTCGGGGGACGGCGTGGTCTTCCTCGGAGAATACGGCCCTTGGTACTCCCCTGAGAGAAACCAGTTCCATCTGTCAGGCGATGCGGCAAGCCAACTTCTCGCGGGAACTTTGAAAACCTATGAGGAGCTTGAAGGCAAGCCGCTGAAAGAAATCTTCCTCCACAGCCGCTCCTCCATCAGCCCCCAAGAGTTCGAGGGTTACAGGTCGGCATGTCCATCTGGCGTCAAGCTAGTGGGGATTCGCGTCCGCAAGGATTTTCAAGGACTGCGCTTTTACCGGGAAGGCACGCGCTCCGTAATGCGGGGAACTTTCCTCAAGGCGGGGGCGAAACTCGGCTACCTATGGGCATCTGGTTTCATACCGCGTCTGCGGACTTATCCGGGTTGGGAGTCGCCGGTTCCGCTGCGGATTGACATCCAGCACGGCGAAGCCGACATCGAGCAGGTTGCCAACGACATCTCTGCCCTGACAAAGCTGAATTACAACGCATGTCGGTTCGGCGATTCCGAGCCGGTGACCATCGGCTTCTCGGATGCAGTCGGGGAAATACTGGTCTCCAATCCGACAGTGACGAAGCGAAACCCGAGGTTCAAGTTTTACATCTAGGGTGCAGTGTCGTTTCCCGCGAATCGCCCAGAGCGTTCTAGCTGACGGTCGTAACGCGACTGCGCGGCTCGTTTTTGGTTCGACAGAGAACGGGGTTTGCTCTTCTCAAGAGCCTCGGCACGGTTTCCACCTCTGGCGGCGTCAGCGCAACACTCTGAAGACAGCGAGCCGTTCGCCGCCCACCTGAAGAGTCGTCAGGAGCGATGCCTTCAAGGCACGCTTTCCACTAGGGCGAACTAATCGCCAGCCCTTTCCGGTTTGGAGATTCTTCCCACGCCTCACCTTAACCCCGGCCACCCTCGTCTTTTGCGCCACTTGTCTACCTCCTTCTTCTAACGGCTGAATACTTCCTTGAAACCCTTCAGGAAAGTCGCCATAAATGCTTCATGTGCACGAGTGCTGCCTTCTGGCGTTTGTCTACCACTTCTGGCGTCCACTCTGTCTCGGCGAGTACCTGTGTGGTCAGGGCGAAATTCGCTACTCCCTTAGCAGAAGTGAAGTACTTTTGCTTTTTTACGTCGAAATCGAAGTTTTGTGCCTCACTGTTCTTCGGCCTCGAAAGCAGAACCAAGTTGCCGATGCGGTGCGTCCACGTCTCCCTCAACTGTTCCGTGGGAAACCACTTCATCCAAATACTGCCCGGCTGCGGAGTTTGGGGTAGCACGTGTTCGACTGTGATTGTCGAGTAGTTGTAGATGGCTTCTCCCTTCGCCAATGTAGAATCCAGCCGCAGCAAAACGAATTGCCGGATTTTCGCTTGAAGGTAAAGATTGCCGTCCAAGGTTGTCATAACGTCCTTTTTTTCGTTCGGAGTTAGTTGGAGAGGCGAATCGCCAGCGTAGAGGTCTTTGTCTTTTTCAATGGCCGTGAGCAACTCCGCGTAACGGTTAATTCTCTCGTTGACGTTGCTGCGAAGAATCATTTGTCCTGCGGCTAGCCTTTCTAGGTCTTTGAAGAACTGAACGAGGTCGTCTGAGTCTTTGTCGTGTTGGTTGAGGTAAAACAGTGCTGGAGGAATCCAATCTACGTTGTCGATTTTGTTAAGCCATCTCAGCAAGTCGTTTACCTCTTCTGGCCGATGTGCGCTTTGGTAGGACACTTTCTTGACCACTTGATATGCATCACCGAATGGAAGAAGAACAGAGTCAACGAAGGAAGCGGGTTTCGTGCGTGGCAGGATGTGCTTCTCGTATTCTTCGACGATAGTCTCCTTCAATTTCGTCCTTCGGTAATTCATCCGAATGTGGGCAAAGAGTTCTTGAAAACCTTCCCTTCCCAAGTCGTCTTCTAAGTCCTCCCACTTTTGCGAAAAAGACTTCTGGTTTTCCGAGGGGATTCCTCCAATGACCTTCGCCTTGAGAATATCGCTAGGTGAAAGGTCGAGTCCCCGGCTGTTTAAGACGGTGAAAATTTTGTAGGCAGAACCGAAATCCGGGGTAGCCACAACAACCAAATAACATCGGCGGGCAACGAACTGAGCTAGCCGAGTTCTCTTGTCGTCCCGCAGGTCATTCAGGGTTTTCCAGTACAACAGTGCGTTGTCCCGAAGATTTCGCTGGCTATCGGTCAGAGTCACGGCCTTGAGTCCCTTCAGCTTTCCGATTCCGTCGAAGCTCTGTATGTACGTTCGGAAGAAATCGGCGTCTTGCTGCCGAAGCGTGAGGCGATAGCGGTTCTGTGTGCCGAGGATGGGATTCGCTTTTTCATAAAGTAGAGCCGTCAGCCCCTCGGCTTCGTCAACACCGACGAAATGTCTCAGAACCGACAACAAAGTCGTCAGGGTCGCAAGTCTCTGCTGTCCATCAACCACATCTGACGGAGGCGTCTCGCCTTTCACCAACACAATGCTTCCAAGAAAATAGGGATTCGTATCATCAACTGAACTGCTATCCATCCCCATGTTGTCGAGCAGGTCTGTGAGGAGAGTACCGGCTTCTTCGACCGTCCATGCGTATGGGCGCTGATAGAGCGGGATTGAAAAATCAAAGTCGCTACTGAAGATTTTTAGCAACGGCTGCTCATGTGCTTCCAGTCGAAACGGCATTCCAGATTCTCCTCGCAAGCCAAGCGCGAATTGATGGTGCTTTGTCTGCCGGAGATTATCACGGTGATAAATAAGTCTTCAATTCAACTGACTCTATGCGGCGATGTTACTTCGGCTCACCCCCTGTCCCGACGCAACGCTAGAGGACACCTAGAATCCAGCCCTCAATCTGAGCCTTCTTGCGCTCGTCCGGCTCCATACGAGGGTGGAAGTATTTTTCAAGGCTTCCATCCCTGTCCACCTCCTGCAACCATTTGGCGATGGCGAAGGCGTCCTGCTGGTCGGGCGTCCGCCCTTCGCTTGGGTAAGTCCTGTTCCAGAGCGCAGGGTAGACCTCGGCGATTACAGAGCGGTTCGGCTGGATTTCCCAACCGTCGAACGGCCAGAATTGGACGCGGTCTTTGGCGTGTTGCCGGATGTAGCGTAGCCACGGAAGCCCTGCGTGCGTGGACTTCGCCACCGACCCCTGAACGTCGAACTGGAACACGGACTTGGCGGTGCGTGCCCGCACTTCGGTGAGCCGCCGCCATTTCGGATTGCCTAACCGGGCTGCGCCGTTTCCGCTACTCCCATCTCGCACAAAATCGACATAGATGTCCTCGTCGGTCGGCCAGTGGCGCTGGAAATCGTCAAGGAACGTCTGCCAGTCGAGCGGCAACCCGTGCTGTTCGAAATATTGCAGCGGGAACGAGAAGCCGTGGTCGATGCCGACGAGCGTCGGTGCATCCTCTGAGAGCCGCTCGACCAGCCATTCGGCGATGCCTCTGCGTGTCCAGTATTTGCGCGGACTCGGTGGCGGCGGGACTTCCTGCGGAGTGTTCAGGCGGTCAGCCGCATAGACGCGCAGACCCTTGAGGCTCGACGAAGGCGTCTGAGCGCCGGAATAGTCGATGCCGATGTAGCGTTGGAATGTCGCGTTCATGAGAGGCATCGCCGGCCCGGCGCGGGGCCGGTCAAGAACCAAAGCGTATAATGCTATCCGAAGGAGCCGCGAGCGATGAAAAAGTACGATTACAAAGTCAGGGGCAAAATCCGGCACAGCGGAATCACAAAAGATTTGGAAAGGCGCGAGCAAGAGCATCAAGGGCGATGGCCGGACGGTCGAATTGAGCAGGTTGGTCGGTCCGTTACCAAGGCTTCCGCTAGAAGGTGGGAGAGGACCAAAAGCAAGTCAGTAACTCCGAAGCGGGGAAGCAGAAGGCGCTCAAAGCGAAGTTGACGCCGCCGTATCAGCAGTTTTTCCGCTGGGGCAGGAATGCGCTGTCATGACGCGAAACGAGATTGCCGAAGAGTTGTTCGAATTGATGAACAAGCCGCCTGAGCGCAAGCAAGATGTGGTGCACGCTCTCGTGCAAATTCGGAAGATTCTCGAATACGACGGCGAGAGGGATGCTTTCTCGGCGCTCCGTTTTTACTGCGATTGGGCGCTTCATACGAGGCTTGACCGTCGAGGAGCCAAGCTTATCCTCGGCATCCTAGATGATCGCCTCGGGCGATATCAGCCGTGGATTCCCGAGAGCATTGACCCGGACGGAAAAGTTCTGCAAATACTTTCCTTCAATCTGTTTCAAAGGCAACTCTATGATTTCTTGCGCCGGAACGACCTGCCGACAGTATGGGCGGAAGACTGGTTCGCGTGGCAGAAGACAATCGCCCTGTACGGTGAGCAGGTTCGGCATATCCCGCTTATCGTGACCCGGAAGGACTACAAGTTTCGGTATCTTCAAAGGCTGGTCATTACCGCCTGTGAACCGTCGAAAAAAATTGTGGAAACAAATCCCAACGAGAATCATTTCGGGTTCAATTGGGAGCTTACCTTGAACGACGGGTACACATTCTCGTTGCCTTATACTTCGAACCTAGCCGTGCCGCCACCGGGATGGAAAACAGTAGGAGTGCGTTCGGAAGAGAAGCATCTATGAGCACCATAACTCCCGCCCACATGCTCGACACGACTATCTTCAATGCAGCGCTTGAAGGAAAAGTGTCACTCGCGTCGTTTGCTGGGAGCCAGCTACTCGTCATCGGCGTTCAGGCGGACGAATTGCGGGCTACGCAAAACGAGAAGAGACGGGCCGAACTTCTGGCCCTATTTGAACAAATTCGCCCCGTGACGGTGCCTGCTTCGAGCTTTGCCTTTGACATTGAAGGTGCAGGTTGGGGCCAAGCCGACTGGAACGACGGGAGGGGAACCTTCCAGTTGATGCTCTCTCGGCTTCGAGAACTCGATGGAAAGAAGAATATTCGCAACCAGCTTCGAGACATTCTGATTGCCGAGACCGCAATCAGAAACGGGGCGACTTTGGTGACCGGCGATGCCAACTTGCGAAAAGTAGTTTTGGAATTCGGTGGTCGCGCCATAGCGCCCTGACGCACAAGCGTTATAATCCGATGTGAGCACTCGCTGGTTCGCACTCGCCCTATGACCGTAGTGCTGTATCACGAATGGCGTGATGAATATCTGCGGAGGCGTTATCTTCAGCACGCCTCGCACGAGGAACTGGCTCGGCGTCAAGTTGACCTCTTTGAGAATATCCTGACTATCGACTCCGACGGTAAAGCTATCGTTGACGCCGGTGAATCATTGCGTCGCTTGCTCGCACACGTTCAGGCTGAATACCAATTGCGCGGGTTGCCGTTCAGCGATTCATTCACGCAAGGCCCCTACAAGTACCACAAGAAAGCCGCAGAACTATGGCAGAGAGAGCGTTTGGATGAAGGTACTTATCTCCTGAAATTCGGCAACGTCGGATGGATGACGAGGACCTTTGGAGAAGGTGTGATTCGTATCGGAAATGCCAAAAGCTACGAAAGTTCTTCATTCGGTCCCGCAATCCAAGACTGCGAGGTCGAGTTCACTGAGGAGTTCTTCGGGACGACGGCTGAGGCCGTCCGCAACGGAATGAAAATCCCGATAGAAACGATTGGAAACATCCGCCGAGTGTCCGAATGCGTCACCGACTTCTACATTGCATCTTTCGGACTGAAATACGATTATCGGCTGTTTGATGATTTCTCTCGTGAAAACAAGCATCTCTACGACGCTTGCTTGGTAGTCCGAAACCCCGAAGAATTTCTGAGCAGGATGAGAGAAGAAGGAGAGCGCAAACTGCCCGGATGGGACTTTTACGCCTTGCCGGTGACCTACCGAGACCCTTACCACCCAACTCCAGATCGGAATGGAATCGATGTCTTCTTCACAAAGCACTTTCGCTATGCATACCAACGGGAATTTCGAATCGTGTGGATACCGCCGACGGCTCAGGACAAACTGGAGCCAGTCTATTTCGAATTGGGACCGTTGCGTGACTACTCCCAATTGCTAATGCTCTGAGCGATGCTAACAAATTGCTATCGCCAACAAAGCCCTTGCACACCCGTAAAGGGCGCGGGAAGCGATAGCAGAAATGGAAGCGTTTGCGAAGCAGTGCGAGGAAACGTGGTGCGTCAAATCGTTATTTTCGGCGTTCATCACAAGTATCAAACGGAGACGCCAATCAATCCTTTCTTCCGTCAGCACCTATGCGACTTGGTCAACGAGCATCAAGTAGATTTTATCCTTGAGGAAGGAACCGGATTGCCTCCCAAGTCCTGCGTTGAAGTCCTAGCCGATACTCTAGCTATCCATTGGAAAAATGTTGACCTCAGTCGTGACCAACGCGAGTTGGTTGGGGATGGGGCAGAGTCCTCCATCCATGACACCTTCCAAGATTTGAATCTCCATGAATGCCGAGAATGGGTTTGGGCGGTCAGAACCTCTGCCACCGTGATTGATTCGGGACTGATAGTGTGCGGAATATGTCATGTGCTGAGTTTGGCTGACAAGCTGCGTTGGATTGGTTTTGCGGTTGAAGGGCATGTCTACACCCCCCGTCGGGATGATGACTCGCTTTTCTAGTTCGCGTTCGGCTGGATTCGACGACGCTTCGCATCGTCGCTCTTTCTTGCTCTCGGAAACCGGTAACTCGTGCCCGCTTGACTGGTTCCGCCCACCCGTCAGATAGCACGACAGAGCGGTCCAAAATCCCTGCATCGCCTTCGGACTAGCGACCCGCGCCCGGAAGCCCATGCGCCGGCGAGAAGGCGTCCCGCGCTCATCCCTTATCCACCCGCGTGTAGGATGTCGTGATGTACACGTCAAACTTGCTTTCCACTGGCAGTAGGCCATGCTTGAAGTCCAGATGAACCGATGGGGAATCCCTAAAGAGGTTCAGACGCTTGTCAAAAAGCGAGACAAGAAGTGCGTGTACTGTGGTCGAATCATGAGAGCGCGTCCGCACGCCCGAGGGGTTCCACGCGACAAAGTGACAGTGGAGCACATCAACAACGATGACCGCGACAATCAGGCGTGGAATGTTGCCCTTTGCTGCGGCGGGTGTAATACAAGCAAAGGAGCGAAGCAGCCTTCGGACTGGTTTCAATCAGATTACTGTGAGAGGAACAATATCAACGAGAGAACCGTTGCGCCCGTCGTGAGAAATTGGCTCAAGAACCATCGGTCATGGTAGCGTCGGACGATTAAGCGGCGTCGGCCAGATGTGGAATTTTTCGACGAGTCGACGACGCACGGGACAGCTTCGAACACCTCGACCACTCAGTCCTCTTCCATATCGACGCCCTCCCTGTTCGCCTTCATAGCGATGCCGTCATAGACGAGACCCCTGTTGCCGGGTATCGAGCGCAACCTCACGCAGCAGCGCGGAGCGTCGTCCGTCTTGTCAACTCCGCCTCGGCTCGTAGCCAATCTTCCAATGCGTGACCGTCTTGCTTCCCACGCTGCTCGTAAAGTTCGAAGGCACGGACTCTAATTCTTTGTTCCAATTCGTCGAAGCTGGCATCCAACCTACGAAACAGTGTCTTCCATTCTTCGAGCGTCAGCAGCGGAGGGAACTGACCGCCACGCTCGGTGTTGCTTTTGCCATGCGCCCAAAACGTGGGAAGAATCTGCTCTTCGCCTCTTTTGGTTTCGCGGAGCACCAACAGGAACGGGTCGTAATTTTCACCGTCCGCCAGCCGCGTACCCAAGCGGACTGCCCGCGTGACGACAAAGCTGTATTTCTTCCGCTTCGCGTCGTTCGCGTAGACGTGGTCAATTCTGTACTGGAGTGGCTTCCCGCATCTCGTGCAGACGCCGAGTCCTCGTCCCTCGGAGACGGCGATGGCAGCCTCGTGAATCGAAATCTTCTCAGTTGAGTGGTTGCTCGGGCAGGAAATGTGAGAGGGCATGGGTTGAACCTCCCCTCAAGGCGACGCTTGCCGGTCGCCTTGTTCGAAGAAGTTTACATCCAACCCGCATCCCGAGTGCATTACAGCAAGGCACGGCGCCGTCGGCTTCGTGAGATAGGCGTCGCAGCTATGGGGAAGGGCAGGTCTCACTCAGCGTGCCGTTCAGGCCTTCGCGCTCGACGCTGAACACCAACTTTGATTTGCCCTGATCTTGCGTGATCTTGAAGATGTAGATGCGGTCGTAGTCGTCATTTCCCCAATCAGGAACTTTAGAGGGGTCATCTCCATATTTCTTCAACATTTCTTTTGCGAATTCGTTCAATTTCAGGTGTTCCCACGTGACGAAGATCAGCGCCTTTGCGTTGGCAGGCGTTGTGAGTTCCGATTGCAGCTTGGCAATATCAGTGAAGCCGATTTGCGCGTTCACCGGCATCCCGAGTGAGATCGCCGTGGGTTCAATCGTGGCGAGCGGTCGCACATACGAATACTTTCCACTGCTTCCGTCGCTGACTCCTACCGCCGGGTCGGGCGCATAGATGGCGTCGGGCTTGCCGAACCGGGGAACCAGCACGTTCGGCAGCGCCAGCGCACGGTTTAACCCCTTGCATGTAAGCTGCCCCAAACCGGCTGCCGGTTTCTCCCCGTGCCGGATGGCGACAATGGTCTCCTGCGCCGCGAGTGCCTGCACGCTAGAAAAAAACAACAACAGGATGAACGCCTGCCGTGTGCTTCTCACGCTGGCTCTCATCAAGATCGTTTTCATCATTGTCATCTCCGGTCACTCAAGAAAGTTCATGGATTACGATGTCTGGCTCTTGGCCCCACGGTCTGGCTTCGTCGCCGATTGGCGATAGCCGGACACCTTGAAGCGACCGAAACGACGCCCGGACAAATCAATTCTCATCTCTACCCCCGGATTTCCGGCGACTGATCTCGGCTTCCACGTCTTGACGAGATAACAAACCCTCAACTGGTGTGGGTGCCAACTGACGCCAGTTCATGGCCAGACGGTCGTCGGATTGGGTGCGGAGCCATGCCAGAATGGGTTCGGGGGTCATGCCGACACCGCCTTGGCAACCATGGTGGCGTCTTCGAAGGCACGGTAGAGACGAACCACATCCTCCATGTTTGGCCGCGAGTAAGTGTCTTCACCGTGGCCGTACTCCTTCCAACGAACTTGGACACCGTATGCCTTTTCCATGGCTGCCTGCGCGGCTCTCAAACCCTTCGTATCCGGGCCGGGGTACAAATTAGTCCACCAGTACTCGGCGGAGTTGCGCTCCCGTTCTTCCGGTGTCAGGCTCTCGTTCATGCGTTTCATCGCAGCCTGTTCCGTCAGGCTTGGAAGATCGTCGTCCTCATCGACACCACGCTGAAAGTCGAAGTCGCCACTGGCCAAAACCTTTGGGGTCCAGATTTGACTCGCCTTCCATTGGGGATGGTTCTCGGCAACCGTCTTCCAAGCCTTGACAGGGTAAGGACAGCCGCAAAGGTTCTCCCCATTGAGCATATCTATGGTGCCAGTCAAACCTGCGATGGCTTCAAACCATTCGGGGGGAGCACCGGCGAGCCGGAATTGGCGCTCAACATCAGGTTTGAAAGCAGCGGTCATGGTGCGGCGGCGCGGCTTCTTTCCTCCACCAGTCGGTGGGGTTGGGTCTGGCAGGAGCGTAGCGACTGCCTGCTCTTGTTTTTCCTTTCCTTCCTTGGGGAGAGAAATTGAAGTCGTCTTGGTTTTGTCCTGAAAACAACCTATCTCATCAACCAATGAAGGAACGACACATCTAGTCAACATATTCTGTGACAACTTGTCACAAGGCTTGGTGACAGATTGTCTCAAGGCTTGGTGACAGCTTGTCACAAGGCTCTGTGACACGGTGTCACAAGGCTTACCGTCCAACGTGGGTTCAACGTGTGTTGAACCATGGTTGGTTTCACCAGCGACGGTTTTTCCCGCCACGGTGCCGCCTTTCTTGAAACTCGATTTGCGTGCCTTTCTTGGTGCGGCGGCGCGGATGTACTCCCCCGCTTGTGGGTGATCGGGAGGGTATTTCTTCATGGCTCGCTTCTGGATTTTCTTCAACTGTTGAGGCGTGATGGTGTAGCGACAACGCAGGTGGCCGGCTTCGTTACGATAATCGTCTTTGGTCAGCCATCCGTCGCGCTCGTACATCTCGACCAGACAATTGACTTGTTTCCGGCTGCACCCGTGCATGGCAGCCAAGACACCCTGACTGGCGACGCACCAACCCTCATCGGGATGGGGTTCCCCGATAGGCTTTCCCCGTTCGTCTTCCTTTCGAGGGCCGATGATGAGGAGGGCGATGCGTTCCAGCAGAGATTTGGCGATGCCTTGATGCTCGTAGAGATCGGACTCCCGTACAGCCTTTGCGTGTTCTTTACTCATGACCTGATACCTTCTTGACTTGCTTTCGTGGTTCGGCGTTGAGGACGCCCTGATACCGAGGAAAACCACGAGGGCACGGGTATCAGTCGTGCCCTCCGATGTCTGTGTACCATCGCCTCAAGAAAGAACTCCGTAGTTCAGATTTCGATCTCAGCTATCCGGTGTTCGGTGAACCAGCGACCCCGTTGGTCCTCTTAGCCTCGAAAAACGTCGGGCAGATGGCAGCCGTTCGCGGCAGTCGCAACCCTTCGCATGTCTGCCGGGATAAAAACAGTGAGAGTCGCTGACCGCACGCTGCCGCTTCGGTTCCTTCGCCTTGAAAATGATTTCCATCAGTTCGTCGTGCAAATCGCCATGGCGAAGGAACTGGCACAGGTCTTCAACAAGTGCCAAGGGCACCTTCACTTTCTTCGCATTGAAGGGTCTATTGCTCACGGAAATCCCCAAGCCCCCGCTACCTCAAGTTTTGTAGATGGTTCGCAGGACGACTTTTGGGAACCGCTAGCGCACCGTGTCGGCTCGTCCTGCGAGAGATAAGGCCGTCAGCAGGTTCAGCGGTTCCCTTATTCGCATAATACTCAGCGAATCGTGAATTCACCCCGGCTTTTTTGCTACCGGCGCAATTTTAGAGTCTCGCGGCGTCACCGGAATAGAACCTCCCGGGAGCGTGGGCGGACTCCCTGTCGATATTTCCGGGGTCGCCCCGGCCCCGGCACGTCGCAGCCGCGTAACTTGAGCAGAAATTCTAATTCAGCGAGTTCAAGCCGTTCGGCGGATGTCGCCGCACCAGCTTGAACCTTTAGCCATAGCTTCCGGGTCTTGTGCCGGTAAGCCGCGACGGTGCTCGGCGCGAGTTCCGTCAGTGGTCGTCTCACGTTCCCTCTCGACAAAGAGGAGCCGGTAGATGATTTTTTATTTCTTACCATATCGATTTCCGCAGCCAATCTTCGCCTGATGTTCGATTCGAGCCTGTCCGCCACGCATTGGACTTTTTCAAGAGACTGCCCTTATACTGGTTCCAATCTTGAGCAAGCCAAGGCGTGGCATGGCAAGTTAAGCCGCCCGCCCCGTAGGTCGGGCGCTCGGGATGCCTGAGTCAGAGCAGCGGGCGGAACACGACTCCGAACCCGGCTTGTAAAAAGAGACTCTCGGGCGGCAGACCCACCTAAGAACCTGCCTTCGTGATTTCAATCACGGAGGTACGGCCCGTGTTACTAAGACTCTACAAGCTGGTGACAGAGTATCAACCCGGCATTGAGCCACTGCTGGACTCGCTCGTCGCAGATGAGGTCATTGAGGGTTACACCCTCAATCCCTCGCCCACGCTGGTAGGTTCCTACAAAGGGAAAAAAGAGCGTTCCGCAATCGTTGAAATCGCAAGCGAATCGGAAGCCACGGTGGAAGAAATCGCACAACGGCTTTGCGAGCTTTGCGGCGGTCACGAGAAGCGACCACAAGAAAGCATCATGATTGCCGTTGAAGATGTGGTGGGCTTCTACGAAAACAAGAAGACCGACGAAAGGATAGGGTCTGCGGCGGCTCAAGTCTAGGGAAGCTAAGCGGGTCGTGCGCCCATCAAGCCGGCAGGTGACCAGCCCTGCCAGCAGCGCCGTGACGCACGACCAAAATCCAAAAAGGGAGAATTGAAGATGAACGCAAACATTGACGTGGAGCAAGTTGTGGAACGCCGTCTTGAAGCCATCGACGACCAGTTGATGGAGCAAGCCAACGAAGTCGTCGAACGGCAGCAAGAGGAAGAGTTCGAGGAACGTGCGTTGGAAGTCTACGAAAGTCTCCGTGAGGAAGCCGCCGAGCGAATCGAAGAGGAAGTTGCGGAGGAACTAGACGACGAGGAGGACTAGTCGTGACCACCGCACGGCAAGGGATTTGAAACTGCGACCACTAGTATCCGGGCCGCAATCATAGGGGCGCTTTAGCGAAATCATGATGGGCAAGACTTCAATATTCGCAGTCACCGAAATAGGGCGCACGCCGCTCACGGGGCCGTTGTCTGAGGTGATGTTTTCCTTCGTCTCCATCGGCAAACCGCTGTCCGCCGTCGCCTGAGCCGTGCCGTGCTCACGCCGCGTTCTTTCTCTGTTCGTTCCCGGCGATCAGCTTTTCAATCGCGGAAAGAGGAACACGCACGAGGTACCCGAGGCGGACTACAGGCAGGTTGTCTCGCTTAATCCATCGATAGACGGTATTCGGGGTAATTCGGAGGATTGTCGCCACTTCTTGAACTGTCAGGAGTTTCGGAGTCATTGCGTGCCTCTTCGGCTGAACTACCCGAAGCGACACGCACTAAGGTCCGGCGTGAACTTCTTCTGGTTTCGGCTGGCACCTACCGAAAGAGCACGAACTATTCGGGACTCATGCCAACACGCGCCGGGATTCGGCGCTTAAATCACTGCAAGGGCGCGAAACATACACTAATGTTCGTCATCCCTCGACAAAAAATTTCAGGCCGCTGCAGCGTTGATCTGCTTGCGCAGCGTAGGGTCGGTGCGCTTCACGGCCCGCAAATAAGACATCGTGGTTTCGATGTCGGCATGGCCGAGTAGCTTTTGAATCGTGTAGATATCCACACCAGCGCGGCAAAGGCTCGTCGCGTACAAGACTCTAAAACTATGCATCGGCTTGTTCGGAACCTTGACTCCGGCGCGTTTGGCTATCCGCTTTACGATGCGGTCAAGGTGGATGTCAGGCTTCCCGTCATTTCTCGGGAAGAGCAGCGACTCACGCAATGTCGGCAGATAGGATTCGAGTGCCTCGATCAGTGTGTCGTTTGCGGGAATAGTGCGCTCTTCGCAGTCCTTCGTGCGGAATCCCAATTCGAGTTTTGACCGCGTGCGGATTGTTTTGTCAGTGATGTCGATGTCGAACTTTTCGGCGTAGACGATTTCGCCCTTGCGGAACCCCGTCCCTCTGGTGAAAAGGATAAGGACTCGTTCCTTGTCCGTCTTGCAGACCGCGATCATCTTGCGAACGTCGTCGTCCGTCCACGGGTCGTACTCGTTGTGCTCGGCTTTCGGCCAATCGGTCGTCTTAATGAGTCCGCCTTTCCCGTATCGTTTCAGGAATGTGATGACGTAAGCGAAGAGATTCTTGACCGTATGCGTTGAATCGTACTGAGCTTCGCACGTCGCTTTGAAGTTCATCACACAGCCTCGCCCGATTTCATCCACGTACTCGACCTTGCATCCCTGCCGAAACAACTTGAGCGCGTGGCTGTAGGCATCGTGGGTCTTCGGACGCTTGTGCTTCTGTATTTCGGCGAGATACTCGGCGGCCGCATCGGCGATGCGGATGCGTTCCCCGGCAAGTGGCTTCAGCTCCTCGGCGAGTGCAATTCCGAGCGACTTGGCTTTAAGCATCGCTTCCTTCCGCCGCATCGCATTCAGCGCGACTGCGGCGTCGGTTCCCACGGCATCGAGGCGGCGCTTGCCGTGTTCGGTGTATCGGATGTAATAGCCAAGCGTCTGCTCGACCCGCACTTCTTTCCCGCGAATGATGGCGACTCCCGGCTTAATTTTCCCGTTGGGCGCGAATGCCGGACTCACGAAGGGATACTTGTGGTCGCCCGCTTTGACCCGCACTCTGACTTGGAGCTTGACCTTGTTCACGGGCGTTTTCCTTCCAAGTTAAAGTACTCAGCGGAAGGAAAAAGCAACCCAACTATTTTTCAGAATTCGCCAAAGTGCTCAAAAAAGTGGCAACAGTATTCTGAAAAGTGGCAACACACTCTCGCAACCCCAAGGTTTTGTTGGTCTTCTGAAGGCTTGGTAGCGATACCGGGATTCGAACCCGGATTTTGGCCTTGAGAGGGCCACGTCCTAACCCTTAGACGATATCGCCGCCTCGAACGACTTCCTTGCGGGAAATCACAGGTAAGCAGCCACAATTTTCGCACGCCTAAATTATCCGCGCAAGAAGCCTCGCTGCGAGGCGCACGCAGCGCGAGCGCTCACTATCATCCGTGAGACCGTCCGCCGTGCTAGAATCGCAGCCCCAATGGAACGCGCAGGAGATCTTCTGGGCCGAGCGCTGCGGCGTCTCGACCAGCCAGAGGCAGCGCTCGCTTGGCTTTCGAGCGCATGGCCGTCGATCGTCGGCAGGGCGCTTGCCGCGCACACGCGTCCGGTACAATGCGGCACGGGCTGCCTCGAACTGGCGACGGATGGTAAGGCTTGGCAGCAGCAACTCGAACGAGTAAAACGGGAGCTCTGCGGCCGGATCAATCAGGCCTGGGGTACGACCCTCGTCCGCGACGTAAGATTTGTCACGGCTAAGCATGGCCTGAAGCGGCCGCCGCGCGAAGTCGACAACGAACACACACCTTTCATTCGCCGCCGGACCTAGCACCACTCCATTGTTCGCCCCAAGCGATCACACGATGCTGGAGGTCTGCACCAAAGCCGCTTGCATTGTCGCTCTCTTCCACTAAGATGGTTTTGTCGGTTCGTCTTCGAAACGACCGACGGAAACTGAAACAATCCGACATCACGAAGCCCGATGAAGATTAGCCGCGAAGACGTCACCAAAGTCGCCGCATTGGCCCATCTCGGGCTTTCTCCCTCCGAGGTCGATCTCTATCGCGAGCAACTCGACGCGATCCTTACGTACATCGACAAGCTCAAGGAGCTTGACCTGACAAACGTGGAGCCCATGGCGCAGGTTCTGCATGGCGGGGTCGCTCCGGGCGCCACAGAAAGCCACCCTGAACTGCGCGAAGATGTGCTGCGCCCTTGCGACGTGGCTGGCCACGTCCTTGCTGGAGCGGCCGAAGCGCAAGCTCCCTTCTTCCGCGTGCCGCGGGTGATCGCCACCGGAGAGGCGGAAGGTGAGTAGAGGATGAGCGCCCCGTCGTCGTGGACCGTGGCGAGCATTCGCGCTGCTCTCCAGGCGAAAAAGATTTCCGCGCGCGAACTGGCCACTGAATTCCTCAACCGGATCGAGCGGCGCAATTCTGAATTGAATGCCTTCTTGACGCTGTCGTCCGAGCGGGCCTATGCCCAAGCCGATCGCATCGACGGTGCGATCGCCAAGGGAGATGCGCTGCCCGCGCTTGCGGGCGTGCCCATTGCGATCAAAGACGTCATCAGCACGAGCGGCCTGCGCACCACCTGCGCCTCGAAGATCCTCGAGAAATATGTTCCGCCCTACGACGCCACCGCTGTCGCGCGGCTCGACAAGGCCGGCGCCGTTTTCCTGGGCAAGACCAACTGCGACGAGTTCGCCATGGGAGGCTCGAACGAAAACTCGGCCTACGGCCCGGTGCACAACCCGGTGGCGCTCGACCGGGTGCCTGGCGGCTCAAGCGGTGGATCGGCGGCTGCGGTGGCCGCTGGCCTTGCGGTCGCCGCGCTCGGAACGGACACCGGCGGGTCGATCCGCCAGCCAGCGTCGTTTTGCGGCATCGCGGGCCTGATGCCGACATACGGACGCGTCTCCCGGTACGGTCTCGTGGCATTCGCGTCGTCGCTCGATAAGATCGGCCCGTTCGCGACGAACACTGCGGATGCCGCCGCAGTCCTGAGCGTGATCGCGGGTCACGACGGCAACGACTCGACCTCGGCAGCCGTTCCCGTTCCCGACTACGCGGCGGAATCGCAGGCTCCGGTGCAGGGCCTGAGGCTTGGCGTCCCTGAAGACTATTTCGGTGCGGGCTTGGACTCGGAGGTGAAGGAAAGGGTCCAAGCTGGCATTGCGCTGCTCGAGCGGCTGGGCTGCCGCCGGGTTCCGCTGCAAATGCCGCACACCGATTACGCCATCGCGGCCTACTACATTCTCGCTACCGCGGAAGCCAGCTCCAACCTCGCGCGGTACGACGGCGTACGGTACGGCCTGCGCGTCCCCGGCGGGACGCTTACCGAAATGTACCGCAACACCCGCGAGGGAGGCTTCGGCCCAGAAGTAAAGCGCCGAATCATGCTCGGAACCTACGTGCTCTCCTCCGGCTATTACGACGCTTACTATCTGCGGGCGCAACGCGTCCGGTCGTTGATCGCACGGGACTTTACGGACGCGTTCCAAAAGGTGGACGCCATTGTGACGCCCACGGCTCCCACACCGGCCTTCCGGTTGGGCGAAAAAGCCTCCGATCCCCTGCAAATGTATCTCGCGGATATCTACACCGTGACGGGTTCCCTCGCCGGCGTCCCGGGGATTTCGATTCCCTGCGGCAAGACCAAGGCCGGCCTTCCCATCGGCATGCAAATGTTCGCGCCTCACTTCGGTGAAGCGTCCTTGCTCCGCATCGCTCGCGCTTTTGAATCCGCTGGCGGTTTTGTGATCTGACCCGGCCAATCGTCGGCTACGTCCCCGGTCGTTACTCTGCTTGGAGCCAGTTCCCCCCGGCCGGATTGGGCGCGTGGTTCTTGCGTCTTACGACACCTGAAATAGTTCCTTGAACTGGCAGAAATATTCCGCTTTTACATTTGGCCGATATGAAAGTAGAGAAGCAAAAATCGGCATCCGCCGAGCCCCGGCGCCTGCCTCTGGCTAAGTCATGAGGAATATGCGGGTTTCAACCTTGGTTGAGCGGGTGGCTCTACGCGCCTAGTACGGAACGACTATTGCTGGTGAATCAGGCAGCAATTAATCTGAGTTCAACATCTGACGGACTGTGAGGCCAAGATGGTCCGAATCAAGTCGAGCCAGAAATTCTTCACGGAAGAAGAAGTGATCAGCCTGACCGGCATTTGCGCGGAACATCTCCGCGGCCTGGCCGAAGCGAAGCATCTCGGGTCAATGGCCGTCTCAGCGGGGTCCAGCGTTCGGAAATGGCTGTTCACCAATTCAGACCTAATGATCATGGCCGTCCTGCACCCGCGCTGCGAGCACTAGATCCGCGCTCGCAAGCCGGCAGACAGCCACTCCACCCATTCGTAATTCCTCAGCCCCCCCATCAAGTTGTAGCCTTGCTCTCCCCGGCGTATTCTGATGACAGCTCAACCAAATGCTATTGCCCGGCATCCCAAGGTCTCGGAGTGCAATTCTGATGGCGCGGAAACGTAACGCTAGCTCGAACATCCAACGCCGATTTGTTTTCAAGATTGTGACCCTGATGCTGTGGCCTTTGCTGGCCGCATCGGCGGCCGTACCCTGGCAGTCTGAAGGATCAGGGACGCCTCCTGCGGCGTCCTCACCAGCCGGACAATCTTCCGAAACGCCAGCACACCCTGTTCTTCCACGCGGCAAGAAGCTGATGCTGAAGGACGGCAGCTTCCAGCTCGTTCGCGAGTACCAGGTTGAAGGGGACCGTGTGCGGTACTACAGCCTCGATAGCTCGTCCTGGGAGGCGATGCCGGCTAGTCTCGTGGACTGGGACGCCACAAAGAAGGTGGAAGCGGAAGAGGGACTGCGCGACGCCACTCTCGCTACGAAGGTACGCACGCAAGAAGAGAACCGGGTCATCCCACCGCTTGATATCGATGCCAGCCTCGAAGTCGCTCCCGGGGTATTTCTGCCGCCCGGCGATAACCTGTTCGTATTTGACGGCAAGTCCGTGCTTCCACTCCCGCAAGCGGAAACCAGATCGAAGCTTTCGAAGGGACGCCTGCTCGAGCAAGTCATGGTGCCGATCCCAATCGTTCCGTCACGCCAGAATGTTTCGGTCCAGGGAGCTCGCGCCAAATTCCGGCTCCGAAACAGGCAGCCCGAGTTTTATATCCGCACGGCGGATGCCCGCGAGCCTCGTCTCGAATTGATTCGTGCCAAGCCACACGGGGATAGCCGGTTGATCGAACACCTGGACGAACTCTTTGGCGAGCATGCGGAACTTCGTGATTCACTGCCGATGCAGAAGTGGCCTGTGGCCCGCGGAGTCTACCGCTTCACGATCAGCCAACCGCTCGCTCCCGGTGAGTACGCACTCGCCGAAGCACTCGAGGAAGAAGGCATGAGCCTGTACGTGTGGGATTTCGGCGTGGACCCGGCCGGCGCCCCCGCCAAGCCCGAACCGAAATAGCGAAGCCCAAGCAGCTATCCCGCGTGCGCAGGTTGCGGCTTCAGCAGCTCTGCCAGCAGCGTGGCCAGCGCGGAAATGTGGAAGGGTTTCTGCAAGATCGCCGCACCCTTCTGGCGATATCGCTCGGCAACCGTCGGATCGAACAAGTCTCCTGTCATGAAGACGAAGCGAGGCTGCTTGGCACCCTGGCCCGCTCGCAAGCGCTCGAAGAGTTGCTCTCCGTTCATGCCAGGGAGATTGAAGTCGCAGAGGATCGCGTCGCAAGAGTTCGTGGCGAGATACGCGAGCGCCGCTTCGGAAGTGCCGAACGTTTCGGCTTTCATGCCCCGCGCCGAGAGCCCTTCCTGAATGATTTCCCGGATGCTCTCTTCGTCGTCGACGATCAATACGGAGTGCCCGCGCAACGCTTCCGAGCCGGGCAGCGCCGATTTCGCAGCCGCTGTCGGCGCAGGCTTGGCCGCCGCCGCGACGTTCTCACCCGCGATGGGCAAGAGCACGTGGAATGTGGCGCCGACGCCGAGCTTGGATTCCGCCTCAATCCGCCCGCCATGCTCTTTGACCACTGCGAGGCAGATCGTCAGACCGAGTCCGCTGCTACCGCCAGTGCGCTTGGTTGTGAAAAACGGATCGAAAATCTTGCCGATGCTCTCGGGCGCAATACCCATGCCGTCGTCCGTGAAAGTGACGCGAACGTTGCCGCCCACCCGGGAAAGCGAAACCGCAATCTTGCCCTGATCGCGGGCGGCCGAAATCGCCTGTTCCGCATTGGCAAGGATATTCAGAAAAACCTCTTTCAGCAGTTTCCGGTCCCCCTCAACCTCGGGCAGATCACCGGGTGAATCGAGTGTGATGCGAATCTTTTTCTGATCGAGCGCCGCCTTTTCGATCCCCAGCACTTCTTCCACGACGTCGCGAAGATTCAGCTTCGCACGGCCCGACATCGCGGGACGCGAAAATGCCAAGAGATTCTGCACGATGGTCGCGGCGCGCCGCGCCTGTTTCAGCACCAGATCGACCTGACGCCGCATGACGTCATCCGTCGCGCGTTCACGCAGCAGGTCGGTGACGCCGAGAATCGCCGTGAGCGGGTTATTCAGCTCATGAGCTGCGCCGACCATCATCTGGCCCATCGCCGCAAACTTCTCCTTCTGGGCCAGCTGCTGCTCAATGCGCCTCGACTCCGTAACATCCTGTCCGGAGGAGACCATGCCGGTGATTTCTCCGTTTTCGTCATAGAGGGGGCTCGCGTTCACTTGCATCGACCGCAAAGTCCCGTCAGCGTGACGCGCCTGGATTTCGATTTGCACTTGACGTTTGCGGCCGGAAATGATGTCCCGAAACATCTCGGTGATCTTCCGCTGGTTCTCGTCGTCGATGCGCTGGCCGATCGGCTTGCCGATATATTCGTCGGGAGACACTCCGAGCACGTCCCGGATTCGCTCGCTCACAAACGTGAATCGTCCCTCGCGGTCCATCGCTACAATCAGGTGCGGGAAGCATTCGACGACCCGCCGGGCAAACTCCTGCTCCTTGTGAAGCTGCCGTTCGATCTTGCGGGCTTCCGTAACGTCGCGGGCCGCGACAATCACGCCGCTAATCTTTCCCTCTTCATCGTAGAGCGGGCTTGCCGTGGCAACCAAGGCACGGCGCGTTCCATCCGTGTGTGGCGCATCGAACTCAATCTGTCCGCGCGTTGCTTCGCCGCTCAAGATGCTCCGGATCATGCCCTGCAGCCTGGCTCGAGACTCTGGGTTCCCGCGAGCGCCGATTTCGGTTCCGATGTACTCCTCCGGTGCACGGCCGAGGATCTCCTTCACCTTTTCGCTGACGAACGTGAACTTCAGATTCCGGTCCAGCACCGTGATCAAGTCCGGGAAGTCAGCCAACAGGCGCTTGCGGAATTCCTGCTCTTCATGCAGGCGCTTCTCGATCTCTCGCCGCTCGGTGATGTCGATAACTGTTCCCTGCAAACGCACCGGGCGGCCGGAGGCATCCCGAATCGCGAAGCCGGACGTGAGGCAGCGTATGAGTTTTCCGTCCTTTCGGCGCAGCGTGACCTCGTGACCGTGTACCGATCCTTTTTCCTCCAGCTCCCGGATGAGAGCGTCACGGTCGGCCGGGTTTGCATACGTATCCCGGAAGTTGTGCCGGAGCAAATCCTCCTTGCTGTCGTAGCCGAGCATGCGCACGAGGGCCGGATTCGCGTTCAGCAGTTTCCCTTCGGGCGTCACGAACAGGATTCCCTCACGCAAGGACTCAAAGAGTTCAGAAAAGCGCACTTCCGCTTCGTGCTCTTTCGTGACGTCGCGCGCCCAGCCTGTGACCGATGTTGCCTCGCCCTTTTCCGCGACGGCCTGGAGCCAGCAGGAAAAATAACGAAGCTCCTGATCTCTCTTGAATCGCACGGCGATCGTGCCAGACCAGGTTCCCCGCTCAAGAAGTACGGGAAGAGACCGCTCGATATCGGCAAGCGTGGGCGATTCCACAAACTCACTGAGAGAGTGACCAATCAACCCGGCAAAAGAAACGCCCAAGATTTCGGCGAGACGGAGATTGGCTACGCGAATTTCGCCCTGGAGTGAAAGCGTGAAAAGCGCCTGATCGAGATTGTCGATTAGTTCTCGATAGCCGTGCTGCGAACGGGAGATTATCTCCGCCAGCTTTTCGACGCGCTCCGGCGGCGCTGACGTGGATTCCTGCTCCGAATGCCTTTTTGACGAATCCGTGGACATAACTGCGCCCTTCTTCAATTACTCCGCGGAAGATTCCAACTTGGTGCAGGCGACCTTTATGACACTTCTAAAATTCTACCCGGCTGTTGGATTTGCAAAGGCAGGAAAACTGGCACTGATGCCAAATTGCTTACTAGGCTGAGCAAACGGTGTGCCGACTTTAGGAAGCATACAGGCTGGCATCAGCTGTGGGAGTCAGTAGGTGAAAAACGCCAAAACAAAAGGGCGGGTTCGCCAATGCGAAGACCCGCCCCATGTTCTTTTCCCGTTTGAGTTTAGCCTTCGGCGACGGCGTCCGTATCCTTGCGCAGGAAGTCCAGCGCAGCCGCTTCCTCCGGAGTGAGCTGAGGCTCCATTTCCTGCGGCTCCTCCTTCGGAATCTCGGTCAGAAGCTGGATGTTCCGGTAGCGCTCGAGACCCGTGCCTGCCGGGATCAGCCGGCCCATGATCACGTTCTCCTTCAGGCCACGGAGGTAATCGACCTTCCCGGAGATCGCCGCCTCGGTAAGGACGCGGGTGGTCTCCTGGAAGCTCGCCGCCGAAATGAAGGAGTCGGTCGAGAGCGACGCCTTCGTGATGCCGAGGAGCAGTGGCCGCCCTGTTGCGGGCCTGCCTCCGTCGGCAATGACGTGGTCGTTTTCCTCGCGGAAGCGGAACTTGTCCACCTGCTCCTCGAGCAAGAACGACGTGTCGCCGACGTCCTCGACCTTCACCCAGCGCATCATCTGGCGGACGATCGTTTCGATGTGCTTGTCGTTGATGTTGACGCCCTGCAGGCGGTACACCTCCTGGATCGAGTTCACCAGGTACGCCTGCGTGTACTTTTCACCGAGCACGGCCAGCAGGTCGTGCGGGTTGAGCGGACCGTCGATGAGCGGCTCGCCCGCCCGGACGTGCTCGCCTTCCTGCACGTTGATGTGGACGCCGCGCGGGATGGAGTATTCCTTCATCGTCCGGCCATCCTCACTCTCGACGTAGATCTTGCGCTGGCCCTTGGCGATTTCGCCGTACTTCACGACGCCGTCGATCTCGCTGATGACCGCGGGGTCGCGCGGCTTGCGCGTCTCGAAGAGCTCCATAACGCGCGGCAGACCGCCGGTGATGTCCTTGGTCTTCGTGGTCTCGCGAGGAATCTTCGCGAGCACGTCGCCCGGCTGGACATCATCGCCATCGGCGACCATCAAGTGGGCGCGCGAGGGCATCAGGTAGCGCTTGCGAACGCGACCTTGCGAATCGCGGATCTGGATCGTTGGTTGGTGCTTTTCATCGCCCGGCGGCAGCGTGACCACGAGCTGCGAAAGACCGGTGACCTCGTCCACTTGCTCTTCGATCGTGAGACCCGGCTGCAGGTCCTTGAATTCGACTGTGCCGCCGGACTCGGTAAGAATCGAGAAGGTGTACGGATCCCATTCGCACATCGTCGCGCCCAGCGTGACGGGCTGCCCATCTTCCACGCGCAGCCGTGCGCCGTACACGACGTGGTGACGTTCCTTCTCGCGGCCCTTCTCGTCTACCACCGCGATCAAACCCGACCGGTTCATGGCGATGAGCGTCTTGCCGCGGCCCTCGACCGCCTTCAAGTCGATGAACTTCACGAAGCCGTTGTTGCGGGCTTCGACTTTCGACTGTTCGGTGACGCGGGTGGCCGTGCCGCCGATGTGGAAGGTCCGCATCGTCAACTGCGTGCCCGGCTCGCCGATCGACTGCGCGGCAATCACGCCGACAGCTTCGCCCATCTCGACGAAGCGGCCGGTGGCCAGGTTGCGTCCGTAGCAACGCCCGCACACGCCACGCCGCGATTCGCAGGTGAGCACTGAGCGAATTTTCACCCGCTCGATGCCGGCGGCTTGAATTGCGTTCGCCAGCTCTTCCGTGATCTCCTGGTTGATCTCGACGATCACGTTGCCTTCGTAGTCCTTGATCTTCTCGAGCGAAACGCGACCGATCACACGGTCGCGCAACGACTCGACTTCGACGCCGGCTTCCAGAATCGGCTCGACGTAGATTCCGTCGCCCGTTCCGCAATCGAACTCGTTGATGATCACGTCCTGCGCCACGTCCACAAGACGCCGCGTCAGGTAGCCGGAATCGGCCGTCTTGAGCGCGGTATCCGCGAGACCCTTGCGGGCGCCGTGGGTCGAGATGAAGTACTGCAACACCGTCAACCCTTCGCGGAAGTTCGAAGTGATCGGCGTCTCGATGACTTCGCCGGATGGCTTGGCCATCAATCCGCGCATTCCGGAAAGCTGCCGGATTTGCTGCTTCGATCCGCGCGCGCCGGAATCGGCCATCACGTAGATCGGGTTGATCACGCCCTCCTTGTCTTGCTGTTCGAGAGCCTTGAACATCTCGTCGGCGACTTTTTCCGTGACGTCGCTCCAGATGGCGATGACCTTGTTGTAGCGCTCGCCGTTGGTGATTGCGCCGTCGAGATACTGCTGCTGCACCTTGACGACCTCGTGTTCGGCCGCGTCCACAAGCTTCACCTTCACGCTCGGGATGACCATGTCCACGATTCCGATCGAAACGCCGGCCTTCGTCGCGTAGAGGAACCCGAGTTCCTTCAGCCGGTCGAGCATTTGCACGGTCTTCTCCAGGCCGAAGCGCAGATAGGCGTACTGCACGAGCGCTTGAACACCCTTCTTCTTAAGCAGGCCGTTGACGAAGGGCATCTCCGACGGCAAGTGATCGTTGAAAATCACCCGGCCCACCGTCGTGTGCAGGAACTGCTTGTTCAGCTGCACGGGTTCCGTGTGGGACACGTCCTGATCGTCGTAGGCGTTCGTGAGGTCGATCACTTCGCCCGTGTAGCGCAAGCGGATCGGAGTGAGCAATTCCACTTCGCCCGCTTCGAGCGCCATGATCACTTCTTCGACCGTCCCGAATGCGCGGCCCTCGCCCTTGGCTTTCGGCTTTGCCTTCGTCATGTAGTAGATGCCGAGCACCATGTCCTGCGTGGGCACGGCGAGCGGGTAGCCGTTGGCCGGCGACAGGATGTTGTGCGAGCTGAGCATCAGCACGGACGCTTCCACCTGCGCTTCCGGCGAAAGCGGGATGTGCACAGCCATTTGGTCGCCGTCGAAATCTGCGTTGAACGCCGTGCAGACGAGCGGGTGGATGCGGATCGCTTTGCCTTCCACGAGCGTCGGTTCGAACGCCTGAATGCCGAGGCGGTGCAGCGTGGGAGCGCGGTTGAGCAGCACGGGATGCTCGCGGATCACGTCCTCAAGGATGTCCCAAACGATTGATTCCTGCGCCTCGACCAGTTCCTTTGCCTGCTTGATCGTGGTGCAGTGGCCCGCCGCTTCCAGCCGGTGGTAGATGAAGGGCTTGAAGAGCTCGAGCGCCATCTTCTTCGGCAATCCGCACTGGTGTAGCTTCAGTTCGGGGCCGACGACGATTACGGACCGTCCTGAGTAGTCCACGCGCTTGCCGAGCAAATTCTGACGGAAGCGGCCCTGCTTGCCTTTGAGCGTATCGGAAAGCGACTTGAGCGGGCGGTTGTTCGTTCCGCGCAGCACGCGGCCGCGGCGCCCGTTGTCGAAGAGTGCATCGACGGCTTCCTGCAGCATGCGCTTCTCGTTGCGAACGATCACGTCGGGCGCGTGCAGCTCCATCAGCTTCTTCAACCGGTTGTTACGGTTGATCACGCGGCGATAGAGGTCGTTCAAGTCGGATGTCGCGAAACGTCCGCCGTCCAGAGGCACGAGCGGGCGCAACTCCGGCGGAAGGACCGGGATCACATCGAGAATCATCCACTCCGGCTTATTCCCGCTCTTGCGGAAGGCTTCGAGAACCTTAAGCCGCTTGGCGTACTTGATCCGCTTTTGCAGGCTCGGGTCGGCCTTCATCTTTTCGCGCAGTTCGTTGGAAAGCTTGTCGACGTCCACGCGCCGCAGAAGCTCCTTGATCGCTTCTGCGCCCATGCGCGCGTCGAACTTGCCCGGGTTATCGCGCTGCAGCTCGCGGAACTTTTCCTCGGGCAGAATGTCCTTTTCCTTGATACCCGGCACTTCGCCTGGATCGACGCAGACGAACGTCTCGAAATAGAGGATGTGCTCGAGGTCGCGCATCGTGATGTCCAGCAGATAGCCGATGCGGCTCGGCAGGCCCTTGAAGAACCAGACGTGCGAGCAGGGCGATGCCAATTCGATGTGACCCAGCCGCTCGCGGCGGACCTTGCTGAGCGTCACTTCCACGCCGCACTTGTCGCAGATCACTCCGCGGTGCTTCATCCGCTTGTACTTTCCGCAGAGGCATTCCCAGTCGGTCACGGGGCCGAAAATCTTGGCGCAGAACAGGCCGTCGCGCTCCGGCTTGAAGGTGCGATAGTTGATCGTCTCCGGCTTGGTCACTTCGCCATGTGACCAGGACCGGATTTTTTCAGGACTCGCCAGGCTGATGCGAATCGAATCAAAATCCGCGATCTGGCTGGCTCGGTCGTACGGGCTCGATCGATACAAGGGCGCTTCCTCCCCTCCGGCAACGCCGGAGAAAAAACTGTGGTTCCAGAATCTCGTCAGGCGCCCCGACGAAACGACGGGGCGCCGATACTAATCAGCCGCTTCCGACTGCTCCGCTTGCGGCTTCTGCCGCTTCATCAACTCAACATCGAGGCAGAGCGACTGCAACTCGCGAACGAGGACATTGAACGATTCGGGCACGCCCGGCTCGATTCCCGGCTCGCCCTTCACGATGGCCTCGTAAATCTTCGCGCGGCCATACACGTCGTCCGATTTCGCAGTGAGCAGCTCTTGCAGAATGTGGGCCGCACCATAGGATTCCAGCGCCCAGACTTCCATTTCTCCGAAGCGCTGGCCTCCGAACTGCGCCTTTCCGCCGAGCGGCTGCTGCGTGATCAGCGAATACGGCCCGATCGAGCGGGCGTGAATCTTGTCGTCGACGAGGTGCGAGAGCTTGAGCATGTAGATGTAGCCGACCGTCACGTCTTGCGCGAACTCGTCGCCGGTCATGCCGTCGTAGAGCGTGATCTTGCCGCTCTCCGGCAGCTCGGTGAATTCAAGCAAGTGGCGAATGTCGGTTTCGCGAGCGCCGTCGAAAACCGGCGTCGCCACGGGCACGCCCTCGCGAAAGCTGTGCGCCAAATCGAGCAGCGCTTCGTCGTCGAGCTCGGAGATGGTCTTCCACACCGAAGTCGGACCAAACGCGTCCTTGAACCATTTGCGCACGGCATCCACTCGCTCGTCGCCGTCGAGTATCTTCCCGACGCGCTCGCCGAGTTCCTTTGACGCCCAGCCGAGGTGCGTCTCGAGAATCTGTCCGACGTTCATACGCGACGGAACGCCGAGCGGGTTGAGCACGATTTCCACGGGTGTGCCGTCCGGCATGTACGGCATGTCTTCCGCCGGAACGATTCGCGCGATCACGCCCTTGTTTCCGTGGCGGCCGGCCATCTTGTCGCCGACGGAAAGCTTGCGCTTCATCGCGATGTACACCTTCACCAGCTTGATCACGCCCGGCGGCAGTTCATCGCCCTTCTTGAGCTTGCCGATGCGCTCGTCGGTGATCTTTCGCAGGACATCGATTTGCCGCGAGGTCATCTCCTCGATCTCGTCGATCTTCTCGATGAGCAGCGGGTCCTTGTCGTTGAGCCGCAGGCGCTTCAGGTTGCGCGTGGAAATTTTCTCCAGGATGTCGCGCGTCAACTCCGTGCCCTTGGTGAGCAGGCGCTTGTTGGTGCGCTCGTCGTGGAGGTCGGCCACCAGTTTCTGGCCGCCGAGCAAATCCGAAAGGCGCTTCAGACGCTCGTCGGTGAGAATGCGAATCTCATCGGCGAGGTTCTTTTCGAGCTTCGCCACCTGCGCGGCTTCGATCGCCTTGTGGCGTTCGTCCTTCTCCGCGCCCTTGCGGCAGAAAATCTTCACGTCAACGATCGTGCCCTCGATGCCCGGCGGGCAGTAGAGCGAAGCGTCGCGAACGTCGCCGGCCTTCTCGCCGAAAATCGCGCGCAACAGCTTTTCTTCCGGAGTGAGCGTCGTTTCGCCCTTCGGCGTAACTTTGCCGACGAGGATGTCGCCCGGCTTCACGGTTGCGCCGATGCGGATCACGCCGCTTTCGTCGAGATTGCGCAGGAAGCTTTCGTTGATGTTGGGGATGTCGCGCGTGATTTCCTCGGGACCGAGCTTGGTATCGCGCGCTTCGATTTCGTACTCCTCGATGTGAATCGAGGTGTAGTAATCCTCCTTCACCAGCTTCTCGCTGACGAGGATCGCGTCTTCGAAGTTGTACCCGCGCCACGGCAGGAAGGCGACCAGTACGTTGCGTCCGAGCGCCAGCTCGCCGCGGTCGGTGCACGGCCCATCGGCCAACACCTGGCCCTGCTTCACGCGGTCACCCGTGCGGACTAGCGGCTTTTGGTTGATACACGTGTTCTGATTCGACCGCTTGAACTTTGTGAGCAGATAGATGTCCGAGCCCACTTCGCGGCTCAGCACTCCGGACTGGTCCGATTCGACGCGCACGATCACACGCTCCGAATCGACCTGGTCCACGATCCCATCGCGACGGCAGACGATCACCGCGCCCGAATCGCGCGCAGTGACCCGCTCCATGCCGGTGCCGACCAGCGGCGCCTCGCCCTTGATCAGCGGCACGGCCTGGCGCTGCATGTTCGACCCCATCAGCGCGCGGTTCGCGTCGTCGTTCTCGAGGAACGGAATCAGGCTGGCGGCCACCGACACAAGCTGTTTCGGCGACACGTCGATGTAGTCCACTTCCTCGCGGCTCTTCAGAACGAAGTTGCCAGCCTGCCGACAGTTGACGAGGTCCGTTGTGATGCGCAGCTTTTCATCGAGCGATGCGTTCGCCTGCGCGACCACGTAGCGGTCCTCTTCCCACGCCGAGAGGTAGAAGCAGTGCGGCTCGACCACGATGCGACGCCGCTTCAGCTCTTCGTTCATGTCGTCGACTTTGTCCTTTTCGACGATTTCACCGGCCTTGAATTCGCTGTCGCCCGCGTTGACGACTTGCACGTAGTCGATCACGCGCCCGCCCTTCACTTTGCGGTAGGGCGACTCGATGAACCCGAACTCGTTGATCCGCGCGTAGCAGGAAAGCGAGCTGATCAAGCCGATGTTCGGGCCTTCCGGCGTCTCGATCGGGCAGATGCGGCCGTAATGCGTCGGGTGCACGTCGCGGACTTCGAATCCCGCGCGCTCGCGCGAGAGGCCGCCGGGACCGAGCGCCGAAAGACGCCGCTTGTGGGTGATTTCGCTCAGCGGGTTGGTCTGATCCATGAACTGCGATAGCTGCGAGCTGCCGAAAAATTCCCGGATCGCAGCCATCACCGGCTTGGCGTTCACCAGGTCGTGCGGCATCGCCGTGGACATTTCCTGGTACACGGACATCTTTTCCTTGATCGCCCGCTCCATGCGGACCAAGCCGATGCGGAACTGGTTCTCGAGCAGCTCGCCCACCGCGCGGACGCGCCGGTTGCCGAGGTGGTCGATGTCGTCCACCGTGCCAATGTTCTTGCGCAGCTTCAGCAGGTACTTGATCGCGGCGACGAAGTCCGCGGGATCGAGAGTGCGCTTGTCGAGCGGCGTCTCGAGCCCGAGCTTGATGTTGAACTTCAGCCGGCCGACTTTGCTGAAATCGTACTTCCGCGCGTCAAAGAACATCCCATTGAACAGCGCGGTTGCCGTCTCGAGCGTCGGAGGATCGCCGGGGCGCAGCTTGCGGTAAATCTCGATTAGCGCCTCCTTCGGTGTGTGAATCGTGTCCTTCTCGAGCGTGCGCGACACGATGATGCCCACGTCATCGCGCTCCGGGAAGCACACGTCCACTTCGGTGATTCCCGCTTCCGCGATCGTAGTCCAGAGTTCGGCCGTGAGCGGCTTGTTGGCTTCCAGCAGGACTTCGCCGGTTTCCCGGTTCACCAGTTCGCTCACCGTGACGGCACCTTCGAGATCGGCTACGCCGACTTCCACCTGCGCGACGCGAGCCTTCACCAGCTCCTTATAGAGCGATTCCGAAATGCGTTTGTGCGCGCCGACCAGCACTTCGTCCGACTTCGGATGCTTGATCTCTTTCGAAAGCTTGCGATCGATCAGTCCCTCGGACGCGTTCCAGTAGAGATCGCCCTGGCGCAACGTGATGCGCTCCACCTGATAAAACGTCCGCAGGATGTCCTCATTCGACTTCATGCCCAGTGCACGCAGAAAAATCGAGCCGAGGAACTTGCGCTTGCGGTCGATACGCACGTAGAGCACGTTCTTGGTGTCGTATTCGAATTCGACCCACGACCCGCGGTAGGGAATGATCTTTCCGAGGAAATAGCTGCGGTTGTTCGCCGTCTCGAAAAACACTCCGGGCGAGCGGTGCAGCTGGCTGACGATCACGCGCTCGGTTCCGTTGATGATGAACGTGCCGTTCTCCGTCATCAGCGGAATGTCGCCGAAGAAAACTTCCTGCTCCTTGATGTCGCGGATCGACTTTGCCCCGGTGTCGGGATCCTTGTCGTAGATGGTCAGACGGATGGTGACCTTGAGCGGCGCGGAATACGTCATGCCCCGCTCCTGGCACTCGTTCACGTCGTACTTCAGCTGCAGCGTCACCGGGTCGCCGCACTTGTTGCAAAACGTCGGCGTGTTCTTATTGAACGTGCCGCACTTGGCGCAGATCACGTCGCCCGTCTTGTACGGGTTTGTCACCACCGAGGAGCCGCAATTCCGGCAGGTGGCGCGCAAGTGATGCAGGCCGCGCAAGTGGCCGCACTTGCACTCCCAGTTGCCGATCGCGTAGTCCACGAAATCCAGTTGCGAGAGTCCGCGGAAATCCTGAATCGGGAACACAGACGTGAATACGGACTGCAGGCCCGAATCCTCTCGCTCGCTCGGCAGCAGGTCCATCTGCAGGAACCGCTGGTACGACTTCTTCTGCACGTCGATCAGGTTCGGGATCTGGACGGTTGTCTTGATCTTTGCAAAGTCCAGACGCTCCCGTTCTCGAACGACGCGATTACCATTTCGATTGCTCATGGACAATCCTTTTCAGGGCAATGCCGAAAACGGCAGCGCGGACGACACCCGCACCGCCGGTCCGGGTAGGACGTGTTTTGAGGGTCTGATTTCCAAAGGAGCGCGCGCGTACGCGTTTTCCTTTGCAGCCCCGCGTGGCCGTACGCGGGCCGCCACTACTTGATCTCGACCTTGGCTCCGGCCTCTTCAAATTTCTTTTTGATCGTGGCGGCTTCGTCTTTGTTGACGCCTTCCTTCACCGTCTTCGGCGCGCCGTCCACCAGGTCCTTGGCTTCCTTCAAGCCCAGGCTGGTGACTTCGCGAACCGCCTTGATCACGTTGATCTTGTTTGCGCCAACTTCGGTGAGGACGACGGCAAATTCCGTCTTCTCCTCCACCGGAGCGCCTGCCGCACCCGCGCCCGCCGCGCCGCCCGCCACCACCACTGGCGCCGCTGCAGCCGCCGACACGCCGAAGGCCTCTTCCATCTTCTTCACTAGTTCGGAAGCCTCTAGCAGCGTCAGGCCCTTGATTTCCTCGAGAATCGTCTCCACTTTGCTAGCCATTGCTGTTCCTGTCCTCCCTCTAAGATGAGAAATCCTATTGCGAAGAATTCTGCCTTACTGTGCCGCTTCCGGGGCTGGCTCTGGCGCTGCCGGAGCCGCCGCCCCTGCGAACTTGTTCGCCTTCACCGCCTCGCTCGTTACCACCGCGATGTTCCGCGGCAGCGCCGCCAGTGCCGTCGCCACACGTTGCGCCGGAGCATTGAGCATGAACATGATCTTGCTGACCAGCTCTTCCTTGCTCGGAAGCTGCGCGAGCTGGCCGATCTCCTGAATCGAAATAACGCGGCCTTCCACCCAGCCGGCCCGGAACTGAAACGCCGGAACGTCTTTCGCGATCTTCGTCAAGACCTTCGCGAGCGAGACCGGATCGGTCTTCGTGTACGCGATCGAATTCGTGCCCTTCAGATTCTTGAGCAGACCCTCAGTCGGAGTGCCCGCCGCCGCTCGCTCGGCGACCGTATTCTTCACCACTTCGTAGTGGCCGCCCGCTGCTTCCACGGCGCGCCGTAGCTTCGTGTCGTCCTCGACCGTGATTCCCTGAAACGTCGAAAGAATCACCGTCGAGACGGTCGCCAGCTGCGAACGAAGCTCATCGGCTTGTGCTTTCTTTTCGGCCTTCTTCTTCATGCCGAACTCTCCCTCTTCAAATTCAAATCGATCCACTACGCTGCCACCGCTGAAGCCGTCTCCGCCTCAGCCAGATTGATCGGAATCCCCGGCCCCATCGTCGAAGTGAGCGTGATCTTCTTGATGTATTTGCCCTTGGCGGCCGCCGGCTTGGCCTTTACCACGGCCTCGAGCAGGGCCTGCGCGTTTTGCGCCAGATTTTTCGCCGGGAAGCTGATCTTTCCGACCGGCGAGTGGATCAACCCGGTCTTGTCCAGCCGGAATTCCACTTTACCGGCCTTGATCTCCTTCACGGCCTTCGCCACTTCAAACGTGACCGTGCCCGTCTTCGGATTAGGCATCAGGCCGCGCGGTCCGAGCACCTTGCCCAGACGTCCGGCCGACTTCATCATGTCAGGTGTTGCAATCACCGCCTCGTAATCCGTCCAGCCCTCTGTGATCTTCTGGACCATGTCCTCGCCGCCCACGAAATCCGCGCCCGCTTCCTGCGCTTCGCGAACCTTCTCGCCGCTCGCGATGACCAGCACGCGCTTCGACTTGCCGAGCCCGTGCGGCAGCACCACCGTGCCGCGCACCATCTGGTCCGACTGCTTCGGGTCGACACCCAGATTCAGCACGACCTCGACTGTTTCGTCGAACTTCACGTAATGCGCCTTGCGAAGAAGCTCCGCGGCTTCCTCAAGGCCATACGGTCGCGCCTCTACAAGCTTTCGGGCGCGATCGATATTCTTTCCGCCTACTCTTGCGCTGCGGCCCATCGCTGTGTCCCCTTAATCCGTGACTTCAATGCCCATGTTGCGGGCGGTGCCCATCACCGAACGCATCGCGGCCTCGAGGTTCGCTGTGTTCAGATCCGGCAGCTTCGTCTTGGCTATTTCCTCGACCTGCTTGCGCGTCACCTTGGCGACTTTGTTGCGGTTCGGCTCGGGCGAACCCTTGACGATTCCCGCGGCGCGCTTCAGCAGTTCCGACGCCGGCGGCGTCTTCAGAATGAACGAAAACGTGCGATCGCTGTACACCGTCACCAGCACCGGGAAAATCATCCCGTCCGGCTCTTTCGCCGTCTTCGCATTGAACTGCTTGCAGAAGTCCATGATGTTCAGCCCATGCGGGCCCAGAGCCGTGCCAACGGGCGGCGCCGGTGTGGCCTTCGCGGCCGGCAACTGCAACTTCACGACTGCGTTGACTTTCTTTGCCATCTCTACGTTCCCCGATTCCTAATCCAGCTACGCGACCTTCTCGACTTGCGCGAAATCCAGCTCGACCGGCGTCGAACGACCGAAGATCGTCACCGAAACTTTCAGCGTGCTGCGGTCGGAATTTACTTCCTCGACCACGCCCGTGAAGTTCGCGAACGGCCCTTCGCCGATCCGCACCTTCTCGCCGCGCTCAAACGACAATTTCGGCTTGGGCTTCTCCGCGGTGGTCGTGGCCCGGTGCAGGATGTTCTGCACTTCCTCTTCGCTGAGCGGCGAAGGATACTGCCCCGATCCCACGAAGCCGGTCACTTTCGGCGTCGAGCGCACCACGTGCCACGTGTAGTCGTCCATATCCATCTCGACCAGCACGTAGCCCGGATAGCACATCCGCGGCGAGATCACTTTCTTGCCGCCGCGCACCTCGACCACCGACTCGGTCGGAATAATCACCTGGCCGATCTTGTCCTGCAGGCCAAACGCCTGCACGCGGCCCTCGAGGCTTTCCTTCACCTTCTTCTCGAAGCCGGAGTACGTGTGCACGATGTACCACTGCTTTGCCATGACGTCGGTCATCTCAATGAGTGTGAAAATAGTTGTTCAGCAAACCGTACAGCCGCACCAGAATCCCGTCCGTAATCGCGAAATAGACGCCGAAAAAAGCCACCGTGATCGTCACCACGACGGTCGTGGACCACACGTCCTGGCGCGAAGGCCAGTTCACCTGCTTCATCTCTACGCGCACGTCGTGCAGAAAACTTCGGATGCGCTTCGGATATTCTCCGAACCCTCCGAGCGCCGAGGCGATCTTGTTGCCCGCCCCGTTTCCGCCTCCGCTGCGAATGCCCTCGTCTTTCAACTTCAGCGCTTCTGCCATGGATCGCTACCGTTCCTCTGTTCCGGCGGCGCAGCGTCTCGCGCCTGCCTCTCCAAAACTGGCAGGGGAGGAGGGATTCGAACCCCCACTCTCGGTTTTGGAGACCGATGGTCTACCGTTGAACCTACTCCCCTTTACCCTGAGAACCCTCCAGTGGAGGGTTCGAAGGGTTCACCCTGGAACCTCATCTCTACTGGCGGTTCGAAGGGTTCACCCTGGGCTCCGTCTCTCAGGTTCAAAGGGTTCGCCCTTCGCGTCTGTTCTTCGTTCCTTCAGTCTCTCTGCCTTGTCGACCCTTCGACCGCTTCGCGGTCTCAGGGCAAGCCGACGGTCTACCGCGCTCCCGTCCCGATCTTTGCAGCTGACGCAGCTAGGGCCAATTTCTTGTTCCGGCTCCAGCCCTTGATTTCTCTTTCTCGCTTGCGCGCGGCCTCCGAAGAACCGCAGCACTCACTCCAAACCAACTTGACTGGTCTTCGTCTCGCCGTGAACACAGGGCCTACGCCCCAATTGTGTCGTTTCACTCGCTCTTCAGGATCGGTCGCAATTCCCACGTACAGCGAACCATCCCGGCAAAGAACCATGTAACAAGACCATGTCTCGACGGCCATTGCAGACCAAGCCGTCCGGAAGAACTATTTCACTTCCTTGTGCGCCGTGTGCTTCCGGCACGTGTTGCAGAACTTCTGCGTCTCAAGCCGCTCGGAATGCTTCTTCTTGTTCTTGGTCGTCGTGTAGTTCCGGTTCTTGCACTCGTTGCACTGCAATGTGATGATTTCGCGCATGGCCGTTTACTCGATGATTTCCGCGACGGCGCCGGCGCCGACCGTGTGTCCGCCTTCGCGGATCGCGAACCGCAAGCCCTTCTCCAATGCCACCGGAGTGATCAGGCTGATCTCCATCGACACGTTGTCCCCCGGCATCACCATCTCCACTCCTTGCGGCAGCTTCACATCCCCCGTCACATCCGTCGTCCGAAAGTAGAACTGCGGACGGTACCCCGTGAAAAACGGAGTGTGCCTCCCGCCCTCTTCCTTCGTCAGCACGTACGCCTCCGCCTTGAATTTCGTGTGCGGCGTGATCGATCCCGGCTTGCACAGCACCTGCCCCCGCTCCACTTCGTCCTTCTCCGTCCCGCGCAGCAGCAATCCCACGTTGTCTCCCGCGATCCCTTCATCCAGCAGCTTGCGGAACATCTCCACGCCCGTCACCGTCTTCTTCATCGTCGGGCGGAAGCCCACAATCTCCACTTCTTCGCCCACCTTCACCTTCCCGCGCTCGATTCTTCCAGTGACGACCGTCCCGCGCCCGGAGATCGAGAAAATGTCCTCAATCGGCATCGCAAACGGCTTGTCCACGTCCCGCTGCGGCAGCGGTATGTTCTTGTCCACCGCCTCCATCAATTCCAATATCGTCTTCTCCCACTTCGCGTCCCCTTCCAGCGCCTTCAAGGCCGAGCCCCGAATCACCGGCACCGTGTCCCCCGGAAACTGATACGTCTTCAGCAGCTCGCGCACTTCCAGCTCGACCAGCTCCAGCAGCTCCGGGTCCTCCACCACATCGCACTTGTTCAGAAACACCACGATGTACGGCACGCCCACCTGACGCGCCAGCAGAATGTGCTCCCGCGTCTGCGGCATCGGACCATCCGTCGCAGCCACCACCAGGATCGCCCCGTCCATCTGCGCCGCGCCCGTGATCATGTTCTTCACGTAGTCGGCGTGGCCCGGGCAGTCGATGTGCGCGTAGTGACGGTTCGCCGTCTCGTACTCCACGTGCGACACCGCGATCGTGATTCCGCGCTCCCGCTCTTCCGGCGCGTTGTCGATCGTGTCGAACGCCCGGAACGACACCTTCGGGTTGTTCTTGCTGAGCACTTTGGTGATCGCCGCCGTCAGCGTCGTCTTCCCGTGGTCGATGTGCCCGATCGTCCCCACGTT
>DASPVC010000008.1:0-94334 GCA_035622585.1 Candidatus Acidiferrum sp.
CCGTTGGCGATGGCGACTTCGATTTGCCGCAGCAGTGTCACGATCTGCTCCGGCTTGTAGCGGACCATGGGCATGACCAGTCTTCCCTCCAGGTGAATTCTCTCTCACTTCACCTGGTACAAAAATCCCCGGTCAGCTCAAATTTCGATAGTAAGCGGGCTGCGGTCGAAAAACTCGACGGTTTTGGTGACAATTTGGTGACAGTCCCGAAGAGGTTGCACAAAAGTAGTGCAGTACTGTCACTAAATCGCCCCGCAAGTTACAATAACTCAACCACTTATTTTCGGAGGGGTGGGTGAGCGGTTGAAACCGGCGGTCTTGAAAACCGTTAGGCCCGCAAGGGTCTCGTGGGTTCGAATCCCACCCCCTCCGCCACTCCGTTTCACGTTTTCTCCGCGGGTCCATAGTCCGATGGAATCGTCTAATTTGTGGCTCAACGCCGAAGATGTCGCGGCACCGAGTCGGTCTTACTTGGCCGAAAGAATGGCGCTACCTCGGAACGCGCCATATCGCCTGCGCTACTTCAGTTTCGTGAGTGCGTCCGATACTTCCTCGTGGCGTCTAATCGCTGTTTTGACAACAACAGACGGAATGGATAGACTTTCCTCGCTTGCGGCGACTTGGATTCTGTCCAGATTGGCACGGCCGCTAGCTCTTGCCGGGAGCGCGCATGAACGTCGCAACCTCGGGCGCCATCGACTGCGATATTCACCCCGCTGTCCGCACCACCAAAGATTTGGTGCCTTATCTCGACGACTATTGGCGAGAGATGCGGGTCTTGCGGGAACTGGACCGTCTGGACCTCATGAGCTATCCGGCAGCAATTCCGCTTTCAGGGCGGCCCGATTGGCGGCCGAAGGCCGGGAATCCAGGCACAGATTTCCAGATGCTCGTCGAACAGGCGTTGGATCATTTCGACCTGCGCTATGCCATCTGCAACTGTCTCTACGGGGCGCAGGCAGTCTTCGACGAGAACATGGCCGCTGCCTTCTGTCGCGCGATCAATGACTGGCTGCGCGCGGAGTGGTTGGATCGCGATGCCAGGCTTCGGGCATCGATCGTTCTGCCCGCACAGAGTCCTGACTTAGCCGCAGCGGAAATCGAGCGTCTGGCAGACGACAAAAGATTTGTGCAGGTCTTGTTTCTCGCGCGATGTGATTTCCCGCTGGGACGAAAATTCTACTGGCCGATCTATTCCGCCGCGGTGCGGCATGGGCTTCCGATTGGCATTCACGCGGGAGGCATGTTTCGTCACGCCCCCACGCAGTCGGGCCACCCCTCGTATTTCATCGAGGATTTCGCAGCAGAGTCGCAGGCTTTTGCCGTGCAGCTTGGGAGCCTGGTTTCGGAAGGCGTCTTCACCAAGTTTCCCGAATTGCGCGTCGTCTTGATCGAATCAGGGGTGGCGTGGTTGCCGGCCATGCTCTGGAGATTCGGAAAGGACTGGCGCGGAGTGCGGGTCGAGGTTCCCTGGGTCAAAGAGACTCCCGCCAGCATCATTCGAGACCATGTGCGGCTCACCATTCAGCCTCTGGACGCCCCGCCGAATTCGTCCGATCTTCTGCGGCTCATCGAGCATATTGGTTCGGAAGATGTGTTGCTGTTTTCTACTGACTATCCGCACTGGCATTTTGACGGGGACGCGGTCTTGCCCAGCTTGCCCGCGACTCTTCTCAAGAAGATCCAAGTGGAAAATCCGCTTGCGACATATCCTCGCTTGGCGGAGGCGATTCAATGAGCACTCAAGAGGTTGCTGATCCCAGGCTGCACACAGACAAGAGTGATCCCGTCCGCGTCGGCGTTGTCGATTGCGATATTCATCCGGCGCCGCCCGCCCCGGACGAAATGTTGAGGTTCCTGCCGAAGCGCTGGCACAGCTACATGGCTACATACGGAGCGCGCATCGCGGGTCAGCCGACATCGGGCATCGTGCCCTACCCGCGCATGGCGCCCGGACACGGAATGCGTATGGACGCATGGCCGCCCGGCGGCGGATTTCCCGGTTCCGACTTGAAGTTCATGCAGGAGCAGTTGCTCGATGCTTGCGGCATTGAGTTTGGAATCCTGCAGCCGCTGACAATCGGATCGACCACTACGAATCTCGAGCTGGGCGCCGCTCTGTGCGAAGCCACAAACGAATGGCAACTCGAAAAATGGACGCGGAAGGACCGCAGGCTCAAGGCTGCGATCTGCGTGCCCCAGGAGGATGCCGCCGCGTCCGTCGCGATGATCGAGCACTGCGCGCCGGAAAAGGATTTCGTGCATATCGCCGTGCCGACCCGGACGGTGGAGCCATTCGGCCGAAAGCGTTACTGGCCGATTTTCGAAGCGGCCGAGCACTACGACTTGCCGATTTGCATGCATCCACCGGCCTCAGGGTTTCACTGCAATACGCCGACGGGTTGGGTTTCTTACTACATCGAAGAACATGTTGCGTTCGCGCATCCGCCGCAAACGATCATCACCAGCTTGATTATGGAAGGCGTGCTCGAACGCTTCCCGAAGTTGAAGGTCGTGTTGGTGGAGGGCGGCTTCGCCTGGGTCCCGGCTCTCGCCTGGCGGCTCGACAGGCTGTGGCACCGGATGCGAGACGAAGTGCCTCACGTGAAGCACGCGCCGTCGGAATATTTTCCAAGGAACTTCTGGTTCACCACCCAACCGATGGAAGAGCCTGAGTCGCCCGAACATCTTCTCGATACCATCCGATGGATCGGCGCCGGCCGATTGATGTTCTCAACCGACTATCCTCACTGGGATTTCGACGATCCGCGCAATGCGTTCAAGACGACCATCGCACCGCAGGACCGGGCGGCCATATTCCGAGAGAACGCGGTCGCTTTGTTTAGATTGAACGAAGCATGAGCCGTCACGTCGTCGCCCGAGCCGGCGAAATCCCGGTGGGCGGGCGGAAACTTGTCACGGTTGCCGGACGAACCGTCGGTATCTTCCATCTAGCTGGCGAATACTTCGCGCTGTTGAATCGCTGTCCACATCAGGGAGCGTCGTTGTGCACCGGGATGCTGGTTGGATTCGCCGATTCAAACGAGCCTGGCGAGTACAGCCTCACGCGGCAAGGCGAAATGCTGCGCTGTCCCTGGCATGGATGGGAATTCGACATTCGGACGGGACAATCCTGGTGTGAGCCGTCCCGATTGCGCGTCAAGGCCTACCCGGTCAGCGTGGAAGCGGGAGCGCGGCTCGTGAAAGGCCCCTATGTGGCTGAAACGTATGAGGTCACACTGGAGGACGACTACGTCATCTTGACGATTTGACTGCCGCACTTTCTCTTCGTGAGCTGCGTCTTGCCTTCGTGAATCTCTTTCCGACCCGAAAGCCAGAGTAGTTGTCCAGACAACATTTCTCATTGACACCCGCAGGACGGAGGGCTAGGCTTCGGGCAAAGGGGTATGGGCGGGGCCTCGGGTGGAGGCCCATTTGCGAGAACCATGAGTCCGAAGGATCAAAGTATGCGCCGCACTCGAACATTTCTCCCGCCATGCACGCCCCGAGCGGTTTCCGGTCCTGCAATTGCGATCTCGAATTGGGAGGACAAACCCATGAAGCTACGATTCGCCGCCTTCCTGGCCGCAGTGCTCTGCTTTACTCTCTGGCCCCGAAATCAGGCGCTGGCCGGAGACAAGAAGGCATCCGATCGCCCGGTCAGCGTTGAGCCGAGGCTGACGGTGCTGAGTCCATTGGGCACTCCGCCGGCCATCCAATTGCTGGGCATGGCGCCGAGGCCGAATGGTCTCGACGGCAAGACGATTTACATTGTCGATGACGGCTTCCCGGGCGGTGAAGTCCTGCTCAACGAAATGGCCGTGTGGTTCAAGCAGAACATGCCCAGCGTGAAGGTCGTTTTCCGCACCAAGGCCGGTCCATTCGAGTACGAGGATCCTCGTCTTTTCGCGGAAATCAAGGAAAAGGCCGACGCGGTCATCATGGGCATGGGGCATTGAAGCTACTGCGCGCCAGCGGTCGTTGGCCACTGCATCACGTTCGAATCGAAATTCGGCAAGCCCGCGGTTCCCATCATTACCGAACCATTCAAGCAGTTGGTCGACGAGAATGCCGCCAAGAAGGGGATGCCTCATCTCCGATTCACCTTCGTGAAGTCGCCCGTCTGGGGCAAGACGGCGGAACAGCTGCGTAAGGACGTAATCGACGGCAAAGATCCGGTCAGCGGCAAGCCTGTGATGCAGGAGATTGTCGACAATCTGACGAGGCCATTGAGCGAAGAAGACAAAGCCACGAAGACCATCCCGCAGACGGCCGGTCCCGACCACTACGGCCCGGATACTGCCGAGAATCTGCAGAAACTCTTCCGCGAAAAGGGCATGACCGATTACCTCCCCATCGTGCTTCCAACACAAGAAAAAGTGAACGCGATGCTGAAGGCCACGAGCCACAAGCCGGACGAGATCGTTGGCAAGATCTCGCCGACGCCGGGCGTTTTCGAGTATTGGTCCTACACGGTAAAGCAAGTCGCCGTGAACGCGGTGATGGCCGGCGCGGATCCCAAGTACTTTCCTGTGATTCTCGCGGTCGCAGCTGCGGATACAGAGTCCATTTCCAGCTCTGACAACTCGTTTGCTTCGGCTGTCGTAATCAATGGCCCGATCCGGGACGAGATCGGCCTGAACTATGGAATCGGCGCGCTGGGGCCGTTCAGCCGTGCCAATGCCACCATCGGTCGGGCGTATACGTTGCTTTCGATCAATGCCGGGAACTGCGGTAAGGTCGGAGAGACGTACATGGGCGTCATCGGAAACCCTGCGAATTACGCCAACATTGTGATTGCCGAGAACGAAAAAGAATCGCCCTGGCAGCCCTTCAGCGTCCGGCACGGATTCAAGCCGGATGAAAGCGTCGTCAGCATATTCGTGGGATGGGGCGTAATTTCGGCGAAAAACTCGAAATACGCCGTCTGGTCCAAGGACATGAACTTTGCGCAAGAGCTGAAGAATATTCTGAACGACCAGGATCAGCTTTTCGGGGGTGTCGCCGTCCTTAGTCCCGTTGTGGCGAATTACATGAAGGATGAGGGCTACGACACGGTCGATAAACTAACCGACTGGCTCTATAAGAGCCCGGACGAAGCAGCGCCGCATTTCTACAACAAATCGGCGATCAACATTCTTGTCACCGGGTCGTCCAACAATCTCTATTGGGACTACGGCGGGATGCGCTACGTGAAGAGCGTGTCGGTTGATAAGTGGCGCTGACGGCGATGCGCGATGTCATCGCCGCGAGCCGGGAATACTGATGTTGTCTTGACAACCACATCGCAGTTTGTTGTACTGTTGCCATCAACCCTACGGTGGGTTGGTGCGCTCTAGCGCGTCCCGAAGCGAGCGCTTGCCGAGTCTGACAGGAGTCCGTCGATGGCCACGTTATTGCGTTCGGCGGTGTTGAATCCGGAGGCATACCGGACTGTCAGAGCCGCTGATGGAGACGCACCGAGGAAGACCCACTCATTGCGTTCGCTGGCGCCACGCCTGGAGAATCTCAATGGGAAGACCATCTACCTCGTCGATACCGGATTCGGGGGGAGCGGCAAGTTTCTGGATCAGGTGCAGGCGTGGTTTGCCGAACACGTGCCCTCGGTTAAGACGGTGCGCCGCCGGAAGACGGGCAACATCTTTCTCGACAACACGAAGAACGTCTGGAACGAAATCAAGGAAAAAGGCCAGGCCGCGATCTTAGGCGTGGCGGGTTGACCGGGTTGCGCAGTGGCGGTCGCCACTTGCTCCCGCACACTCGAACAGGAATACGGAATCCCAACCGCGCCGGTGTCGACGTACGAATTCGCTGGTTTCATGGCCGACGATCTGAAGTTTCACGGGGTTCCGCTACGCGTGATTTACACGCCGCATCCGGTTGTGGGCATGCCGCCCGGTGTCCTGCGGAATTACATCGAGGGCAAAGACCCAGCAACGCAACGAGTCGTCGTGGAGGAAATCATCGACGCACTGACGAAGCCAGTCGGCGAGGACGAATTCACCGGCGACTTCGCGCCGGTCTCGCGCAACGGCGTCCGGCAGACCGTGCTGGAACCGGACACGGATGACAACTTCCAGCGCTTGTTTTACGAGCGCGGCTGGACCGATGGGTTACCCATCATCCTGCCGACGGAAGAGCGCGTCGCTGAAATGTTGACGGGCACGAGCCACGCGCCGGATGAAGTGGTCGCGGAAATCTATCTCCACGACACGCAGGAATATCTGCAATTCACTGTGGAGATGGTGGCGATCGTAGCGGTGATGGCGGGTGCGCGGCCCGAACACCTGCCCGTAATTCTCGCCGTTGCTTCGACTGGGCATCCTTCGATTCCGGGCTCGACAACGCCGTTCGCCTGCATGCTCCTCGTGAATGGCCCCATCCGCAACGAAATCGGAATGAATTCCGGTATTGGAGCGTTCAGCCCTCGGACTCTCGCCAATTCTGTGATCGGCCGTGCGTGGACACTGCTGACAATCCAGTGGGGCTACTTCCGGTTGAAGAAGCAGTTCTGGAGCTCGCAAGGCAATCCGATCGGCTACGGCAACATGTGCATCGCCGAAAACGAGGAAAGAAGCGTCTGGGAGCCGTTCCACGTGCAGAAAGGTTTCCGCGCGGATGAGAGCGTTATCAGCATCTTCCGTGGCTGGAGCTTCGTGAACAATGTCGCCGGCTCCTCCACGAGATCGGTGGGCGAAGACACGTGCGTATTGCTGGGGGCAATGCCGGGGCTATTTTCATCGGCAACACTAATATTGGATCCGCTGGTGGCGCGGCATCTCAAAGAGAATGACGGCTTCCAAACGAAGCTCGACTTCTGTTGCTGGATTTCGCAAAACTTCAAAGTGCCGGCGGGGCAGTTTTGGGGCACAGATTTGATCCACATGCTGATGGCTCCGGTCGCAGAGCAGGGCGTAGAACCCTATGCGTCCTGGAAGAAGCTACCGCCTGAGACCCTGATTGCTCCGTACGACAAACCCGAGAACATCAACGTCCTCGTCGTGGGCGGCGAGACAAGCCCCATGTGGAAGGTTTCGGATTTCTCGCACGCTGCGAGCGCTCCGGTAGACAAGTGGCGCGCGAGGCCAGTGGCGGATGGCTGTACCGACGGGACTTGCGGGCTTCCGGACCCGGATTAGCCCCGCAGCCGGTACGAGCCGCTGCGGTTGAAACCGGCCAGAGACTGTTTTGACGAATGAAGTCGAGACGATCGATTCGAGGAGGTCAATAGCCATGGATCGACGAAAGATGTTGGCGTTGCTGGGCGCCAGCCCGGCGCTCGTTGCGGGCGCACCATCCTACGCGCGAACGGCTCCGGCGAGTTTTAAGGAGGCTGGATCTTCCGTCGTTTCGGGCAGGATGATCACCGCTGTGAATCCTGGCATCACGGCGATATTGGCGACGCGAATACCTCTCGCCCCTCGCCTCGACAGGCTGGACGGCAAGACGATCTACCTCGTCGATACGGATTGGGGAGGCATGGGCCAGAACGGCAGCATCCTGGAAGAAATGCAAGCTTGGTTCGCCGAGCACATGCCCGGCGTCAAGACGATCATCAAGATCAAGAAGGGGAACTTCGTCACCGATGATCCGGCACTGTGGAAGGAGATCGCGGACGCCAAAGGAGACGGCGTTGTCCTCGGCGTCGCGGGTTGACACGGCTGCGTCGGAGCCGTGAGCTCCGAAGCTGGAGAGATCGAGCAGAAGTATCACATCCCCGTTGTGGCCGCTGCCGGTTCCAACGTCGTATCGTTCGGAATCGGCGCAAACTTCAAATACAACACCGGTATGCCAATTCGCTACGTCGGCGTGCCGTTCCCGTTCTCCGGGCAGCCGCGGTCCGTGCTCAAGAGCTACATCGAGGGAAAAGATACCGTCAGCGGCAAGCCGATGATGCAGGCAATCGTGGAGGGTCTCACGAAGCCTCTCACGGACGAAGAAAGAATGTCCGGGATTCCTGCGGAGTCCGTGCCCGAACCCAGACTGCTTCCGGCGGATACGGAAGACAATCTGCAGCGCCTGTTCAAAGATCGAAACTGGACCGACTACAATCCGGTCATCATCTCGACGGAAGAAAGAGTGGCTGCCATGCTGAAAGGCACCAGCCACAAGCCGGACGAGATCATCAAATCCGCTGCCGGAACATTCGGGACGCGCCGTCCCTTCACAGTGGAAAAAGTTGCTGTGCTGGCGGTGATGGCAGGCGCCAAGCCTGAGTACTTCCCTGTCATTCTTGCGCTGTCCAGTCTCGTGCCGTATCAGGATTCCACAACCTCGATCGCGCAGATGATCGTGGTGAACGGTCCGATACGCAAAGAAATCGACATGAATTCCGGTCTGGGCGCATTGGGTCCGAACAACGATGCGAACTCCGTCGTCGGGCGATCCATGACGCTGATACATAAAATCATCCAGGGTTACGACGAGGGCGTCACCGGTTTCGCTTCCCTCAGCAACCCTCTGCGGTACGACAATCTGTGTTTCGCCGAGAATGAGGAGGCCTTGCCGGAAGGATGGCAGCCGCTTCACGTCCAAACGGGCCACAAGCCTACCGACAGTGTCGTGACGATCTTCACCGGCTGGAATTTCATTAACAGCACCGGCTGGGTTGAACAGCACTACGCACCGCAAATGCTGATGCGCGACTATATGTCTACGCTTTCCGGAATGAGCGCAACACTCATCATGGATCCGTCGGTCGCGGAGCTGCTCAGCAACGTGCAGGGCTTCGCGACGAAGGAGAAGCTCGCCGAGTGGCTCTCTCAGAATGTCCAGAAGACCGCCCAATCGTATTGGGGGAATTCGATCGTCTCGAGCATGCTGGGTCCTCTTGGTTCACAGGGGCTCGAGCCCTATGCGACGTGGAAAAAGGTCCCGGGCGATACGCTTATCAAGCCGTTTACGAGCGCGAGAAACATCCACGCAGTGGTCGTTGGCGGGAAGACGGCGAGCGTTTGGTTTGCGACGGACTTTATGCCGGAAAAGAGCGCGTCAATCGATGCCTGGAGATAGCAGGAGGCGCGTTAGCGGCGATTCTATCGCTTGACTCGCCTTCCAGTTCCGGGGAGCCCGCCTTCATGAATGCGAGCTGCGACCCCCTCGCCTTGTGCGCGATTTCACGGTGGACGGACGCGCCCGGAGGCGAAATTCTGGCGCCGTTTTCTCCGTAGCCTGTCGGAGCATTTCTTCGGCCCGCTCCGATAGGATTTCAAGAACACGTTCGACGTCCCGACCCGGCAGTCCCCGCAACAGTTCCTTTTGATACGCCATCGCAACGGGCGCGATTTCGCGGAGGAGAGCCTCGCCCGCACTTGTCAGCGAAAGCAGCGAAGCCCGGCTGTCGGTGGGATGTCGAGTCTTGGTCACAAGCTTCCGGCGGAGCAGGCCCCGCAGCGATCGGCTGATCCAAGCCTTGTCGATGTGCGTTCTGCGGCTCACTTCGTTCACGGAGATCGGCTGGTAGGCGCCCAGCATGACCAGAATCCGCAAGTCCGTGGGCTTCACGCCAAAGCGATCCTTGAACGCGAGAGTCCCTATGCGCAGGATCAGTTCAGCCAGCCGCACCAGCCTCACGGAAATCAAACGGATAAGAGCGTCGATATGAGGCGCGTGCTCACGGCGGCGTCTCGTCATCCCGGAATCAACTCCGCGCACTCGATTTTGCAGAGCGGTGCGATTCCCGGACGCTTGCAGACCCTCAGGACTTGTCGTCATTCAGTCTCCTCAAGATGACGCGCATGATACTTCAGAGCAGTATAGAGGATTCCAATCAAACGACGCGATGAAATACGCCACATCCATCGCGCCACGCGTGCGGTTCGGAACCACAACTTCACGGGTCTCATTGTGGTTTACATGGATTTCGTCGCGGCGCATCATACCAAGAGCTGCTGGTCCGCACAATGATGTCTTGACAACTATCCGGCGCAGCGGGTATACATGGCAAATTGCCTCAGAAGGGTGGCGCTCGGCGGAGGCGTCCGTTTGCAATCGCCGGGCCGCGAACGAGGACTAGACCATGGCGAAATTTCCGAAGCTGCCGATGTTCGAAGGCATCAATGCGCCCAGCCGGATCGAAGTGGACATTTACGATCTGGAAGTCGAGGGCGACATTCCGGCCGATCTCGACGGCGCATTCTACCGAGTTGCACCCGATTTCCAGTTTCCGCCTCGATTTGAAAACGACGTTCCCTTCAATGCCGATGGCACTGTTTCGATGTTCCGCTTTCAAAATGGGCGCGTCGATCTGAAGCACCGGTACGTTCGCACCGATCGGTTCAAGCTCGAGCGTGAAGCGGGGCGGGCGCTATTTGGCCGGTACAGGAATCCGTTTTCCGACGAGCCCTGCGTCCAGGGCAAGAATCGAGGCCTCGCGAATACGAACGTGCTCGTTCATAACGGCGTCCTCTTCGCCATGAAAGAGGATAGCCCGCCGGTCGCGATGGATCCGCTGAGCCTGGAGACGAAAGGCAACTGGGATTTTGAAGGAAAGCTAACGAGTCAAACGTTCACGGCGCATCCGAAGATCGATCCGGAGACGGGTGAGATGCTTGCGTTTGCGTTCGGCGCCAAAGGTCTGATGACGCGCGACGCCGTCTACTACGAGATCAGTCCCGCGGGCAAAATCACGCGCGAGGTGTGGTTCGAGCTGCCCTACTACTGCATGCTGCATGATTTCGGCGTGACGCGGGACTATGTGGTGTTTCCCGTCATCCCGGTCGTCGGCAGTATCGAACGGCTCCAAACCGGCCTGCCCCACTATGGATGGGACGCGACCAAGGACATCTATCTCGGCGTGCTTCCGCGTGACGGCGAATCCAAGGACCTCCGCTGGTTCCACGCTCCCAATCAATTCGCGTCGCATGTGATGAATGCGTTTGACGACGGCGCGAAGGTGCACATCGACATGCCGGTGGCCGAAAGTACGATGTTCCCCTTTTTTCCCGATATTGCGGGGACGCCCTGGCATCCGTCGAAGGCTGCGTCGCGGGTGACGCGCTGGACCGTCGACCTGGGTTCGAAATCTGATACGTTCAAGTCCGCGGAGCAGTTGACGCAATTCGTAGGCGAGTTTCCGCGTATGGACGATCGCTACATTGCGGCTCCGTATCGCCACGGATGGCTCTTGGGATTTTGGGGTGTACGTTCGAGCCTGGGGCACGTGGATCACGCTACGGGAAAGACGTCGAGCTGGGAGGCGGGAGAGAAGACGAGCTTGCAGGAACCCTGCTTCATTCCCAAGCCCGGATCGTCCGGCGAAGGCGACGGATACATCATTCAAGTCGCAACGCACCGCGACGAAATGCGGACCGATGTGTATCTCTACGAAGCACTGCGGATCGAGGACGGACCCTTGGCAACGATGAAGCTTCCGCTCAGATTGCGCCCCGGGTACCACGGAAGCTGGGCCAGCGGCAAGCACATCGCGCGGTCCCAATCGGCCGCGCCGGCGAGGGCATAGATGAACTATCAAAACTACGTCGAGCTATTCAACTCCGGGAACGACGAGGCGTTGGTGAAGACCTATTTCACCGAGGACACGGTGTTCTCGGGCGGCGCTCGGGCTTTTCACGGAGCCGCTGAATTGCTGAAGTTCCTGCACTGGGCGCACGACGGCATTCGCGAGATCCTGCGGCCGCAGGTGGTGGCGCAGAACAAGGACCACATTCTGGCTGAGATCGATATCGACTTTCACGCGCTCGTGGACAAGCCCGATTTCCAGTTCAAGCCGCTGAAGAAGGGCGAGATGACCACCGTGAAATTCTTCGTGGTCTATTACCTGAGAGACGGCAAGGTCTGCCATCTGAAAGCCTCCACTTGGCCCGTCGAACAGGGTGTCTCGAAGCCGACGCCGAGGCTCGGCGGAACTCTCGAGCAGCGTCAGGCATTCAACGAGTACACCAAAGCTTTCAGCAACGCTGACTTCGATCGCTTCCCCCAGTATTACAACGACGACGTGACGTGCGAGCTGGGCTCGGGGATTACGCTGCGAGGGAAAGACGGAATTCTGAATTTCTATCGGGAGATGTTCAAGACTGTTCGCGAGAATCTCACGATCCATCGGTTCGTCGCAGATGAGAACGGCATCGCGGCAGACGTCACGACTCAGTTCACCGCGATCGAGGACGCGCCGAATTTCGTGGTGGGACCGCTCAAGAAGGGCGAATGCATTCGAGGACGAGTGTTTGTCCACTACGTCCTGCGCGACGGCAAGATTTCAAAGATTTCCGTTGCGCGTGCCGGCGAGATGTCCCGCTCGCAGCCGGCCTAATCGGAGAAGAGCCATCTGGCACTGATCTTTCAGCGGAAGAACGACATGGACGAGAATCGCATGCTCACGGTATTGAATCCGCGCGGGCAGCCGTCCGGCATGTATCCGAGTTACAGCCTTCTACTGAGCCGGTCTGATCCGCAACACGCGCAGCATGTTGCTGTAGACTCCAGTGATCGACATTGCGCGGAACGCAGTTCGTGCGTTGAAATGTATACCTGTGCCAGTGCGACCTGAGGATGGACGCCAGGCCACAGCCTGCGCCGCATGTGATATTTTCGGAGAACGACCGCAATGGGGCATTTAGAAATCGACGACCATGACGGAGCCGCAGAAGCTGACCAATGATCAACTGCTCTCGCTGTTTGAGAGGATGACGCTTATACGCCTCATGGAAGAGCGCCTGAGAGCCGACGCAGCGGCTGGCAAGCTGCCCGGGGCCGTACATCTTTACATTGGTCAGGAGGCGGTCGCTGTCGGCGTCTGCGCCAACTTGCGCGACACCGACTGGATTACCAGCACGCACCGGGGTCACGGCCACTTCCTCGCAAAAGGCGGCGACCCGAAGGCCATGATGGCCGAGATCTGGGGCAAGCGGACAGGCATCTGCAAGGGCATGGGCGGATCGATGCACGTCGCCGACCTCTCGAAAGGAATCTTGGGAGCGAATGGAATCGTCGGCGGCGGGTTTGCGATCGCGACGGGCGCCGCGCTGACCGCCAAGCTCAGCGGCAATGGACGCGTCGCCGTCGCGTTCTTTGGCGACGGTGCCGCCAACCAAGGCGTGTTCATGGAATGCCTCAATGTGAGCTCGCTGTGGCAACTCCCCCTCGTCTTCGTGTGCGAGTACAACCACTTTTGTGAATTCACGCCAACCGTGACGGTAACGTCCGGCGAAATCGCGGATCGCGCCAAGGCCTTTAAGATCCCCGCTGAAATCGTCGACGGAAATGATGTTCTTGCAGTCTCGAATGCGGCTGCGAAAGCCATCGAATGGGCGCGCAGCGGAAAAGGTCCGGCGTTTGTCGAGGCGCGGACGTATCGAATTCAGGGCCACCTCGAATCGGAAGACCTGTTTCTTTCGGGCGGCAAGTATCGCGAAAAGCAGGAAATCGACGAGTGGCGCAAGCGTGACCCGATCGTCCGTCTCCGAGAACATTTGCTATCTGCGAACGTCGCCACGGCCAGCCGTCTGGACGATGTTTCGGGGAAAATCGCGCGGACCGTAGAGGACGCCGTTCGATTTGCAGAAGCGGGCGAGCCAGCCGACCCGGAACTCACCTTCAACGTAATGTTTTCCGGGCAGAAGCCCTGAGGATTGACCATGGCGCGGAAACGCTACATTCAGGCGATCAACGAGGCCCTGCTCGAGGAAATGGAGCGGGACCCGAAAGTCATTCTGTTCGGAGAGGACGTCGAGCTCGCGATCTTCGGCGATACCCGGGGATTGCTCGAGCGCTTTGGAAGAAACCGCATCCGCAACACTCCGATCTGCGAAGCCACCCTGGCGGGCATGGCGGTGGGAGCCGCGGTTACGGGCTATCGCGTGGTGTTGCACATGATGTTCTCGAACTTTATCTATACCGGTTTCGATGCGATTGCGAATCAGATGGCGAAGCTTCGCTTGATGACCGGCGGACAGATCGAGCTACCCATCACGGTTATCGCGGGCTATGGCGGCGGGCGCTCCACAGCCGCCCAGCACTCGGACACGCCTCATCCTGTCCTGATGAATCTCGGCGGCCTGAATGTGCTTGTGCCGGCCACCCCAGCCGATGCCAAGGGTTTGCTCAAACAGGCCATTCGTGGCAACAACCCAACATTCTTTCTGGAGGCCAGCGGCCGAGGCGGCGATACCGGCGAAGTCCCAGACGGAGACTTCACGGTGCCGTTCGGCAAGGCCGCGATCGTGCGACAGGGTTCGGACGTTACCATCGTCGCAATCGGATCGATGTTGAAGCCTGCGCTAAGTGCCGCAGAGAAACTCCACTCAACTGGAATCGAAGCCGAGGTGATCGACCCTCGGACCCTGGTGCCGCTCGACGAAGACACCGTCATTCAATCGGTGGCCAAGACTAGCCGGGCAATTGTCGTCGATGAAGCGCGTGACCGATGCAGCGCCGCGAGCCACATCGCCGCGATCATCGCGGACAAAGCTTTTCGATCGCTCAAAGCGCCCGTCAAGCGTGTCACGGTTCCGGATGTATCGATGCCATATGCACCAAATGCCGAGATGCGTGTGCTGCCGGGCGCTGACGATATCGCCCGCGTCGCCGCCGAATTGTCGCACTCGCTGGTTCGCTAGGCCAAGGCAAGTGAGAGTGGCCCTCAAGCTCGCTCGAGTCGGCATGAATATGGAAGAGGCCACCATCGTCAAGTGGTACAAGCAGCCCGGCGACTCGTTCAAAACAGGGGAGCCTTTGTACGAGATCGAGACCGAGAAGGTAAATCAGGAAATCGCTGCCACATCGGACGGAACGATGGTCGAGATCTACGCCCATGAAGGCGAGATCGTGAAAGTGGGCGGTCCAGTTTGCGCTGTCGATTTATAGAGTTGGTGCGCCCGGTGTGTCTTTCCATGGCTACCGTCCGTGAGATTCCGTCCAAGCGCATCTATAATATAGAGTAGCGTGCCATTCATCTTGGGGCGGCTAATCGGTATGTCCGCAAGTGCGGATCAGCGTCGGTGCATAGTGCGCCATTCTTGCGGTCCGCTTCCGAAGCGATGGCGAGGGTAGAAATGAATACACCAGTCACAACCAAAGGCTTTCCACTTCCGAGTTCTCTGAAAGTGGTTGCTGGTACGGAGGCAGCACAGGCTGCATATCCCTACTACATGCAGTTCAGCAAAGAAGACGACGAGCGGTTCTGGTTCTACAATTCCATGCACTTTCCCGAGCCGATGTGCGCCTTCGACATGGTGACGGCTGAAGCCGCCTATTGCGCCTTGGGCTCGTCCAATACGCGAATACACTGCCTCCCAACCACGCTCGGAATCGACTGCCGAATCATCAATGGCCGAGTCTATATCGGTGGCAATGCCGTCACCGATCCCGCTGAAATTGCGAGGCGCACGCAGGAGTTTCAACGTCGCGCCTTCTATTACTACGCGAACTGGGAGCGGCTGTTCGCTCAGTGGAAAGACAAGATGGCGGCGCTGATTCAGGACGCCGAAGCCCTTCCCAAACTTGAGATTCCGGAATTCGAACCTCTCGAGCACGTCCACGCAGGTCGCGGCATCGCTTCGAACCACTACATCCTGGAGACGTATCAGAGGACTCTCGAAGGTTACTTCCGGATGTGGCACCACCATTTCGAGTTTCTCCTGCTCGGATACGGCGCGTACTTGACCTTCTTCGACTTTTGCAAGAAAGCGTTCCCTGAGATCAGCGATCAGACGGTCGCGAGGATGGTGGCAGGCATCGAAGCCGAAATCTTCCGTCCGGATGACGAACTTAGACGTCTGGCGAAGTGCGCCATTGAGCTAGGCGTCGATGGTCAGTTCCGGGAAGGCCGCTCGCCAAACGAAGTCATCCGATCGCTCGAACAACTTGGCGAGCCCGGTTTGGCGTGGCTGAAAGAGCTTGCTGTTTCGCGTAACCCTTGGTTCAACATCAATGTCGGCGACGGCTTTTACCACTATCACCGCTCATGGAATGACGATCTATCGATGCCCTTTGCCGCTCTGCCGGGTTACATCGCCAATGCGAAAAGGGGCGAGCGGCTGGAACGGCACACCGACAAGCTCATGGAAGAGCGCAAACAGCTGATCGCGGACTATCGCGATCTCCTGGAGACGGATGAGGACCGCGCCGCCTACGACCAGATGATCGAACTGGCACACCGCGTCTTTCCGTACGTCGAGGGCCACAAGTTCTACTGCGAGCATTGGTACACGAATCTGTTCTTTAACAAGATTAGAGAGTTCGGCGCCTTGCTTTCGCAACATGGTTTCTTCCCCGACGCAGAGGATGTGTTTCAGCTAACCCACTACGAGCTCGAGGCCGCGATCGTCGATCTCATGACCTCGTGGTCCAATGGTTCTGTTCCGCGCGGCCCGTCGCGCTGGCCTGCGATCGTGAAAGAACGCAGAGCGGCAATCGCCGAATGGGCGAAACATGAAACTCCCCCCGCTCTCGGTCCCGTGCCCGATATCATCGACGATCCTGCCATCGTGATGCTGTGGGGCATTACGCGCGAGAATCTCGATACGTGGCTGAGCGCAGGCGAACAGAAGGATTCCAACGAGATCCGAGGCTTTGCCGCGTCCCATGGAGTGGCCGAGGGGGTTGCCCGCGTAGTCAAGTCGGCGGATGAGATCGATCGCCTGCGCCACGGCGACATTCTGGTTTGTCAGGTGACGAATCCGAGCTGGGCTCCCGTCTTCCAGAAGATCGCCGCAGCCGTCTCGGATATAGGCGGTTCGATGAGCCATGCAGCTATCGTCGCACGCGAATACGGTTTGCCGGCGGTGGTGGGCACGGGCACGGCGACGCAGAAGATCAAGGACGGTCAGCGCATCCGCGTCGACGGAGGGCGCGGCGTGGTGACTCTTCTCGGGTAGGATAATTTAGGTGCCATCCTCAGAAATCATCGGCTGGTTCGCGGACATCGGTCTTTCCGACCGCCCCACCGTCGGGGGCAAGGGCGGCTCACTGGGCGAGTTGACGCGGGCGAGCATCCCGGTACCCCCGGGCTTCGTCGTGCGCACCGCTGCGTTCGAGCGCTTTCTGAGCGCGCTGGAACAGGAAGAGGCGATCCGCTCAAAAGTCGAGGCTCTCGGCAGCCATGAACTCGAAAAGATCACTGCCCTTTCCGGGCATTTGCGCTCGCGCGTGGAAAGCGCGCCGCTGCCGGACGAGTTGAAGGCCGAACTGCTTGCCGCGCATGCCGAACTTTGCGGCGCGGACCGCGATCGTCCTCTGGCCGTTCGCTCCTCCGCCACAACCGAAGATGCAGCGGACGCCAGCTTCGCGGGCTTGCAAGACACCTATTTGTGGACCATGGGCGGCCAAGCCATGTTGAAATATGTGCGCTCCTGCTGGGCCAGCCTCTATTCGGTTCCTTCGATTGCCTATCGCCGGAAACAAGGTTTGCCGGAAAGCGGTGTCGCGATGGCCGTCGTCGTTCAGCGAATGGTCAACGCACGGAAAGCGGGCGTCATGTTCACTCGCAGCCCGCTGACCGGCGATCGCTCCGTAGTCACGATCGAGGGTGCTTGGGGTCTCGGATCTGCTGTCGTGAGCGGCGAGGTTACGCCCGATCGGTTCGTGATCGCCAAGATCACAGGCGAAATCTCCATCCGCGAGATATCGGATAAGCATGTCCAACATCTGCCCGCAGAGAGTGGCGGCGTCACCGAAGCAGAAACTCCCGGGGACCTCCGCAAGGTGCCCTGCCTGACCGATGAGGAAATCAAGGCGTTGAGAGACATCGCTCGCAAAGTCGAGCGCCACTATGGGCGGCCACAGGACATCGAGTGGGCGATTGACCAGTCGGGTGAAATTCTGTTGTTGCAGAGTCGCCCCGAAACGGTTTGGTCTTCCAAGGACAGAGCGCCCGTCGCCAAGCCTGCGGATGACCCGCTCCAGCACGTCATGAAGATCTTTGGAGGCCGCCGATGACCCTTACGGCGAAGGATGTCGCAGAGATCATGCGGCTGCTCGAATCTTCCAGCTTCGACAGTTTGTCGATCGAAATGGACGGGGTGAAGCTGAACCTGCAGCGGGGCTCCGCCGCGGCCGCACGACAACCAGCAGCTTCGGGTCCGGCGCCGCAACCCTCGCCCGAATCGCAGGCACAACCGCTGCAACCGGCTCCGCGAAAAGCCAAACCGCCGTCCGAGCCAGGCCTGGCCGAAGTGGCTTCCCCGCTGCTCGGGATTTTCTACAGGGCGCCCAAGCCGGGCGAGCCTCCCTTTGTGGAAGTGGGCTCGAAGGTCGAGGAAGACACAGTCGTCGGCATTGTCGAAGTTATGAAGCTGATGAACTCCGTGCATGCGGGCGTCAGGGGCGAAGTCGTAGAGATATTGGCTGAGAACGCAGCGCTCGTCGAGTACGGCGAAATTCTGCTGCGCGTGCGTCCGGAGGGCTAATCATCGCTATTCGCCGCATTTTGATCGCGAACCGCGGGGAAATTGCGATGCGCGTGATTCGCAGTTGCAGGAGCCTCGGGATCGAGACTGTGCTGGCGGCTTCCGAGGCGGACATGAATTCCCTTCCCGCTCGTTTTGCAGACCGGACTCTGTGCATTGGCCCGGCCCGCCCATCCGAGAGCTATTTGAAAGTGGACACCATCGTACAGGCAGCGTTGGGCGCAGGAGCGGAGGCCATCCATCCCGGCTACGGCTTCCTGTCAGAGCGTGCGGCCCTCGCAAGACTCTGCGAGGAAGAGAGCGTCATCTTTGTTGGCCCCACCTCGGTGCAGATCGAGGCCGTGGGTGACAAATTGCGCGCTCGTGCTGAGGCGGAAGCAGCCGGTGTGCCCACTGCGCCCGGTGGTCCCGTCGAGACTTTGGGCGAGGCGATGACGCTTGGCCGCGAAATCGGGCCTCCGCTGTTGATCAAGGCCGTGGGTGGTGGTGGCGGTCGAGGCATGAAGCGCGTCGATCGGCTCGAGGATCTCGCCGACGCGATGAAGCTCGCCGCAGCGGAGGCCGGGGCGGCTTTTGGAGATGCGCGCGTATATCTCGAGCGCTTCGTCGCGCGAGGCCGTCATGTCGAGGTCCAGGTCTTGGGGGACGGCGAAGGGCACGTGGTCCACCTGGGTGATCGAGACTGTTCGGTCCAGCGCCGATATCAGAAGTTGATCGAAGAAACGCCCGCTCCAGGACTTTCCGCGGACTTCCGCGCGCGCATCCATGCGGCAGGCGCGCAGTTTGCGGAGCGCCTCTCCTATCGCAGTGCGGGAACGGTCGAATTCTTGGTGGATGTGGAGCGTGACGCGTTTTTTTTCCTGGAAATGAATGCCCGCATTCAAGTCGAGCACCCCGTCACAGAGGCCGTGACCGGCGTGGATCTGGTGGCCGAGCAGATAGCCATCGCCGATGGTCGTGGGTTGCGTTTGAAGCAGGCCGATATCAAACGGGACGGTTGCGCCATCGAGTGCAGGATCAACGCGGAAGATCCTGCCCGCGATTTCCACCCGAGCCCCGGCACGGTTCGGACAGCCGTGTGGCCCTCAGGCCAGGGCGTGCGTGTTGACACTCACGTCGTTTCTGGCGCGTGCATTCCGCCTTTCTACGATTCACTCATGGCCAAGATCATTGCTCACGGTCCGAATCGCTCTTCGGCTCTCGAACGAATGCGCCGCGCGGTCGCTGAGACCCGCATCGAAGGCGTCGCCACAAATTTGGCGTTCCACGCGGATGTCCTGGCCGATCCCGAGTTTGAACGAGGTGGCGTCGATACTTCCTACGTTCCGCGCTTCCTCGAACGGCGGCGTCCGCCTCAAGAGGTAACAGCTCATGGCTAAAGTCCAAATCGTCGAGACATCGCTGCGCGATGGCAATCAGTGCCTGTGGTCCGCGCTCGGCGTCGATACAGCGAAGACGCTGACCGTCGCGCCTGTCATGGACCGCGTTGGTTTCAAGGCCATCGACTTCACCACCTCGACCCACATGGGCGTCGCCGTCCGCTACAAGAAAGAAGATCCGTGGGAGCGCATTCGTCTCATGGCCAAAGCCATGCCGAAGACGCCGCTGCAATTCCTCTCCACAGGCTTCCGCTTCATTTCTTGGGAAACGGCCAGCCCTGAGTTCATGGAGCTGGCCTTCAAAACGGTCATCAAGAATGGAATGCGGCGATTTGCTCTCGCCGACCCGATGAACGACGCCGATTCCAACGTCGCTTGCGCGCGCATGATCAAAGCGGCGGGCGGGGAATACGTTGTCGGCGCGCTCGTCTTCACGCTGAGTCCCATTCACGACGACGCTCACTATGTGGACCGCGCCCGCACTCTCGCAGAGAGCCCCGACGTGGACGCGCTCTATATAAAGGATCCCGGCGGGCTTCTATCGCCGCTACGCGCACGCACGCTGATCCCTGCCGTGATGGCGGTGATCGGCAAGAAGCCCCTTGAGCTTCACGCGCACTGCACGGTCGGGCTCGGCGAGCTGACGTACATGGAGGCACCCGCGTGGGGCGTCAGCGCCGTTCAGTGCGCTTCTGGCGCCGCCTCGGACGGCATTTCCAATCCGCCGTCGGAGCGCGTGGTTTCGAACCTGCGTGCGCTCGGGCACCAGGTCGATGTAGACGACGAGGCGCTCGCCGAAGTCGGCCGCTATTTCACGCGCCTTGCGGAAGCGGAAGGCCTTCCCGCAGGCCGCCCGCAGGCGTTCGACGCCAGCTACCTGCACCACCAACTGCCCGGCGGCACCATCGGCACCATGCGTCGGCACTTGGCCGAGACCAGAGTCTCCCATCTCGAAGGAGCGGTGATCGAGGAACTGGGTCGCGTGCGCCAGGAATTGGGCTGGCCGATCGTGATGACTCCGTTTGCCCAGATGCTGATCACCCAGGCCGTGCTGAACGTCACGGGCAAGGAACGCTACAGCATCATCCCCGACGAGGTCATCCGATATGCGTTGGGCAAATTCGGGCGCCCCAATGTTCCGATCGCGCCGGAGGTGATGGATCGCATCGAAGCTTTGCCTCGAACGCCCGAGCTGCGACAACAGCCGGGCATGCCGCCTTTGCCCGAATTGCGTCGGCGCATCGGTCTGAAGCTAAGCGATGAGGAATTCCTCCTGCGCGCAACCATGCCCGCCGGCCAGGTGGACGCCATGAGGGCGGCTGGCCCCGCGCCGCAGACGTACGATCCTGATAAGACTCCTTTGATGAATCTAGTGCGTCAATTGACTGCCCGGCGCGACATCACGTACATATCCGTCGAGAAGCACGGTTTCAAACTCGAACTGCGCGGCCAGGCTGCTCCAGCGGAGGCATGAGAATGAAGCATTCTCGCAACGGGTGGAATGAGCGGCTGGGGCCGGTCGAAGGCTTCATGTTCGATCTCGATGGGACGCTGATTTTGAGCAACCGTTCGCTCGGCGGCTACCGTCTGCTGCCTGGTGCCGTCGAGATTCTGAACGAGTTGCAATCTCGCGGCATACCGTTTGTTGTGCTCACAAACGGCAGCGCTTATCCCGCCGCAGAACAAGCGCCGAAACTGCGCGCTCTGGGCTTGCCCATCTCCGACGAGATCCTGCTGACGCCCTCCAGTGTGGCCGCGGACTTGATGCCGCGGCGCGGCGTGAAGCGCGCGCTCGTTTTGGGCACCCCGGGAGTCGGCAAGCCGCTGGCAGAGGCGGGGATCGAGATTGTTTTCCCCGGGCAAGAGCGCGCCGAAGAAGTCCAGGCGGTCTATATCGGCTGGCACCCGGAGTGCGGTATGAAGGACATCGAAGCCGCGTGCAAGGCCATCTGGAACGGTGCTGAACTCTACGTCGCGTCCGACGTTCCCTTCTTCGCCACGGCAAGCGGCAAGACGATGGGTTATTCGCATGCGATTACCGCTGCCGTGCGAAAGATCACGCGTGCGCCGATGATCCTTACCGGCAAACCTTCGTTGCACGCCCTGAGGCTGGTGGCCAGGAAACTCCGCTTGCCCATGCGTCGGGTGGGCGTGGTCGGCGACGATCCGCTCGTGGAAATGATCATGGCGCGGCGCGGGGGCGCGATGGGTTTCGGCGTCACCACGGGTTTCACGACAGCGCAGGACTGGGCTGCCCAGCCGCGGGGCCGGCGGCCGCATCGCATCGTCCGTGAGCTGGACGAGATTCTAAAGCTGTCCAAGGTGCGATAGAAACCGCGCGCGGCCGCGTGACGACAACCTCGTGGATGTATCTTGCCGATATTCTTGCGGCGGCCGAACTCTCCGCCGGTCAGCGCCGTGCAAACGGGACGTGTGCGCAAGCGACTCCCTCTTATGTTGTCTTGACAACTACAGGGAGGTTTTGGTGTACTGGCGATCCTGGAAGGTTGGGCACCCGCTACCCCGGAAAACCTGAAGCGCACTCGGAGGGGGAATCATGGACAGGCGGAAAATGTTGGCGATGTTGGGTTTCAGCCCGGCGCTGGTTGCCGGCTCACCGGCTTATGCACGAAGAGTTCCGGAAGCCGCACCCGCAAATCCACTGGCGGCGGGCGACGGCAAGATCACGGTCATGAACCCGGGGATATCGAACAAGCTGGCCGCTCGGGTACCTCTCGCGCCGCCGCTCGATACCCTGGACAACAAGTTGATCTACATGATCAACCTTTCGTGGGAAGGGCCGGACGCCGGCAACTACTTCTACGGAGCGATGACGGACTGGCTCACGCAGCGCTATCCGGGTATCAAGACCGTCGTGAAAGTGACGGCCGACGGCATGTTCGGCCTCGATCCCGCGATTCTCAAGGAAATGACGGCCAACAAAGCTGACGGAGCAATCGTCGGCGTCGCCGGTTGAAATGCCTGCATCGCGGCCGTGAGCCGCTGGGCAAAGCAAATCCAGACGCAGCTCAAGATTCCCGCAATCGGCGTCTCCTCGGCGAACGTTGTGCATTACGGGCTGGACTACGATTTCAAGTACAGCAACGGCATGCCCGTCCGCTACGTTGCGGTGCCGTTTCCCTTCACGGGACAGCCGAAGGCCGTGGACGTCGGATACGTAACCGGGAAGGATGTGCTAACCGGGCAGCCCATGATGACTGCGGTGATTAAAGCGCTGACCGATCCGCTGACCGCCAACGAAAAAATATCGGGCGCGCCTCCGGAAAATGGCGATGATTCGCGGCTTCTTCCGCCCGACACCGAGGAGAACCTGCGCCACCTGTTCGAGGACAAAGGCTGGACCGATTACAACTGGGTTCAGCTCCCGACCGAAAAACTCGTGACTGCTATGCTTAAGGGCACCAGCCGCAAGCCGGACGAAGTGATCAAGACGATTGACATCACCGGTGGCCAGCGGCAACTGACCGTGGAGAAAGTGGCTATCAGTGCGGTTATTGCGGGAGCCTCGCCGGAGTACTTTCCGTTGATTTTGGCGCTGGCGACGCAAGCGCCTTTCGGAAATTCGACCAGCTCGATGGCGAACATGGTCGTGATCAACGGCCCGATCGCGAAACGGCTCAATTTCAATTCCGGGACCAATGCTCTGGGTCCCTACAACCGGTCGAACGCCGTCGTCGGCCGCTCCTTCACGATCGCCTCCAAGATCGTAGGCGACCTGCGAAACAACGTGAACGCCTGGGAGAGCCTCGGCAGCAATTTCCAGTACAACAATCTTTGCTTTGCCGAGAACGAAGAGAACCTGCCCGAGGGATGGGATCCTCTCCACGTTCAAATGGGCTTCAAGTCCACCGACGACGTCGTCTCTGTCGGAATCGGCTGGACCAGCATCTCAAGCGTCGGAGGCAGCCAAAATCTCTACCCAACGCACCACCTGATGCGCGACTATATGCGTTCGCTTTCCGCATCGGGATCGGCTGCCACCGTTCTAGTGGATCCGACCGTAGCGGCGCTGCTGAAGGACGCTTATGGGTTCAAGACGAAGGCGCAGCTCAGCGAGTGGTTTTCGCAGAACGTCGAGAAGACCGCAGGCTCCTACTGGGGCAATGGCGTCATACAAAGCACGGCCGTTCCGTTCGCTCTGCAGGGTCTTGAGCCGTACGCGAGCTGGAGGAAGCTGCCGGAGGATACCCTCATCAAGCCTTTCACGAACCCGGGCGCGATCCACGTGGTCGTGACCGGCGGCAAGATTCAGACCACGTGGTTCGTCACGGATTTTGGCCTGCGCCGCGGAGTCAAGATTGACGACTGGGCGTAAGAACGACGCAGCGAGAAAAGAGTTCGAATTGGAGATCGAGACGATGCCATCAAAGAAAACGTATCAACGCGATCGCAAGCCAGCGATGCGCTCGATCGCATGCGTCGCGCTGCTGGTCGCGGGCCTGGCGTGTATGGCCCGGCAAGCCGCTGCACAGTGGTCAACGGTCGGCGGCGATGCGGGCAACACACGTTATTCCTCCCTCGCGCAGATCAACACGCAGAACGTCACCAAATTGGGCGGAGCGTGGGTTTCGGAGAAGATCGCGCCGCCTCCGAGGTCCCGCGCCATGCCCCTGATCGACAACGGGCTGATGATTTTCACGGCGCCGCCGTTCGTTTACGCCGTGAACATCAGCACGGGACAAGTCGCGTGGAAATACCGCACGGCGTCCGGCGAGGGCGGACTGTTTGGCCCGCCGGGCTCGCCCGATGCTGAAGGCGTGGCCGTTGGCGAGGGCCTCGTGTTCGTCGGCCTTTCGGATACGGGTCTGATGGCGCTTCGCGAGCAGACCGGCGAGTTCGTCTGGAAAGTCAGCATCGTGGCACCGTCAGGCGAGCCGACCGGACGGCCTTCGGGCGCGCCGCTGTACGCCGATGGCATCGTTTCCATCGGCACGACTGCGGACTACGGATACCGAGGCCAAATCGTCGGCGTCGATGCAAAGACCGGCCGCGAAGTCTGGCGCTTCTTTGTGATTCCCTCGCCGGGAGATCCGGGCTTCGAGACGTGGCCGAAAAATAACAACGCGTGGAAGCACGGCGGCGGGGCCGTTTGGCTTGTCGGAGCGAAGGATCCCGACTTGGACCTGATCTACTACGCGACCGGAAACGCCGTGCCTCAATACGGCGGTGAAAATCGCCCGGGCGATAACCTCTACACCGACTGCCTTGTCGCGCTGGACCCGAAGACCGGGAAGCTTCGCTGGCACTACCAGATCGTCCATCACGACATCTGGGAAGCCGACGTTGCCGAAGCGCCGGTGCTGTTTGATGCGCAAGTGAACGGACAATCTCGCAAGGCAATTGCCGCGATGCGCACCGACGGATATCTCTTCATGCTCGATCGCACGACCGGAAAGCCGCTCGGGCGCGTCGAAGAGCGCCGCGTGCAGCAGGACGCGCTCCAGAAGACTTCGCCCACGCAGCCGTACCCGGTGGGCGCGCAGCCTGTCCTGCCGGATTGCGACTACTGGAAAACGCAGTCGCTGCCGAAGGGCTTCGACCTGGGCTGCTTCTTTACTCCTGCATCCACGCAGAAGCCGAACGTGCTGGCGCCGGTTTACGGCATGCGCGCCACGCCGATGGCGTTTGATCCGCAGACGCAATTCTTCTATGCCACCGGCAACGCGGCGCTGCAGTGGTTCCGGCGCGCCGAGGATCCGGACTTTTTCAGCCTCACGTTCAGCAACCGCGTGCCGGGCCTGAATCAATTGGGCTATGGCGTCGTCGCTGCAATCGACACGCGCACAGATAGAATCGCGTGGAAGAAGGAATTCCGCGGAGCAGAGCGCCCGAGCGGCGTGCTCGCGACGGCGGGCGGCCTCGTCTTCCAGATGCCTGGCGACGGAAATATCGAAGCGTACGATGCCGCGACAGGATCACCTCTCTGGAAGTTTCAAACGGGTGCTGCCGGAGGAAGCCCGCCGATCTCATTTGAAACCGGCGGTGAGCAGTACATCGCCACGATCGTCGGCGGCAACGTGTGGGCGTTTAAGCTGGGCGGAACGCTTCCGCAGCGTCCTGGCCCCAGCGCTCCCGCACCTGGCCTTGCGCTTCAGGACGATTTCTCCGGCGCTATCGTCGACACCGCCGATATCGAAACCACCACACTGGCCCGAGACATGGGCCTTTCGGGCGCGCACTTCCTCTCCGACGAATATGCGTTCAATCCCTATCGCGCGCGAGTCAAGGCCGGCGCAACAGTCAGCTGGAGAAACAATGGCACGATGACGCACACGATCGTGGCCGTCGATGGCTCGTGGACCACGGGCCCGCTACAGCCTCTCGATATCGGCCAGGTGAAGTTCGACAAGCCCGGGACGTACGACTACATCTGCAAGGACCATCCGTGGGTCTACGGCCAAATCATCGTCGTGCCCGCTCCTCAGCAAGATGGACAAGGCCAGCCGCCTACCAAGGCGCAACCGTAGCCGGACACGATTCGCCGCACCCGGCGAAACGTTTCGGCTCTACAATCATCCAATTTCGTAGCTTCGTAAGCGATGATGTGGAGGGCTGTGGTGCGGGTCGGGATGTCGAGCCTGCTGGCGATTTTCGTTATCGTGGGCGCGGCGGTACTCACTCCGTCGGTCCGACCTTCTTCGAACAAAGCTCCGCGGTCGGAAGTTTCCGCTCCCATCTCGGAAGCGCGGCGCGCTCAGCCTGCCAGTCCCGTGATCGTCGAACTCTTCACTTCGGAGGGTTGCTCCGATTGCCCGCCCGCGGATCAGTTGCTATACCGCCTCGAACAGACCCAACCGGTGCCCGGCGCTCAAATCATCGCGCTTGAGCAGCATGTCGATTATTGGGATAGCGAGGGCTGGCGCGATCCATTCTCTTCCTCGCAGTTTACGTTGCGGCAAAGAGACTACGTTTACGCCTTCAATCTTCCCTCGGCGTATACGCCTGAGATGGTCGTCGACGGCACCGCGGAGTTTGTAGGCAGCGACAGGAACCGCGCTCTCGCGGCCATCGCGAAAGCGGCGCTCGTTTCCAAGGCCGACCTCCAAATCGAGCAATTACCTGCCGTGAAATCACCTGCGCAGGATCTGCCCCTGCGCGTGACTCTGTCGCGGTTGCTTGACTCGAGTCCCAAGCACGGCGCGGACGTCCTTCTCGCCGTCACCGAAGATCAGCTCGCCTCGAACGTGACTCGCGGTGAGAATGCCGGTGCGCACATGAATCATTTCGCGGTCGTGCGCGAACTGCGCGTATTGGGCCGCGTGGATTCGTCGGCCGGCTTTTCCGCAACACCAGATCTGACCCTGGCTGCGAATTGGAAACGCGACAACCTGCGCGTGGTCGCCTTCGTTCAGGATCGCTCGACGAAGCGAATCCTAGGCGCGTCAACGCTCTCTTTGTCTCAAGGCTCGAACTAGCCAGTCGCCGTCTCTCACCTTCATCTACTCACCTTCATCTACTCAGCTGCGCGTATTGCATTCGCGGAGGCCATGTTAGAGTTGTCGAACTTTGATGGACGCGCCCGCCATTGCCACCGAGCATCTGACGCGCCGCTTCGGCCAGCTCGTCGCCGTCGATGACGTCGACCTTCGCGTCACCGCGGGCCAATTCTTCGGCTTCCTCGGTCCTAACGGTGCGGGCAAGTCCACAACGATCAAGATGCTTACAGGCCTGCTCGCTCCGTCAGCGGGCAGCATGCAGATCCTTGGCCTTGATCTCGCCAGCCATCCCGTCGAAGTGAAGCGCCAGATCGGCGTCGTTCCCGAAGGCATGGCGCTCTTCGGTCGGCTTACCGGCGCCGAATATTTGAACTTCGCCGCACGCATGTACGGCCTGGATCGTGAGACAGCCGCCAAGCGCACCGCCGAGCTGCTCGATTTCATGGAACTTGCGAATCAGCCTAAAGCCCTGATCACCGATTATTCTCACGGCATGCAAAAAAAGCTCGCGCTTGCCGCCGCCGTAATCCACGGTCCGAAAATTCTCTTCCTCGATGAGCCGTTTGAGGGCGTGGACGCCATCGCTTCCGGCACGCTCAAGGCCATGCTCCAGCGCATGATCGCGCGCGGCGCGACGATCTTTCTCACTTCGCACGTTCTCGAAATCGTCGAACGCCTCTGCAGCCACGTCGGCATCATTCATCGCGGCAGGCTCGTCGCGCAGGGGTCGCTCGAGGAGCTGCGCGCCGGAGTCCAGGCGCACGCCGCGCCGAATTCGACCGGCTCCGCCGCGGACGAAAAGCTCACCCTCGAAGAGATTTTTCTCCGTATCGTCGGAGGTTCGCGTGCGGCGGACCAGGAGCTTTCGTGGCTCGGCTGAACTCCGTCGCCGAACCGCTTGCCACGCGTGGGCAGTACGCCGCGATCGCCTATCTGCGCTGGCGCATCTTCGTCAATTCGCTTCGCACGCTGCGCGGACGCATGGAGCTGGTCTCGCGCATTTTCGCGGGCTTCGGCTATTCCGTGCTGGGCATCGGCGGGACCGTCGCCTTGGGCGTTGCGTCGTGGTACATCGTTTCGCGCGGCGCTCTCGAATGGCTCGCTCTTCCGCTATGGGGCATCTTTCTCTACTGGCAACTCTTCCCCGTGATGGCCACGGCGTTCGCCGAAAACTTCGACGCCTCGAATTTCCTGCGTTTCCCGCTCGGCTATCGCGCCTACTTTCTGATGCGCTTGGTCTACGGCTCGCTTGATCCCACCACCCTTGTGGCTCTCTTTTGGCTGCTCGGTATGGCTGTGGGAATCGGCGCCGCGTCTCCCATCTTGTTTCCCTGGGCGGTGATCGTGCTCGCCGGATTCGCCGCGTTCAATATCTTTCTCAGCCGCGCGATCTTTTCGTGGATCGAACGCTGGCTGGCCCAGCGAAAAACCCGCGAAATTTTCGGCCTCTTCTTCCTGCTCTTCGTCATCAGCGTGCAATTCATCTCGCCGCTCACGCAGTACTACGTGCATCGCTACGGGCGCTTCCACCGTCCCGAGGCCAAGGCCTGGATATTCGACTTGCTTGCGGTCGAGCGCTTTCTCCCGCCGGGGCTTGCATCTGCGGCGCTATCGCGCGCCGTGCGGAACGAGTTTGCCTTCGCGTTCGGCGCGTTCGCGCTGCTGTGCGTCTACTCAGCGGCTTTTCTAGCGCTGGTTCACGTGCGCCTGCGCGCGCAATATCGCGGCGAGAATCTGAGCGAAGCTGCTGCGCCCGCGGCCGGGCGCGCCGCCAAGCAATCGGTGCGCGCCGGATGGAGCCTGCGCGGCCTTTCCGGGCCAGTCACAGCGATCATCCAGAAGGAATTCAGCTATCTTTCGCGCAGCGGACCGATGCTCTTCACGTTCGTGATGCCGGCCGTGATTCTCCTGATTTTCCGTTTCAGCTTCATCAACGCGCCGCGTGGAGGCCAGTTCTTGGAGCGCAACATGGGTTTTGCCTTCCCGATCGGTGCGTTCTACGCGCTGCTGATCCTGAGCAACATGATCTACAACAGCTTCGGCGCCGACGGCATGGGCGTGCAGTTCTTCTTCATGTCGCCTGTGAGATTTCGCGACATTCTTCTCGCAAAGAACCTCGCTCACGGCACGATTCTCATTCTCGAGATGGCCTTCGTGTGGCTTGCCGCCAGCGTGCTATTCCGCCCGCCCGCCGCTGATCTCACGATCGCGACGCTCGCGGCCGCGCTCTTCGCGGTGCTGGTGAATTTCATCGTGGGGAATTTGCTGTCGCTCTACTCGCCGAAGAAATTCGACTACGCCGTTTTCGGCCGGCAGCGCGCCTCGGGCACCACGGCGCTCGTAAGCCTGGGCGTGCAGATTGCGGTGATGGGCCTCGCGGGAATCGCCGTGGCAGCGGCTGTCTACTTTAAGAACATCTGGCTGGCGACGCTCCTGCTGCTCTTGTTCTCGGCGGCTTCTTTCCGCGGCTACACCTACCTGCTGAGCCGCATCGATGGAATTGCCACCGCCCGCCGCGAAAGCATGATCGCCGAGCTTTGCCGCGCCTCGTAGCCTACGAAATCGCGCGCTTTAGGAACGCGTCGATCCGCGCATTCGCTTCCGGCCCTTGCGGCAGCGGGAAACTATTGAATGCGTGCGGCGCGCCGGGATAGATCGCCAGCTCGGCTTCGTTGCCCGCCGCGATCCAGCGCGAGTACATGAACAGCGTATCGTCCAGCAGCGGATCGATCGTCCCAACCGTGAAAATCGCCCTCGGCATATTCTTCAAATCGGCGTAGAGTGCGGAAACATCCGGATTACGCGGATCGACGCCCTTCGGCAGATATGCTTCGGTGAATTTCTTGATGCTCAGCTTCCCGACAAGAATTCCCTTCTCAGGCGTGAGCATCTGGCTGGGCGTCATCGAGGAGTCGTAATTCCCGTACGCGAGGTTCGCCGCGCGAAAGCCCGCGTAGCCGTGGCGGTCGCGCATGCGCAGCAGCGTCGCCGCCGAAAGCGTCGCTCCGGCGGACTCGCCGCCGATTGTCAGCACATCGGTGCCGAACTCGCTTCGTCCGTTCTTGATCACCCACAGCGCCGCCGATTCGCAATCGTCCCAAGCCGCCGGATACGGGTTTTCGGGCGCCAGCCGGTATTCAACGCTGACGCCCGCCATGCCCGTGCTCTGCGCGACGCGCTCGAGCATCATGTCTTGCGCCATGGCCGAGCCCAGCACCAGCCCGCCTCCGTGAAAGTGCAGGTAGATGCCTTTGGCGTTCGCAGGCGCCACCACGCGCAGCGCGATTTTGTGTCCGCCCTTCCCGTCGATCTCGATCGTGCGGCCGCGAGGAGATTTTTCCGGAAGCGGGAATGGCCCGCGTCCACTTGCCGCAGCCGCGCGAAATGCCGCTGCGCCGATGTCCCACCACTCCGGCCCGGCTGAAAGCGCCTTGCGGAACACCTCATTCGCCGCCGCTATTTCCGGAGGGATCGCCTCGGGCCTGAATAGTTTCGGGTCGAGTGGATTGCTCTTTGCCGTTACCGCTTCGCTCATGTCCGTGCCTCCCTGTTTCTGTGCGGGGCGCGAGTATACCACCGCGTCCTGTCATCCCGAGCGAGGCCGTATTCTGGCCGACGAGGGATCTGCTGTTGCTCCTGCCTGGTGTCGAGCGCCTCGAACTACGGATGCGCCGCCTGCAATCCCTTGTCATACATCGCCCCATACCCCAAGTATTGGCTCGCCGGATCGGGCGGATAGCTGATTTCCACCTTCTCGATCTCGCCCCTTGTATTGAATTGAGCTGTCAGCACGGAGTTGATCCCCGCCCAGTCCGTGGGCAAGTTGAGCTTTTGAAAGCGCGCCACGACTTCATCGCGTACCGCCGGATCGAAGTGCACCGCGTACTTGTCCACCAGCGCCTTGATCGCGCTGTAGTCTCCCTCAGCCTTGATGCGCATCAACTCGGCGAGCAGCATTCCCACGCCTTGGCGCATTTTCTCGTAGTCCTTCACGCGGATGTACGTCTTGCCGTCGCGCTTGAACTGCTCGATGCCCCCGGTCTTGTCCATGATGTAACGGGCAATCAACTGGCGGTCGCGCGCGTGATCTTCTTCGAGCGTGTCTCCCTTTGCAACGCGCCGCAACTGTGCGAGCGCATTTTTGGCGGCTCGGTCGTACATCGCCTTCGCCACTTCCTCCTGATCGCTGATCAGACCCAGCTCCTTTAGCTTCGGGTCCCAGACGTTCCAGAGCGCCATCAGGTCCGCCCGGCCCTCCTCGAGTGTGGAGAAGTACTCCTTCAGTTCCGGCTCGGCGCCGTTCTTGAGCCGCGGGCTCAGCTTGCCCGACCCGTGGCCGATCACCTCGTGCAGCGCCGTCATCAAGTCTTCGGCTTCGTCGCCGTACCTCTCATCCCGTGCGATCTCCTCTGGCGAAGAGCCGAATTCTTCCATTGCGGTGTTTCCCTCGGCCTCGTTGATGGCTCGAGTGCTGCTGGTGAAGAGGAAATTCTTCGTGCCGTATTTTTCGTGGATCTCATTTTCGTTTGGCAGGTTGTCGCCGATCGTGTTGGCGTGGAAGTCTCCTGTTTCGATCAGCGTCTCGATCGCCTTCACCACCGGCGGCGTAAACTGCGTCTTCTTGTATTTGTTGTCCCACGGCGCCTTTTGCTCGAAATACGACGCGTTGGCAGCCAGCGCCGCCATTTTGCCGCTCAGCGCCTGGTCCGTCACGGAAACGAAGCTCTGCGAGCTGCCTTTCGCTCCGCGCGCGTCGCGATAGATCTCGATGAAGCCGTTTGCGAAATCCACCGTCGCGTCGTTTCTCACCCAGTCCGCGTCGAACTGCAGCCAGTCCTTGAAATCTCCCGTTTGGTAGTAGCGGATCAGGTCGCCGATCACTTTGGCTTGCTGCGGATCGGCAAGCGCCTGCGCCTTCGCAAGACATTCGTTCGCCTTCCTCAAGTACGTCGCGTAGAGCCCGGGCGGCACGCTGCGGTCCGGTGTTCCCGCGCGATAAATCACCTCCCGCAGAGTTCCCCTGCCGCTTTTCACCACGCGAGAATTGAGCGGATGTTCTTCATGAAAATCCTTCAGGTCATCGAGCGAGACTCCCTGGTAGAACGTGTTCGAGCTGGCTTGGACGATGTCGAGCCCGCCCTGAGGACTTTTGGCGGTGGTCATCGGCTCGAAGTCCGGATTGAAGAGGGGCGCGTGCAAATCGCTCAGTTCCTTGTCGAGTTGCGCGGCCGTTGTGATCGGCGGCAGGTCGCCGTAGCCTGTTTTCATCGCGCCGTGCTCCAGCGCGATGTGCGCCGCCTGCTTCAACTGATCGAATGTGAATCCCGGCAGAAACTTCTGCGAGGTCTCGTCGCTGTGGTTTCCGCGGTTCGCCCAGAACAAACACGCGAAGTCGCGAATGCGGCCCATCGTCTGCGAGTCGATCCCTTCCGGGTGCGCCACGATTTCTTCCAGCAATCGCTCCTCGCGCAGGCCGTAGAACGATAGCTGGTCGTAGATGATCGGGTCGATCGCGATCGAGGCTTGCGCGAGCCAGTAAGCCAGCGCCTGCTGCTTCGGCGTCAGCGTCGGGAAGCTGTCCGCTTGGATTCGGATGAAGCCTGTATTGCCTACCCGCGCGATCAGGCTGGTCTGTTGCGTCGTGGGCGCACTTTGGCCCCGCACAAACGCCGCCGGCAGAATCACCGCCAAAACCGCCACCGCCGCAAGTTTGAATTTCATGTCTGCCTCCGGACCCACGTTACATGCGCAGCAACCCGCCCGGCAAGCCTCAGCCTCTGCGTCATCTGCGCCCTGCCATCCCGAGCCCAGCCGCGCCTTCCGCGGATGGCGGCGAGGGATCTGCTGTTGGTTTCAGTGTCGTAGGGGCACGATATATCGTGCCCAACACCGATGCTTGGCGAACTTTTGCCACGCTTCGTACCGAATGTAGCTCAGGCCCTTAGACCCAGGCTCGACCAAAGCCGCATTTTCTTTGAAGGGCTCCCGCCCGATTGTTTACATCAACTACTTCCAGACAGCCCCCGCCGGATCGTGCTAGGTTGTTCGCGAAGATTATGACGATGTTGGCCACAAAACGGTTAGCGGAGGGTGCTACAGGCGGTTGGCCGCGAATCACGCCGGTTTACTCCACGAACGTCGACTCGCCCCGTCTCGCGGGCGTAAGTGGGTTGAATCTACTCGACAATGTCCGCCGAGTAGAATTGGCTGTAAGTCGTTGTAAACAAAGGATCGACTGCGATTCTACTCGACAATTTTTCGGGCCCCCTTTCGCGCTCCTCGGGCGAGTTTCCGTGGCGTCGTTGTCGGCGCTGGCCCTTCTTCTCTTCTCCATTCCCAGCGTTCATCCAGCCGCCGCGCAGTCGGCTGTTCCGGGCGATCTCACAAGTGACTTGCGCGAGTTTGTCGAAACGCCTTCCGTCTCCGGGTACGAGAGCCAGCTGGCCGAAAAGATTCGCGCGAAGATCGCGGCGTTTCATCCCGTCGTGGACAATCTCGGCGACGTGATCGTCACCATCGGCAACGGTTCGCCGCGCCGCTTGATCGTCACGCCGATCGACGAGCCGGGATTCATCGTCAGCGGCATCACCGACGACGGCTACTTGCGCCTCCAGCGCCTGCCGCAGACGGGCCTGCCGCCGATTTTCAATCAGCTCTATTCTGCGCAGCCCGTGAAAGTCGGAACCGCGAGCGGGAAATGGATCGATGGCGTCGTCGCCGGAATCTCCGTGCATCTGCACCGCGCGGACGAAAAAGTGCTGGACTCGGGCGATATCGAAAACATGTACGTCGATATCGGCGCCAGTTCGGCCGCCGAAGTTCACGCCGCCGGCGTCGATATCCTCAGTCCGATCGCCATCAACCGCAGGCTATTCAACCTCAGCAACGGCGAAATGGCAGGCGCATCCGTCGGAGACAAATTTGGCGCCGCCGCATTGGTCGATCTCCTGCGTGACATCGACCCGGCGAAAATTCAGGGCACGCTCACCGTTGCTTTGGTCGTCCAGCAGCGAATCGGCGCGCGTGGACTACAACGCATCCTGACAACGAATTCGTTCGACGAAATGATCTACGTCGGGCCGCTGATTCCGGGCGCTGCAGTTCCCGGCATCGAAGGCATGCATCGCGCGCCCCGCCGCGAGCCCGGCAGCGGCGTCCTACTCGGCCTTCCGAAAGCCAATGAGACTCTCTCAGGCTTTGCGGCCGATCTCAAGCAACTCGTCGACGTCAACAAGATTCCCTTCGGCGCGGACTACTCGGCGGATCTCATTCCCTCAAGCTACCTTCCTGCGCCCGCCCTCCCCACCAAGTGGGTTCACCTCGGCATCGCCACCGTTTGGCCCGAGACACCCGCAGAGCTGCTAGATCGTGCCGACATCAACCGACTACGCACGTTGCTCAAGAACTATGTCGGGCAGAATTTCCAGAGCCGAACAAACCGATACGTTGACTATTTCCCTAAATTGGTACCCGGCCAGCACCAGCCTCGCACAATCATCCAAATCTTGGAGGAGTTGATCGAGACTTACGGTGCGAGCAGTCACGAGCGGGTCGTGCGGGACGCAGTACAGAGCATTCTGCCCGAGTGGGCGAAGCCGGAGACGGATGACGCGGGGAACTTGATCCTGCGGGTCGGCACCGCGCCCGCAGGAGCAAAGACCCCAAAGATTCTCGTCGTCGCACACATGGACGAGATCGGCTTCGACGTGAAATCAATCTCGAACGATGGCCGTCTCGAAGTCTCAACGCTCGGCGGAATGGAACTGGGCTTCTACGAAGGCCATCCGATGCTCGTCCACACGTCCACGGGCGACCGCGAGGGAATCATGGAATTGCCGAACGGTTGGGACGAGCCTAACTTCAAATGGCCGGCGCAATCGGAGCAAACCATCCGCGTCGACGTCGGCGCTCGCAATCCCGAGGATGTCGCCAAACTCGGCATCAAGGTCGGCGATTCGGTCACAATCCCGAAGGAATATCGCTCCCTGCTCGACACGCGCGCCAACGGCCGTAGCTTCGATGATCGTGTCGGCTGCGCCGCCTTGATCTCCGCTGTCTGGGCGCTTGGAGGCCCTCTCAAGGACCGCGACGTTACGTTCGTCTGGTCCACACGCGAAGAAATCGGCCTTGAGGGCGCAGCCGCGCTTGCCAAGCGTCTCGCCGCCGAGGGCCGCACGCCCGATTACGTCTTCGCCGTCGACACTGTCGTCAGCTCCGATTCTCCCCTCGAATCGAAGCGCATCGCCGACGTGCAGCTTGGAAAAGGTTTTGGCATTCGCGCTGTGGACGACTCGAATATCGATCCGGGTCCGCTCGTGAACCGCCTGGCCCAACTCGCCCGCGCGAATCAGATTCCCTATCAACTCGGCGTCACGAGCGGCGGCAACGACGGCTCGACGTTCGTGCCCTATGGCTCCGTCGATATCGCTCTGGGCTGGCCGCTCCGCTATTCGCATTCGCCTGCCGAAGTGATCGATACGCGCGACGTGGACGCGCTCGCCCGCATCGTCGCGGCCATTGCGAGGAGTTGGTAATGCCATGTCTGCCGTTTGCTATAATCCCGCGCCATGACCGGTCTTGCAGCCCAGCCTGCGTTCAAGCAGCCGCGATATGTCGTCATCGAGGGGCCGATCCGCGTCGGCAAATCGACGCTCGCCAAGGTGCTCGCCGAGCAGATGCACGCGCGCCGCGTCTTCGACTGCGAGGACAACCCGTTTCTGGCGGATTTCTACGACGAGAAGCCCGGCGCGGCCTTTCGCGCGCAAATGTACTTTCTCTACGAGCGCCATCGCCGCCTCGCCGAAACCCGCCCGGAGCAGGACGCCGCACCGATCGTCAGCGATTTCCTCTTTGAGAAGGACAAGATTTTCGCCTACATCAACCTCGACAACGAAGAACTGAAGCTCTACGAAAAATACTTCGACCTGTTTGCGCCGTCAATGCCGACGCCCGATCTGGTGATCTACCTTCAGGCGAAACCGGACGTCCTGCGCAAGCGCGTGTCGAAAAAAGGCATCGCGTCCGAGAGGCAAATCTCGCCGGAATACGTCGAGGCGGTCGCGAACGCGTACGAGCACTTCTTCTTCCGCTATTCCGCTTCCGACTTGCTCGTCGTGGACACCACGGACATCGACTTCGTCGAGCGCAACCACGACTTGCAGGAACTTCTGCGGCGCTTGCGCCAGCCCGTCAAAGGCACGCAGTACTTCCTTCCGCTGGGACAGAGCTGAACTTTTGCGGGTGTGCTGAGAAGGGGGGAATCCGGGGCGGGCTGTATTCGCTCCGCTGGGTGCCAACGGCGCGAATTCGCGGGTAGCCCGCCCCGGAGTGTTGCACGGGGAAACTCTGTTACAGCGCCTCGCGGCTTAGGCCGCTCTCGACGGTCCCGCCAGGCGGTGGCGCAACTTGCCGAGCGTCCGGTTCACCGGATGGCTGCGGTGCAAGAACGAAACCACCGGCTCCCGGCGCGTGCCGATCTTCTGCAGCGCCCGGCGAATCCGGAAGTCGCGGCCAGCGGATACCAGTCCCTTTTCGAGGACCGCGATGGCTTCGGGCGTTCGGCCGCTCTGCTGATAAACCTCCGCAAGATTCAGATACAGCTGGGCGTGGTTGTGACGCATCCCGAGCGCTTCCTGGCAGAGCGATTCTCCATCGCCAAAGCGCTTTTCAGCGATCGCAGCCAGCAAGCCCGTATAGGAAAGGTAGAAAGGATTCTTGGGGGAGACCCCCAGAGCGCGCCGGGCAGCCAGCAGGGCCTCGCTGGGATTCCCGTCGCGGAGTTGCTTGAGACATTCTTTGAAGTCGTTCATACCGGCATCCGCCGGGGAGGTGGTTCCGATCCAGTGGGACATAGGCTCCTTCCTCGTCCCGCCGGCACCGGTGAATAGCAGGACGATGAGAGAACCCTAACCTTGCAGCTTGCGGAGAGAAATAGGACGTGGGACCAGATTTCGTTCCAGTCCGCGCGCCTGTACGGATTGACAGGCGAAAAAGTGTCAATCGCTTCGGCCTGGCTGCGGCCCTAGTGCGCGAGGTCGGAGGCGAAGACGAGGCGGATGCCGCGTCCTTCGAGGCTGGGAACGCAGTCGGCGAGGGCGGCGATAGTAGCCGGATGAGGATGGCCGATGGCGATGGCGGAGCCGTCGCGCAGGGCGTCGCGCGCCGCCAGGTCGAGTTGCGCGAGGATCGCTTCACGCGTTTGTGTATCGTCGAGGAAGACCTTGCGCGAGGCCGCGCGGACACCTGCATTCTCAGCGCTGTCGTACGCTACGGTCGCTGCCGTGGTGCGGCTGTCGATGAAAAAAAGGTTGCGCTCGCGCAGCACCGGCATCAGAGCCTGCATCAGCGCCGGGTCGGCGGTGGCGCGCGAGCCCTGGTGATTGTTGACGCCGGCCGCGTGCGGCACGGTTTCGAGCATGGCGTCCACGACCGACGCGACCCGGCTTCGATCCATTCCTACGCGCAACTCAATCGGCTCGGGCATTGCGCCTTCCGACGGCGCGCCCTCGGACAGCGATTCCATCGGCAAATGCAGCATCACTTGATCGCCGCGGCGGTACGCCTCCTCGGCGACCTCGGACGAAAACGCCAGCTGCGGCAGCACGGAAACGGTGATCGGAAAGGGCAGAGCGAGTAGAGAGTCCGCGCTTGCACGATCGTGGCCGAGATCGTCCACAATGATGGCCAGCTCGGCGGCTCCCTGTGGGTGCGGCGCGGCCGGATGCGAGCGGACGGGCAGCGGCGTGATGAGGTGGACGGTGTGCGTTCGCGTGCCGTTTGAGAGGAAATCGAAACGAGTCACTCCCGCACTGGACGTCTCGACAAAAGAGAGATCGTGGCGCTCGGCGACGCCGACCAACGCCTGTCTGATGGCGCCGGCCTCCGACGGATCGCGGAGAGATATGTAGATGTCGTCGGCGGCGAGGCGACTCTTTTCACCGTTCGAGGACTGCCGAATCTCAGGCCGAATCGCGATCTCGGACTTGCGGCCCGTCGCTTGCTGAGCGGCGCTTACCACCTCCGCAGTGACGGCGCGAATTTCGGATTTGCTGGGAGACTTCTTGCCGCAGCCGGCGAAGAAGCAAACGGCTGCGACGACGCTCGCAAAAAACAGCCGGCCGATGCCGGGCGAAAGGAACCCTGCGCTAGGCAGCTTTCTTCGCAGCGCCCGCGGCCTCCAGAATTTCGACGGCCTTTTTCACGACGGGGTCCGTGACCGAGCTGGAGGGAGCCGGCGGGTTCGTGTCGGTCACGGCCGCGATGTCCTCCGGTACGGTGTGCACTTCGCGAGTCGGCGTGACGCCCTCGATGGGGATCTCCTTGCCGCCCGGTGTGTAGTAATTCGCGAGCGTTAGGAATAGGGCGGAACCGTCCTCGAGTTCGATCAGCTTCTGGAACGAGGCAGTGCCGTAGGTGCGTTCGCCGACGGTCTCGCCTCGGTGATTATCGGCGATCGCGCTGGCGACAATTTCCGCCGGTCCGGCTGTGCCGTTGCCGATCAGGATCGTGACCGGCTCAGTCCATACGACCTTCGCGGGTTCGGCCGACGAAACGACCGGCGAGATTGTCTGCCCTTTCAGCGTCGTAATCGTGCCGGACGAAAGGAAAAGCTGCGCGGTGGCAATTCCTTCCTGGTCGTCGCCCAGAGCGCAATCGCGCAAGTCGAGGATCAACTTGTGCGCACCCTGACGATCGAGCTGATTGATCTCATCGCGAATCTGCTTCGTCGCGCCCGGCTCGAATTCGGAAACATGAACGTAGGCAATGTCGCCCTCGAGCCTGTCCTCCACCAATTTCAGCGGCGCCAGCTTCGCGAGCGTCAGTTCCATTTCCTGCGGCTCGGCCTTACCGCGGCGGATCACGGAAAGCTTCACAACGGCGCCCGGATCGCCGCTCAACAAGAGCTGCGCCTGCTCGATCGCCATTTGGCCGGTCGTAAACCCAGCGATCTTCTCCAGGACGTCTCCGATGTGCAGGCCGGCTTTTTCGGCCGGGCTATCCGGCAGCGTGGAGATCACGCTGATGTAGCCAAAGCGCTTGGTTAGTGCGAGCCCAGCGCCAGCCTTGGCGGTGTTCGCGCCCTTTTGTTTGTAGTCGGAATACTCGAGCGGGCTGAGGTAGCTCGACTGGGGATCGAGGGAATCGAGCAGACCGTGGAGCGCGCCGTTGGTCACCTGATGCATGTTCGGCTCATCCACATATTCGCGCTGAATGTGCTCGAGCACTTCGCTATAGACGGTGAGGGCGCGGAACGCCTTTTCGTCCGAGGAGCGGCCGCGGACGTAGCCGACGGCGACGAAGCCGAAAACGGCCGCCGACAGCACGATCACGATCTTTCTGGTCAGAGAGCTCATTGCGTATCCTTCCGCCCCGTTGAAACCCGGCCGCGCAGCGCCCTACCCGGCACTCGCGCGACAAGACGCACAATTATAGCACCGGCCCGTGCGACTCAGCCGGATTTGCGAGGTGCCGTTGCCGCAGTGTCGGGGGCTACTTGTGGGCGAACGTCTGCTGCGGCGGGGCCTCAAACGAATTCGCGTCCAAGAGAGGCGCGGCGGCAGTGATGTAGGTCTGCGAGATGCGGTCTTGCCAGGTAAACCGGTCCTCATCCCACAAGGCCCAGAGGAAGCCCAGAGTCAGAGTGGCGCCCGACAAAAGATATCCGAAGCTCCGCCACAAGAGCTGCCGCGTTTCGGGAAGGCTGCCATCGAGCCGGACAATTGAAAGCCCGCGGAGCTGCATGCCGGGGGTAGCGCCTGCCAACGTGATGAAGATCGAGAAATAGAGCGCGTAGAAGAGATAGCCGATGACCAAGTAGATGACTGCCGTTGTCTTGTCGAGCGTGATCTGCCCGCCAAGAGAGCGGAACAACCCCAGAAATCCCGCACAGGTCAGGCCAAGAAACAAGAGGTCAATCGCTGCCGCCCAACGGCGCTGCCCGAGGGCGGCGACCGGGACAAGCGCAGTCTGCGGACGCGCGCGATCATCCACGGCGCTCGAAAAATCAAGCTCGGACTGCACGCGGATTTCGACGCGTTCAGCGTGGCGCTGCCGCAACGCAGGGCGGGAACGCGGATGTTCCGGTATTTCGTCGTCCACGTCCACATTCAGAGCAGCGCCCGGTTCGCGGAACGGAAGGTCCGGCTGGGAGTCGTCTCCGAGCAAGTGGCCGCGGCGCGCGCGGTATTGCTCCAGCCGGCGCGAGACCTCCAGACGCCATTCCGGCTCATCCGCGTCGTCGGCGACCGAGCTTATAACAGCCGGTGCGCGAACCTGGGTCCGCTCATCGGGAGGAGCATTGCAGAACGAGCAGTCTTCGCTGTCGTCGAGCAGGAGAGCGCCGCACTTCGAACAGATGCGTATCACTGGTCCGTTTTGCGCTGCGGAGGTTCCAGCAAAACCGGGGAAATCATATCACGGTGACGAGACCTCGAAGAGCGGCGGCGTATCAGCGTGTGTCACCTATCAGGTACTGCATCCTCGAGCGAAATGAGAGCAGCCGGAGCAACCGTCCTGGCTGCGGCGATGACGACGGGTGGAGGGGCACCGCGCAGAGCCTCGAATCTTTCGGGCGCACAGCAGGCTGAGCCGAGCCGCGCGAGATCGCGCTGCATTTCCGGACGGGTCCTCAGACTTTCGATCGTTGCACGCAGGATTGCCGCAACGACGGGATCGGCCGGAATCACAAGGCGGTAGTGCATCCAACGGCCCTCGCGCCGCGCAGCGACAATTCCCGCGCGCCGCAGGTACGCCAGATGCCGAGAAATCTTTGGCTGGCTGACGCGCAAGATCCCCACGAAATAACAGACGCAGATTTCGCGGTCCGCGATCAGGTTGAGGAGGCGAAGGCGCGTCGAATCGGCCAGCGCGCGGAAGAGATGATCGAGCGAGGAAGCGGATTTGGCTGCGGCCACGATCCAAGTATACAACATATTCGGATTGACATATATGATTTCGCGCGATAGGCTCAGATACATGTGGGCAGACGGATATGTTCCTGCGGAGGCGCGTATGGCGGAAACCGACATCAAGGAGGCTGTGAGGAGCAAGTACGGAGAAGCCGCGCGGAGAGTCGCGGGCGGCGGAACGCCAAGTTGCTGCGGCGCCAGCTATGGGGAATGCGATCCTGTGTCGGGGAATCTCTACAGCGAGACTGAGACATCGACTCTGCCGGCCGATGCTGTGACCGCGTCACTCGGGTGCGGCAATCCAACGGCGCTTGCTAGGCTGCAGCCGGGAGAAATCGTCCTCGATCTCGGTTCAGGCGGCGGCATCGACGTCCTACTGTCCGCGCGGCGCGTGGCTCCCAGCGGGAGGGCCTACGGTTTGGATATGACGGACGAAATGCTGGCGCTCGCGCGCGAAAACCAGCGCAAAGCGGGAATCGAAAACGTCGAGTTTCTAAAGGGCGAAATCGAAAACATTCCCCTGCCCGAGAAGTCGGTCGACGTCGTGATTTCAAACTGCGTGATCAATCTCTCGGCGGATAAAGCTCGCGTACTGCGGGAGGCGTTCCGGGTCCTCAAGCCGGGAGGTCGATTCGCCGTGTCTGATGTGGTCGTGCGCGGGCCCGTGCCCGCTGATATCCGCAAGAGCGTCGAACTGTGGGTCGGCTGCATCGCGGGCGCCCTAGATGAATCCGACTACCGCGCGAAGCTTGCCGCGGCAGGGTTCGCGGAAATCGAGATCGAGCCGATGCGGGTGTACACCGTGGAGGACGCGCGCCAATTTCTCACGGCTCAGGGAATCGACGTAGATGCCGTTGCGCCTCAGGTGGACGGCAAGTTTGCCAGCGCCTTCGTGCGCGCGAGAAAGCCCGCTTAGGAAGTGTGATCGCTATGGCGACAGCAGGCCGATACAACGTCCTCTTCTTCTGCACCGGCAATTCGGCGCGCTCGATCATGGCCGAGGCCATCCTGGACCATAAGGGCAGGCCTACTTTTACTGCGTACAGCGCCGGAAGCCATCCCGCAGGAATCGTGCGGGCCGAGGCGCTACGTCAACTGGAATTGGCGCATCTGCCAACCGCGGGTTTGCGCAGCAAGAGCTGGGATGAATTCGCGAAGCCCGGCGCGCCGCAGATGAATTTCGTTTTCACCGTCTGCGACAACGCCGCGCGCGAGGTGTGCCCGATCTGGCCGGGCCAGCCGATGACGGCTCATTGGGGCGTGCCCGATCCGGCCGCCGTCTCCGGAACTCCCGAGCAGATCGCGCGAGCGTACCGCGAAGCGTTCGTGATGCTCGATCGGCGGATTAGTCTCTTCCTCTGCTTGCCGCTGGCGAGTCTCGACAAGCTTGCCATCCAGAAGGAAATCAACCGCATCGGGCAACAATGAAAATTCCCTTGGCTCAGCGGCTCGCGGCGGAGTGGATCGGCACGGCGTTTCTCGTGGCCGCCGTCGTCGGATCGGGAATCATGGGCGAGCGGCTTTCCGGCGGGAACGCGGCGCTGGCGCTGCTTACCAATACGATTGCGACCGGCGCGGCTCTTGCCGCTCTGATCCTAGCGCTCGGGCCAATCTCCAGTGCGCATTTCAACCCGGTGGTTACTTTGTCGGATGCGTGGCTGGGCGCGATGCCATGGAGGGAGACTCCGGCATATATTGCTTGCCAGGTGTTTGGCGGAATCAGCGGGACATGCGCCGCACATCTCATGTTCGGACTACCGATCATTTCGCTGTCGCACCATGTCCGAAGCGGAGCGGCGCAAATTTTCAGCGAGTTTATTGCGACGTTTGGCTTGATCCTGGTCATTTTGTGCTGTTCCCGGCTGCGTTCTAACGTGACCGCGTTCGCAGTCGGAGGCTACATCGCTGCCGCATACTGGTTCACGGCTTCCACATCATTTGCCAATCCGGCCGTGACGATCGCAAGATCGCTGAGCAATACCTTTTCTGGAATTCGGCCCGCAGATAGTCCGGGATTTATTGCTGCTCAACTAGTCAGCGGATTCCTAGCTACACTGGTCTTTCGTTGGCTTGCCTCCGGCTCCCGATTCACAGGATCGGCGGTTTCCAATCACGCAGCCTAGCAGACCCGTCGAAGCAACCGGCATCCAACCATTGCTGCTCACGCGCTGCATTGCGGGACCAGGGAGCGCGTGTTAGGCTCAGTTTTCTTTTTTTGGGCTTTTCCCGGCGATGCCGAACGCCATCCTCTCGCAATCCGTCCGCAGACTCGCTCTTTGCGCGGTGCTGCTTCCCTTGCTCTCCTCGCTCGCGCCCGCCGTTCTGGGCCAGGCCCAGCAGAAGACCACAGCGCCGAAAACGCCGCAGGCCGGATTCACGGGCGGAGGCGAAGCCACCCTCGAAGCGGACCAGCAGCGGGCCGTCGGGAAGACGTACTACGCTGATGGCCACGTGGACGTGCATTACCAGAATGCGCGGCTTCGAGCAGACCACGTCGAATACGACAGTGAGAACCAGATCATCAACGCGCGCGGCCACGTTCAACTGGACTACCTGACGCAGCACGTGGAAGCAGAGGATGCGCGGTACGAAGTGCGGACGGGACGCGGCACGTTCCACCACGTGCGGGGCACGTTCGCGTTGCAGCGGCGCCCGATACCAACGTTGCTGATCAGCCCCAATCCCCTCTATTTCGATGCGGAGGAAGCGGACCGGCTGGACGAGAACACCTACCGCATCCGCAAGGCGTGGGTCACCGTCTGCGATCCCAGCCGTCCCACCTGGAAGTTTTATGCGCCAAAAGCGACGGTGCGACTGAAGAAGTCGGTGCGGATCGAGAACGGGTACTTTCGGCTTCGATCGATTCCGGTCGTCTACCTGCCGTACGCGACGCTCCCCGCGGAGCAGCGGCGCGATTCCGGATTCATGATCCCCGACGTCGGTGATACCACGCAGAAGGGTTTCGTACTGGGCGAATCGGTCTATTGGGCCCCGTTGGATTGGCTGGACCTCACACTCGGCGGTGCGCTCTACAGCAGCCGAGGCTGGGGGCAAAAAGGGCAGTTCCGCATGCGTCCCTGGGAGAACACGCAGCTCGACGCTACATATTCCGGCGTAATCGATCGCGGCCTCCCTCAGGAAGGTGAGCCTCCCCTCAAACAGGGCGGGCACGAGGCCAAAATGCGCTTCACGTCGGAACTGCCCGATGGCTGGCGCGCGGTCGCCGACCTCGATCAACTCACATCGCTGACCTATCGCCTGGCCTGGTCGGAGACCCTCAAAGAAGCAGTCGATTCGGAAGTGCGCAACACGGCGTGCCTGCAGAAGAACTTCGACGGATTCAGCCTGGGCCTCGCTGCGCTGAGCTACCGGAACTATTTGAGCGCCACGCCCGAGACTTCGATCGCGCTGCGGACCGCTCCCGAATTGCGAATCAGCTCGGTCGATCAGGCATTTTTCCAAAAGCTGCCAGTCTACTTTTCATTTGGTGCGTTTACCGGCGCCGAGAGCCGAAGCGAAGATGTGACGCCCTTTCACACACCGTCGTTCGTGGAGCGCAGCGAACTCGCGCCCAGCGTGACGATCCCGCTGCACTTCGGCCCGTGGCTCAATATCACGTCGAGCTTCACGTTTCGTTCCACATATTACGGGGCGCAACTGCGGAACGGCGCGTTTTTCGCGCAGGGATTGTTTCGCGACACCGAGGAGCTCTCGATTGACGTCCGGCTGCCCGTGGTGGAAAAGATCTGGGAGAGCGGCGACACAAAATGGAAGCACGTGATTGAGCCGTACGTCACCTACCGCGACGTGAACGGCGTAAACGATTTCGGCCGATTCCTGCGCTTCGATCAGGACGATACCCTGACCGATACGAACGAGCTCGAGTATGGAATCACGCAGCGGCTGTTCCGGCGAACCGGCGACGATGGCGCAGAGGAGTTCATCACCTGGCGTCTGGCGGAGAAGTACTTTTTCGATCCGACGTTCGGCGGCGCGCTGGTACCAGGCCAGCCGAACGTGTTCCAGACAACGGATGGGTTCACGCCCTTCGCGTTTGCCGACGTCCCGCGCCACTTTTCGCCGATTATCAGCGATCTGAAGATCGAGCCCGGCAAGCGATTCGACACGCAGTTCATCATCAATTACGATCCCACGCGCAACCGGCTGACGGCGATCGGCGAACTGCTCAAACTGAGGCCGTACAAGGAAGCCTTCCTCACGCTCTCGCATTTTTCCGTTCTGAACCTGCCGCTCAATCCCGTAACGCCCCCGCCGAATTTCGAGCAGCGGTCGAATCAAGTGCGGACTCTGCTTGGGTACGGGGACCCGAGCCGGCGCGGCTGGAACGTGATAGCCGGCACGACCTACGATTTCACCCAGCAGGTGTTTCAAAACCAGATCGCCGAGGTGTCGTACAACGGGTCCTGCTGCGGCATCGGATTCGAGTTCCGACGGTTCTCATTCGGCACGATCCGGAATGAGAACCAGTACAGCGTCGTGTTTCGCATCGCGAATCTCGGATCGGTGGGAAACATGCGCAAGCAGGAGAAGATCTTCTAGGGCGCAGATGGCCGCACGCAGCGAATCCGAGCTGGCGTTTCTCTCGATCGAGCAGGCTGCGCGCCTGCTGCGGCGCAGGGAAATCTCGCCGGTCGAGCTTGTAGACGCCGCTCTCGCGCGGATCGAACGGTGGAATTCGCGCCTGCACGTGTTTCTTACCGTGCTTGGTGAGCAAGCGCGCCGAGAAGCCCAGCGCGCCGAGCGGGAGATTCGGGCCGGGCGCGCGCGCGGCCCCCTCCACGGAATTCCGATCTCGCTCAAAGACAATTTCTGGACGCGAGGGGTGCGCACGACGGCGGGATCGACGATTCTCGCGGACTTCGTGCCGGATCGAGATAGCGATGCGGCGGCGCGTTTGGCGGAGGCCGGAGCGATCCTCCTCGGCAAGACGAACATGCACGAATTCGCTTACGGCATCACCGGCGAGAATCCGCATTACGGCAGCTCGCGCAATCCGAGGGCGCCGGAGCGGATTTCGGGAGGGTCGAGCGGAGGCTCAGCAGTCGCGGTCGCGACGGGTATGGGTTTCGCTTCCCTCGGCACCGATACGGGCGGCTCGATTCGGATTCCGGCTGCGCTTTGCGGAATCGTGGGATTGAAGCCGACGTACGGCCTTGTGAGCACGGAAGGCGTCGTGCCGCTCGGCGTCAGCTTCGATCACGTCGGTCCGCTCGCGCGCAGCGTGGCGGACGCGTGCATCATGCTGGAAGCGATTGCCGGAAAGTGTCCGCCCGGAGAGGCGCGTCCGAACCATCGCATGCTGCGCAAGAACCGGCCGCGGCGCTTCCGTCTCGGCTGGCCCACAGACTTTTTTTTCGAGCGCATCAATCCGGAAATTCGCAGCGCCATCGAAAAAGCCGCGAAGAGATTCCAGGCCCTCGGAGCGAAGATCGAAGAGGTGCCGCTGCCCCATCTGGCGGACTCGGTGGATAGCGCCACAAATCTTGTCGTGGCCGAGGCGAGCTACTACCACGAATCTCAGGGCTACTATCCGGCGCGCGCCGAGGATTATGGCGACGACGTGAGAGGGCACCTCGACTGGGGCCACAACGTGCGCGCCGTGGATTATTTGCGCGCGATCGAGAGCCGGCAACGCGTGCAAGCAGATTTCGACGCGGCGCTGAAGAAGGTGGATGCAATCCTCGCGCCGACTTCTCCCATTCTCGCGCCCCGGATTGGCGAGAGTCACGTGCGCGTTGCCGGAGAAAGAGAGACGAGCGTGCGAGCCGAGCTGCTGCGTATGACGCGGCCGTCAAATCTCACCGGCCTGCCCGCGCTCTCGATCCCGTGCGGATTTGCCAGCGACGGCTTGCCCATCGGGCTTCAAATTATCGGGCGGCGCTGGGGCGAGGCACGGCTGCTTGCCATCGCCCTCGCATACGAGGAAGCCACCGACTGGCACAACAGCCATCCCGAGTTGGCCTGACGCACGCGCCGGTCATTCACTCGCTGCCGTTTCCGGCAGCGAGCCCTCTTGCCGCAGCAGCCACTCGCCGGCAACGAAACCCCAGACGCCGACCGCGATGCCTGCGAGAACGTCCGCAACGTAGTGATATCGGCCGTAGACCGTGGCGACGCACATGCTGACAAAGAAGGGCAGGCAAATCCAAAACAGCCAGCGCCGGTAACGCCACGACGCCAGAATCGCCACCATCGAGCCCGCCACGTGCGCCGACGGAAACGCCGCACCGTGAACCCTCCCAAAACGTTCGATCAGGTCAACCAGGGCCGTGCAATAGCCGCCGGGTAACGGCTGCGCGTTGAGCGCTGCAAGCGAATAGTAGGGACTCTCCACGGGTACGAAAACCGAGATGACGTACACCGAATAGTGCGCCACGGCCGTCGCAGCCATCACAGTCCAGAACGCGAGCCGCTCCTTCCGCATGTACAAGACCAACGGCAGTACAACGAGGTACAGAAAGTACGTCATGTAGGCAAACTGCATGAAATCGTTGAGCGCGGGAGACGCGAAGCGAGCGAGCCAGACCGACGGATGGACGCCCGCAAAGTTGTAATCGAACGCGATAAGCCAGCGATCCGACCATCCGGGAAAGATCGCGTGCACGAGCCCGCCCAACTCCTCGAAGAAGAAAATGTAAAGCGGCAGCGGGTACCAGTGCCGGGCGAATTGCACGATAACGCTCTGTGACCGCGCAGCAGATCGCACTAGCGCAACGAGGACCACGGCAATCGCGAGATGCACGGCGAAAGTGCGCGGCGCATGAGCGACGTTTCGGTGAAACATCGCGATGATCGTGCACAGCCACGCGAGGTAAGCAAACGTCACCCATTCGAAAGCGCCGCAAGCCGCGAGTGTGTCGCCGAGCCAACGCGATGCGGGACGCGGCACGGCTTCGCTGATGCCGGTCCACATGACGGTTCGCTCGTTCGGTAATTCGGTCGGCTGCACGTCGTCTTGCAGGTTCATCGAGCTTCCCTCGCAGTCAGCCGCTGCGAGCCGCGAGCCGCGCGGGCGGATTCAGTCCAGTTGCAAGCCGGCCAGCCTTCACTGCGCGCGATACGAGCGAGGCGTGCCGGTGGATTCACGGCCACGCGCCGGCCGACCGCATCAAGCATCGGCAGATCGCTCGTGGAATTGCCGTAGGCGTAGCTGTCCCAGAGCGAGAGTCCGAAGCGCGCGGCTAGACTGCGTACGGCGCGCGCCTTCGCTTCACCGCTCATGTGCTCGCCGGCGAGGCGTCCGGTCCAACGGCCGCTGCTCGCCTCAAGCTGCGTTGCGCAAGTTTCGACTGCTCCGGGCAGGCGCCGCGCGATGGCCTGGGCCAGAAAGTCCAGTGTTCCGCTGACGAGAACGATGCGATGTCCTTGCGCCCAGTGCCACACCATGCGCTCGATTGCTGCCGGATAGAAGTGCGGCCCGCCAGCCGGAATCGATCTTTCCCAGTCGGATGCGAGCGATTGCCGCAGGCCGGCGAGATAGTGCTTGTTGCCCAGCGTCGCGCCACGCGGGTCAGGCACGATGCTCGTCGCGAAATGGCCGAGCCAGCGGAGCACATCCTGCGTCCCGAGTTCGTCATACGCCAGCAAGTAGCCGATGAATCGCCACTCGAGCGACGGCGGCGCGAGCAGAGTGCCGTCTAAGTCGAAGAAGGCGCCGATTTTTTCCGGCGCCGTCATCGGATCGCCGCCGCGGCGCGGACCGTCTGGGGAGCTCTTTCCGCCGCTGTCCAATACCGGCGACCCTCCCACAGGATGGGGATCGCGCGCAACAGACAGAAAGTCACGGTGAGGCCGGTGAGCGCCTGAGCCAGGATGAGCAGCTCCCGCGCGGCGGACTCACCGACCCAGCCGGTCGCTTGCGCCGATGCCGCGTGATGCAGCGACAGCGTGAGTCCGAGGCAGCAGAAGCAAACGCACTTGAGCGCAGCGTACACGGCGCGGCTCGTGCGGGAAGCCACAAGATTTCGTCCCCACCACGTTTCGAGCATCGAGTTTCGTCCGAAACCGCTTCGCCCCGAGCGCGCAGCGAGCCCGCGGAGAAAGTCGGTCAGCGCGCCGCGAGCAAAAAACAGCACCGGGACCCACAGCGAAATCAGGCCGCTCACGGCGAAGCAAGTGAAGAACAAGTTTTCAACCATGCGGTCGCCCAAAATGTCGAGCTGCGCGCCAACGGGCGTCGCCAGACCCCGCGTGCGGGCGAGGTAGCCGTCCACGCCGTCGAGCGCAATGGCGACGACGGTTAGCAGAACGGCTGTGAGGTCGGCCGACAGCGCATGCGCGCCAAGGTCAAACAGCCCCACGGCCGCGAAAGCCGCGAGCACGCGTGCAGCGGTCACCTGATTGGGCGTCATGCTCGCCTCCCCGCAAGAAATTTCTACGAGCCCGCCACCGCAAGCGGCAGATCGTCCTGCCGTGTGCGGTTCCAGCGGGCGGGCCCGCACTCCAGGAATGGCATTTGCGCTGCCATATGGACGGTGCGCCGCATGACCGAATTTTCATCGACTTACGGGCGCGGTGTTGCCGCGAGCATCTATGGCGCTGGCGGATTTCGAAGTCACCTGATAGGATTTCCCGCCGCAACGGCAATCGCCTCGGCAGAACCAAAAAGCGGTGGCATGCGTCTAACGCTTGTGGTCAAATTTAATTTTGTCTGGAGCCCGGGTGGAAGACCGGGACCCCGCCTTAGCTGAGGGAGTGAGAGGAATCAGATGGCAGCGTTTGCATTGTTGGTGTTTGTTGCGGGATTGATCTCGTTCTTATCGCCGTGCGTCTTGCCGCTCGTGCCTGGATATGTGTCGATGCTTTCGGGCGTCGGAGTTGAGCAGCTCAAGGAAGGAGAGGGCTCGACGGGCAAGCTTCTGAGCTCGGCTTTGGCATTCGTCGTCGGCTTCTCGTCGGTGTTTATCACCATGGGCGCTACCGCGAGCGCGGTGGGCCAATTCCTGCTAAAGAATCGCAGTCTGCTCGCGCCCATCGCCGGCGCACTGATCATTCTCTTTGGACTGCACCTCATCGGCTGGTTGATGAAGATCACAGTCCGGGTTGGCCTCATCGTTGGATTCGCGCTGGTAGCAATCGGACTTGTGCTCATGTTTCGAACCAGCTATCACGGGTTTTTCAAGCCGGTACACTTCTTCGCGGCGGCTCTGATTTTCCTGTTCGGACCTTCGCTCACCCGATGGCTGAACCGTGACGTCCACATGCGCAACGTCGGCGGAAATCAACCGGGAATCGTCAGTGGATTCCTTCTGGGTTTTGCATTCGCACTCGGCTGGACCCCCTGCATCGGCCCAATTCTTACAACTGTGCTGGCAATCGCCGCGACGAGAGAAAGCGTCAGGGAGGGTGTCCTGCTGTTGACGCTGTACTCCGCGGGGCTTGCCATCCCTTTCTTGCTCACGGCGGTCGGCATTGGCCGTTTCATGAAGTTCTATCAGAAGTTTCGAAGGCACATGCACGCAGTCGAGGTTTTCAGCGGGGTCTTGTTGCTCGTAATCGGCGGCCTGATTTTCGCAAACGGCCTTACATACATTTCCGGCCACATACAGGGCCTGAATCCCGAAGTCTGGATCGACAAGTACATGCACCGCGCACCGGTGCCAGGTCCCAGCGCACCGTCCGTTGCGAACTTGCAGCCTGCACCGGATGTCACGTTCAAGAATCTTCAGGGGGCGGAAGTGCCACTGTCGAGCATGAAGGGAAAGGTCGTTCTGCTTAACTTCTGGGCTACCTGGTGCGAGCCGTGCCGCAGCGAAATTCCCGTGCTGATTGGGTTGCAGGACAAGTACAGCGGCAAGGGCTTCACGATGTTGGGCGCATCGATGGACGAGGATGGGGTGAAGGCAGTCGATCCGTTCATCCATACGACCCAGTTCAACGTCGGCGGCCAGCAGCGATTGATGGACTACCCGATTGTGCTGGGCAGTGACGCGATCACGGACAAGTTCGGCGGCCTGCTCGGCATGCCCACGAGCTATCTGATTTCCCGCGACGGCAAGATCGTGAAGAAATATATTGGCGTGGTGAACGAAGCTCAAGTTACGAAGGACGTCGAGAGCCAACTATGAGAAAGCAGCTTCGAATCGTTGCCGTTCTGTGCGCGCTTTCGATGATTGGCGGCATCAGCGCTCGGTTCGCAGTTCCAGCGCAAGAGACCCCGATGCCCCAAAGCGCCGCATCCATTGTGAAGACCAAGGTGTACACATCGCTCGACCCTGTGCCGCGCGGCAAGGAGTTCCAGGTTGCCGTCGTGGTGGACATTGCCAGCGGCTACCACATGAACTCGCACAAGCCACTTGATTCGTACCTGATTCCCACCACGCTGACGCCGCAGCTTCCGGCGGGCTTCACCCTGGCCGACACGATGTATCCGCCGGGCAAGAATCTGAAGTTCCCCTTTTCGCCCGATAAGCCGCTCAACGTCTACACCGGCAGCGTGACGCTGCGCCTTCGCGTAACGGCGGAGGAGGCGGCGGCACTCGGCAACGCGAGCATTCCGATTACGCTGCGCTATCAGGCGTGCAACAACTCGGCGTGCCTGCCCCCTGTCAAAGTCCCTGTGAACGCCGAAATCAAGGTTGCTGCGGCGGACGCCAAAGCGAAAGCCTTGCACCCGGAAATCTTCTCAGCTTCCACCGCGAAATAGAGAGCCTGCGTTTCCTAGCGGGCGCCGACCTCAGGGATCGCCTTCCGAAGCCGTTCGACGACGCGCTCTTTGCCGAGCACGACCATCGTATCGAAAAGCGGCGGAGCCACGGCCCGGCCTACAATCGCCACGCGCGTGGCGTTGATGAGCAAGCCGGCCTTCACGCCTTCGGCAGCCGCCACCGCGCGCGAGGCCGCGTCGCACGCGTCGTGACTCCAGTCCGGCAGAGCGGTGAGTGCGTCAGCCAGTTTTTGGAGCATCGCCGGCAAGCGTTCATCCTTCCAGAATTTTTCGCGCGCTTCGGCGTCGTAGCCGAAATCGTCTGTGAAGAAGGCGCGGGCCCACACGGTGAAATCGCCGATCAGCCGCGTGCGCGGACGGATCAGATCCACGGCATGGGCGAACCACGCGCGATCCCGGCTCGCCTGCGATCCTTCCCACAGCCGCGCGCGCTTCAGCTCAGCCTCGACGTAGGGAAGCAGATCTTCCACCGGCGGCTTTTGCAGGTACTGTGTATTGAACCATTCGAGCTTGGCGCGATCGAAAATTGCGTTCGTGCGGCTCACACCCGCCAGCGAAAATCGTTCGACCAATTCAGTGGTGCGGATGAATTCCGTATCATCTCCCGGCGACCACCCGAGCAGCGCGAGAAAATTTCGGAAGGCCTCTGGTAGAAATCCTTCCTCTGCATACGAACCGACATTCGTCGCGCCATGGCGCTTTGAAAGCCGCTTGCGGTCCGGGCCAAGGATCAGCGGCACGTGCGCGAAGACCGGCGGCGTCGCCCCGAGAGCCTGGTAAAGCAGCGCCTGTTTGGGAGTATTCGAAAGGTGGTCGGCGCCGCGGATGATGTGCGTGATGCGCATATCGATATCGTCTACGACCACGCTCAACTGATATGTGGGAAGGCCGTTGGAGCGCAGCAGGACGAAATCTTCCATCTCTTTGTTTTGCAGTTCGCGCGGCCCAAAGACGGCGTCGTCGAAACGCGTGACGCCCGTGCGAGGCATGCGAAACCGGATGGCCCGCGGAATCCCATCGCGCTCTCGGGCGGCTCGCTCGGCGTCGGTGAGATCGCGGCAGGAGCAGGGTATCCCCTTGGAGACCTTCGGCCCCTCGTCGTCACCCTCGCCTTCCTGTTCCTCTGCGGCATCTCCCCCGGCATACGCGGTTGCCTTGCAATAGCAGGCGAACGCGGCGCCGTTCGATAGCAGCCGCTCGGCCGCCGCGCGGTACAGAGGCAGGCGTTGCGACTGGAAAAAGGGCCCTTCATCCCACTCGATCCCGAGCCACTTCAATCCCTCGAGGATTCCCTCGATCAGTTCGGGGCGGTTTCGTTCGACGTCGGTGTCCTCGATTCGCAGCAGGAGCGTGCCACCTTCGTGGCGCGCGAAAAGCCAGTTAAAAAGGGCTGTTCGAGCGCCGCCAACGTGCAAGTATCCTGTCGGCGAAGGTGCAAACCGAACCCGCGGTTTTTCCGGTGGCGCCACTGAATTTCTCTTCGTTTTCGAAGCAAATCATCTTAGCGGAACGAGCAATCAAAATCGAGCCTTGAGCGCGCAAGTCGATGAACCGGCAGGATTTGGTACCCGGGTACTGTTGACTTGGGATAGCCCGCGTTTCATCATTTGTTTGTTCCCTTCTCGGAGTCTTTCCTCTGCATCCCGCTGGAGGTTGACCTCCAAGAAACTTCGGATGGACACTCCGAGGGCAACAGCCGGTTTTCTGCTATTCTCTGGCGAAATACCTGTTTACATGGGTAGGGAGTCCTGAGTTTGGTAAACCATTCTGCTGCCGTCATTACGCTGCAGGTCAGCACCTTTTTGCTGGCAGCATTCTTCTATTCGTTGTACCGGCGCAAGCGCCAGTCGTATCTGCTCGCCTGGTCGATCGCCTGGCTGCTGATGTGCCTGTCTTTCGTCATTCGTAACGGCGTGCCCTGGATTCCGGAGGGCCCGCTTCGGCTGTCCTATCGGACACTGGATGAATGGTTGATTGCCCTCTCGACGCTTGCCTTCTTCTGTGCGGCGCGCTTGTACGTCCGCTTGGCCATCCCCATCAAGATTGTGACGATCGCCGCAGCCGTGCTAGCGGTCTGGTCTGGGCTTCACGTCTGCGGGTTCACCGACAAAACGGTCGGCCTCGGTGTCGGGCTCATCTTTTTCGCAGTTGGCTGGACGTTCTGGCAGGAAGGTCACAAGCAAGAGGCGCGCGCCGACCTGCTGCTCGGTGTAACCTTCTTCGGTTGGGGCCTATTGTCGCTCTTGGTCGTATTTCAACCCCGCATCAGTTTTCTGCAAGGGGCTGACCTGGTTCCCGTGATCCTGCTGCCGGAGCTGTTCGTGTGCGTGCTGATGGTGATGTCCGTCTATGAAGAAGAGCGGCGCCGCGTCGAGCGGAACATGCTGGCGCTCTCGAACTTGAATCTCGTCACATCGGGATTTGCTGGCGGAGAAATCCAACAGAACTTGGCACAGGCTCTTGACCGCGTCCTTAACGTCGTCCGCATTCCCGCCGGAGCGTTGTGCCTGCCGCACGCCGACGCCAATGGACCAGCATCGCTGATCGTTGCGGGCTTGGGCGACTCCTTTTGCGCCGCGATGCAGGAGTCGCATCTCGACGAATACTGCATCAACCTGGTAGCGCGGCTCGGGGGGCTCGTGGTGTTTCGCGATCTCGCTCGTCAGGCGAGTTGGGAAGCTCTCGAAAAAGAGGAGTCGTTCCGCGATGTGCGGGAGCTTCTTCTCTCTCAAGGTCTGCGGACGGTGGTGGGCATCAGCCTCCAGGCCAAGGAGCGCGTATCCGGCGTCTTGTTGCTCGGGACGCCGGACAACCGGAGCTTTACTCCAGCCGAGCGAAGGCTGTTATTGGCTCTGGGCCAGCAGATCGGCATGGCGGTCGAGAACAGCTACTTGATTCAGCAGACTTCTCGCCGCACCGAGGAGCTGCACGTCCTAAACGAGATCGGCCGCGCCCTGAGCTCAACCCTCGACCTCGACACCCTGTTCGAGCGCATCTATTCGGAAATGCGCCGCGGGATCGACGTGGCCAGCTTCTTCATCGCTTTCTACCACCCGAAATCAGGCGAGGTTCGGTTTGAAATCGAAGTCACCGAGGGCGAACGCATTCCGAAACGTGCCCGCGCCGCGGGCAATCACATGGTCGAGTACGTTGTTCGCTCGGCGCAGCCCCTCCTCGTTCGCGAGCGCTACGACGAAGCAGCCAGGCATCTTGGATTCGAGCCGCTGCGCCCGCTCGGCTCGATCTGTGCCGTGCCCTTGATTTTGTATGACCGTCCCGTGGGTGTGATGGCGGTTCATAGCGCGAAGGAGCGCGCATTCGATGAGGGGCACGTCGAGTTTCTCCGCGTGCTGGCCAGCGAGGCCAGCATCGCGATGGAAAATGCGCGGCTGTTTGCGGAGGAGCAGAAGAAGGCGCGCCAGCTCGCGATGATCAACAACGTATCGAGTCACGCAATCACGACGCTCGATCCCGGCGAAATGCTTTCGAAGATCACCGCCGAGATGGAAAAGCATCTCGGATACGACCACATCGGAATCGCTGTTCTGGATTATTCCACGAAGGAACTCGTCGTCGAGGCGGAAGCGGGCGCGCGGCGCGAAGCCGTCGGCCGCCGGATCATGCTGGGCGAAGGCCTGCTCGGCCAGGTGGCGCGCAGCGGTCAGATGGGCGTCGTGCGCGAAGCTTCGGCGTCGACGCCGCGATTGCTCCTCGCCGGATCAGCCGCCGGAGTCGCGCTGCCCGTGACCTATGGCGAGCAATTCCTCGGTGTGCTCTACGTTGAATCCTCCGAGCCCTGCGATTTCCCGGAGCAGGATATACAGCTCCTCCGGACTCTCGCAGATCTGTTTGCCGGGGCATTGCACAATGCGCTGACGTTCCAGAAGGCGCAGGAACAGGCGATCACCGACGGCCTCACCGGGGTCAAGACGCACCGCTTCCTAATGGAAGCGCTCTCTTCGGAGTGGAAACGATCGACGCGCGCGAATCGTCCGCTGGCGCTCGTGCTGATGGATCTCGATCATTTCAAGTTCGTCAACGATTTCTACGGCCACCTCGAAGGCGACGTGGTCTTGCAGCGCGTCGGCCACATTCTGGAACAGAACTGCCGCCGTTCCGACGTCGTCGCACGCTACGGCGGTGATGAATTCGTCATCCTCATGCCGGAGACGACCGTCGAGCAGGCCCGGCAGCTGGCCAACAAGCTCCGTGGATGGATTGCTTCGGACCCGCTCCTGCGAGACAAGAACATCACCGCCAGCTTTGGCATCGCTGCATTTCCCGTGCATGGCTCGACCCCGCAGGAGCTCATCCAGGTCGCCGATTCATCGATGTATCTCTCGAAGCATCAAGGCGGCAATTCCGTCTCAACCGCAGAGCAAGGCGATCCGAACGACCGCAAGCGCTGGAAGAAGGACGTCCTGGAGGCGTATCTCGGCGTGACGCTCAAGCGCCTGTTTGCGACCGGTCCGGAAGCTTTCGAAGAGATCTACCGCCGCCTCGAACAGTTCACTCGCTCCCTGCGCGAGCAAGGCTCGGACGTTTCCGGAGACGCGCTGCCCGCGGTCGTCGTGGAGACGGTGACCTCGCTCGCCTTTGCTATCGACGCCAAGGATCACTACACCCAGGGCCACTCGCAGAAGGTTTCAGCCTATGCCGTGATGATCGCGCAGGCGCTCGGCCTGCCGTCGGCGGACGTCGAGGAGATTCGACTCGCAGGGCTGCTGCACGACATTGGGAAGGTCGGCATTCCGGAAACCATTCTGAACAAGTCAGGTCCGCTCGATGCCGGCGAGTGGGAAATGATGAAAACGCATACTGAACTCGGAGCTCGCATCCTCGAGCCGCTCCGGCCCATGGTTCGCATTCGCGAAATGGTCCGCCACCACCACGAGTTCTACGATGGCTCCGGGTATCCGCGGCGCCTGGAAGGCGACCAGATCCCCCATGGCGCGCGCGTGATCGCCGTCGCGGACGCCTACGATACGATCACATCCGAGCGCACCTACAAAAAAGCCCGCACGCCGGAAGACGCGTTTGCCGAGCTCGAGCGCTGTGCCGCAAACCAATTCGACCCGGAAATTGTCCGTGTCTTCGTCGAAACGATGCGCCGCGCGCCTCGTCCCACGGTTGAAGCCGGCGTCAGCGTTTCGATCCGTTCAGGCGACGACACGCGCTAATTCCGCAAGATTCCCGCTCGTCATCGAACCAGTCGCCCGACGGGCTGCTCCTATCCGCGCCCGCCAATCAAGATCCCCACTATGAACACCAGCGTGCCGCCCACAATCACTTGAAATGCGGAGGAAAGGAGCGGCGTGTCCATGTAGCGGTGGCGCACGTAGCTGATGATTGCCAGTTCGACAGCCACCACCAGCACGGCCACCACGAACGCGGCGTGGAAATCCGCAAGCAGGAATGGGAGCGTGTGTCCGATTCCGCCAGTTGCTGTCATGAGACCCGTCACGAGCCCCCGAATCACAGGCCGGCCGCGCCCCGTTAGCGAGCCGTCGTCGGAAAGCGCTTCGGCAAAGGCCATGGAGATTCCCGCGCCGACCGACGCCGCGAGGCCTACCAGAAAGGCGTCCCAGCTCTTGTGCGTTGCGAAAGCCGCCGCAAAGATTGGCGCGAGCGTCGACACTGAACCGTCCATCAGTCCCGCCAGGCCCGGCTGAATCACTTGCAGCACGAACATGCGGCGCCCGGTCTTTTCCTCTTCGGCGCGCACGTCTGGAGTGAGTTCCTTCTGCTCCAGGGATTCGGCCAGCGCGGAATGCTGGCGCTCGACTTCCGCGAGGTCGCCGATCAGTTTTCGCGTGGACGCATCCGAAATCTTCTGCAAAGCGTGATCGTAGAACTGCCGCGTTTCGAGCTCCATGATCTCCACTTGCTTGCGAACCGCATTGATTCCAAGAGGGCGCGTCAGCCACACCGGGCGGCGCTCGATGAATCCCTTCACGTCCTGTCGGCGGATCAGCGGGATGTGGTCGCCGAATCGCTGGCGGTGCATATCGATCAGCCGCTGACGGTGGCGCGACTCCTCGGCCTGCATTTCGTCGAAGATTTTCGCCGTGGCGGGATAGTTCTCCCGCAACCCATCGGCAAAATCGGCATACACCCGGCTGTCTTCTTCCTCGAGCTGGATGGCAAGCGCGAGAATTTCGCGCTCGCTGAGGTCCTTGAAGTTTTTCTTGGCCATGATCGCCGCTCCTTGGGGTGCCGGCCTGCCCATGTGGATTATAGCCGTGGTTTCGCGCGGGCCGCCTTGTCGGGCTGGTCAAGCGCAAGGTGAAGGATTATAGTGTGCCCGCGATGGAGGGGCGAAGCCGATGAAGCTGTTGAATTGGACTCGAAGATTTTCCCGGCGCGGATTTCTCAAGGGCAGCGCTGCGACGGCCGCCGTGGTCGCCGCAACAGGCGGAGGCGCGCTCGCGCAAGAATTCCGTCAGCCCGAACCGGGCAGCTTGAAACCTGAAGAGGTCCGGACGCTCGTCGTCTTCACGCGCGATCTTTTCCCTCATGACCGCCTCGACGACTCGTACTACGAGCGCGCTGTGAAGGCCCTCGAAGACGAATCCGCCAAGGACGGAAACACCCGGCAAACACTGGAATTCGGAGTCGGCTGGCTCAATGAAGCAGCCAAGCGGATGGAGAGTGCTTCGTTTGCGGAAATCAAGGAAGAGCCCAAGCGCATCGCCGTGATCGAACGCTTGCGCTTCGATCAATCCGCGCCATCGGGTTTCTGGGACAAGGTCTACAACACCACGATCGTCTCGCTCTACAACCAGCCGGAAGTCTGGCCGAAATTCGGATATGAAGGCCCGTCCTCTCCGAAGGGCGGCTACCTGCACCGCGGCTTCGACGACATCAACTGGCTCTGAGGATGCCCATGCCCGCGAAATTCGATCTGAACGACTCATCGGTGGTGGTCATCATCGGCTCGGGCGCCGGAGGCGGCACGCTGGCCAACGAACTCGCGCACAAAGGAGTTTCGTCCGTTGTTCTCGAAGCGGGAAAGCGCATCGAGCTCACCGATTTCAAAAACGACGAAGACGCGATGTTTGCCCTGTTCACCTGGCTCGATCCGCGCACGGCTTCCGGCTCATGGTATGTCGCGCAGACTTCTCCCGATCTTCCCGCGTGGATCTGCAAGCTCGTCGGTGGAACAACAATTCACTGGGGAGGCGTGGCACTGCGTTTCCAAGAGCACGAATTCAAGACGCGCACGCGCTACGGCGCGCTTGCCGGCGCAAACCTGCTCGATTGGCCGATCGACCTCAAGGAGATGGAGCCGTATTACGACCGCGCCGAGCTGAAAATCGGCGTGGCCGGAACGCACGGCATGCCCCGCCTGCCCGCCAGCAACCACTGCAAGGTTCTCTTCGCTGGCGCGAAAAAGATGGGCTACACGAAGTATTGGACCGCCAACCTGGCCATCAATTCCGTTCCGCACGACGGCCGCGCGTCGTGCCAGCAAACCGGTTTTTGCGTTCAGGGCTGCACGTTCGGCGCAAAATGGTCCACGCTCTACACCGAGATTCCCCGCGCCGAGGCCACCGGCAAGTGCGAGGTGCGGCCCGAATCGCAGGTGCTCCACATCGAGCACGACAAGTCCGGCAAAGTCACCGGCGTGGTTTATGCCGACCGCACGGGCGCGCTGCAGCGGCAAAAGGCGCGCATCGTTTGCGTGGCGGGGAATTCGATCGAAAGCCCGCGGCTGCTGCTCAATTCGTCCTCGAGCGTGTTCCCGCAGGGCCTTGCGAATTCTTCAGGCCAGGTGGGCAGGAACTACATGCGCCACGTGACCTCGCTCGTCTTCGCCGCCTTCGACAAGCCCGTACACATGTATCGAGGCACGGCGAACGGCGGCATCGTGATGGACGAATCCCGCCTCGATACCCAGAGGGGATTCGCCGGTGGCTATAATCTGGAAACGCTTCCTCAGGGATTGCCGAGTTTCGCGCAGAATATTATCCCCGGTGGCTGGGGGCGCGATCGCGCGTTTTGGATCGACAACTATGCGAACATCGCGGGAGTTTGGATCATCGGCGAAGACATGGCGCGCGAGACCAATCGCGTCACTCTGCATCCCCATCGCAAGGATCAGTACGGCCTGCCGATTCCCGACGTTCACGTGGACGATCATCCGAATGACATCGCCATGCAGAACCATGGGCTGCAGCAGGCCGACGCGCTCTACAAATCGATCGGTGCCACGCGCACTGTGCACCATTTGCCGTTCCCGTCGACGCACAATATGGGCACGTGCCGCATGTCCGAGAAGCCGCAGGATGGCGTGGTGAATCGCTGGGGACAGTCGCACGACATCAAGAATCTGTTCGTGTCGGATGGAAGCCAGTTCACTTCGAGCGGCGGCGAGAATCCGACCCTGACACTCGTGGCGCTGACGATTCGCCAGGCGGAATACATCGCCGATCAAATGGCGAAGGGACAGGTGTGAAGAAGTTGGCGGCGCCTACATGCTTGTCTTCGGCGTTTTAGGCATGTACGGCGCGATGCGGTCGGCCAGCGGCTCGCTCGGATCTTCGCCCACGAAGCGCTGCACCTCTCGTCCGTTGCCGTCCATCAGAATGAATGTCGGGAAGGCGCTCACACCATGCTCGCGCGCGGTTGCGCCCCGCGGGTCAAACTCGACATTCCAGCTCATTCCGTTCTCTGACGCGAAGCTGCGCCCCGCATTCTCGTTCTTGTCCTCGTTGACGCTGACCACTTCGAGCTGATCGCTCCCGTACGTTCTCTGCAGCGCTTTCAGGTCGGGCAAGGATTCCCGGCACGGCCCGCACCAGGAAGCCCAGAAATCGAGCAGCGTCATTTTGGCGGCGCCAGATGAGCTTCCGCCGCCGGCGCCATTGCCCACCACGCTGATTCCGCCTCCTGATCGCGGAATGTTTTCGTCGTCGATCACTTTGACGGCCTTCGGCTCGCTCTGCTTCTTCGCCCGCATGAGCCGCGCGAGGTCGCCGAGCGACATTGGCTGGCTCGCCTGCGCAGGGTCGTCGGTTTGCGCGTTCTGCGCTTGCGTCGAGGCTTGGCCGGAGTTGCTAGGCCCGTCCTGAGAAGCGCTCGGCGGCGCATCCTGGGCCGATTGAAACTTGGCTTGAGCGGCCGCGCCCTTTGGCAGCGCTATGGCAAGGGCCCCAACAGCCATCGCAAGCACGATCTCTCGGATCGGGGTTGAGATCACGGCAGTGCCTCCCGGACACTTCAGCCTTCCATTCAGCTTGAGAGGGCCCGCCGCACCGGCCAATAGTACGACCGGTACATGTGTTCGACCGGCATCAACCTCGCGCTTTTCCGTCACGATCTAGATGACTCTGTGTGAATTGAATCGCCATTTCACGTCAAGAATCAGCGGACCATTGAGTGCAGAATTCCTTTGTTACGAATGAAATAGCAGCTCGCGCCGCTGAATTGACACCGCTATCGCGCGGTGCTACCGTTCTGGCCGTCTAGCCAGTCCTTCATGTTGCCGGAGGTAACTCCATGCCATACAAATTGACCGTAAATGGCCAGCCCACTACGGTGGACGTGCCCGCCGACACCCCCCTGCTCTGGGTGGTTCGCGACATCCTCGATCTCAAAGGCACCAAGTACGGCTGCGGAATGGCCCTGTGCGGGTGCTGCACGGTGCATATCGACGGTGAGGCTACCCGCTCCTGCACGACTCCGATTTCGAGCGCGGCGGGCAAGCACGTGACCACGCTCGAGGGGCTTTCCGAAACCGGCACTCACCCTGTGCAGATTGCTTGGGCGGAAATCGACGTGCCTCAGTGCGGCTATTGCCAGGCCGGGCAGATGATGTCCGCAGCGGCCCTGCTCGCCAAGAATCCTCATCCGACCGATGCCGATATTGACGCCGCCATGGACGGCAACATCTGCCGCTGCGGCACCTACTTGCGCGTTCGCAAGGCCATTCACCGCGCAGCCGACATCCACGCGAAACAAACGGCGCAACTCGCTCACGCGGACCTGATTGAGTCCGAGAAGGCGTAAGGAGGCTCCCGTGGCTACCACATTGCCGAAGTTGGAACCGCACGAATCGCCGAAATCGAATGGGAACGGTGTGATGAACCGCCGCGCGTTCCTCCGCGCCACCGCCCTTGCCGGCGGCGGGATGATGCTTGCCTATTACGTGGAGCCGGTCACCAAAGTGCTCGCGGCGCAGTTCGGCCCGCCGGTGATGCTCCTGCCGGCCTCGTTCATCACCATCACGCCCGACGGCATCATCACGCTCATCGCCAAGAACCCGGAAATCGGTCAGGGCGTGAAGGCCATGCTGCCCATGATGATCGCCGAAGAACTGGATGCGGATTGGAACGATGTCCGCGTCGCGCAGGCTGACCTCGATGCGAAGTACGGCTTGCAAATCGCCGGCGGCAGCACCGCGACGCCGATGAACTGGGACCCGCTGCGCCAGGTCGGCGCGGGCGGCCGCGCGATGCTCATCGCGGCTGCAGCGCAAACGTGGGGCGTGCCGCCGTCCGAGTGCTCGACGACGGCCAGCCGCGTGCACCACGATTCCACCGGCCGCACCCTCAGCTACGGCGAGCTCGCTACGAAAGCGGCCGCTATCGCGCCACCCGATCCCAAGACCCTCAAGCTGAAAGATCCGAAGGACTATCGGATCATCGGCCATACCACGCCGAATCCCGATATCCACAAGATCGTCACCGGCAAGCCGCTCTACGGGATCGACTTCACGATGGCCGGGATGCTGTACGCGAATTACGAAAAGTGCCCGGTCTTCGGCGGCAAAGTAAAGAGCGCGAACCTCGATGAGGTCAAAGCGCTGCCGGGCATCCGGCACGCGTTCGTCGTTGAGCCGGGTCCGGACCCGGCTGCTCTGGCGGGCGGCGTGGCCATCGTGGCCGACAGTTGGTACCAGGCGCGCTACGCACGCGACAACAAGCTCAAAGTCGAATGGGACGAGGGCCCGACCGCTGCACAGAGCAGCGAACTCTACGCCTCCACCTCCCTCGAACTCGCGAAGAAGGAGCCAGGCCAGGTTCTTCGCAAGGATGGCGACGCGGACGCGGCATTCGCCAGCGCCAAGCATGTCGTCGAAGCGGCTTACTCCTATCCGTTCCTTTCGCACGTCCCGCTCGAGCCGCAAAACTGCTCTGCCTACTTCAAGGACGGCAAGCTCGAAGTCTGGGCGCCTAGCCAGACGCCCGCCACCGGCGTCGGTCAGGCGGCCAAGGCCCTTGGCATCGATCAAAAGGACATCACGCTCCACCTGACCCGCATCGGCGGCGGCTTCGGCCGGCGTCTCACGGACGATTACATGGTCGAAGCCGCGGTGATCGCGAAGCAGGTGGGCGTGCCGGTGAAACTGCTCTGGACCCGCGAGCAGGACATGGCGCATGACTTCTACCGTCCCGCCGGCTTCCACTTCCTCAAGGGCGGCGTCGATGCGAACGGCAAGATCATCGCCTGGCGCAATCACTTCGTCACGTTCGGCGAGAAAGGGCGGTTCGCGCAGAGCGCCGGCCTTTCCGGCGAAGAATTCCCATCGCGATTCATCCCCAACTTCTCGCAACTCGCTTCGATGATGCCGAGCGGCGTTCCCATGGGCGCGATGCGAGCTCCCGGCAGCAACGCGATTGCGTTTGTAATGCAGTCCTTCATCGACGAACTCGCGCACGCCGCGGGCAGGGATCCAGTTCAGTTCCGCCTCGATTTGCTCGCCGCGACTCCTCTGCCGGTCGCGGCTCCGCCTCCGGGAACGCCGGTCGCATTCGCGCCCGTTGCGTTCGATGGTCCCCGTATGCGAGCGGTTCTCGAAGCGGTTGCCGAAAGGTCCGGTTGGGGCAAGCGCAAGCTTCCGGCAGGCACCGCGATGGGCGTGGCCTTCCACTTCAGCCACCGCGGCTACTTCGCTGAAGTCGCCGAGGTGCACGTCGGCGCAGGCAACAAAGTCAAAGTCAACAAGGCCTGGGTCGTCGGTGACATCGGCAGCCAGATCATCAATCCCGGCGCTGCGCAGAACATCTCGCAGGGCGCCGTCATCGAAGGCATGAGCCACGCGATGGGTTACGAAATCACCATCGACGCAGGCCGCGCGGTGCAGAGCAATTTCCATCAGTACCCGCCTCTGCGCCTGACGCAAGCCCCGGCGGATATCGACGTTTATTTCCTGAAGACGGACAATCCGCCCACAGGTCTTGGGGAGCCCGCGTTGCCGCCGATGATTCCGGCGATCACCAACGCCGTCTTCAGTGCCTCGGGCAAGCGAGTTCGCTCGCTGCCGCTCGCAAAGCACGGCTACACCTGGGCGTAGGGTCACAGCGCAAACTCGCATTGAGCATCGGCCGGCGCACTTCGCCGGCCGAGACTTTTTGCAGCCGCTCGTCCGTCATTCCGAGCGGAGCTGCCGGAAGTATTGCGTCGTCCCGGCGAGCCGGGACGTCCGGCCACGCAGTCGAAGAATCCCTCTTGCCCGCGCCCGAGGCCCTATCTCTCTCATTCCGGCTCGCTCGCCTTAGGTCGAGATCGCTGCTTTCGGTTTTCTCTGCGGTCTCTGCGTCTCTGCGGTGAAGCGGCCGTAGCTGCCTTTCTTCGCAGTCCATGCGCAATCTCGTCCGGTTCTCGCTATAATCCGTCGGCGCAAATCCTATGACAGCGGCTCCCTATCTCCGCATCGCCACCGAAGAAGCGTACGCTCCGCCCGAACTTTTCGTTCGCTATCGCAAACTTCTCGAAGACGGCTCCCACAACGATCGCGGCTTTGAGAGCTTGATGGGCTTCTACCTGACCAACAACGGCCCGCGCATCGTTCAGGTCCGCGAGAAGATGCAGGACTTAGGCGATGTCCGCCTCCGAGATATGGACGCGACTGGCATCGCGAAACAAGTCCTTTCGCTCACCGCGCCCGGAGTCCAAGTTTTCGACGCGCCGACCGCCGTCTCGCTCTGCACCTCTTTCAACGACCAGCTCGCCGAAGCCATTCGCAAGCATCCCGGCCGCTTCGCTGGCCTCGCCGCCATCGCGCCGCAGGATCCGCCCGCCGCAGCGAAGGAATTGCAGCGCGCCGTGAAATCGCTCGGCCTCAAGGGTGCCATCGTCAATTCCCACACGCGCGGCGAATATCTTGACGATCCGAAGTTTTGGGAAATCTTCGAGGCGGCTGAGTCGCTCGGCGTCCCGATCTACCTGCATCCCACGACGCCATCGCCGCGCATGCTCGGCCCATTCCTCGATCGTGGTCTCGACGGAGCCGTTTTCGGTTTCGCCGTGGAAACGAGCCTCCATGTTCTGCGCATCGTCTTCGCCGGCGTCTTCGACCGCTTCCCGAAATTGCAGATGATGATCGGCCACCTGGGTGAAGGGCTTCCCTACTGGTTCTTCCGCATCGACTTCATGCATCAGCGCCTGTCTTCCAACAATCGCTACGCAAGCGTCCCCAAGCTGAAGCGAAAACCGAGCGACTACTTGAAGGATAATTTCCACATCACCACGAGCGGGATGGCTTGGGAGCCGCCGATCATGTACGCCATTTCAGTCCTCGGCATCGATCGCGTCCTCTACGCCATGGACTATCCCTACCAGTTCGTCCCCGAGGAAGTACACGTCACCGACAACCTGCCCCTCAGCGACGCCGACAAGAAGAAGCTCTACCAATCCAACGCCGAGCGCCTCTTCGCGCTGTGATTTCTTGCTCGTAGGGGCACGATATATCGTGCCCGGCGATGATTCTTGGCGAGATTCAGCGTGTTCACCGACCCTGTCATTCCCAGGCAGGCCCAGTTTTTGGGGGACGAGGCCTGGGAATCTGCTTTGGCCTCGTGGCGATTCTCTCCGCGTCTGTACGGTAAGACTCTTCTGTTAGAATGCGACGGCCATCGAACGATTGGTCGAGGAGCCTTCCATGCAGCGACGCGACTTTCTCGCAATGCCTGTGGCCATCGGTAGCTTGGCTGCTCTTTCGGCGGCTGACGCAGGTGGTTTCGCGCCGCGTCCTGCGCCCGCGAATTCCCTCGGTGTGAAAGCGCTCGTCTTCGACACGTTCGGCACCGTTGTCGACTGGCGCGGCTCGATCATCAGGGAAGGCGAGCAGTGGGGCCGCGAAAAGAATCTCCAAATCGACTGGGGCAAATTTGCGGACCGCTGGCGCGCTGGCTACGGCCCCTCAATGGACAAAGTCCGTAAGGGCGCTCTGCCGTGGATGAAGCTCGACGACCTCCACCGCATGATCCTCGATGGTTTGCTGAAGGAATTCAACATTACGGGTCTCACGGAGGAAGAAAAGGATCATTGGAATCGCGTCTGGCACCGCCTCTACGGCTGGCCCGATGCGGTCGAGGGCCTCACGCGCCTCAAGAAGAACTACATCATCGCCACGCTCTCGAATGGCAATGTCTCGCTGCTCGTCGAGATGGCGAAATTCGCCGGCCTGCCGTGGGACACCGTTTTCGGATCCGATCTTTTCCACCACTTCAAACCCGATCGCGAAGTCTATCTCGGTGCTGTCGATCTCCTCAGCATGAAGCCATCGGAGGTGATGATGGTGGCCGCGCATGCGCCCGACCTCAACGCCGCTGCCTCGTGCGGCCTCCGGACCGGCCTCGTCCCGCGCCCCCTCGAAGGCGGTCCCGGTGGCGCGCCACCGCCGCCCGTCGTAGCCAACTCTCCGGCGCAAGCAGCGCGAGCTTTCGACGTCGTCGCCACCGACTTCATCGACCTTGCCGCCAAGCTCGCCTGACGAAGCCGCTGCCGTCGTCATTCTGAGCCGAGCGTCCCCGACGATTTTCGCCCGGGAGATCGTTATTTGATTTCCTCGTCGGGACGCGCGGTGGAAACACGCCTCTTGCGCGCCGGACGGACTCTTGGCGAATCCTTCTTCAGCGTGACTACCTGCCTAGCTGTGCAGCCACGGCAATTGCCCTTTGTGCGCCAGCGCCAGCAAGTCCATCGTGCTGGCTACCGCGCAATGAACGAACACGCCTCCCCAGATCGACTTCGTCTTCCACGCAAGCCAGCCCAGCACGAGTCCCGCGACGATCGACGCCGTCGCTTCCGGCCACAGTTTTGAAAAATGGATCATCATGTACGGCATCACGGACACAGGCACGGCCAGCACGCCGATATGTTTCGAAAGCCCTCCCACCAGAAAACCGCGAAAGAAAAACTCCAGCGCGATGAACTGCCCCGCGTACATTCCTTCCCACATCAGCAGGTCCGCCCACGAGCGTCCGGCCTGCGCGTACATTGGGTAGAAGGTGTAGAAATCCGGCGAGAGCGAGACCAGCCAGATCACGGGCAGCACCGCTCCGTAGAGGCCCGCGTAGATCCAGTAGTGCTCCGCGAAGCCGCGCCAGGAAAGATGGCAGTCGCGCAGGCTTCTGCCGCGCAGGAGCGCCATCACCAGCGTGGGCAGCACGACGTAGCCTGCAATCGTGCATCCCACCCACCACGCTCGTACCCGCAGCACCCAGTAGGGATCGGGTCGGCCGGCAAGGCTCGGGAAGAAGTGGAGAAACGTCGCAGGTCTGCCGGCAAACTCCGCGAAGAGCAGGGACAGGCATGCCGTCACGCAGATCAGCGCAACCGGCCACAGGTCCGGCGTCGTTTTCGCATCCTCCAGCGGCGATCCGAGTTCCCCAGTGGATTCCTCCGCGTTTGCGACTGAACCCGCGCGCAGCCCTCGTTCCGTTAGGGCCGCAGCCCCGCGTTGTTTTGGTACCTTTCGCGACGCCCTCGGCAAACGCATGCGTGGCTCATCAGAACCGATTCTGAATTTGGTTCCGCGATCAGCGACGCCGCTTATGAATGCACGTGGCAGCATTTGACGAGTGCAGGAGTGTACCTCAAGCCTTCATGGTGACGGAATCCGTATGGCATCCAGCAGTGGGCCAATTTCCGGTTACTGCGTTTGTCTGGACCTACGCCTCACCGACGTTAGAAACATTCTGACGCGTACGTAGCCAGTACAGATTAAGGGTGTAATAAACCAGACTCGCTAGATACGGTGAGAAAAAGTTGCTCGACCACAGAAAAAGCGTGCCGAGTAATAGCCCTGTAATCGCTTCGGCACAAGCGATTTCGAGTCCGCCCGGTATTCGTGCGGGCAATCCACTCATATGAGCCAGAGAAAAAGCCAACGCAGGTAGAACGGCGCCAACAAAGGCAGTTTGACCGGCCTGCAGAAACGATAAGATGCAAAAGGCTCTCCACAGCTCTTCTGCGAGGCCTCCGAAAAGAAAAATTGCCAGCCAGATGCTGATCCGACCTCGAAGAGCGTAGTCACGCGACTCGCTGACAGCGATTGGCGGCCAAGACAGCGCTAACAGCCGTCGGAAACCGAAAATGAATACTCCCCCGAAGAGTCCGGATAGGAATACAACCGGCCACGAATGCGTGCGTATTTCCATCGCGAGTAGATGTCGTTGGTCTCTGTTGGTTATGCCCCACGCCGCAAGTACCACCAATGCATACTTGATCAGCAGGAGAAATCTCCCCCGCGTTTCTTGAATTCCTTTTATCGCGGGCGGCAGCAGAGAAGATCGGTGCTTCATGGCCCAACGGGAGCCCGGGCCGGACCAGTCGATGAGAAAAACAATAATCGCGGGATATGCTACGAGCAGCAGATACGCACGCAATTCATTCGACATGGACTCTCGGTCACGTCGCCATCATTTTGCTCGATCAGGCTATCACGACTCTTTTCGTTTCCAGCTTTGACGTGTAGTCGGATTACCGGAAACTGACCGACTACCTGGCACCTGGTGGCGCCTTAACCTCCAAGTCTGCTCGCAAGCGGCAGGCCGTTTAGGAAGCTGACCAGCAGCCGAAGCTCCCATATAACCTCCGGGCGCGCGGAGCCGAAGGACGCCCGGTGGAAGGGCGGGGCTTCAGTCCCGCCAAAAGAAGTCGGCGCAAAGCGCCGCACCGATGCGCCGGCTCATCCGCAGCAAGTATCCCTCAGACGGCATTGCAGAACGTTTTCGTCCTCTGATCGGCGCGCTGAAAAAGTCCACAGGTTTTTGGTCAAAACTGTATTCGCATCGTGTGATAGCGTGGAATCGGCGCGCGCAGGATGCGCGTCTGATGGGGAGAACGCAGATGGAATGGTTCGTTGGATGGTCGAACAAAGAGTCGCGGGCAGAACATCGCGACGTGTCGGCTCCGCAATTTTGCGCGCGTTCCCTGCATTTCTACTCGACAATGCTGCCGAGTAGAAATGCCTGTAACCCATTGAAAATGCTCGGTTGGCGTCCATTCTACTCGACAATAAATCGAGGGGGTCTATGAAGGCTTGTCTGTTGCGCTCTCCCGCGCCGGTCGAGACGAATCCTCTCCAATTCACCGACGCGCCCGACCCGCGGCCCGGTCCCAGCGAAATCCTCGTGCGCGTGAAAAAGTGCGGCGTCTGCCGCACGGATCTTCACGTGGTCGAAGGCGAATTGCCTCCTCGAAAGTCTCCCGTGATTCCGGGGCATCAAATCGTAGGTGTCGTTGAAAAGCTCGGCCAAAGCGCACGGCGATTCAAGCCCGGCGCGCGCGTCGGAATCGCCTGGCTGCACAGCACAGACCAGACGTGCGAATACTGCTGCGCCGGCATGGAAAACCTCTGCGACAATCCCACGTTCACCGGCTACACCGTCGACGGAGGGTACGCTGAATACGCCGTCGCGCCCGAAGATTTCGTGTACGAAATCCCCCAGAATTTTCCGGACGATCAGGCTGCGCCGCTTCTCTGCGCGGGGATCATCGGATTTCGTTCGCTGCGTCTTTCCGGCATCGAGGGGGGAGGCCGCCTCGCGTTCTACGGCTTCGGCGCTGCCGCGCACGTGGCGATTCAGGTGGCGCGTCATTGGGGAGTCGAAGTCTATGCCTGCACGCGCGGCGCAAAGCACCAGCAGCTCGCGCTTCAGCTCGGTGCTGTTTGGGCGGGCGAGGCCGCGGCTGAGCCTCCCGCGAAGCTCGACGCTGCAATTATCTTCGCTCCTGCGGGAGAGCTCGTTCCCGCCGCGCTCAAAGCGCTCAAGAAAGGAGGCGTGCTCGTGCTCGGCGGAATTCACATGAGCCCGATTCCGTCCTTCGACTACGATCTGCTCTATCAGGAGCGCATGATTCGCAGCGTTGCCAACAACACGCGGAAGGACGGCGAGGATTTCCTCCGCGTGGCCGCGGAAATCCCCGTTCGCACGCAGGTCACGGTGTTTCCGCTGCGCGAGGCCAATCGCGCGCTGAATGATCTCAAGAGCGACCGGATCAACGGCGCCGCTGTCTTGGATTGCACCCGATGAAGGTCGTTTCACTCAACGTCGGATTGCCGCGCGCCGTTCTGTACATGGACCGCGAGATCCTAACTGCCATTTTCAAATCGCCCGCTGCCGGCCCGGTCCTGCTGCGCCGGCTGAATCTCGATGGCGACCATCAGGCCGACTTGAGCGTTCACGGCGGCAAGAACAAAGCGGTCTACGCCTATCCTTCCGAACACTACGACTACTGGCGCGAGCAGCTGCCCGATTACGAATTCACCTGGGGAAATTTCGGCGAGAATCTCACGACGGAAGGCCTTCGCGAGGAAAACGCCTGCATCGGCGACCACTTTCGAATTGGCGAGGCCATCGTGAAAGTCACGCAGCCGCGCCTGCCGTGTTACAAACTCGGAATTCGCTTTGACCGGCCCGATATCATCAAGCGATTCGTCGCCAGCCGCCGCTCCGGAATCTATTTTTCGGTGGTGGAGGAAGGCTTCGTGAGCACGGGCGACACTGTCGAGAAAATACACCAAGACGAACGCCGCATCAGCATCGCGGACGTGAACCAGGCGTACGTCCACACGCGCGAAAACGTTGACCTCGCTCGCCGGATCGTGAGTCTGGAAATCCTGCCCCGCGGCTTGCACGACGAATTCGTCGAATCGCTCGCCGCGCTCGATCGCTCATGAAGCCTATCCGCTACGTGCCTTGTCATTCCGAGGAGCGAGCAGCCCGATTTCAGCGCTTAGGTTCTCCAGTTGCGCGGAAATCGGGCGCAGTGGCGAGGGACGAGGAATCTCGGCGCCGGAACGGCGGAAACTCCGTCCCGGCTTTCAATACTTTCGTCGTGCGATCGAGACGGAACTGGTCTACTTCGAATAGGTCTTCTGAAAATTGTTTCGCGTGTTCAGTATCGTGAATGTGGCACTCGATTCGGCCGACACTTTGATGTAATAGCCGTCGTCGTTCGCGCCCGTGTTCGCGATGAACGGTTCAGCCACATTGTGGTCCTTGTCGGACATCACCGCGTAATGGAGTTGCCACAGATCCTCAAGACCGGGTGAGTCGTGAACGATCTGCCAGGCAACGGGGTGCCCTCCCTTGATCGCGCCGTTGTTCATGATCGCCACCCGCGGATGCAGCGCGTCGACGATCTCGCGCGCATTCGACGAGTCCCCGGTTCCCGGATGCGCCGTCCCGTGATGCGTCGTCAGGTAGAGATCGACGGTCCCGATCAGGTTGCGCGGACAAGCCAAACCAAGCTCGCCTCGCGTCGTCAGATCGCCGAGGTCGATGAACCGGAACTTGCCGTACGTGACCAGGACGCCGACCGAGCGCGAGTTTTCGCTCGGGTCCCTTGGAGCGTCTGGCAGCGTCGGGCAGAGCGGATTCGGCTGGCCCGCGCCCGGAAGCGGAGAGGTGATCTCGTCTCCCGCCGATGTGAGCACTTCTACGCGCATGCCGTTGAATGGAAGCGTATCGCCCGGCTTCAGGATGACGCGCTTCGATTGCGCTGCCACTTTTTCGTATGTCGCGTAGTTGGCGCTGGTTTCGGTCGTCGGCTCGGTGTTCGAACCGTGATCGCCGAACGTGCCGATCTTGATGCGGGTCGCAAGCTCCTTCACGCCGCCCGCGTGATCCGAATGATAGTGCGTCAGGATCAGGTAATCGATGTGGTCGATTCCGGCTGCTTTCGCCGCGGTCATAATGCGGTCCGGGTCGCGGCCATCGAAGTCGGGCCAGCCCGTATCGATCAGCAGCGACTCGCCCTGCGGATCGACGATGAGCGTGGATTGCCCGCCCTCGACATCGATGAAATAGATCTCAAGCGACTTCGCCGCCCGCGCAGCGGGCACCGCCAGCACGCAGACGCACGCAATCCACAGGGAAACAATCCGCAGACGAGGCATTCAGAACTCCCGCAAGTTACGGGCAAGAGATTCGCCCGCTTCGACACATTCAAATGTACCGATACCAGATTACAGCACTGTGACGTTTCGCATCTCTGCATTTCATCGCTCGTCTCACAACCCGCATTGCGTTGCGCCTCGAACATGAGCACAATTGGATTGCCTCTGGGGAGGGAGGGCGTGCGCGAAGGACTACGCGCGGAAAGGGTCCATGGTGACGGATAAGAAGATTGGCATTCTGACGGGCGGCGGTGATGTTCCCGGGCTCAACCCGGTGATCAAATCTGTCGTCTACGGCTCGAGCGAGACGGGACGCAAGGTGATCGGGCTTCGCCGAGGCTGGGAAAGCCTGGTTCAGATGATCGGACCGGACGATCCAACGTATGTGCGCGAACTCAACCGCGAGAATACGCGCACGATCGACCGCACCGGCGGGACGGTCTTGCACACCTCGCGGACCAATCCCCGGCGTATCGCTGAAGCCAGCGTGCCGAAGCACGTGCCTGCCAGCAAGCTAAAGCAGCTTCCCTTCGACGGAAAGTATTACAACTTCACTTCCATCGTGATTGAAAATCTCGAGAAGCTGGGGATCGGCTGCCTGGTCGCGATCGGCGGTGACGACACGCTCAGCTTCGCATCGGTTCTCTCGGCTGCGGGATTTCCCGTGATCGCGATTCCGAAGACGATGGACAACGACGTCCAGGGCACCGAGTACTGCATCGGATTCTCCACGGCGGTTACGCGCGCGAAGCAGTCCATCGGCCGCCAGCGCACCACGATCGGCTCGCACGAGCGCATTGGCATCTTTCGCATCTTCGGCCGCGACGCCGGCTTCACCGCGTTGTACACAGCGTACGTCACCTCGGAACGTTGCCTGATACCCGAGTACCCCTTCGATCTCGACCGCCTCTGCAAGCTTCTGATGGAGGACAAGGCGATCAATCCCAGCAACTATGCGCTGATCATCGTGTCCGAAGGAGCGATGTGGACGGGCGGCGAGGTACGGGAATGGGGCGAAGCGGACGCATATGGCCACCGCAAGAAAGCCGACATCGGCCACGCGCTCGCCGAGGAAGTGCACGAGCGCACCGGGCAGGAGACGATGGTCAGCGATCTCACTTACGACCTGCGCAGCGGAGAGCCGGATTCGATCGACCAGCTGGTGAGCATCACGTTTGCAAACATCGCTGTGGACCTGATCCGCGAGGGCGTCAGCGGCAAAATGATCGGGATTCAAGATGGCTGCTACGCGCAAGTACCCTTGCCCGACGTGTCGCTCGGCGTGCGGAAGGTCAACCTCGACAAGCTTTACAACCGGGAGCGCTACCGCCCCAACTACCGCTCGAAGCTCGGCATGCCGCTCCTCTTCAGCGGCTCGTAACGCTGGCCGGGCGTCAGCGAGGGGCGGCCAAGACCGCGCACGGGACAGACCTAGAATGGCGTTGGAAGTTGCTCTTTCGGCTGGATCCAGGTCGCCTGGATTTCCATGATTTTTCCCTGCGTGACTGCGAAGAACTCGCAGACGAACGCGTCGCCCCGGGCTGGTGCAGAACCGGGAGGCGGAGCGGCTTGGTTGCTGTGGAATCGGACGAGAGCCATCACAACGCCGGCGTCCGTGTCGACAACGGGATACCGCCGGTCATAGACCTTCGTACCTTTGAACATGGCGTTATCGAACTGCTCGGCAGCAGTCGTGGCCTTGTGAACTTTCAGGTCTATGTTCGTGGCTTGCAGACCGTTTTCGAAGCGCAGAGTGTCCGGCAGCAGCGGCGCCCGGATATAGTCCGGCGTGCCTTCAGTCTGGAATGCCCGGAAATAAGCGTCGGCAGCTGCCATTAGCTCGAATCGCGAATTTTGTTCGGCAGGTCTAAGCTTGCGCGTGAAATAGCGCGAGGGCTGGACCAGCTTTTCCGGCGCATGGAAGACCGAGGGATCGTCACCTCGGACGAGGATGCTTTCCATTTCCGTGATGAGGTGATTTTCCACCTTCAGGCGCAGGCCGACGATGGTCGGCACGCTGCCGTCCGGCACCACCGCATCGATGCCAATTCCCCCCGTCTGCGGATCGAAAATTTCCAGCCGATACGCAGGCGCGCCGGCATTCTTCCAAAGCCCCTCGCCGGGTTTCAGCACGGTCCCGGTTTCCGCGTACTTCACATTCGGTGAAAGAGGAAGCAGCGATGGCTTGTGCTGTGCCAGCGCCTCGAAATAAAGGTCGGCGATCTGCCTCAGACACTCCCGGTCGCAATTGTATTTCGCGGCGTCTTCCGCGTCAGTCGCTCGCGCCGACGGGATTGCCGTTGCGAAGGCCGTCCACATGACGGCAACGGCGACCGCCGAACCCGCAAGCATCTTGCATCGAAGCATAAGATCCCCCCTGAGTTTCCGGCCCGTTCTTATAGCGAAAAAAGTGCGACGCGGCAACCTTCGGGACGCGGTCTCCGAGTCCATCGCGGGTCAGCCGCATCTAAACCAGGGCTTGCGAAAGTAGGAGCAGACCTGAATTTCGGCTATAATGGGGTTTCCCCGCTGGCCTAGCGACGCGAACGTGTGGCGGGGGCCGCACGTCGCGCAGAACGGCCGGCAGACAGGAGCATTTCAGTGAAAGAAGGAATTCATCCGGACTACCATACCGTCACGGTGCATTGCGCCTGCGGCAATACGTTTGAGACGCGCTCCACCTTCAAGGGACCAATGATCCGCGTGGAAATCTGCTCCAACTGCCACCCGTATTACACCGGCAAGCAGAAGCTGGTCGATACGGCCGGCCGCGTCGAACGTTTCCAGAAGAAATACGCAGAAAAAGCCGCCAAGAAGTAGCAAATCCGTTTTTGCAGTTTTGTGCGTCCAACTCGGGCGAGTGAATCCACCACCCGCCCGGTGTACAATGCTGCGCAGATGGCCACGCAATTGTCTCCCGCGCCGGACGCAAAGCCCGATTCGCTCGTCGAAACCGCGGCGCCGCGCGTCACGCTGCGCAATTCCTTCGCGCATCCTTTCGATTCCGCGATCGCTGCGGCGCGCACGTGCTACTCGCCGCACTTGGTCCGCCCAGAGGAAGTCACCGAAAAGCAGCGCGTGACGATCGGCTCGGGAACGTACTTCGGCGGGCACCACACCGTCTATCAGCACGCGCACTTTGAATTCGGCCTCGAAAATGTGAGCCGGCAATTCGTCTGGTCGTTTCTGCACGCGCATCCGTTTTACAACTCCGAGCAGCAGAGCCAGCGCTACGTGCGGCTCGACCGCGCGCAGGCCTACGTTCCTCACGAGAGCATGCATTTCGGCGCTGCCGAGCGATCGATCTACGAGAAAGCGATTGCGCGCGCTTGGGAGCACTACCGTACGCTGACGCGCATCCTTGAACCGTCCGCCCGCGCAATTCTGAGCGATATCTGGCACGTGAGCGCTTCATCGCACGCGAAACGCGTGCAAAAGGTCGAGCGGCAATCGGAGAAGCGCGCGATCGAGGTGGCGCGCTACGTCCTGCCCGTCGCCGCGTTCACCACGATGGTCCACACGCTTTCGGGAATCGTGCTCTACCGGCTGTGGCGCATGTGCACCGCCAATGACACGCCGGCCGAAGCGCTCCGCGTGGTCGATGAGATGGTTGCCCGGGTGCGCGATGTCGATCCGCAATTTTTCGATCGATTCGACAATGAGCCGATCGAGCGCGTCCCCGAATTGCAGACGCCGCCTCGCGACGGCGAAGCCTTTGCGCGTGAATTCGACGCGCGGCTCGGCGGGCGCACATCGCACCTTATCGATTATTCGCCCCACGCGATTTCGGCGATGGCCGATGCGTTCCGCGCCGTAATGGGCCTGACCGCCGCGGAATGCGCGGACAGCGAGGCGCTCGACCGCATGCTCAACCCAGCGCGCAATCCCTACCGCCGCGAGACGCTCAACGTGGGTGTCCACGCGCCGATGATGCGCCCGCTCGATCACGCGCATTTCACGTTTGCAAAGAAGATCAGTCACACTGCCGACAGCCAGGATCAGCGCCATCGCATGGTCCCCGGCTCGCGCCCCTTGCTCACGCTTGCCGATACGCGCTCGCCCGACTACATCACGCCGATGCTGATCCGCGACAATCCCCGCGCGCTCGAAATCTACCAGCAGGCGATGGAAGAGGCGTGGGCGGCGAAAAACGAGCTGCTCGACCGCGGCGTGCCGCGCGAGTGCGCGCTCTATCTCTTGCCCAACGCGAAAGCGATTCGTTTGGTCGAATCGGGCTCGCTGCTGCACCTGCTGCACAAGTGGACGATGCGCACGTGCTTCAACGCGCAGGAGGAGATTTATCAGGCTTCGATCGAAGAGGTCCAGCAGGTGCGCGCGGCGTTTCCCGCGCTCGCGCGTTACATCGGCCCGCCGTGTTTCCTCCGGGCGGGCGTGTCCACTCCCATCTGCACCGAGGGCTCGCACTTCTGCGGCGTGAAAGTTTGGCTCGACTTCCCGAACGTCGACCGCAGAATTTAGCTTGGAACTTCGGGTACTGCTGCGAGCAGCGCTTGCGTGTAGGGATGCCGCGGCGATTGCAAGACCTGATCTGCAGCGCCGGTCTCGACAAACTTCCCGCCTTGCATCACGGCCACGCGCGTGGCGAGCTGCGCCACAACGGGCAGGCTGTGCGAAATCAGAATCAGCGTGAGCGTGAACTCGCGCCGCAGCCGATCAAGTAGTTGGAGGATTTGCGCGCCGACGGAAACGTCCAGCGCCGAAACCGGCTCGTCCGCAACCACCAGTTCGGGCCGCAGAATCAGCGCGCGGGCGATGCCGATGCGCTGGCGCTGCCCGCCGGAAAACTCGTGCGGAAAGCGGTCGAGTGCATCATCGCCGAGCCCGACCGCGTTCAGAATCCCACGCACACGCTCGCGGCGCTCGACGCGTGAAAGCTGCGGCTCGTGTATTGCCAGCGGCTCACCGACAATTGTGCCGACGCGCATGCGTCCATTGAGCGACGCAATCGGGTCCTGAAAGACCATCTGGATGTGGCGCCGCATCGCTTGGAGCGCAGAGCCGCGCGCGCCGAGCCAGTCCTCTCCGCGAAAGCGCATCGCTCCGGAATCCGGCTCGATCAGGCGCAACAGCATTCGCGCCAGCGTCGTCTTGCCGCAGCCCGATTCGCCGACGATGCCAAGAGTTTCGCCCCGCGCGACCGAGAACGTGACGCCATCGACCGCCATCGCCCGGCGACCGCCATCATTTTCCGCGCGCTCGAGCGCGCCGGTCGAAACCGCGAAGGATTTTCGCAGATCGCGCACGTCGAGGAGCGGCTGATCGCTCATCCTCAGATTTTCTCGCCCGCGACGAACAGGGTGGTGTTTTCGAAGACGAGCTCGCGGTCGCCGCTTGCTTTGTGCCCGGCCTCGAATCGCGGATGAAACCATGCGGCGTCCTGCGGGATCGACTCCTCCATCAGGCGGCGAGCCTCTTCGTAGCGCGGGTCGCCCGGCTTCGAGCCAGCGACGAGCATCCAGTGGTCGAACGAGCGCGACTGCGCTTCGACGTATGTGTCGAGAATGCGAAGGCCATGCCGCGAAAAGTACGCCTCGAATTCGCTGCGAGCGAGGGTGCGCGTGTGAGAAGCGTCGCGGATCCGCTCGATGCGATTATTCAGCTCGGCGACGTGACGATCTTCGGGCACGAAAATATCGAGCACGCCCACGCGCCCGCCTTGCCGGACCACGCGCGCCATTTCTCCGATCGCGCGCCCGGGATCGGGCATGTGATGGAGGCTATAGCTAGTGACCGCGATATCGAGCGAGCCATCCGCAAACGGCACGGCCTGCGCATCGCCCAGGGCAAAGGCGACATTGCGAAGTCCCTGCTCCGCCGCCGAGTTACGCGCGCGAGCGAGAATCGCAGGCGTGAGATCGAGCGCACAAATCCACTGGACGTGCCGCGCAAATCGCAGCGCAAGCGTGCCTGGACCCGATGCGAGGTCGACGCCGCGATCGGCGCTCGTTGCGCGGACCATTTGCGCGAGCCGCTCCGCTTCGGCGACGCGGCTTGCGACGGCGTAGTCGCCGAAAATTTGCGCGGTACGCGTGAACTGTTCGCGAACAAGTTCCTTCTGTTGTCCGTGACTTTCCATGTCAGCGAGCCAGAATACACCGGGCGTGATGATTTTCGGCAGCGCCGGCAGCATGGATTAGCTCTGGCAAGGCAGCGTCGCATTCGGGCACGCGCCGCGAGCAGCGCGGCGCAAACGCGCAGCCGGGCGGCAGCGCGTCGAGCGAAGGAATTGAGCCGGGAATCGACGCGAGCTTTTCGCGCGCCAGCCGCGGCGCGGCGCGCAGCAAGCCTTCCGTGTAAGGGTGCCGCGGATGCCGCAACACTTCCGCAGACGGACCCTCTTCGACGATGCGCCCCGCGTACATCACGGCGACGCGGTCGGCAATCTGTGCGACGACGCCGAGATCGTGTGTGATGAAAAGCAGCGAGAGGCGCAGATCGCGGCGCAGCGTTTCGAGCAGTTCGAGAATCTGCTTTTGCACGGTCACGTCGAGCGCCGTCGTCGGCTCATCCGCGATCAGCACGCTCGGACCGGCCGCGAGCGCCATCGCAATCATTGCGCGCTGGCGGAGTCCGCCTGAGAGCTGGTGCGGATACTGCCGCGCGCGGCGCTCAGGCTCGGGAATGGCGGCGCGTTCGATAGCTTCGAGCGCCCGGCGGCGAATCTCGCCGCGCCCAAGGCCGGGCGCATGTACTCGGATTGCTTCCTCGATTTGCGCTCCGACGCGAACCACGGGATTGAGCGCCGTCATCGGCTCCTGAAAAATCATGGCGATTTCGCCCCCGCGAATCGCGCGCATGTCGTCATCGCTTGCGGCAAGGAGGTTCGAGCCGTTCCCGCCGGCGCCATTTCGCGAGCGGTGCAACCAGGCCTCGCCGCTGTGCCGCGCGCCGGGCGGCTCGAGCCCCATCAGCGCGAGCGCGAGCATCGTCTTGCCGGAACCGGATTCGCCGACGATGCCGAGCGTTTCGCCTTCGCTAAGCGCGAATGACACGTCGTTCACGGGTTTGATCCAGCCGGCGCGCGTCGGCAATTCGACAGTCAGGCCGCGAACATCGAGCCTTGGAGCCATGCCGTCATCATAATCGTAGCTACGATTGCGGGATGAGAATTCGTGGCAGGAGTTGCGTGGCGCTAGCGGCGGGCGATGGGGATGACGAAGCGAAGCGCGGTGTGCGTCTCGGAAAAGCGGCAAACCTTGTTATCGGTGAGACCTGCTGATTTGCCCGCGGCCATCACGTCTGCTTCGCGAATGTGTTTCTGTCCTTTGGGATAGACGACCCAGATCGCGCCGTTTCGTTTCATCGAGTCCTCAAGTGATTGAACGCGAGCGAGGCTCTTCACATTTTCGGCGCCGAGGAAAATCAGATCGGCTTCCTCTTGAGCTTTCTCAATCGCGACATCGCGAACGATTGTGGCGAGTTCTTTCAGAAAGGCTGCGTCTTCGACGCCGAGAACGCAGATTCGCTGGCCTGGTTTGACGCCGAGCTTATCGAGCAGCGAGCGATGTGAGTAGTCGCGCTCGGGCGGGCGATGTTTCGCATCCATCTTGCGCGGCATTGAGGTAATTGCTGAGTTCCGTCGCTTGGACGTGATGCTCAGTAATCGTTGGCGGAGGTTTCGAGGAACGCGCGCAACTTGCGCGAGCGCGACGGGTGACGCAGCTTGCGCAGCGCCTTGGCTTCGATCTGGCGGATGCGCTCGCGCGTGACGGCGAACGACTGGCCGACTTCTTCGAGCGTGTGCTCGCTGCCATCATCGAGTCCGAAGCGCATCTTGATGACTTTTTCCTCGCGCGGCGTAAGCGTCTTGAGCACCGAGGACGTCTGCTCCTTGAGGCTCAGGTTGATCACCGCATCGGACGGCGAGACCACAGCCTTGTCCTCGATGAAATCTCCCAGATGCGAATCTTCCTCTTCGCCGATCGGAGTCTCGAGTGAAATCGGTTCCTGCGCGATCTTCAAGATCTTGCGCACTTTCGCGACGGGAATATCCATCCGCTTCGCGATTTCTTCCGAAGTAGGCTCGCGCCCGAGCTCCTGCACCAGCTGCCGCTGGGTGCGCACGAGCTTGTTGATCGTCTCGATCATGTGCACGGGAATGCGGATCGTGCGGGCCTGGTCGGCGATGGCGCGCGTGATGGCCTGGCGAATCCACCATGTGGCGTATGTCGAGAACTTGTAGCCGCGGCGCCATTCGAATTTGTCCACGGCCTTCATCAGGCCGATATTGCCTTCCTGAATTAGGTCAAGAAACTGCAAGCCTCGGTTTGTGTACTTCTTCGCGATGGAGACGACGAGGCGGAGGTTCGCCTCGATCAATTCTTTCTTCGCCTGCTCCGCTTCCGCTTCGCCCCGAAGAATCACCTGGAGCGCGCGCTTCAGCTCTTGAGAGCTGAATTCGGCAACCGTCTCGATGTCGGTGAGTTCCTGGCGGCGGGCACGCAGGTCCTTGCGCGCCTCGGCCTGCACGTCGCCCTTTGACGCATCGACCCGGCGCTCCAGCTTGGCGATCTCGCGCTCGAGGAAATGAACGCGCTCGACCGTCTGGTGAATCTTGTCGATCAGGCGTTTCTTTTCGAGAGGATTGAAGTCGATCTCGCGCACGAGCTGCGACATCTCGACTCGCGCCCGCGCAACATCGTAGCGCGCGTGCAGATAGGGCCGCTTCTTCGACCGCGGAACCCGCTCGAGCTTGGCCGCCAGTTTCATCGCCTGCTGATAAAGCTTGGCGATCTTGTCGATTTCCTTGAGGGTTTCCTTGGTCTTTGCCTCGATCTTTTCTTCGGTCAGCTCTTCATCGTCGAACTGGACGATTTCCTTGATCGAGCGCGAGCCATTGCGCAGGTCTTCGCCGACTTTGAGAAGTTCCTTCAGGATCAGCGGCGCGCGGGTGATCGTCTTGAGCACGAGCAGCTGCCCGCGCTCGATGCGCTTCGCGATCGCGACTTCGCCCTCGCGGGTCAGCAGCGGAACGGTGCCCATTTCGCGCAGGTACATGCGAACCGGGTCGTTCGTTTTTTCCAGGGTGCCGGGCGTGAGGTCCAGATCGCCGTCTTCGGACGCGGCTTCTTCCTTTACAGCGCTTTCAGCGCCGCCGTCGGAAGAATCCGCGGCAGCCAGCGCAGCCTTAGCCGTGGAGAGGTCCTCGTAGACATCGATTCCATAGCGCTCGAAGGTCGAGAGGAGGTCGTCAATCTCTTCCGAGGAGTGAACCTCGGCGGGCAGGATATCGTTCACCTCATCGTAGAGCAGGTAGCCTCGCTCCTTGCCCATCGCGATAAGCTGTCGTACCTGATCGTATTTTTCTTCGAGAGCCAGCGTCACGCTTTCTTCCCCCTATCACAGTGCCTATCGGCAGACCGGGACGAACGGATAAGCCGAAAATGGCCGGTTATGATACACCCCGGCGATTCTCTAAACTAGTTGTGTACGGACGGATAAATGAGATGACCCCTCGAACCCGTTGCCGATCTTTCTTGCTCGCGCCCAACTCGCCCCACATCTTACACATACAATAAGATGCGCCCGGAGCGTCGCCCGTTTCTTCCGAAACCCACCAATAGTACAACAGCCATTCACCAAGCGTCAATAAACTGTGGCTAAGTAAAACAGCCTGCGCCAGTTGCAGTCCAGGGTCGCTGCGCTTCAAAGGAATGAACCCGCTTGGAAGCTATGCGGACGGCAGATGGCACGATCGTATGCCGCTTTTCTCGAAATAGCGCTGGTGATATTCCTCGGCGCGATAGAATTCCTGCGCCGGCGCAATTTGAGTGACGATCGGTCGCTTGAAGACTCCCGCTTTTTCGAGAGCTTCCTTCGCGTCGCGTGCGGCCGCCTCTTGTTCGGCATCGTGGAAAAAGATGGCCGAGCGATACTGCGCACCGTAGTCGGGTCCCTGGCGGTTCAGTTGCGTCGGATCGTGGCTCTGGAAGAACACGGCCAACAGTTCGCGGTACGACACCTGGCTGGGGTCGTATTCGATCTCCACAGCTTCGGCGTGGCCCGTCCGGTCCGTGCAGACTTCTTTGTAGGTCGGATTCTTGGTGTGGCCGCCGGTATAGCCCACCATCACGTCCTTGACACCCTTTACCTGCCGAAAGGTGTCCTCCACGCCCCAGAAACAGCCCTCCGCAAAGGTCGCCTTCGCCATTGCCCAGCGCTCCTTTCATCCAGTCCAGTCAAATGCCCATGCTGCCACAAACGTCCCGCCCGGTCGAGCCGACGACCGAAACGAAAACAACTTGCCTGTGAACTACGGTATCTGCTGGATGGAACCACTGCCAGATTAGACGCAGATCCGGCGGTTTGGTCGCTCGGCAAAACGAGAAGTTGGGAGCGTGGCCGAGCCGCGACTAGGATCGCTTGCCAGCGAGCACCGCATCGGCTGGAGCATCCCTGCGGGATCGTTCCAGGATTTCTTCCAACATGCCCGGAATTTCGAAGACGGCCCGGTTTTCGATTGCCGCGGCATTCGCCCGGTAACGCGCGAGCGTGGCGGGCTCGATCAACTGCGCGACAGCCTCATCGATCTTGCGGAAATTGCGCAACACAATCCCAACCTGCTTCTCAACGATCCAATCGGCGTTGTAGCGCTCTTGCGGCAGCGTCCACGCGTTGCATTCCACAATCACGGGCAGCTTCATCGCCATCGCCTCGCTGACACTGCCCGGCCCGGGCTTGCCGATGAAGAAATCGGCGAGCTGCATGTAATAGTTCACGCGCGTCGTGAAACCTTCGACGAGCCGCGGCAGCCGCGACTTCTGCGCGCGGAGCGCATTCGCCAGCTTCTCGTTCTTGCCGCAAATATAGATCATCTGCAGGTCGAGCTTCGATCGTTCGATCCGCTCGGCAATGTCGAACATCACCTTGGATCCATGTCCGCCGAATAGAACCAGCCCCGTAGGCAGATCACGGTGAAGCCCGAGTTTCTCCCGCTCGGCCACCGGATTCTCGATCGGCGCTTCGTAAAACCTGGGATGCAAGATCATCCCGGAGGCGCGAAAAATGCGTTCGTCCGGATACCCCATCGAGCGCGCTTGTTCGACGGCCCGCTCGGTGCCGCACACGAGATATTGCCTTTGCCGCTCGATCCAGAAGTGGGGCGGATAGTCCGCAAGGTCCGTCAGGATCGTAACGAACGGGCGCTCCGGAAACGCACGCGCGAAACTCTCGCAAAGAGCGGTATTGAAGTGCGGTATGAATGACACAACCATGTCCGGCTGCGTTTCCTTCCAGTGTGCTTCCAACAAGCGGACGGCCGGGCGGTGGAATGTGCGTATTGTTGCTTGCAGGACCTTCAGGAGCTGCGCGCTGCCGAGCGTCCAGCCATTGCGCAGCATCGAGTTATAGAACTCCTGTATCCGAATGCCGAAGTACTTCTTCAGGACGTCCAACTGATCCAATAGTTCCTGGAGGTTGAGGAGGTGGGTCTCCCACGGACGCTGCTGAGCCCGTATAGCCATATCCAAGGCTGTTGCAGCGGCGCGATGCCCCCCGCCGGCATCATGGAAGACGAACTCAAGTCGGGTCATGCGCGCCGCATTCTGGCATTGGAAAACTCAGCAAATGCTACAGTTCTGTTAAAAATGGCGAAGGTGTGTCGAATCGGTTAAATACCTATCTTTTCAGAATCTTAGCGCGGAAGTCATCTGTGAGTAACACTGTGGATTTAGTGTGGAAATCGTGAAATGCGACATGCACGTCCACACGTACTTCTCGGGCCCGTGCACGACGCCCGTGGTGAGCCGCATCTGCCGCGAAAGCTATAGCGATCCGGCGGAGGTCTACTCGGCTCTCCGGCACCGTGACATGAACCTCTTCACCTTTACCGATCACGATTCGATCGACGCCGCCGAAAAGTTCCGCGGCGACGAAGACTTTTTCTTGAGCGAAGAGCTGACGTGCCGGATGCCCAGCGGTACGGAAGTCCACATCGGCGTTTACGACATCCATGAGCGCCAGCACGTCCAGCTCCAGCAGCGCCGCAACGACCTGGTCGCGCTCCTGATGTACCTCAGCGAGCGCCGGATCTTCTTCAGCATCAACCACGTCTTCTCGAGTGTGACGGGCCGCCGCGAGCGAGAGGATTTCGCGTGGTTCCAGGAGTATTTCCCGGCGGTTGAGACCCACAATAGCCACATGCTCGAAAGCGCCAACGGCCACGCCGCCACCTTCGCCCGGCAGTGGGAGAAGATTGGTATTGGCGGAAGCGACGCACACGCCCTCCCCTCGGTCGGAACGGCGTATACTGAAGTAGCCGGGGCCCGGACTAAGGACGAGTTTTTCGCCGGCCTGAAGGCAGGTAAGGGCCGCGTGGCAGGCGAGTCAGGCAGCTTCTCCAGGTTGACTCGCGACGTCTACCTGATCGCGTTTGAAATGATGCGCGAGAAGTCCTGGACGGCGCTTCTCTCTCCACTAGCGGTGCTCGTGCCGCTGGTGACCTACTGGAATTACCGCGACGAGCACGCTTTCAGCCGCCGGTGGGCGGCGGAAGTGCTTGGCGAGCCTCAAACCCGCAAGCGTCCCCGCTGGATCAGCATCCCACAACCGGCGGTCGAGGAGCTTGTATGACAGTCGGCAAGGCAGTCTGGAACCAGATTCAGTCGAACGATCACCGTCTGATGCGCCGCGTGCACCGCTGGCGGGCGCCGAGGTGGTTCCGCATTCTGATGATCGTCGCAACCCGGGGAGGCGATGGATGGCTCTGGTACGGACTCGGCCTGATCCTGTTGGTGTACGGTGGAGAGCATCGCTTCGCCGCCATCGGGGCGGCCGGTTCCAGCGCCGTGGCGGGGATCTTCTTGTTCCGCGCGCTCAAGCGCACCAGCCGCCGCAAAAGGCCGTGCGAAATTGAGCCGCACTGCTGGGCGTCCATCTTGCCGCCGGATAAGTATTCGTTCCCCTCGGGGCACTCCATCACAGCGTTTGCCGTCGCCGTTACGGTGAGCCTGTTCTACCCGTTTTTGCTGCCGGTGCTCTTGGTTCTGGCTTTCCTGATCGCCGCTTCGCGCATCATCCTCGGCATGCACTTCCTGAGCGATGTGCTCGCAGGCTCCGCGCTCGGCGTCGCCCTCGGCTACGCGAGCTTCTACCTCTTCACCGTTTTCTAAGCGTCGGACGGCTTCGCACGGCGGCACGCGAACCGCGAGCACATTTCTTGTCCGCCGGAATGCCCCCCTGGGATAGTGATCCTAATCGAATCGCTATTTGCGATCGGCGACGACTGGCGCGGAAGAAGTGGAAACGGCCGAACCGTAAACTCCCTTTCTTTGCAGCAATTCGACGATGGCGTGGTACAGGCGGGCGCGGACCTCGTGGCGCTCGTTGGCGCGCGTGATGTACCTGACGACTACGCTGACTCCCAGTGCTGTCGGCCGAACATACAGCGAGGGCGCCGCCGAAAACGAAGTGCTCGCCGAAGGTACCACTCGATTCCATTCTTCCTCCGCGAGCTTCGCATTCTTCATCGTTTCGTCGGCCGCAATTTTCCGGATCTCTTCGGCGACAGAGTGCGGATCGGCGCCTTCCGGCACGAGAACCTCGATCTCATCCCACAGCCATTGCCCCGAGGTGGAAAAGTTGAAGTAGTGGCCCTCAATCGCGAAACTGTTTACGAATGAGACTTTGCGCCCGGTCGGATGACCGGCCTCGGTCCAACTCCCCGTTTCGAGGATTACCGTGTGCAGCGGGCCGACTTTGAGCACCTCGCCGCCGACTCCGTCGATCTCCACCCAATCGCCCACGCGGATTCCGTCCTTGCCCATCAGGACGAACCACCCCAGGAATCCCACGATGAAATCCTTCAGCGCGACGGTGAGCCCCGCGCCCGCCAGCGCCAGCACCGTGGCCAGATTCCCGGGCACGCCGAAGATTACGAGCAGGATCAGCAGGAGTCCCACGGCCTGCATCGCAAGGAGCAGAACAGCCTGAATCGTGCGCAAGTGGCGCCGCTCGATATCGACGTCGGCAAAGAAGCGCTGGACCATCCAATTGGCCAACACGACGCACACGGCGATCAGGAGCACCCAGAAAATCGAAACGAGCATCCCGTGCAGAAATGCCTTCTCACGGACTCCAACGAACGCGATCCAATTGCCATAATTCGCCGCGATCTGCTGTTCCACCTGGATGCGTTTCCCTAAATCGGCCACATTCCTTTGCGCCTCGCTCAGATCCTGAAGCGTGGAAATAGCAGAAGGCGCCTGCGTTTGTGCGGCGGCGGGACCAGAACCTGCTGTCGCGCCGGAAGCTGATGCCGCGTGTTTTCCCTTTCTCTCAACGTGGCCTTCGCTCAGTTCCTTCTGGAGGTCGGCGCGACTCGCGTTCAGACTCGCCACAAGCGTCTGCGCCTCCTGCTGCGCCTGCAGCAATTGCGCCTGTTTCGAGTGCAGCGAACTCCAAGCGCGAAATTGAGCGATGAAACTTCGCGATTCGGTTCGTTCCGGCGAGGAGGTTGTGGCCGTGCTGGTGGCCGAAGCGGCGCCAAGCGTGTGCGCTTCCGAGGCGTTGTGCTGATCGAGAAGCTGCTGGATTTCCGCCTGCTTGTCTCCGCCCGCGAGAATCAGTTCCTGTTTGGCCGCGTCGAGATCGTCCTGATCGAGCGCAAGCTGCGCCTGCGCCGTCAGAACCAGCCCGTTGATGTCATCCTTCGCGTTCTCGGCAGCTTTCGCGAGTAACTGCGTGAATTGGGTGACCCGGCTCTGATCGGCTGCGACGGCTGCTTCTCCCGTCTTGATTCGCGCCGTCAGGTCGCGGATTTGCGGCGTGGGTGGCGGAGGATTCTCGGCGGCCTCGCGAATTGCGATGGCGAACGCGAGATCGACGGAGCGATCGCCGAGGCGCAGTGCCTCCACTGCGTAATCCCGCTCGGTGTGCATGACCGCGAGCGCCAGCATCTGCTGCGCGGTGTCGAGCGGACGCGTGTCCACAAGCTCTTTCGCGTGTTCTACGCTCTTGCGCATCGCCCGCAACTGGTCGCGATAGTTTGCCCAGCTGTGGGTCAGCACGATGGCGGCCAGGCAAACCACGAGCAGCGCGACGAGCGCAATCAGGATCAGCTTCTCGTATTTCTTCATGGCGTTTGGCTGGGCGGCCCAATTGTAATATGGCCGTTGGGCCGGCGGGAAACGAATCGCCGCATCCCGGCGCGCCTTGACGAATGCGCCGACCGTAGTCGAGAATCCCGTCACCGCAGTCGAACACGAAACGTGAAAAAACTCACGCGCGCAGCATCCGAAGACCTCGGTCCGACGACGAACGAAAGACTGGCCGGAGGCAAAGCTTTGCGTGCGCGAGTTCCGCGAAAGTCGCACGCCGAATGGAAAGCGCCTTCCAGTCGTCCCGACCCTATCGATTTGTTGCGGCAGGTAGATCGCGGAAGAGTGGCCGAGCTGCTGCCGATCCGCTACGCGCGCATGCGCGCGTCCCCTTTCGGTTTCTTTCGTGGCGCGGCCGCGCTCATGGCGTCCGATCTATCGAAGACGCCTGGGACCGGCCTTCGCGTCCAGGCGTGCGGCGATTGCCACGTCGGGAATTTCGGCGGCTTCGGGAGTCCGGAGCGCCGGCTTGTGTTCGACATCAACGATTTTGACGAGACGCTGCCCGCGCCGTGGGAATGGGACGTCAAACGCCTCGCTGCCAGCATCGTTCTGGCGAGCCGCGAGCTCGGTTTGGGCGAAAGCCCTTGCGCGGATGCGGCGCGCAGCGCTGTCCGCTCCTATCGCGAAAACATGCGTGAGTACGCGGGCATGCATGCGCTCGATGTGTGGTACTCGCATCTCGACGCGGAGATTTTGGTCGAGGGTGCGAAAACGGCGGCCGCGAAAAAACGCTGGCGACGGATCGAGAAAGCCGCGGAACACGAAACGGCCGATCACGTCTTCCCGAGGATTACAGACGTGGAAAAGGGCCGGCGGCGAATCGTAGACCAGCCGCCGCTCGTCTACCATCCGCCGCAGATGGCGAGAATCGGGAAGCATCTGCGGGATATGTTCGAGCGCTACCGGCGGACCCTGCCCGAAGAGCGGCGCGTGATCCTCGACCGCTACCGGATCATCGACGTCGCGCGAAAAGTTGTTGGCGTCGGCAGCGTGGGCACGCGGTGCGCCGTCGCCCTGCTGATGGCCGGCAAGCACGATCCCTTGTTTCTGCAGTTCAAAGAGGCGCGCGCCTCCGTGCTCGAGCCGTACGCCGGAAAGAGCCGGTACGAAAACCAGGGGGAGCGCGTTGTCACCGGGCAGAGGATGCTGCAGTCGGCGAGCGACATTTTCCTGGGCTGGACGCGCGACGACGATGGCCGCGACTACTACTTCCGCCAGCTCCGCGACATGCGCATGAAAATCGATCTCACCGCAATGTCCCGGCAAGACTGGCTCGAATACGTTGCGCTGTGCGGCTTGGCGCTGGCGCGCGCGCACGCCCGCACCGGAGATCCCGCGCGGATTGCGGGCTACCTTGGGAAGAGCGCCTCGTTCGACCAAGCTATCGAGAAGTTTGCGATCGCTTACGCAGATCAGACCGAACGCGATCATGCCGCGCTCGTCAAGGCGATCCGCGCAGGACGGCTGCCTGCCCAGTCCGAAACCACTTGATCGTGTCCGAGATCAGAGATCAAGCGGGAGCGGATTTTTTCCAGTGATCAGGCGGGCCGAGCGGTCGTAGGTGAAATAAAACCAAGCCCACTGCACGAACACCAGCAGGCGGTTCTGAAATTCGATGATGTTCAACAGGTGAATGAAAATCCACAGCAGCCACGCCGGCAGTCCGGAAAGTTGCAGCCCGTTCAGATCAGCAACCGCCGCGCCGCGGCCGAGCGTGGCGAGGTTTCCTTTATCGTCGTAGCGGAAGGGCTTGGTCGGAGCACCCCGCAGGCGGCTTTCGATCACGCCCGCAACGTACCGGCCCTCTTGAATCGCCGGCTGCGCCACGCCGGGCAAAGGAGCGCCGGTCTGGTGGCTGAAGTTCGCAAGATCGCCGATGACGAAGATCTCGGGATGGCCCGGCACGGTGAGATCGGGCTCGACGATCACGCGTCCGGCCTTGTCGAATTCGGCTCGGGCTTCTTCGCAAAGCATGTGCCCCAATGGAGAACCGAGAACACCCGCTGCCCAAAGCACCGTGCGCGTAGGAATGATTTCGGTGTGATTTCCTTCGCGTACAGTGACGGCATCTTGCCGGATGTCCGTGACAAACGTCCTGACCCGAACGCTGACACCGAGCCGCTCCAGCATCCTGCGAGCCGCCGCTGAGAGCGGCTCGGGATAAGACGGGAGCACGCGGTCCGCGCCTTCGACCAGAAGAATCTGAGCTTTCGAGGGATCGATTTTGCGGAAATCGCGGCGCAGCGTGTCGTTGGCGATTTCGCCCAGCGCGCCGGCGAGCTCCGCGCCCGTCGGTCCGCCGCCCACGATCACGAACGTCAGCAGCGCGTGGACTTTTTCCGGATCGGGCTCGCGCTCGGCGGTCTCGAAAGCGAGCAGAATGCGGCGGCGCATGTCCGTGGCATCCTCGATAGATTTGAGCCCGGGCGCAAACTGCTCCCATTCCGGATGGCCGAAGTACTGATGGCTGGCTCCAGTTGCGACGATGAGCGTTTCGTAATCGACGGCGCCGTCACTCAGGACCACGCGCCGGTTTGCGACGTCGATTCGCGTGGCCTCCCCCAGAAGCACGCGGGCATTGCCCTGCTTCTTGAGGATGTTACGCAGCGGCGAAGCGATATTGGCCGGAGAGAGTGCGCCTGTCGCCACCTGGTAGAGCAGTGGCTGGAAGAGATGATAGTTGCACCGATCGACCAGCGTTACCTCGACGGGCACGTCTTTGAGTCGCCGCGCGGCGCTCAGCCCGCCAAAGCCCCCGCCGATGATCACGACTCGATGCGGTCCGGGCACGTGTTGCTATCCTCAATGTCATCGTACATCAGGCCTTTTTTGTGATACACCTCACAGACCCAGAGACAGCCCTTATGGAATCCTTACGCGTCGTTTATGTCTTCCTGACACGCGAGCGATAGCCTCAATTGTGGTTCCCGGTCGGAGTCGCCGACAAGCGGGGCAAGCGGCGGGAACCGCGGGGAGAAAGCAAATGGCTACGCTGGGTGCAATGATTCTTGGGCTCGCGTGCCTCTTCTACGGATACTGCCTGGTGCACTTCGGGAGAGAGCTAGTGGGCTCGCGGAACAAGATGACGTGCTACGGCCTGTCGCGCGCCAATTCATCGCGCAGGACGCCCGGCCCAGAAACTACGGGGAAAGTGGTCGCGTTGCGGGCGCCGCGAGTCATGGCGGCACGGACGCCGATCGATTCCCGGTTCGTGCCGCTGGAGCGATCGGAGTACGCAAACATGATCTTGACGCTGGGAAAGAGCCGTCTTACCGTTCTTCCCTCTCGCACGGCGCGTCTCGCAGAGAAGCGAGCCGCAAAGGGGTAATCCTCATGCTGGACGCCATATTCGTTGCATGCACGATCGGATTCTTTGTGGTCGCGGTCGCATACGTTTGGGCCTGCGACAAGTTGAAGTAGGGAGCGAAATCCATGCTTGGGAACATTGTCCTTTTAGCGATAAGCGCCTTGACCGGCGTGTATCTGCTGGCAGCTCTGCTCTGGCCGGAGAAATTCTGACATGACTGCAAATGGGTGGCTTCAAATCGCCGCTTTTCTGGTGATCCTCTTTCTGATCACAAAACCGCTGGGCGTTTTCATAACGCGAGTGTTTGCGGGCCAAAAGACGTTTCTTGATCCGGTCTTCCGGCCAGTTGAGCGCCTGGTTTATCGTCTATGCGGCATTGACGACAAGCGGGAGATGGATTGGAAGGAATATACGATCGCAATGCTGCTCTTCAGCTTCGTAAGCATGCTCGTGCTCTACCTGATCGAGCGCGTCCAGCTATGGCTGCCGTGGAATCCCCAGCACTTTGCCAATGTTGAGCCGCACTTGGCGTTCAACACCGCCGCCTCGTTTACGACCAACACAAACTGGCAGAACTACAGCGGCGAAAACACGATGAGCTATTTCACGCAGATGGCCGGACTCGCCTACCACAACTTCGTTTCCGCCGGTGTCGGAATCGCGCTCGCCATCGCCGTCATTCGCGGAATCGCGCGGAAGGAGTCCAAAACCCTTGGCAATTTCTGGGTGGATTTCACGCGATGCATGCTTTGGATTCTGCTGCCTCTATGTCTGGTGACCTCGCTCATTTTCGTGTCGCAGGGGATGATCCAGAACCTGCGGCCGTACGACACGGCGAAGCTTCTCAATCCCCAGACCGTGCAGACCACGGGTGCCGACGGCAAGACGACTACACAAACGGTGACCGATCAGGTGATCGCGCAGGGGCCGTTTGCGTCGCAAGAGTCCATCAAGATTCTCGGAACGAACGGCGGCGGTCCCTTCGGCGCCAACAGCGCTCACCCGTTCGAGAACCCGACTCCGCTGACCGACTTTATGCAAGTGCTGATGATTTTTGCTATCGGATCGGGTCTCACGTACACGCTCGGCCGGATGACCGGATCGCAGAAGCACGGATGGGCAGTGTGGGCCGCGATGACGATTTTGTTCCTTGTGGGCGTCACGGTCGCTTATTCGATGGAAACGCGCGGCAATCCTTTGCTGCACGGGATAGATCAGCATGCAACGGCAATGCAGTCCGGCGGAAACATGGAGGGCAAGGAAGTCCGGTTCGGGATGACGCAGTCAGCTCTGTTCGCCACGGTGACGACGGACGCGAGCTGCGGCGCGGTGAACGGCATGCACGATTCGTTTACGCCGCTCGGTGGCATGGTTCCGCTGGTCAACATGATGATCGGCGAGGTGATCTTCGGCGGCGTCGGCGCAGGGATGTACGGCATCATCGTGTTCATCATCCTTTCGGTGTTTATCGCCGGCCTCATGGTGGGCCGGACGCCGGAATATCTCGGCAAGAAAATTGAAGCCTACGACGTAAAGATGGCGATGCTGACGGTGCTGATTTTCTGCGTTATCGTGCTGGGACTCACCGCATTTTCGATCGTACAAACCTATGGCACTTCGTCCATTACCAACGCGGGTCCGCACGGCCTGACGCAAGTGTTGTATGCCTTCACATCAATGGCCGCGAACAACGGGTCGGCGTTCGCGGGGCTGACCACCAATACGCCTTGGTACAACGTCAGCGGTGCCTACGACATGCTATTCGGCCGCTTCTTCATGGTGATTCCAGTAATGGCCATCGCCGGCAACCTGGCGCGGAAAAAGATCGCACCCGAGTCGGCCGGGACGTTCCCGGTGACGACGCCGCTTTTTACGTTCTTGCTGGTATCCGTCCTCTTGATTGTCAGCGCACTTACATTTTTCCCGGCGCTCAGCCTCGGCCCGATTCTCGAGCACTTGCTGATGCATGCCGGGAAGGTTTTCTGAGGCCATTATGAGCAAGCGAGAAACTAGAAAATCACTCTGGACGTGGGGAATCGTTGGCGGCGCCATACGGGATTCGTTCATCAAGCTGAATCCCCGCACGCTGATGAAGAACCCGGTGATGTTTGTGGTCGAAATTGGCTCGGTAGTTACGACCTACGATCTGATCCGCGACCACATCCTGCACCGGCCCGGCTTTGGATTTGAACTGCAAATCACGCTGTGGCTGTGGTTCACGGTGTTGTTCGCGAATTTTGCGGAAGCGATGGCCGAAGGCCGCGGGAAGGCTCAAGCCGACACGCTGCGCAAAGCGCGCGCCGAAACGATGGCCAATCGGATGACCACCGGAGGCGGGATCGAGCAAGTGCCGGGTTCCAAGCTGCGCGCCGGCGATCTGGTGAAGGTTGCGGCGGGCGAATTCGTCCCGGGCGACGGCGAGGTCGTCGAAGGCGTCGCTTCGGTGGACGAATCGGCGATCACGGGCGAGTCCGCGCCGGTGATACGCGAATCGGGCGGCGACCGCTCGGCAGTCACCGGAGGCACGCGTGTGCTTTCCGACGAGATCACCGTCAAGATCACGTCGAACCCCGGCGAGACGTTCCTCGATCGCATGATCAAGCTCGTCGAGGGAGCGGAGCGGCAAAAGACGCCGAACGAGATCGCGCTCAACATTCTTCTTGCGGGTCTGACGATCATCTTCGTCTTCGCCGTGGCGACGATCCCGAGCTTCGCCTCCTATGCCAGCGGCTCGACCACCGTGCTCATGCTCGTCGCTCTGTTCGTAGCGTTGATCCCGACGACGATCGGCGCGTTGCTCTCGGCCATCGGCATCGCCGGCATGGACCGGCTGGTGCGTTTCAAAGTCCTGGCCATGTCCGGCCGTGCGGTCGAAGCGGCGGGCGATGTCGATACCCTCCTTCTCGACAAGACCGGCACGATCACGCTCGGCAATCGCCAGGCGACGGCCTTCATCCCCCTCACCGGCGTCAGCGAAGCGGACCTCGCCAGCGCCGCGCAGCTCGCCTCCCTTGCCGACGAAACGCCGGAAGGACGCTCGATCGTCGTTCTCGCCAAGGAGAAACAGGGCATTCGCGGGCGCGACTTTTCGAGCCTGCATGCGAAGTTCATCCCCTTCTCGGCGCAAACGCGGATCAGCGGCATCGACAGTGACGAAGGCTCGATCCGCAAGGGCGCGGTCGATGCCGTCATTGCCCATGTACGTGGGCAAACCTCGGCGAACATCGAAGCCGCGGTACGCGAGCTCAACGCCAAGGCCGACGAAATCGCCAAGGCGGGCGCGACGCCCCTCGCCGTCGCCAAGGATGGACGCCTGCTCGGCGTCATCCATCTGAAGGACATCATCAAGGGGGGCATCAAGGAACGGTTCCAGGAATTGCGCCGGATGGGCATCCGCACGGTGATGATCACCGGCGACAATCCGCTGACCGCCGCGGCGATCGCAGCCGAGGCGGGTGTCGATGACTTTCTGGCGCAGGCCACCCCTGAAACCAAGCTGAAGCTCATCCGCCAGGAGCAGGCGCAGGGCAAGCTCGTCGCCATGTGCGGCGATGGCACCAACGACGCGCCCGCCCTCGCGCAGGCCGATGTCGGCGTCGCGATGAACACCGGCACGATGGCGGCCCGCGAGGCCGGCAACATGGTCGATCTCGATAGCGACCCGACCAAGCTCATTGAGATCGTCGAAATCGGCAAGCAGCTCCTGATGACACGCGGCGCGCTGACGACCTTCTCGATCGCCAACGATGTGGCCAAATATTTCGCGATGATTCCGGCGATGTTTATCGCCTTCTATCCGCAGCTTCAGGCACTGAACATCATGCACCTGCGCACGCCGCAGAGCGCGATCCTCTCAGCCATCATCTTCAATGCGCTGATCATCATCGCGCTGGTGCCCTTGGCCCTGAGGGGCGTCACCTATCGCCCGCTCGGCGCTGCGCACATCCTGCGCCGGAATCTGCTGATTTACGGCGTTGGC
>DASPVC010000009.1:0-2841 GCA_035622585.1 Candidatus Acidiferrum sp.
CGCGCACCAGCCTGATGTGGCGATTTCTCGCGCCGCAGCTCGCCGAAAGTCACACGGTGATCTGCGTCGATCTGCGCGCCTACGGTCGCAGCGGGATTCCAGCTTCTGCCGACGACCACTTTCCGTATTCAAAGCGGGCCATGGCAAAGGAACTGGTTGAAGTGATGAACAAACTTGGCTTTTCAACTTTCACTCTGATCGGTCACGACCGAGGAGGACGCGTCAGCTATCGCCTGGCTTTCGATCATCCGAAGAACGTCGAGCGACTAGCCGTGTTCGATGTGATTCCGATCCTCGAAGCATGGAACCGATCAGATGCGCGCTTTGCCCGGACCTACTGGCCGTGGATTTTACTTTCGCAAAAGGATCCGCTTCCAGAGAGCTATCTTCTCGGTGCGCCCGAGGCTGTCTTCTATAACCCCTTTGGCGAAGGTTCTTTTGGTCCACAAGTTCTCGAAGAGTACGTTTCAACTTATCGCGATTCGGCCCGTGTGCATGGCATCTGCGAGGAATATCGAGCCGCCGCGACGATTGATGTCGAACACGATCGCGCCGACAAAGAAGCATCGAAAAACATTGAATGTCCAATGTTGCATCTCTGGGCGGAGGGCGGTCCTCTCGATACTTTCTATGCGAAAGAAGGTGGGCCTCTTGGCATCTGGCGGCAATGGGCTCCGGGCGCTCGCGGTCAGGCCATAGAGGGCGGGCACTTCTTCCCGGAGGAAAATCCCGACGATACAGCAGTTCTAATCAAGCAGTTCCTCTCTGCCTAGTAAAGGAGTCGCCGATTTCCCGTTCGCCGTTTTGAAGCATCTCGGATGCCTGATACACCAATGAAAAATCGACAGAATCGTCGACCCCGGAGGCAAAACGCATGGTGGCATGGGATCGCGTAACCCGTCATGACGTTTTGCGCGCGATGCACGAGTATGACCGACTAGGCCCAGAGCAGTTCTTCTCTGAGCATGGGTTTGCTCCTACCACGACTTATGAGTTGGTTTGGGAAGAACGCCGCTACCCGCCGAAGGCGGGCTTAGGTGCAGCTTATGAGTTCGCCACCGGGAGACAGCTTGGGTCGGGAGAGTTCGAGGGCGGAAAGACCGGCGCCGTAAGAGTACTCGGAAAGCTAGGATTCAGCGTCGAGAAAAAACGAACTGCGCGGTCAAGGTGACGCGCGTCTGTTGTGGCTGGTGTTGCCGATACAGGCAAGGAGACAGTGGACGTGACCCTCGCGTATCTCAAGGGCAAGGACGCCGAATCAGAAGAAGCCCAGGAGCACGCCAAGTACAGCGGCTTGGCGCTGTACGCATAAAATAGGGAACATCATTCACGGGAGATTCCTGGCTTACCAAAGCTGAGATCTCCCGCCGTCGGCTTGGTGGCCAGATGGAACCCGATCTCAGCGCCCAAAATTCGCCGTGGCAGTAGCTAACCTCCCTGTAAGACCGAATTCTACCGATCTCGAGTTAAAGGTTGCTCATTCCACCATCTATAACGAGCTCACTGCCTACCGTGAACGCGGAATCGTCCGACGCAAAGTACACTACAGCTTGGGCGACTTCTGACGGCGTGCCCAGACGCCGAGCCGGAATCTGGCTTTCGAGCGATTTGAGTTCTTTTTCGCCCATCCCCAGCTTGCCATACAGCGGCGTGGCGATCGGCCCTCCACTGATTGCGTTGACGCGGATGCCGCGAGAGATTAACTCACCTGACAGCGTACGAGACAGAGACAAAAGCGCACCTTTCGTGGCACCGTAAACACTTGAATTGGGCATGCCGATATGGGAGTTAATCGAGGTCATAAGCACGATCGACGCCGGATTGTTGAAAACCGGCAATAGGGCCTGAATTAGGAAGAACGGACCTTTGAAGTTGGTATCGAACGAACGGTCAAATGCCGCTTCGTCCCACTTTTCGAGCGGCCCCATTTCAGCGATCCCGGCGTTGACGAAGAGAATGTCAAGCCGTTTGAATTCCTCGCGAATCGTTTCCGCGACCTGTTTTTGCCCCTGGGCATCTCCGGCGTTCGACGCGATCAACAACACTCCGTCGTTGCCTAACTCTTTGCGAGCCGCTTCCAGACTTTCCTGGCTACGAGCGGTGATAGCGAGGCGGGCTCCTTCGTTGAGAAACTCTCGTGCCGCCTCTAGTCCGATGCCGCTCGTTCCGCCGGTGATCAATGCATTCTTATTATTCAGTCGGTTCATAGTTCACCTTTTAAAGGACCCGATTTTCAGCAACGACTCTGAATACATCAGCCTGTGGTGTCCGATCGCCTTCAGTAAGTAAGGAAAGTATCGCACGAGGACGCCGAATCCGAAGGAGGGCAGGGAGCATGCCAACAGCAGCAGCTTGGCGCTGTATGCTGCGACAGTGTCAACGACGCAAAACCTGTAACGGTAAACGGGCTTGAAGTCCGCGAAGCCGACTTTTCGTTACGTATCCGGGTTCGTTTAGCGGTTCGGGCGACTATGCGCTCACTCCGAATGGTGCCTTGGTAAAAACATCACCAACGCCCTCTTCTATTCCCGATTGAACACCAATGTGCTCGGCGTGCTCTGATCCGCCTGCTGGACGGTCATCGTCAACGTCTTCAGGTCGGGAGAAAGCGTGATCAGCTGCGTGTCTATGGTCTTGCCGTTGATCTTGTCGGTTATTTCCAGAGTATGGTCGTTCACCCGGTGTCCCGACGAGGCAGAACCCGGCGCAACCTCGGCGCCCTCGACGGGATAGTCTTTCCCGTCGAATTTCATCTTTGTGGCAAAATGTTCCGCAGGAAGCAAGAGTGTGAGGCCGTCCTCCTCGTAAGGCTGAATCTCAAGTTCGTAGACCGAATTTACC
>DASPVC010000010.1:0-3671 GCA_035622585.1 Candidatus Acidiferrum sp.
CGTTGTGACGTAGATCCCCAGCCTCGACTTCTTTTCAGTGACCACTCGCGTATGAAGGGTTCCTTTAATAAGGGCTCTCGTTATTAAAGGATATGGCATTATGTCTTAATAAGCAAGCAGGGCCTGCGGGAAGGCTGGACCTTCGCACCATTCGCAGATGCCAGTCTAGCCATGAGGAAGTCCATAGATTGGCCCGAGATTGGACATCCGAGACTTGTCGAGGCGCGGATTTCTCAATGAACGACTGGCACTGTTGAGAAATCTAAACCGACACTTTAGATTTCTCAACACCAGGCTCAGTTAGATCGCCAAGACTCGAAAAGGCCGCTACTGTCAGACAGACATGCGGCGGGTCATTTTGAACGCGATCGCCTGTGCTTGCCAGTTGATTCTTAGTTTTCGGTTTGCTCGTGATTCAGGAGTTCCTGAAATCGATTCACACAAGCCGACATATCAGTACTAATCCAGGTCGAAGTGTGCGTTTGTGATCACAAGCTCTCCACGACGTCGCCTCGACTTATCTTTGATTCTCTATCACGGCAGGCAGGGTGAACTGAAACGTCGCGCCGCGCCCCGAGGAACCGGCCGTCCATAAGCGCCCACCATGCGATTCAATGATCGACCGGCTGATGCGAAGGCCCATTCCGGTGCCATGAGTTTTGGTCGTAAAGAATGGGTCGAAGATCTTTTCCGCGGCTTGCGGGGGAAGTCCGACGCCCGTGTCACTGACCGAAATGAGAATCTGCTGGTTCTCATCTCTCTGCGAGTTGATCATGATCTCCCGTGTCCCATCGACATCCTTCATGGCTTCGATGCTGTTAAGGGTCAGATTCATCAGAACCTGTTGCAATTGCAGACGATCTCCAACGATCTGAGGCAGATCGGCGGCCAGTGCCGTACGGACCGAGATGTTGTGCCGCACCGCTTCGTCGCGCAGAAGGGCAACAGTTTCCGGAATGATCTCGTTTACATCCAGAGTCTGTCGATTTGGGGCGCTTTTCTCGAATTGTGAGCGGATTTTATCGATAATCTCGGCAGCACGTTGTATATCTCTTCCGATTCTGGTGACGGCCGCGCGCACCTCATCCAGGTTCGGTTCATCGCGCCCGAGTTTTCGCTGGAGAGTGCTGACGTTGATGGTGGCACCGCTGATTGGTTGTTTGATTTCATGGGCCAGAGACGCGGCCAACTCTCCCATGGTTGATACGCGGTTGATGCGTTCCAAATCGCCTTGCACCTGGCGCAAATCCTCTTCGGTCCGCTTTTGGTCGTCGATGTCGGTCGTCGCACCGACGAATTTGATGACTTTGCCTTCGGAATCGCGCAAGACCACGGCTTGATTGAGGTGCCAGCGATAGGTCTGGTCCCGAGCGCGGAGAGACCGGGTTTCCATAGCGAACCCCTGTCCCGAATGGACCCCCTCCCAAAAGTTCTTGGCCGCTATGTCCCGATCCTCAGGGTGGACCGCAGTCATCCATGCCTCTGGATGCGACCTGACAAAGTCAAGGGTCTGCCCCGCGAAGTCAAGCCAGACTTGATTCACAAAATCCGGCGTCCCATCGGGTTTCAGCGTCCATGCCGATACCGGGAGTTGCTGCAATATCCCAACCTGTAGTTGCAACTCGGCATTAAGGCGGCTCGTCTCGGCTAATCGCTCTTCGCTGGCGCGCAGTTTCTCCCGTTCGAGTTCCGCCTCGCTGCGCAGCCGTTCTTCGCGCTCGGCAGTTTCGCGGCGGAGATTAGCCATTTTGACGTGCGCCGCGACACGCGCCAGCAGCTCACGCGCGGCAAAAGGCTTGATGAGATAGTCGTCGGCGTGGGCCTCGAGGCCCTCAACACGCGACTCTTCGCCCGCCCGCGCCGAGACTAAGATCACCGGCGTGCCGGCGAGGGCTGAATCCTCGCGAATTGCTCGCAACAGACCAAATCCATCGAGATGCGGCATCATCACATCCGTCAGCACCAGGGCAGGGCGCAATTCCAGCGCGGCTTCGAGCGCCTGGCGGCCGTCAGCAACCGAGTGCACCTCATATCGCTCGGTGAGCAGACGTGTGAGGTACTGGCGCATGTCTGCGTTGTCATCAGCCACGACGATGAGTTCGCGTTCAGCCGCCGCTTCAAGGTCCGGCACGGATGGAGGCGGCGGGAGTCTGCGAGGCATAGCCGCATCGACGGCCACGCTCGACTCGTTTCCAGACCAGTGTCTAACCTCTTCGACATAAGCTTCGGCTCGAATTGTAGTGGCGGCGAGCGTTTGCGCGGCCTGAATGCGATCGGCGGGCAGATGCTGCTTGCCGCTCGGAATGGTCACGGTGAAGGTGCTGCCGGCGCCGACGGCGCTCTCCACTTGTATAGTGCCGCCGTGCAGCTTCACCAGTTCCTGAACCAGCGCCAGTCCGATTCCTGTGCCTTCATACGTCCTGGCCTGGTTGCCCTCGATGCGATGGAACCGTTCGAACACCTGTTCGCGATGCTCTTCGGGTATGCCCACGCCCGTGTCGCGGACCTGCAATTCCACCCCGCCATCTACCGGCTTTAGCGTGAGAGCAACCTCGCCCTCGAACGTGAACTTGTAAGCGTTGGAGAGCAGATTCAAAACGATCTTCTCCCACATGTCGCGATCCACGTACACCGGTTCGGCAATTGGCTGGCATTCCACCGAATAGCGGAGCCTAGCGTTCTGCATCGCAGAGTCGAACGCACTCGCGATTTCCTTCGTGAAGGCGGCCAGGTCAGTCGGCTGGTACGTAGCCTGCACGCGACCGGCTTCAATACGCGAAAAGTCCAGAAGCGTGTTGACGAGCTTGAGCAATCTGAGCCCGTTGCGATGCACCGTGACCAACAACTCTTGACGTTCGGGACTCAGACGCTCCCGCGCTTCCTTCTGCACTTCCTCAAGGGGACCAAGCATTAGTGTCAGCGGTGTGCGAAACTCGTGACTGACGTTGCTAAAGAACGCGGTCTTCGCGCGGTCAAGTTCGGCCAGAGCGTCCGCCCGCTGGCGTTCACGCGCGCTGGTCAGCCCAATCGTGATCTGCTCGGTAATCCGATAGACGAACTGGCGGTAGGTATCGTCAAAGGCCCGGCCAGGATGGAGTCCCGCGACGAGGAATCCCAGTGTCTCGCCGTGCTCACCCAGCCGAATCGGCATCACGCTTGCTTCCTTGGGATGGTCCGGCCAATTGGGCACCGGCACACCCGATGCGCGATCCCCGAGTTCGATGACAACTCCGCCCCTCGTCAGTGCTGGCTCGAGTCGCCAAAGGTTCTCGCTGTGGCAGTCGATAACCGGCGGGCGCAGTGCTTCGGCAGTTTCCACGCTGGCGCCGGCCAGGTGCGCCTGGTGGTCGGAAGACCGATATTCATAGAGAAATGCGAAGGGGAGACTTTCGCAATGTTCACCAAGGGTCTTCGTGCCGACGCGCCACACTTCCTCCTGGTTTCGCGTTCCTGCCGTGCGCGCAGCTAAATCGCGTAGCAAACCCCTGCGTCGATCTTCTATCACCCGTTCCGTCGTCTCGACCGCTATGCTAAGCACGCCCTCCACGTTGCCCCGATCGTCCGGAATCGGGTTCAGCGATACTGTGAAATAGGTCTCCTCAAGGCGGTCGCGAATAACAGGCACTAGCAAGTCGGCCAGGAAGAGGGCTTTCCGCTCCTGTACCACCCTC
>DASPVC010000011.1:0-17964 GCA_035622585.1 Candidatus Acidiferrum sp.
GGATGGCTGCCGCTGTACCGGAATTTCAGGTCGGTATCGGGATTTATGCCCGCATTGCGCAGCGCCAGATAAGGCATCAGGTGGCCGCTGGTGGAGTTGATATCACCAAACGCAAAATTCTTTCCTTTTAAGTCAGCCAGACTTTGTATCGAAGAGCCTGTTTGCGTGATGAAAAGCGAATGAAACTGGAGATCCGTATTCCTTTGGACGAGGGGCGTCACGCCATATTGCTGGTGCGCTTTGAGATAAGTCAGCCCGCCTAGATAGGCAAAATCGAGGGAAGCGTTTCCAAGAGCTTCTACCGTGGCATTGTAATTCGTGGGAATGATTAGCTGAACTGGCTGCCCCAAGGCTGCCTGGAGGTAATCCGCGAGAGGTTTCTTTTGATCAACTGCAACTTGCGTTGCGCCCGCGTCTGGAATCATCCCGACGTGGATCGTGTTGTCCGCCGCCCGCCCGGGGCGGTCCGCAAAGGCTAATGACAGCGTTGCAACCACGGCAAAGAGCGAAATCCACCGATGGGCTCGCATTCTATCCTCCGTCGTTCGTGTGTTATCAGTGTCTCGTGCACGCGGGATTGTATGATGTTTCAAGGTAATTGTCGCGGGTCAATCGGCGGCCCAGCAATCGCCGATTGAGTGCCGGGCGAAGGAGTGCTACGTCCTACGAAATCCGATTCCAAATGGAAACATCAGCGAAAACCCCAGGCTTTTGGTGTGCGCGCGAACGGCAATCGTTGCGTTGGCGCCCAGGTTGACTTAGCTGATCGATTGAGATAATAAGTTTGTGCCGTGGGTGGAACGGCAGCAGGCATTCTCTCGTCCCCCGAAGGACTGCCCGCGAACGATCGCCAACGGGCGCCATTGTTCGACTCCAGAATCAAGGAAGGGACTTGCCATCGTAACGAATCTCGTAGTGCCGAAAACAGGCGGAATGAACACGACGAAGGTCAACGTCGTGAAGTGGCTGAAGAGCGAGGGAGACTCGCTCAAGCAGGGTGAACCGGTCGTCGAGCTGGAAACGGAGAAGGTGAGCTACGAACTCGACGCGCCGGTGGACGGAGTCCTGCTGAAGATTGCGGCGCGTGAGCCGGCCGAAGTCGAGGTGGGCGGCTTGCTTGGTTACATCGGCCAGCCGGGAGACAAAGCGCCGGCGTCCTGACGCGGTGCGAAATCGGAGGAACAAGCGATGCTACCTGCCAGTCAGCTTCCGAAGGATCGACTCATCTGGATGTACACGCAGATGCTGCGCATCCGCGAGTTCGAGGAGCGCGTGAAGCGCACGTTCGTCGAACATCCGGGCGTGATTCGGGGCCACGCGCATCTGGGCGACGGCGCGGAAGCGAGCATCGTCGGCACGCTCGCCACGCGCGGCGAAACCGACCCGGTGATGCCGAGCTACCGCTGCCACGGCTACCCGTTGGTGCTGGGCACGCCCGCCCGCGCGTTGATGGCCGAGATCTATCAGCGCCGCGATGGCGTCTGCAAAGGTTTCGGCGGATCGATGCATCTCTCCGATCCCGCGCACAACTTCCCCACCGCCTCGGGGATTATCGGACAAGGAATCGCGCATGCGGCGGGCGTTGCGTACGCCGCGCAGGTGAAGAAGACGGGACAAGTGGTTTACTCGTTCTTCGGCGACGGATCGTCGAAGCAGGGCGCGTTTCACGAAACGCTCAATCTCGCAGCGATCTGGAAATTGCCCGTCGTCTTCGTCCTCGAAAACAACATGTATCAGGCGTACACGTACTACAAGCTCGAAGACGCCAACGCCGTTGCGGGCGATCCGCTGTCACAAAAAGCGAAAGCGTACAGCATTCCTGGCGTCACTGTGGACGGCACCGACGTGCTCAAGGTGTACGAGGAAGTGGGCAAGGCAGTTGACCGAGCGCGAGCCGGGCAGGGGCCATCGTTGATCGAGTCCGTCTTCTATCGCCTCAGTCCGCACGGCAACGCGATCACCGTGCCTCCCGTGCCGACGCAATTCCAGGAGCACGAAGCGATCGAGGTGTACGGCAACAAAGCGGAATTCGAGGCAGCGAAGAAAAATGACCCGATTCTCAAATTCCGCGCAAAGCTGATCGGCAACGGCACGCTTTCCGAAGTCGATGCCAAGAAGATTGAAGATTCGGTTCGGGCGGAAATGGAAGAGGTCGTGAAGTTCGCGCTGGCGAGCCCGCTGCCAACGCCGGAAGACGCGGTCAAGTACGTTTACGCGTAGCGAAGCAAGGAAAAGGAGCCAAACATGCCGCGTGAGATGATGTTCGCCGAGGCGATTGCCGTCGCTATCACCGAGGAGATGCAGCGGGACCCGAGCGTCGTGTTCTATGGCCAGAACATGGCGATGACCGAGCGCGATCCGTTCGTCCGCAAATTCGGCAAGGACCGCGTGCGCATCACGCCGATTTCCGAGACGGCTGAGCTCGGCGTCGCGGTCGGCGCGGCGATGAGCGGCTTGCGGCCCATCGTCGAGCTGTACATGGCGGAGTTCATGCTGGTCGCTTTCGACGAAGTGATCAACGAAGCTCCGCGGCTGCGCTACATGTCCGGCGGGCAGGTAAAAGTGCCCTGCGTCTTCAAGGCGGGCTTCGGATTCGCCGCCGGCTGGGCGGGTCAGCACTCCAACTGCATCTATCACGCGATGATGGGAATTCCCGGACTCAAGGTCGCCGTTCCGTCGACTTCCGCGGACGCAATGGGCCTGATGCGCGCGGCCATCCGTGACGACAATCCAGTCGTGTATTTCCATCACTACATGCTGACCATCGACAAGGGTCCGGTACCGGAGGGCGAGCACATCGTTCCGTTTGGCGTCGCGGATATCAAGCGCGCCGGCAAGGATGTGACCATTGTCGCCACCGCGTGGATGGTAAAGAAGTCCCTCGCCGCCGCGGAAATGCTCGCGAAGGAAGGCATCAGCGCGGAAGTCGTCGATCCGCGCACGCTCGCGCCACTGGATGTGAAAACAATCGTCGATTCGGTCAAGAAGACCGGCCGGCTGGTGCTGGTCGATCAGGCGCCGCGGCATGCGTCGGCGGCGGTCGTGATCGCCGGCGAGGTGGCGGATCAGGGATTCAAGTATCTGAAAGCGCCGGTCAAGATGGTCACCGCGCTCGATACGTCGGTTCCGTACAGCGAAACGCTCGAAAGCTACGTGCTGCCCAGCGAACAGAAGATTGTGGATGCGGTGAAGTCGGTGCTGGCGATGCAGGCGGCCGCGGTCTAGAGGGAACGCCGCGAATGATTGTCAGTTGCAAAGCGCTGCGCGCGGTCGTGATCGCGTCGCTCGCTTTGTCGGCACTCGCTTCGGGCTCGGTCGCTCAGAGCTTCAAGCGCCCCGCTCCCACGGCCGCAGACTGGGCTGCGCTGGCCAAGCTCCCCGACTTCAACGGCGTTTGGGAAGTGCGCATGGGCGGGCCTCCGTCCGGGACCGTCAACCCCTCGCAGATCATCAACCCCGCCGTCGGAGTGCCTTCCATGCGGCCGACGCAGCTTGCGCTGACTCCTGAATATGAGGCGAAGCGCAAGGTGCTGATGGCCCACGCCGAACAAGACAATCAGTCTGCAAACTGCCTGCCGCCGGGAATGCCGGGGATCATGGCGCAGCCCTATCCGATGGAATTCCTCCTGACGCCGGGGCAGGTGACGATTGTCATCGAGGCCTACTCGCAGGTTCGCCACATCTACACCGACGGTCGTCCGCTTCCCAATGATCCCGATCCGAATTTCTTCGGCACATCGATCGGCCATTGGGAAGGCGACACGCTCGTCGTGGAGTCTGTAGGTTTCTCGACGCAAACGGAAATCGAGCCGCACGTTCCGCACAGCGAAAAGATGCGCATTTTGGAGAAGTTCCGCCTCACCGATCCGGACACGATGAGCATCGAGACCACGGTCACCGATCCGGAAGCGCTCGCCGCTCCGTACGTGACGAACAGAACCCTGAAGCGCCATCGCAGCTGGACGATCGCCGAATATATCTGCGAGCAGAACAACCGGAACTTTGTGGATGCGAGCGGCAAGGCAGGCGTCAATCTGACGGTTCCGGGCGCGCCGTCGCCAGCGCCCAAGCAATAGGCAGTGCGGACATCGATCTACGGAGGTGTCAAAAACCCATGAATGGGCCGATCAGAGCCGCACTCGGAGCCGTGATCTTCGCCGGTTTGGTTGCCGCCGCTGCGAGCGTGGCTGCCGCGCATCACGGCTTTGCAGTCTTCGACACGTCCTCGCAGAAGACGATCACCGGCACTGTGAGAGAGTTTGAATGGACGAATCCCCACACCTGGGTCTGGCTCGATGTGCCCAACGATAAGGGCGGCGTCGATACGTGGGGCTTTGAAGGCATGAGCCCGAATTTTCTCGGGCGCCGAGGCTGGACGCGAAAGAGTCTGCAGCCGGGCGACAAAATCACGGTCACGTATTTCGGCATGAAAGACGGCTCGAAGGGGGGCGCATTCCTCAGTTGCAAGCGGCCGAGCGGCGAGCAGTTGACGATGTGGGGAGGTTCGCCGACCGACGACAATTAGAAGCTCGACGCGATGGCATTCGTGCTTCCGATTGCTGCCTCGGTTTGTTAGCCGCCTACCTTCTTCGCTTCCGGGCCTTCGATTTCTTCGGTGCGCGGCGCTTCGCCGGTTTCGCTTTCCGCGCCTTTTTTGCAACTTTCCTCTGCGGTTTTCTCTGCGTCCTGCGCGTCTCTGCGGTGGATGTTTTTCCCTGTCCAGGAAACTGCGCGATGGTTGAGCTGTAAGCCTTGGTCACAATTTCGTTGAGCGGCTTCCTGCGCCACTCAGCATCGAGCACTTCGGTTCCCCACGGCCCGTCGTAGCCGGCTTTCAGCATAGTCTTGACGAATCCCTTCACGTCGTACTCGCCATCGCCGCAGAACACCCGATGATTGATCGCGTCCTCGCGCAGATCCCACGGGCACTCCCATGTGCCGTCGTTGATGTCGACCGAGGTCACGTACTTCTGGGGAATGCTCGCGACCTTCTCGTGCGGGATTCGCAATTTCGAAATGTGCCAGAGTTCGAGGTTGAGGCCGCCGTTTTTCGCCCCCGCGCCTTCGATTAGCTGCATGGCTTTTTCGACCGAGTCGATATCGCAGAACGGCATCATTTCAAATGCGATCGGCGTGCCGTGATTGGCGCCGTCGGCACAGAGCGCGGCAAACGACTCGATCATTCGGTCCATCGTGGCTTGGGTCTTGAAGAAATGGCCGACCTTGATGTGATGCGGCCGAAGGACGTCGGCTGCCTCGAGAAGTTTCTGGCGCAGGATGTCGGACTGCCGCCTTTCTTCGCCATCCAGGAACCAGCCAGTGAGAAATTCCAGCTCGAGGTGCTTGATGCCGTTGTCGTCCAAAATCTTCTTCATGTCTTTCAAGCTGTACTTCCGAAGGGTGTATTCGAGGTCGGCGTGCCAGATGCCGATGCCCTTGAAGCCAACGCGTGCCGCCGCCTCGACGCGGTCTTTGAAATCAAACGGGCTGTATTCATGGTCCGTGTGCGGATCGGTGCCCGCGAGCGTCCAATACGCAGCCAGCAATTCGACGTTCTTCGCCATCTCGGATTCCTCGTTTGCCTTATGGATCAAAAGCGACCTGCGGCATCCTATGCCGCGCGGCGAGCCGAGTCAATGAGCGGACCGCGCGGGATTGCGATTCGATGTTATCCTCTGCAATTCATTCACGCGGGGCGAACATGCTGCTCAAGGGACAAGTTGCGATCGTGACGGGAGGCGGGCGCGGGATCGGCCGAGCCATCGCGCGCAGGTTTGCGTCGGAGGGCGCGGCAGTCGTAGTCGGCGCGCGCACGGAAGGCGAGATCAAGCAGGTCGCTGCGGAAATTCAAGCCAAAGGTGGCAAAGCTGCTGCCGTCGTGGGGGATGTCGGGCGCGAAGCCGACTGCGAAAAGATAATAGCCGCCGCGCACAAAGCTTTCGGCGCGATCCACATCTTGGTGAACAACGCCGCGACCTACGGCCCCGTGCAGCCGGTCGACAAGTGGTCCTCGCGCGACTGGGACGAAGTCATGGCGGTGAATTTACGCGGGCCACTGCTGCTTTCCAAGCTCGTGCTGCCCGAGATGTACCAGCGCAACTCCGGCTCAATTCTCAATATTTCGACCGTAGGAGCGAAGGCGGCCTTTGCGTTGAGCGCAGCTTACACTGCGTCGAAAGCCGGCCTGATCGGGCTGACGCGCGTGCTGGCCGCAGAGGGCGCTCGCAAGGGCGTGCGCGTGAACGCGCTCTGCCCCGGGCCGGTGACGGAAACCAAAATGTCGCAGGATTTGACGCGCGAATTTTCGGCGTATTTCCAGTCGGGCGCGGACGAGAGTCTAAAGCGAATGGTCGAGGGGATACTGCAGGGCAGGCCGCAGACGGCGGAGGAAATCGCGTCCGCGGCCCTATTCCTGGTTTCCGATCAAGCCAGTGCGATTACTGGGCAGACTCTGAATGTGGATGGCGGAATGGCTTTTTACTGAGCTCCTCCGCCAGCGCGTAGCTGCGGCGCGCCGTGGTTGACACCGCGCGCACGCCGATTTCGGCCCAATCGAGGCCCCGTTCCCCGATGGTCCCCACCAAGTAGCACAATCCCACGAAGAGAAAGAGCGCCGCAAAGAGCGCCCCGAATAGGAGTTCCGCGGCGATCAACTCGCGCACGAAGTAGAGCTGCAAGATGAGCAGTATCGAAGCGGTCCAGATGATTCGCTTACGCGTTTTCGGATGAATCGAACTGACGAACTGCTTGAACCTTTCCCGAAATGCACCCATTGAGTGTGGTCTCAACCTCCACACGTTTAGATGCACAGGGGGTACCAAAGCGACTAGGCGCTAACCCATTGAAACTTCGTGCGATCAGCGCGTCGCACTATGAGAAATGGAAAAAGGTTTCCATTTGCAAGAAACGCACCGGTCGAGCGAGGAACCGCTTTTGTTGGCACTGAGTGGCGGAGAATTGCGCCGCCGACTGCGGAGATTCGACTTTGTTTCGGGCGAAAGCCTTCGCTGCGGTCAGCGGCCTTCGAACGGATAGCGATCCTGCGCAAGCACGGCCTCGGCAACGCGCCGCCGCAGAGCGATCGTATCGACCGGAGCATGTTTCGCAAAGCGGCGGAGCGCCGCGAGCTGCGTCGCAAGAGTATCGCCATCGGAAGTCGCCGCCAGCGCCGTGCGAGCCTCTTTTTCGATGCGGTCCATCGCGTCGTAAGTGAACGCGCGCGTCGCATCGGCCATCGAGCTCGCCGCTTGTCCGCGCGCCGCCGCGGCTTTCTGCGCGCGCCGCAAAGATGACTCGATCGCGTAGATATCCATCACGATGTTCGAAAGCGCCGCGACGATTTCTTGATGATCGGCGAGCTTGTCGCGGAATTTTTCCACGGCTGCGCCCGCCGCGAGCAAGAACACCTTCTTGGCCTGCGCAAGCGAACGCTCCTCTTCGGCCAAGGTTCCGGTCGGCGCCTCTTCAAACGACGGTCCCGCCAGCAGTTCGTCCGCCAGTTTCTTCGCCGCCGAAATCAGCGGCAGAACGCCGGCCATCGTCCGCTTCATCAGCATCTGGATGATCAGCATCCGGTTGATTTCGTTGGTGCCTTCGAAGATGCGGTTGATGCGGCTATCGCGGTAGGCGCGCGCCATCGGATAGTCTTCGTGAAAGCCATAGCCGCCGAAAATCTGCAAGCCTTCATCGACGCAATAGTCGAGCGTTTCGCTGCCGGTCACCTTGCTGATCGAGCTCTCGATGGCGTATTCCTCGAGCGCCTGCATCGCTTGCTTCACCCGGTCGCTACCGGAGGTAGACACGGCCGCCTCAATCGTCCCGGCCGTGCGGTAGATCATCGATTCGAGGGCGTAGATGCGGATGGCCATCTCGCCGAGCTTCGCCTGGATCAATCCGAAATTGCTGATCGACTTGCCGAAGGCGACGCGCTCCTTTGCGTACTTCGACGACTCCTCAAGCGCCTTCTTCGATCCGCCCAGGCACGAGACACCCAACGTGTGCCGGCCGGCGTTGAGCGTATTGAACGCGACAATGTGGCCGCGCCCGATTTCGTGGAGCAGGTTTTCCTTCGGGATGCGCGCGTTTTCGAAAAAGAGCGGCACTGTGGAGCTGCCGCGAATTCCCATCTTGTTTTCCTCGGCGCCCACGCTGAACCCCGGCGCCCCGCGCTCGACGATGAACGCCGAAAATTTGTCGCCGTCCACTTTCGCGAAGACGATGTACACGTCGGCGAAACCGCCGTTCGTGATCCACATCTTTTGGCCGTTCAAGATCCATTGCTTCCCGTCCGGGGAGAGTTCGGCCCTCGTGCGTGCGGCGAGCGAATCAGAACCCGCCTGCGGCTCCGAGAGGCAGTAGGCGCCAAGCAACTCTCCGCTGGCGATTTTCGGCAGATACTTCTTCTTCTGCTCTTCCGTGCCGAAATAGACGATGGGAATCGTGCCGATCCCCGTGGTGCCGCCGAACGCCACCGCAAACGAGGCGTACACGCTGATTTTTTCGCTGAGAATCGTCAGCGCAACCTTGTCCAGCTCCGAACCGCCGTACGCTTCCGGAATTCCTCCGCCGAGCAGCCCGATCTCTCCGGCCTTCTTCAGGAGCTGAGGCATTACGCCTTCTTTGTGCTTTTCGAGATCGGGAATCGCGGGAATCACCTCTTTGGTGACAAACTCAGCCGCCGTCTGCCCGATCAGCCGCTGATCGTCGGTCACGTCCGCCGGCGTGAACACATCCGCCGGGCTCGTCGTCGCCACCAGAAATGCCCCGCCCCGGTGGAGCGCCTGCGAAACTGTCGTGGTTGCCATCGCCTGTTCCTTTCTTGCGCTATAGCATAACCGCGCCCTGGGAAAACATCACGCGGCGCGTTCGAAAATGCCTGCCGCGCCCATGCCGCCGCCGATGCACATCGTCACCATTCCGTAGCGCGAGCCGCGCCGCTCCATTTCACGGAGGATTGTCGCCGTGAGCTTCGCGCCAGTGCACCCGAGCGGATGGCCAAGCGCGATCGCTCCACCGTTTACGTTCACGCGCGAAGGATCGAGCCCTGCCAGCTTGATCACGGAAAGCGCCTGCGCCGCGAACGCCTCGTTCAATTCGATCACCTCGATCTGATCCAGCTTCAGCCCGGCAATCTTCAGCGCCTTGGGAATCGCGTACACCGGTCCGACGCCCATTTCTTCGGGCGGGCAGCCAGCCGTTGCAAATGAGACGAAGCGCGCCATCGGCTTGAGTCCCAGCGCTCGCGCGCGATCCGCGCTCATCACGACGGACGCAGCCGCCGCGTCGCTCGTCTGCGAGCTGTTCCCTGCCGTGACCACGCCGCGCGCATGGAACACAGGCTTGAGTTTCCCGAGCGCTTCCATCGACGTATCGGCACGGGGTCCTTCGTCGGTATCAAACGTGACTTTGCGCGTCTTGGGCTTCGCCGCTCCAGAAGAGCCGTTTGCGCCATTTTCGACGTAGGTGTAGTCCACTTCCACGGCCGCGATTTCGTCTTTGAATTTTCCGGCTGCAATAGCCGTGAGCGCCCTCTGATGGCTCGCCAGGGAGAACGCATCCGCGTCTTCGCGCGTGAAGCCGTATTTCTTGGCGAGATTCTCGGCGGTCAGGCCCATGTTGAGGTAGGCGTCGGGATAGTGGTCGATCAACCAGGGATTCGGCGAGATCTTGTGCCCGCCCATCGGCACCATGCTCATCGACTCGGTGCCGCCCGCGACCGCCACCTCGCTTTGTCCCGAGATGATTTGCTGCGCCGCGATCGCGATTGCCTGCAGGCCAGAGGAGCAAAACCGGTTGATCGTCATCGCCGAAACGTTGACGGGCAATCCGGCGCGCAACGACGCAATGCGGGCCACGTTCATTCCCTGCTCCGCTTCGGGAGTGGCGCAGCCGATGATCGCGTCGTCGATTTCGGCGGTGTTGAGCCCCTTCGCCCGTGCAATCGCTTCCTTGATAACGGCCGCCGCCAGATCGTCGGGCCGCATCGTGCGCAAAGTGCCGCGCGGCGCTTTTCCTACGGCCGTCCGCACGGAACTTACAATCACGGCATCTCGCATGGCTCACCTCACGCCAGTCGGCACACCCGTCATCGTAGACCGCTCCATTGGATGCCAGTGGACGAAAAAAAGCAACGGGGTGGGCGAGTTGCCTAGCGCAGAGCAAAGCACCATGTGAACAGCAAGCCAGAAACTACTGGTGATGAAACTTGAGCGTTACCGTCATTTGCACCGGCACCGGCTGTCCATCCAGCTTCGACGGCTCATACTTCCACCGCCGCAGCGCATCGAGCGCCGCTTGCCGCAGCATGGGCGGACCGGAGATGACCTTCATCGTGGTCACGTTGCCAGACGCGTCGATCGTCGTATCGATTACGACATCGCCTTCGATCCCGGTTTCACGTGCCATCGCCGGATACACGGGAAGAACCGATGAGACCAGCTGAGGCGGCTTGATCGCTCCACCAACGCGGATGCGAACCGGACCCTGCTGCTCCTGCTGTTGGGGAGCGGTCGGCGCGAGCGCGGAAGAACCGCCAAGTGCCGGAAGCTCGCTACCCTCGCCACCCGTGGCGCCGTCAACTGCGGGCGCTGCATCGGCCTGCGCGTCCGCGTTGGAGCGCGCGTGCGACGTTGGGTGCGCGTTGAGCGAACCAAAAATGTCCGGCACTTTCGCCGTGGGTCGTTGAGTCGTGGGCGCATTGACAGCGGCGGGCGCGGCTGCTGCGGCCCTGGTCGGCTTCGCAGTTTCGGATTCTGTGACACGTGTTGCGATCGCCGGCGTGTTCGCCGCGACGGCTGCGGACGCGACATTCGTTTTGGCCGCCGGAGTCGGCGCGGCGCCAAGCGAGGCTGCCGCAGGGCTCGGCTGCGTGTTTGCCTCGACCGGTGGCGCAACAGGCGCCGCCGCTGGAGCGGGCCTCGCGGACTTCGCCACGAAGGGCGGCATGTGCATGTAGTAGGCGGCGCCTATTCCCACAAGCAACAGCCCGACGGCACCGGCAGCGATCATCATCCAGTTGCTGCCTTTACTCTTGCCGGACTCCGCGCTGGGTGCACTGATTCCAAGCGTTCCGCCACTCAGGACGCTGCCGAACGCCTCCCGTGAGGAGTGACCTCCCCCAAGGCTTGCGGTCGCTGCGAATCGCCCGAATGGCGCAGCGGATTCCTCCGACGATTTGGATATCCCCGCGGACGGTGCTTCGGCCACTTCGCCGGGCACTCCCGCGCCTGCAAACGAAACCGCGGGTGCGGCCTGCGAATCTCCTTGAAGCTGTGCCAGTGACACGGAAGCCGCTGGTGACGCGACCGGAAGTTCGTCCAGCAGACTTTTTCTGGCCGCTTCCGCGACTTGGCCGCTTCGGTCCGTGCTTCGTCCGGAACTCAAACTCGCTCTCGTCGACGTAGCCGACGCCGCTGGCTGCACTTCCTCCTGCGAACCGATCGGCGCAAAAGAAGACTCCGGTTTCGCCGGTTGACTGAAGGGCTTGGCGGCAGGCGGCTGCACCGCAGAGACGGGCGCGCGTGAGACATCCGCGATCGGCTTTTCCGGCACTTTCTCGACTTTGACCTCTACGGAGACGGGCGGCGCAACAGCCGCTGCGGAACCGGCCCCCTCAGTTCCATCGGAGGGAAAGTACACTCCCCAATACCCCGGCTGGCGGTGCGTGAATTCGATCTCGACGTAGCTCTGGCCTTTCGCAAACGCTCGAACCTTGATCACTCGGCAGATCGCGTCGTGGCCGGACTTCAGGTTTGTCACGACCATCATTTGGCCCGCCGCGACAATCGTCGACATCTTCAGGACGCCGCCTTGCGGAAACACGATCATCGTGGTCGTCTGTTCTTCGAAAGGCTCGCTGTGTGGAGTCGTGCCGAGCACGACGTCCTTCACCCGCGATCCGTGCACCCTTATCGGCACTTCCAGCGATACGGCGTCCGAACGCATCCGCGATGCATCCGGCTTCGCGGCTCCACTCGACGCAGAGGCGGGCGTCTCATTCACAGGATTTGCAGCTTCTAATATGTCTTTTGATGGCGTCATAAATGGTACGAACGGCTACACACCGTCCCCCTGTAAGGACTTGAATCCCCGTGGTATGTCAATTTTCGGCGGCGGCGCAAAAGTGCGGCAATAGTACGTTGGTACTCCTAGTGAACGATTCGTTAAATCGGAGCAGCGGCCTAGTTTCGGAGGGGTTTGCCGGTCTTCAGGGTGTGGGCGATGCGCTCCTGCGTCTTGCGCTCGCCGCAGAGGCTAACGAACGCTTCGCGCTCGAGATCGAGCACGTACTGCTCGGGGACCGTCTGCGCGGCGGTGATGCTGCCGCCCGCCAGGATGTAGGCAAGTTTGCGGGCGACCACGGCGTCATGCTCGGTCGCGTACTCGCCCCGGACCATCATGTGGATCGCCAGCCTGGCCGCAGCGAAGAACTCCTCGCCCAGCACCCGGATCTCTGCCGGGGCCGGGGCGTGATATCCGGCGCGCACCATCGCAAGCGCCGTCTCTTTCGCGTCGGCAATCTGGCGGTCGCGGTTCATCGCGATCGGATCGGACGGGCGCAAATAGCCGAGCGACCGCGCCTCTTCCCCGCTCGTCGACACTTTTGCCATCGCAATGTTCTCAAAAATCGGCCGGAGCGCGTGCATCAGATCGAGATTGTCCGCGCCTGCGGCGTGTTCGTTGGCGCGGATCAACATCTCTTTCGTGCCGCCGCCCGCAGGAATCAAGCCCACTCCCGCTTCCACCAATCCCATGTACGTTTCCGCCGCCGCATGAATTTTCGCCGAGTGCAGCGGAATTTCGCACCCACCCCCGAGCGACATCGCGTGTGGCGCAGCGACTACAGGCCGCGGCGCATACTTGATGGCCATGTTCGCGCGCTGAAACTGCCGCACTGCGAGGTGAACGTCGTCCCACTCTCCCTCTTGCGCCATCATCAGGAGCAGCATCAGGTTGGCACCGGCTGAAAAATTCTCTCCTTGATTGGCGATCACCATCGCGTCGAATTCTGTGCCCAGCCGCGCGACGCCCGCCTGCAGCATGGCGATTGTGTCGCCTCCGATGGCATTCATCTTCGCGTGAAACTCGCAGCAAAGAACTCCATCGCCCAGGTCGATGAGGCTCGCGCCGGGATTTTCCTGCACCACGGGCGTGCGATCCTTAAGCGACTTCAAAACGATCACACCGGCAGGTTCGTCCAGCGCCTGCAACGCGCCGGATGCAAGGTCAAAATAGCGCACGCGGCCCTTTTCACCTTCGTAAAACGATTTCTTTGGCGACGCGAGAACCTTCTCGACAAGCGGCGGCATCTGCGTCCCGCCCCGTGTGAGTGCGTTGGCCATCCGTCCGACGCCGATCGCGTCCCAAATTTCGAATGGCCCCAGCTCCCAGCCGAATCCCCAGCGCATCGCGCGATCTACCTCCACGATGCGATCCGAAATTTCCGGCACGCGTCGCGCAGCATAGAGACACGTCTCGCTCAGGCTCGCCCACAGGAACTGGCTCGCCTTGTCGCCTCCGCTGCCATCCATCGCCGCTGCTACCAGCATCGGCAATCGTTCGCGCGTTCCTTCAATCGACTTCCCTGCCTCGATCGAGCCGAATTTCGCCTTTTGGCGCGGGCGGTACTCCATCTTCTGCCAATCGAGCGTAAGGATTTCCGGCTCACCTGAGCCTTTGATCCGCTTGTAGAATCCGCCGCCGGTCTTGTCGCCGAGCCAGCCGCGCCGCATCATCTCTTCCATCAAAAGAGGCACGTGGTAGAGCTCGCGCGACTCATCGTTCGGCACCGTCTCGTAGAGATTGCGCACGACATGCACGAGCACGTCGAGCCCAACGATATCCAGCAATCGAAATGTGGCCGATTTCGGCCACCCGACGGCCGGCCCGGTGCATGCGTCCACCTCCTCGACGGTCATTTGGAGCGCCTGCATCTGCTCGAGCGCCTTCAACATGGAAAACGTGCCGATGCGGTTTGCGATGAAGTTCGGCGTATCCTTTGCGACGACAACGCCCTTGCCGAGCCGCACGTCGCACACCTCATCGAGCGCACCGAGAACATCCGGCAGCGTCTTCGGCCCGGGAATCAGCTCGACGAGCTTCATGTAGCGCGGCGGATTAAAGAAGTGCGTGCCCGCCCAGTGTTTCTGAAAGTCCTCGGAGCGCCCTTCGGCGATCAAGCGAATCGGAATGCCGGACGTGTTCGACGTGCAGATCGTTTCTGGCTTGCGCACGCTTTCAATTCGTTCAAAGAGCTTGCGCTTGATCTCGAGATTCTCAGCAACGGCTTCGATGACCCAATCGACTTCGCCGCACCACGCGAGGTTGTCATCAAGATTTCCGGGAGTGATCAGCCGCGCGGTCTCCGGCGTGAAGAATGCCGCAGGCCGCGACTTCTTGGCCGCTTCAAGCCCACCCAGCACGATGCGATTGCGCACTGCGGGATTCTCGAGCGTCAGTCCCTTGCGCTTTTCCTCGGCGTTCAGTTCAGGCGGGACAATGTCCAGCAAATAGCACGGAATTCCGGCGTTCGCGAGATGCGCCGCGATTCGCGCACCCATCGTTCCAGCTCCGAGGACCGCTGCTTTTTCGATTCGGCGCTTCATCCCCGCCACCTTTGGCAAGGCACATCGTTGCAAAAGCGCCAACGCGGGTCAACCGGAAACGCCTCCGGATTCGCGGATTTGCTAGAGTAAAAAGGAGGCCAGCGAGGTGCCCCATGGGGTCGGCATCGAAATGGATCCAGCGGGCCGTCAGCGGCTTGCGTGCATTCGCGTACGCTGGGCAGGGCGAGCGTCCGAAGATCGGCGTCGCTCTGGGCGGCGGCTTCGCGCGCGGCATCGCTCACATCGGCGTCCTGCGGGTCCTCGAAGAAAACGAAATCCCCGTAGACTTCATCTCCGGCACCAGCGTCGGCGCGCTTATCGCCGCCGCTTATGCCAGCGGTACACCGCTGATAGACATGGAGCGTCACGGCACCGAAACGCACTTCCGCGATTTCGGCCGCTGGACGCTTTCGCGCATGGGCATGGCTTCCAACGAGAAACTCGAGGACTTCCTCCACCGGTTCACGCCCGCGCAGACATTCGACGAGATGCGCATCCCGCTGAGTATCGTCGCCACGGACCTCGTCGAGGGCAAATCCGTTTACTTCACCGAGGGACCGATCGGCCCGGCCCTGCGCGCTTCGTGCGCGTACCCCGGACTTTTTCTTCCCGTGCGCCATCGCGGCCACGTACTCGTGGACGGCTTCCTCACCGAAACCGTGCCTGCGCCCGCCGCGCGCCGGCTCGGCGCAGAATTCGTGATCAGCGTTCACCTCGAGCCCGGACTGATCGAAAGCGGCCCGCGCAACACCATCGAAATCATCAGCCGCTCGTTTTCCATCATCCAGATGGCCGCGAGCCAGCCCTGGCGTGACGCCACCGACATCCTGATCGAGCCCGACGTTCATCACGTGCTCTGGGATGAATTTGCCAAGACGCCGCTGCTCGTCGCGGCTGGAGAAGCCGCCACGCGCGCCGTGCTGCCCGACATCAAAGCAGCGATCGCCAACTGGACCGCTCGGGATCTACGGCAGCGCGAAACCTCCGGCGTGCGCTAGCCCGCATTCGCTTCGCGATTCCTGTCGCGCGCCCGCTTGCTAACGATCCCTTCGCCGCCGCGTCGAATCCATTGCGGAGAGCCGAACCTCTCCCGTCATGTCGCTGCAACGCCCCAAACATGCGCGGGAATGGTTCGGCTCTCCTGTCTTGTTCCAGAATCCGGCGGCGTTTTGCGGGGCGGGCGGTGAGGAATCTGCTCCTTCAACCTGCTGACTTCTCGTCGGCCAGTTCAACGACGACCGCCGCGCCGTTCCCTTTGCCTCGCTTGGTGAACCATTCGCTCATCGCCGCCGCTAGCCGCGCGGGGTCCACGCGGGAACCAACCTCGAGTTGCCCTTCGCCCGTCGGCAGCGTGTCGTCGAATTCCGCCGACCCTGTAAAATTCCTCATGCAAAAGCTGTCGAGCCAATCGAGCGGCACCGGCCTTCGCTCGTTCCCGATCGTCATCTCCGCTCGCAGCTTTCGTGCGTACATTGCCGGCGAAGTATAGCACCAGGCAAGCCGCCGGTTTTCTCGCGCGAATGCGCCTTGCATTCCCTTCCGGCGTGTCTTAGAATTTTGACTTACACGTTACGATTGGTTTTCTTTTTCCGCAGCGGCGCACGAAAACCTCATAAATAATGTGCGTCCTGGCGTAATCATCGGGAGGCAGGGTGTCCACTCCACTGGAAAGTTGGGTCGAGGAATCCGCAAAGTTAACGAATCCAGCAAAAATCGTATGGTGCGACGGTTCGGAAGCCGAAAATCAACGCCTCACGGAGTTGATGCTGAAAGATGGGACGTACGTCGAGCTGAACCAAAGGACCTACCCCCGCTGTTACCTCCACCGCAGTAATCCCAACGACGTTGCCCGCACCGAAGGCCTCACGTTCATCTGCACTCGAAAGAAAGATGACGCCGGCCCGACCAACAACTGGATGGCTCCCGCCGAAGCCAAGGACAAAGTCCGCCCACTTTTCGACGGCGCGATGAAGGGCCGCACGATGTACGTCGTGCCCTACATCATGGGCCCGGCCAGCTCACCGTACAGCAAGATCGGCGTCGAGATCACGGATAGCGCCTACGTGGCCGCGAGCATGAGAATCATGTCGCGGATGGGCAAGGTCGCGCTCGACCGCCTTGGAAATTCTGACGATTTCGTTCCCGGCCTTCACTCCCTCGGCGACCTGAATCCCGATCGCCGCTTCATCCTGCACTTCCCCGAAGAAAAACTGATCTGGAGCGTCGGCTCGGGCTACGGCGGCAACGCGCTGCTTGGAAAGAAATGCTTCGCCCTGCGCATCGCGAGCTGGATGGCGCGCGAGCAGGGCTGGATGGCCGAGCATATGCTGATCCTCGGCCTCGAAGATCCGTCCGGCAAAGTCACTTACATGGCCGCGGCGTTTCCGAGCGCCTGTGGCAAGACCAACTTGGCCATGATGGTTTCGGCGCTCGAGTCGCAGGGCTACCGCGTCTGGACGATCGGCGACGACATCGCCTGGATGCACGTCGCGTCCGACGGTACGCTGCGCGCGATCAATCCCGAAGCCGGATTTTTCGGCGTCGCGCCCGGCACAAACGGCAAGACGAATCCCAACGTGATGGACGCAATCCATCGCAACACAATTTTCACGAACGTCGCGATGACGGAGTCCCGCGAACCTTGGTGGGAGGGCATGGAGTCCGCGGCGCCGCCGGGACTAATCGACTGGCACGGCAAGACTTGGACGTCGGGTCAGGGCGCGGCCGCGCATCCCAATTCGCGCTACACGGTGCCCGCGTCGCAATCATCTTCCATTTCCTCCCACTGGGAGGATCCCGAGGGACTGCCCATCTCCGCGCTGATTTTCGGCGGACGCCGCGCGCGCCTCGCTCCGCTCGTTTACGAATCGCATAACTGGCAGCACGGCGTGTTCGTCGGCGCGACCATGGCGTCCGAGACGACCGCTGCGGCCACGGGCGCCGTGGGCGTCACGCGCCGCGATCCCATGGCCATGCTTCCCTTTTGCGGCTACAACATGGGCGACTACTTCGGCCACTGGCTGGCGCTCGGCGGCGCCGCCCCGGACCCGGGCAAGCTGCCGCGGCTGTTCTACGTGAACTGGTTCCGCAAGGACGAGTCCGGGCGGTTCGTGTGGCCCGGGTTCGGCGAGAACATCCGGGTGCTGAAGTGGATCATCCAGCGGCTGACCGGCGACGCGGAAGCGGTGGCCACACCGGTCGGGAACCTGCCCGCGCCCGGCGCGCTGGACCTGGGTGGCCTGCGGCTCAGGCAGGCTGACCTGGACCTGCTGCTCACGGTGGACCCCCAGGACTGGAAGCTGGAGGCGGACCGGATGCCCGAGTTCTTCGCGATGTTCGGCGAGCACCTGCCCAAGCGGCT
>DASPVC010000012.1:0-2805 GCA_035622585.1 Candidatus Acidiferrum sp.
GCGACCGTGGCGTACTCCGGCTGACGGGCGTAAGGATTGTCTTTGCCATAAGCCAGCTTGGTTGATTCGCGGCCCGTGATCTCGCCCACGTCGTCGTTTCGCCGGGAGATGGCGTCGAACATCTCTCGTTGCATCAAATCCAGTTTGTCTGCACGGAACTCCGGCTCCTGCAGCAGGTCGGCGAAGACTTTGAAAACGTCGTCGAAATCGCCCTTCAGGCACGACCAGGAGATCGTGGTCGAATCGGCACTGGCGTCGGTCTCGACTTTTGCTGCCCGAACTTCGAGATAGTCATCCAGTTGATCGCCAGTCTGATCCTTAGTGCCGCCGGTTCTCCAAATTTCGCCGTACATATCCAATATGCCGGTTTTATGCGCAGGCTCATCGCGCGAGCCACCGCGGATGCGCGCGATGCCGTCGATGAGCGGCAGCTCATGATCCTCCTGCAGGAACAAAATCATGCCATTGGGAAGCTCGATGCGCTTGGGCTCCTTGGGGTGGAAGGCATGAAGCGGAGGAATGGCGATTTGCCGCCAATCTGAAGCCTGTGCGATCGCACGCGACGCCAGCGTGGTCAAAGCCATCGAGAAGAGGGCGATGAAGCCGAGCAGTAGCCGTCTCATTGCTCACCTCCTTTGCCGGCGTCACCCGATGGAGGCACCGCAGTCTCGATGATTCCCACGGTCCGGTTGTTGTCGGTGAAAGTCTTACTAGCTACGCGACGGATGTCCGCTTTGGTGATCTTGTCGATGCGTTCCACTTCGCGGAACAGCTCGCGCCAGTCGTCGTAGCGCGCCTGGTTAAGGCCCAACTCGAATGCCAGTCCCGAATTGCTGCCAAGGCTGCGGATGAGATTGGCCTTGGCGCGCGTCTTGATCATCTTCAGTTCGTCATCGCTGATGTCTTCGGTCTTCAGTTTTTCGATCTCGACGTGAATCGCAGCGCCCATTTCATCCGGCTTGTGGCCGGGAAGAGGAACGGCATAGAAGGCAAACAGATGTGGATACTTAATGCCCGGCAAACCGGTGAAACCGGCCGAAAATGACGCAATCTTCTTGTCGCGCACGAGCGCGCGATACAGGCGCGAGGTTCGGCCTTCTGATAACAGGTCTGTTATGCCGTCATAAATGGCATCGTCCGGGCTGAGATAATCGGGCCGGTGATATCCCTCGAGATAGAGGGGCTGCGACATTTCCCGCAGCACGACGCGGCGCTCGGAATTCTGCGGCGGCTCGGCAGTGATTCTCTCGTCCGGCTTTTCATGCGATGGGATCCGCGCAAAATACTTCTCGATGATCGGCATGGCCTCGCTGGCTTTTACGTCGCCCACGACAACCACCACCATGTTGGAAGGTACGTAATACTCGTCGAAAAATTTCTGCGCGTCAGTAGCGGAGAAAGAATTCAGGTCTGACATCCAGCCGATGGTCGGACGATGATACTCACTGGCCTGGAACGCCGCCGTGGTAAATTGCTCGAGTAGCCGCCCGATGGGATTGCTGTCGGTGCGCAAGCGGCGTTCCTCAATCACGACATTCCGCTCCTTGTAGAACTCGCGCATCACCGGATGCATAAAACGCTCAGACTCGAGATAAGCCCAGAGTTCAAACCGGTTGGAAGGAAACGAGTAGAAATATTCGGTTTCGTCTTCTCTGGTGTCCGCGTTGAGGTTCTCGCCGCCATTGCGCTCGACGATCTCGCCGAACTGATTGGGAATGACGTACTGATTCGCCTCTTTGATGGCATCTTGCCAGGCGGTCTCGAGCTGCTTCAGCTTCTTTTCGTCGCGGCCAATCGGTTTGTCGCGTTCTTCCAGGTAGGCGGCGTAAGTCGTCTCCACTTTTTCGAGCGCGACCTTTTCGGCGGCGTAATCCTTGGTGCCAATTTTGTCGGTGCCTTTGAAGGCCATATGCTCGAACATGTGCGCGAGGCCGGTTTTGTTCAGCGGGTCCTGCACCGAGCCGGCGTCCACGTGCGTGTAGAAGGAGAAGACCGGCGCTTCCGGACGTTCGCAGATGAGAACCGTCAGGCCGTTGTCCAGCTTTTTCACCGTGATGCGTTTTTCAAAGGAAGCGATGTCCTGCGCGCTGCTAACGATCGCTAAAAGGACAATCAATGTTGTCATTCCGAGGACCGTAAGGCGACGAGGAATCTGCAGTTCTCGTACATTCTCCAAGGTTGCCAATCTGATTAGACAGCGCTTGCTCACGGAAAACCTCCACAGGTTGGACGCTTATGAGGGCTAGAAGTTCGAAATTACGTGGCAGAAGGGGACGTTGTCAAACAGTGCGCATCCAAACAGTTGATTATGCAGAAGGGTTGCGGGTATACAGGTACAGCCTTAACAATTCCACCAGGGCGGTTCGACTTCCGCAAGGAAAGCGCATGAGCAGCTCACAAGGCGTCGAAATTGACGGCAAGCACCTCAAGCTGACTAACCTGGAAAAGGTGTTGTACCCCGCCACCGGATTTACCAAAGGCCAGGTGGTCGATTATTACGCCCGCATAGCTCCGGTTTTAATCCCGCAGCTTGCGGGGCGGCCGGTGACGCTGAAGCGATATCCCGAAGGCGTCGACAAAGAATTCTTCTTTGAGAAGAACACGACCAAGTACCGGCCAGACTGGGTCAAGACCGCGCCCGTCTGGAGCGAAAGCAACCGGCGGAGCGTGAATTATGTGTTGGTGAATGATCTGCCAACGCTGGTTTGGGTGGCCAATCTGGCGGCGATCGAGCTGCATCCGTCGCTGTCAAGGGCTGCAGATATTGAGTCGCCAACGGTCATCGCGTTCGATCTCGACCCCGGC
>DASPVC010000013.1:0-2922 GCA_035622585.1 Candidatus Acidiferrum sp.
CGAAAACTCGCGTCGGGGCTTCCCGACAAAAAATCCTGCACTGCATCCGGGGCATGAAGTCTGGAACTCCACGACCGCAATAGGGATGCGGGCGGGCTTGTTCTTGAATGGCGTTGGACAATCTGAACTGGCGCGGAGATAATACAGGCCTAAATCCGAATCGAATTGCTCGCCTCGGTATAAGTACGAATTAGGTGTTGTTCCACTTACAGTGAACGAATTACCAAACGCATCATATTCATACTGATCCGTCACAACCCCATTCACGTCCGTGAGATTGCGAACGCTGCCGCCTCCATCGTACCCGTAGAAGCTCGGTGTCCAGACGCTGCTGATCTGCTGTTCTTCGCTGATGCGTTGCAAACCGTAGGTGTAAGTGCGAGAAACGACTCCGTTGGTCAGCTCGTCGAAGACCTGCGGATAGCCGGTAGGATTGACCTCGTCCTCGACCAGATAGCGAGTCACCACGCCACCGACCGACTTGGCGACACGATTTCCGAACGCGTCGTAAACCATCGAGACTGCCGTTCCGCTGCCCATCATTGCGATCATCTGGTTCTGAGAATCGTAGGTGAACGACTTGCCGCCGGAGAAGGTTACGTTGCCGTTCGCCCGGATTGCGTGGAAGAACACGAGCGCAAGAAGAGGCAGCAGCCGCAGGAAAACCCCGAATTGCCGCTCGCTCATCATTCAATGTTCTCGCTATCCCCGGTCCCCAGATGCGAGGGACCGGGGGCACCCTCAGCTTGGTTTGGAACCATCATCGGGACCGGGGCCGCCTGCCTCTGGCCCATGGTTCGCATCCCTGGTAGCGCAGAACCGCTGTCGAGCCGATCCGTAAGTCATACCATGCTTGGCCAGGATTGGAACTCCCGGGTACTCCGCCACCTTTAGCAACCCGAGCAATAGGTGGCGCTCGTCAACCTCCCATTTTCTTCGCAATATCCAGCGCATAATCCATTGGGGAAGCCCCTTCGTTTTAATAGGCTGCCGCAAGCGTGCCTCCCAGTACCTCCGGTCTTCGGACAAGATCTGACCGGGTCGCAGAGCTTCCCACTGTTCCCAACAAGAGCGCGCCTCTCGCGTCGCAACTTGCAGGGCGCGTTTAGATTGCTCGTCGAGTCGCAATCTAGCCGACTCGCGCGAGGGGTCTGCTGCCGCCTTTACCTCTGCTACCTCGCGCTGGACAGAATGAAGGTCAATGGGATGATTCGAGAGTCCGTCAAACAATTCAGGGTGACGCTCCATGAGCGCAAGGAGGATGTGGGTGGGGTCGATGAATCTTCGACCCTCGGTCTGCGCAATATCCCTCGCACGAAAGACTATGGAGCGCGCTGAACCCGAGAAGCGGTGGAACATCTGATGTCCTTTCGCCAAAACTGAGACGTTTACAACAATGGAGTGAACCCCCAAAGTGAGACAGTTGAGAAAGTCACAGTTTGCAGCGAATGGGGGTGCTGCAAATGCGAAGGAAGAGGATTTACACGGAGGAGTTCCGGCGAGTTGCGGTGGGCCGGATGCAGGGCTGCCATAACGTTTCTGCTTTGGCGCGGGAATTGGATGTGCCGCGTCGATTGCTGTATCGGTGGCAGATGCGGATACACGGGCCGGTGGCGCCGATCGCGCCGCGCCAGGCGGGTGTTGAGGAAGAGAACCGGCTGCTGAAGCAGCTTCTGGCGGAGCGAGAGCTGGAAGTGGATTTTTTCAAAGGTGCCTTGCAAAAGATAGCGGCTCGACGCCAGCAGAACGACGGCACTGGCGAGACGGCGTCTACGGCCAAATGCGGTCGATGATGTCGCTGCAAGGCGGTTTGACGGTCGAGCGGATGTGCATGCTGGCGCGGGTAAGCCGGGCGGGATTTTACCGCTGGCTCACGGCCGAGGCGCCAGGGGAAGAAGAGACGGAAGTGCGCGCGGCGATTCACGAGGTAGCACTGGAACATCGCGGCCGCTACGGGTACCGGCGGGTAAACCGGGAGCTGCGCCGCCGCGGCCTGGTGGTGAATCACAAGCGCGTGGCGCGGCTGATGAGGGAAGATAACCTGCTTGCGGTTCAGCCCCGAGCCTGGGTTCAAACCACCGACTCCGATCATGAACTAAAGGTCTATCTGAATCTGGCCGCGCGCATGCGATTAACCGGGATCAACCAGCTATGGGTGGCCGACATCACCTATATCCGCCTGCGCACGGAGTTCGTCTATCTGGCGGTAGTGTTGGACGCCTGGTCGCGCAAAGTGGTGGGCTGGGCGCTGGCGCGCAGCCTGGCAGCCGCACTGACGGTGACGGCGCTCAAGCACGCTCTCACGCAACGCCAGCCGCCACCTGGCCTGGTGCATCACTCCGATCGCGGCAGCCAGTACGCCTGCCGGGAATATGTGAGCCTGCTGGAGAGCCACAACATGCTGCCCAGCATGAGCCGGCCCGCCAACCCTTACGACAACGCCAGCTGCGAAAGCTTCATGCACACGCTCAAGCGGGAGGAGATCTACGCCAGCACTTACCGCGACCTGGAGGATCTGCGCGCTCACATCGAAGAGTTCATCGAGCGCTATTACAATCGCGTCCGCCTGCACTCGGCGCTCGGTTACTTGCCGCCGGAGGAGTTCGAACAAGCCGCCGCGCAACCTGCTCAGACAGACAGTCGCGGCGCTGCCAGCATGAGTTTTTTCAGGCATGGGGAAATCTATCGATGGGATCACAAACCAGCGGAGCATGGGGAGCCGAATCGCTCCAGCTCCCCGGCCCATCCCATCGATGAGTCTCCAACCGGCTATTCCTTGGCGGGTTGCTCTCCAGCAGAGCCCGACTCCGCTTCACCGGCTACCGACTACTCTCAAGGAGAAGCTACGCCTTGAGAAGACAATTACACTGAACGGCAACTGTGTCTTTGGCTGTCTGTCTCACTGAAGGGGGTCACCCCAAC
>DASPVC010000014.1:0-10545 GCA_035622585.1 Candidatus Acidiferrum sp.
TTCTCAAGCGCAGCTCGACCAGGTCTCGCTGCGCTTGAATCAACGCCCAAGAAAGACCTTAGGATTCCAAACTCCTGCGAGTAGACTTCAAGCAAGTGTTGCGTCGACCGTCTGAGCCGGCAGCGGTTACCGGACAAGTTCAATGAATCCGGTAATAAACACGTCCGGTTGTCGACCATGCGTCCAAGTCGAATTCCGGTGGATGAGCCAGGTGGCTCCTCGAACGATGTCGGAAAGCGGGAACGGAAGCGAGTGCCTGGGCGCAATGACGCTTCCTGCGGCATCCCCCGGTCAATTCGTCAGGCCGCGAAGCCAGGCGCCGATTGCGTAGGCTACTGCAGCAGCGCCTCCGCCAATCGCAAACGTGGTCAGGCTCGAGTACCACCAGGCCCGAATGGACCATCGACTCTTGAGCGCGCCGATCAGGACGAACATCAAGCCCGTTACCGCACAGGCGGTCGAAAATGCGTTTTTCGAACCAGCGACGAACGGAATCAGCGGGACGAGTCCGCAAGCCAGAAAGGCCGAAAAGGTCGACGCAGCTGCGCGCCAGGGCGAGCGCACCGCAGCCGGCAGGCCGTATTCGTCGCGCAACATGATGCGCACCCACAGATCGTGGTCTGCCGTAACCGACGCCACACTTTGGTCGAGCAGGTCCTCGGGAATCCCGCGCGCCCGGAGAATCTCACGGACCTCCTCGCGCTCGCCCTCCGGGCACGTCTCGATATGACGGCGTTCCACGGCCTCGGCAAAGTGAAGTTCCTCGTCTTCCGAGCGCGTGGCTAGATAATCCCCTGCCGCCATCGCTAAGCCGTCCGCGAGCAAGCTGGCACTGCCAAGGATCAAAATGATGTGTGGCGACAGCCGCGCTCCGACGACTCCGGAGACGATTGCGAATGTCGTCACAATGCCGTCAATGCCGCCGTACACCCAGTCTCTCAGATAGCTCCGGGTGGGCCCGGCGGCGAGTCGTTGACGGATTGCCTCGTGCGTGTGCTCGTGTTCCATTCCGACCTCGAATCGGGTCGCTTCCTCAAAGCCGTTTGCCCCGTTAGACTAACCGCTCAAGTGGAAGCGGTAAACCACTTTCCCGCTCCGATCCCAGCAAATTCTGTGTGAACGCACTCGCCGGACGGGTCGAAGACGCAGGAAATTGTCTTGGATCATGGTGGCACGATGGAGCAGGTGCGCGTCTACTTCAGTAGAACTGGTTTCCCGCCAGACATTCCAGGTCTGCTGCACGCGGTTCAGCTGCTATTGTCTTTTGCAACGTGCCCGGGCGAAGAAACGGCAAAATTTCTGTGCTTCGATCTTAAAATAACGAGAGTCACTCATGCCGACCGACACGCACGCGCCGTTGCAAGCGCACCTGACCCTCGCACAGATTGCCCGCGAGCAACGCCTTCAGGTAATCGTGCGCAAAGGCCTGCCGCCCTTTCGGCAGACCGCGCTCGAACTCGCGAAGGCTCTTGACGGGGAGTCTCCGGATCTGAAGAAAGCCGGCAAGCTCATCTCCACAGACCCCACGCTCAGCTCCCAGGTGCTGCGCATGTGCAACTCGCCACTGCTCGGGCTGCACAGCCGCGTGATCAGCATCGACCACGCGGCTACCCTGCTTGGTCCGGAGCGCCTTCGCAGCCTCGCCCTCACGACTTCCATGGCAGACTTCGCCGGCAAGGCGCTGCCCGAGTCGCAAATGAGCGGATTCTGGCAGCATAGTTTCTTGACCGCGATGCTCTCGCAGTTCCTCGCGGAGCGTTGGAAGTATTTCGAGAAATATCAGGCTTACATCGCCGGACTGCTGCACGATATCGGGCAAGTCCCCGAGTGGATGCTTCTGAACGAAGGTCCTGGAGACGCCGATGTGGTGCCCTCCAATTGGCTCGACAATCCTGCCGTCGAGCGAGAATATTTCGCAATCGACCACTGCCAACTTGGAGGCATCATGGCTCGTTCCTGGGGGTTGATGCCGTCTTTCCTCGACGTGCTTGAGAATCACCACACACCCGACCTTGCGCAGCGCGATTCGGTGCTGGTTCGCCTCGTGGCTACGGCTGACAATTTTCTGTCGGCCAAGGACCCGACGCCGCCACTGGAGAAAGGCGAGTTGCCCGAACAGGTTCGTCAAGAGTTTTCGCAGCTCGGGCAGGGTCTTTTCGGAGAAAGTGAGTGGCCTCGCGTCGCGGAAGCGCTGGAACAGGAATACACGCGCGTACTACCGATCGCGAAGGCCGGCCTCGATAGTCTGTTCGGCCGGAGCAGGGGCAACGCGGAGCGTGGCTCGGATGGTGATGCGAGACCTGTCGCGCGGTTGGATCGTGATGCAGACCAGGGCTTTCGAGAAACCTCGCCACAGCCCAAACCCGCGCAAGCTCAGGCTCGCCCTCTGACCGTCCCACCTGGCTCCGCGCCTACGACGTTTCTCTCACGCTGCAAGAGCTTCTTCAGGCGTCTGTTTTCCTGAGAATCTTTCCTAATCGAGACTGAAACAAATCCACGTATGGGATTTGCGAAGGTTTTAGTGCAGCGCGTGATGAGACTGACAGTAAGTCTTGGCCTCTACTTCGCGGTCGGGTCCTTCTTTACGTCGTGATCCATAAACTCCAACCAGAACCCCTGCGGATCCGTGACGAAGAACATGCGCGTTGTGGGAGCGATGAAGACCGGCGCGTTTGACGGGCTCGTCGTGTGCAAATTCGCTGCCTTGACCCGGTCGATCATCACGTCGTCATCTTTCGCCATGAACAAGAAATGTGCGGCACCGGGATCCTGAAAGTGTGGCCGCTGAAAGTGCTTGTTGTGATTCTTGTATTCGACGATCTCCATCACGACCGGAGAGCCTGGGACCATCGCCTCAGCCAGCCGGAATTGATTGTGTATGCCGGTTAGGTCTTCATACGATTTGTCGCCCATTAGCGACGGACTGACCCAGAACTTGAAGTCGGGTCCGACCAGGCTTTGGTACATGCGGCAGGTCTTTTCGAGATCGTCGACCACCACGGTTACGCGTGCGCCGAGAACCTTGCTGTCGGGTGCGGCGGTTGTTGGAGGCGCAGGGGTTACTTCCATCAATTCGACCGGATAGCCATCGGGATCGCGCACGAAGACCGCGCGGATTTTGCCCGTAATGCCCGGCCAGCCGGAAAGTTCGACCGGACTTTCTCCGGTCGTGATGACGGGAAAGCGCTCGTCTTTGAGCAAGGCGAGGGTCTTGTCGAGGTCGGTGACGAAGAGTTTCAGGTACGAAGCGCCTGGATCGGTCAGTGAGGGATGAAACGGGCGCCTCTCAATTCCTTGGATTTCGATCGCTTCGATCGTCATCTCCGGACCGCCGGGCGCGGCGGCAGTGCCGGGAATCGGAAGAAGCGCGACGCGGCTGACCTGCTGGTAGGGATCCGGCACGCCCTGGACGAGCGATGCCACTTCCTGCAGGCCGCGATTCCTGCCAAATGGACGGGGCTGGTCGCGAGTGCCGCGAAGTTCGAGACCGATGAGGTCGTGATAGAAGTGCATGATGTCCTCAACGTCGGCGATCTGGCGGCCCAGGTGGCCGGGGCGCAGCGCGTCTCCGGAAGGCGCGATCCCCGACGGCGGCGCATCCAGCGTCGCCCGTGGCGTTTGCGCTGAGGCGACGGAAACACAGGACAGCAATGCCAGGTTGATTAGAACGAGTCCGCGTAGGTTTTTCCAAAGTGAATAGGACACTCGACGCTCTTCCATCTGAAGTGGAATCTCCGATTTGGATCGCATGCTCGTCGCGCATCATACGCTTGGCGCGCGCTCGCCACAACGAGTACGTGACACGCAAACAAGCGAGGGCGAAGTCGCGGCAGGCTGCCTGTGACCGCTGTGGCATAATAAAGCCGCGGCTGCGACGAGCAGCCGTTCGGTGAAATCCGTGACATTTCGACGCAAGATTCGGAGAAGGCTGCGCGCAGCGCACCGCAAGCTGCGCGAGGCACGGATGCTCGTCAAGGGGCTTGCGTCGACGCGGCATCCGCTGCTCGTTCACATCATTCCCATCCGGCGGTGCAATCTTTCCTGCACATACTGCAACGAATTCGATGACTTTTCGAAGCCGGTGCCGACTGAGGAGATGTTTCGACGGATCGATGCGCTCGGCGCGATGGGAACCGCCATCATCACGATCAGCGGCGGCGAGCCCCTGCTGCATCCCGATCTCGATGCGATCATCGCGCGCATCCGCAAGAACGGCATCATGGCCGGCCTGATTACCAACGGCTATCTGCTCGTCGCCGACCGCATCGAGTGCCTGAACCGCGCGGGGCTCGAATACCTGCAAATCAGCATCGATAACGTCCGGCCGGACGACGTCTCGAAAAAGAGCCTCAAAGTGCTCGACCAGAAACTCGCGCTGCTGGCCGAACATGCCGAATTCCAGGTGAACATCAATTCGGTGCTCGGCAGCGGCGTCGCGAATCCTGAAGACGCGCTCGCTGTGGCGCACCGCGCGCAAGAGCTTGGATTCACGTCCACGGTGGGCATCATTCACGACGGCAATGGGCAATTGCGTCCGCTCGGCGCGCGCGAGCGCGAGATCTTCGAAGAGATCATGTCGCTCGGGAAGCGCTCGTTTTCACGCGTCAACGGTTTTCAACACAACATCGCGGCCGGAGTTGAAAACGACTGGCGTTGCCGCGCCGGCTCGCGCTACCTCTACGTGTGCGAGGACGGCCTGGTGCACTACTGCTCGCAGCAACGCGGCTATCCCGGCATTCCGCTGGAGCAATACACGGCGGAACGTCGCCAGCGCGAGTTCCTCACCAAGAAAAGCTGCGCCCCGCGCTGCACCATCTCCTGCGTCCATCAAATTTCCAGCGTCGATCGGTGGCGGGCGCCGCAGAATCTCGAATCGGGTCCCTCCGCGCCTTCGGAGCCGCTCGTCCAGCTCACCGGACCCGCCGCTCGCAACTAGCGCTTCTTCCGTTTGAGCGATCTCAAGGGCCGGTGTATTCTTGCGCCGGGGAGATGCCGCAGGACCACAGGATTCGTTTTCTCGGGCCCCGAATCGACGTGCTATTCCAAACGGGAGATGTGTGACGTGATCGAACGATTGCGCCTAGAGGACCGATGAGCGCCACCGCGGAATACGTCCGGCCCATGCCGGAGATCAATCCGTGGCTCATTGCTGCGACCGTCATCTCGGCCACGTTCATGGAAGTGCTGGATACGAGCGTCGCGAATGTCTCGCTGCCGCATATCGCCGGCAGCCTCTCGGCGGGCGTGGACGAAAGCACCTGGGTCCTGACGTCCTACCTCGTTTCGAACGCCATCGTGCTGCCATTGACCGGCTGGTTTTCCACTCTGTTCGGCCGCAAGCGATTCTTCCTCGCCTGCGTTGTGATCTTTACGCTGAGCTCATTTTTGTGCGGAATGGCGCCGTCGCTGGGAGCGCTCGTTTTTTTTCGCGTAATTCAGGGAGCGGGCGGTGGAGGCATGCAGCCGATTTCCCAGGCGATTCTGGTCGATAGCTTTCCACGCGGCAGGCAGGGCATGGCGATGGCGATTTACGGAATGGGAGTCGTCGTCGCTCCCACGCTGGGACCTACGCTGGGCGGCTGGATCACGGACAACTATTCGTGGCGGTGGATTTTCTTGCTGAACGTGCCGGTCGGCATCATCTCCGTCCTTATGATTTCGCTACTGATCTCCGACCCGACGCACTTGGTGCGCAAGACGTTCAAGCAAGGCCTGGGCATCGATTTTCTGGGGCTGGGGCTGCTGAGCGTCGGTCTCGGATTCCTGCAAGTCATCCTGGACAAGGGAGAGCGCGACGACTGGTTCGGTTCGCCGTTCATTACGTGGGCGACGGTCGTTTGCGTCGTCGCGCTGATCGCGCTGGTGATTCGTGAGCTGACCGCACAAGATCCCGTGGTTGACGTCCACCTTTTCAAAGATCGCAACTTCGCCATTTCGACGTTCATGATGTACACGCTGGGCGTGGTTCTCTACGGCACGACGCTGCTCGTTCCCATTTGGCTCCAAACACTGATGGGCTACACAGCGATGGAAAGCGGCATGGTGTTGCTGCCGGGAGGGCTTGTTCTGCTGGCGATCCTGCCATTCGTCGGGGCGCTGCTGGATCGTTTCGAGCCGCGATGGATCGTCGCGACGGGGCTGCTGATCATGGCGACCGGCCTCTTCCAACTCTCGCATCTCAACCTGAACGCAGGGACACGCGCGCCTGTGACCGATTGGATTATTTCCCGGATGGGCACCGCGTTCTTGTTCGTGCCGATCAACGTGATGGCATTCTATTTCGTCCCGCGCGGAAAGATGAATAACGCCTCGGGATTGATCAATCTGGCGCGAAACATTGGCGCAAGCACGGGCATCTCTTTTGTGACGACGATGCTCGATCGCCGCGCGCAGTTTCATCAGAACGTCCTCATGGAAAACTTGCAGCCCGGAAACCATCACTATCAAGCCGCCCTGCACCATTTGACCGGTATCTTGGCCGCGCGCGGAGCGGACGTGGCTCATGCCCTAACGCAGGCGCAGGCCCTCGTGTACGGGGAGATGCAGCGCCAGGCCACGATGCTTGCGTTCGTGGACGATTTCCGGATCAATGGCACAATTTGCGTGTGCGTCTTGCCGCTACTATTTCTGATGAGAGGGAAAACCCGCTAGGGCGCGGGGCCTAAGCCTGCCGCTGCACGAGGATCTTCAGAAATGAGCCGCTGCGAAGCTCCGCGGATGAAAGCGTGGTGATCCGCTCGACTTCTTCCGCCGTCAGCGCGCCGCAGTTGATGGCTTGCGCAAAATAGTTGAGCAGGCCTTGCGCCATCGCCGCATCGTCGAAAACTTGCCCCACGCGCGTGGCCTGCGCGGCCTTCTCGATGAAGTTGCGGAGGCGCTCCGCCGAGGAATCGAGATTCTCCAAAAAGAAGGAATAGACAGCCGCGTATCGGGCGGGAAGCTGCGCGGGATGCAGATCCCAACCCTGATAGTAGCCGTTGGCGAGCGACCGGCGGACATTTTCGTAGTGAATCTTCCATCCGCGATGCACTGCCGCACGATTTTCGTCTGCTTGCCGCGCGCTCAGGTCCGGGCCATTCTTGGCGGCGCGGTGGCGAGGGATCGGCATGATGTTGGTGGGGCCGTCAGCGATGCGAATGCCAGTCCCCGCGAGCGCCACCTGCATGACTCCCCGCGCGAAATCCGAGGCGAAATGCGCGATCGGCTGATAGGTCGCGGAGATACCAAGCGACGCCGTGTAATCGTAGGGTCCGAAGTGAATGGCAGCGCAGCGGCCTCGCGCGGCGCCCACCAGTGCGAGCAGATTGGCCTCGCCTCGTTCATTGAGGATGGCGCGCGGCGTCTCGACCATCAACTCGATGCGCAGCGCGCCGGGCTCGAAATCGAGCATCGGTTCCAGGCGCGAGCAGATGTCGGCGAGCGCCGCGACTTCATCCGGCAGCGCGACCTTGGGCAGAGTGACGTAAAAGTGCTTGGGCAGTTCGCCGCGCGATTTTGCTGCCAGTTCCGTGAGAAAAATATCCAGCGTGCGAATGCTCCGCCCACGCAACTCTTCGTTGAGGGGCTTGATGCGGATGCCGAAAAATGGAGGCAATTCGCCCGCGTTCATCCCGGCGCTCACTTCGCCGGCCGCTGAAACCGCGTGGCCATCTTCTTCCGCGTCCGGGCGATTGCCGTATCCATCCTCGAAATCGATCCGGAGATCCTCGACCGGCTCGCGGCGGAGTTTTTCTCGAATTCGCCGATAGACCGTGTGGGCGAACCACGCAGCGGGGTTCTCTCGCCGCGCTGCTTCCGGGTCGGCTTCGATCGACTTGGCCAGGGACGCGGTTGCGTCGGGCAAATCGGGCAAGCTGCTTGCGCCGGGCAGGCCGATCGCCCTAGCGAACGCAGCGAAATCAGGCCCGTAGTCGTCGAGCGATTTCAGCGCCAACTCCCCCAGCTTTCGCGCCGTGCCGGCGCGAAAGAGGTGCGCTCCGCCGTACACAACGTGAATGGGTTGGCGGTCGCCCGGCGGGCCGGGATATCGGCGCTGCAGGGATTTGTGCGCCTGTTCGAGCCGCGTCGCGACTTCCTGCAGCGATTCCGGCGTCAAAGTTCGTTTCATGAACTCTCGCGCAGTCCTTCCCGTCTCCGGGCTGGAATCAAGAGTCGGCCGTGATTCCCGGTTGTCCGAATGGACCGGACAGGATACATTTGTTTGCCCGCGCTGCGGAAGTTATCGGCCAAACTTGCTGCTGACCAACCGGGCGCAGGTGTTTCCGCATCTCCCACCATGCGGGTGCTCATCGGCTGTTGGGCACAACGGACCCAAAGCGATGCTTGGGAAGATCTTGATCGTTGACGACGAGGCTGCGTCGCGTCTGGCGCTCGTGACATTGTTGCGCCGCGAGGGCTTCGAAGTGAGTGAAGCCAGCGATGGCGCGTCGGCGCTGGCCCATTGCGCCGCGTTTCGTCCGGATCTGATTCTCCTCGACATCATGATGCCTGGGGTGACCGGCTTCGAAGTTTGCCGGCAGGTGAAAGCGGCTCCGGAGACACGGCTTACGCCGGTCGTTCTCATCACCGGACTGAGCGCCACCGAGGACCGCATCCAGGGGATCAATGCGGGCGCGGACGATTTCCTCAGCAAGCCGATCGACTTCAACGAGCTGCTTGCCCGCACTCGCTCCCTGCTGCGCCTGAAACAATTCACGGACGAGCTTGAGAACGCCGAAGTCGTGTTGTTCAGCCTAGCGGAAAGCATTGAGGCGCGTGATCCCTACACGCGCGGGCATTGCGAGCGCCTCGCAGAAATGTCGTCACGCCTCGGCGGGCGTCTCGGTTTGCCGGAAGAGGAGATCAAGGCGCTGCGCTGGGCCGGAATCGTGCACGATATCGGCAAGGTGGCAGTGCCGGACGCGATCCTGTTGAAGCCCGGACCGCTTTCGGCGGACGAGATTGAAGTCATGCGCAAGCATCCGGTGGTCGGCGAACGCATCTGCGCGCCGCTTAGGGCTTTTCGCCCGGTCCTGCCGATCATCCGCCACCATCATGAGCGACACGACGGCTCAGGCTACCCTGACGGCCTGCGCGGGTCGGAGATTCCTGTGACGGCAGCGATTCTGCAGCTCGCGGATGTCTACGACGCACTCACAACCGATCGGCCGTACCGCAAGGCGTCCCCGTCGGAAGTCGCACTCAAGATCATGCACGAGGAGTGCGCGCGCGGTTGGTGGAATCGCGAACTGCTCGACGCCTTCACCGCCATGCTCGGCAACGGGCATCCCGGCACACCGCCCAAGACCTTGGGGAAAGCAGCGTCGTAGAATGCGGCGTGCGCGTCTCAGGATTTCTTGACGCGTTCTTCGCCCGCGTAAATCACGAACCGCCTGCCGCGCAGGAAGCCGATGAGCGTGAGTCTCAATTCGCGCGCCAGTTGGACCGCCAGGCTCGACGGCGCTGAGACCGACGCAACGACCGGCAAACCTGCCACGATCGCCTTTTGCACGATCTCGAATCCGCCCCGCCCGCTCACGAGCAGCACGGCATCACTAAGGGGCACGCGATTTTCCAGCAGCGCCCACCCGATGACTTTATCCACCGCGTTGTGACGGCCGATGTCCTCCCGCAAAACGAGCAATTTACCTTTCGCGTCGAAAAGAGCGGCGGCATGAAGGCCGCCCGTGCGCCCGAAAACAGCCTGCGACGCGCGCAACGCGTCCGGCAACCGCACCAGCACTTCAGGATCGAGACGGAACTCGGGGTTGGGCGGTTCTAGCGCCCGCGCGCGGACTGCATCAATCGACGCCTTCCCGCAAATGCCGCAGCTAGACGCCGCAAAGAAGTGCCGCTTCATCTTCTCGAAGTCAGGAGCTGATTCGGGCGCCAGGAGAGCACCCACCACATTGCCCCGGTTCGGCTCGCCGTCCTGAACCACAGCATCGAGAGATACGATTTGAGCGCGCTTGGTGACAATGCCTTCGGTGAAAAGAAAGCCAGCCGCGAGTTCGAGGTCGTGCCCCGGCGTTCGCATGGTCACGCTCAACGGCTCGTCTCCGACGCGGATTTCGAGAGGTTCCTCAGCGGCGAGGTAATCCTCTTTGCGGACGACCTTCCCGTCGTCCCATTCGGAAACTTGTGTCAGATCAAGGCTGCGCGGTTTGCGGGCCAACCGGATGTCTCCCAGCGCGCGATTCAGCGCGAGCCTGAGGCGCTGAGGCTACAGGATACATCGGGCATGTTGCTTACAGGGCCGCTAAAAACGAACTGGCTCGTCCCGGAGGATTGCGGGACGAGCCAGGGGGGCGTTGCTTGGTGTGAGGGACTGCGGAGGATCCTTTTCGCCTCCTTACTCGGGTTGATTTGGGAGCACGACACCCGTGGCCGGATCAAGAATCAGCTTGGGTGCGTGAGGTTGGTCGCCGAAGTCGAACAAACCGTTCAGCCTGCCGGCTTTCACATCCGACGAGTTCCCACCGATAGTGCCGAGCTGCCAGTTTTCCTCGATGAAGCGAAGGATCGACGACTGGTCAACGACTCTGTTGTCGACGTAATTCTGCTTCG
>DASPVC010000015.1:0-54995 GCA_035622585.1 Candidatus Acidiferrum sp.
GCTCGGTAGCGAAGTCGGGAAGAGATAATCGCTGAAAGCATCTAAGCGAGAAGCTCGCCTCGAGATAAGGTTTCCCAAGGGGGTTGCGGCCCCCTAAGAAGGCCAGTCGAAGACTACGACTTTGATAGGCGGGAGGTGGAAGCGCGGTAACGCGTGCAGCTTACCCGTACTAATCGGCCGTTCGGCTTGACCATAAAACTTTCCCAACACGCTGCAATCGTTGCGGAATTTGCGGTTCAACTTACTTCCTTCAGTTGCTCATCGAAACTCGACTCGGTTTTTCAAAGCGAGTTTCGATTTCCAGTTTCCTGGTGGTCTTACCGCGAGGGTCACACCCGTTCCCATCCCGAACACGGAAGTTAAGCCTCGCTGGGCCGATGATACTGCGCTGGAAACGACGCGGGAACGTAGGTCACCGCCAGGATAATTTTTACGAGGCCGGTCCGAACAAATCGGACCGGCCTTTTTGTTTTTGCCTACGAATATCCACGCCTGCCTGCGGTATCTTGAAGCAGCGAGGCGGAGATGCACGCGACGGGAATACATGGCATCGAGCTAGTTGTATTGGTGCTGCTGATTCTCGTCGTGGCGTTTGCGGCGCTGGCGAAGCGGCTGCAGACGCCGTATCCGATCATTCTCGTGGTCGGCGGACTCCTCCTGAGCCTGTTTCCACACGGTCCGCACGTCGAACTCAATCCGGAGATCGTGTTTCTAGTGATCCTGCCGCCGCTGCTGTTTTCGGCAGCGGCGGTGACGCCATGGCGGGACTTTCGCTACAACCTCGTCAGTATCATAGGCCTGGCGTTCGGATTAGTGGGCTTCACCGTCGTGGGAGTGGCTGCGGCGTCACGCTGGATCCTGCCGGGCTTTGACTGGCGCATGGGGTTGGTGCTCGGCGCCGTGGTTGCAACCACGGACGCGATTGCCGCGACGTCGATCGCACAGCGGCTCGGACTTCCCAAACGCATCACGGACATTCTCGAGGGAGAGAGCCTCGTCAACGACGCGACGGGCCTGCTCGCCCTGCAAATTACGACTGCGCTGCTGGTGACGGGGCACACTCCCTCGGTCTTCGAGAGCGTGTGGCAACTGCTCTACCTGGTGTTCGGCAGCATTGCGATCGGTTTGATCGTCGGCAAGCTGATTCACGTTCTCGAACTCAAGATCGTGGATGCGCCCATCGAAATCACGATCAGCCTGATGGCACCTTATTTCGCGTATCTCGCTGCGGAGGAGGCGCGCGCATCCGGCGTGATGGCCACGGTCGCATGCGGGCTGTATCTCGGACACAAAAGCTCGCTCTATCTTTCGCGAGGCGCGCGGCTGACAGGGCAGGCTGTGTGGGAGACGCTGACGTTTGTGCTCAATGGATTCGTCTTCCTGCTGATCGGGATTCAACTGCCCTACATTCTCGGCGGAATTCGAACGCATCATCTGGGCGAATTGCTGGTGCTGGGGCTGCTTTTCAGCGGTGTAGTGATCCTGCTGCGGCTCGTCTGGGTTTATCCCGGCGCAGCGATATCGTTCTACATACGGCGGCATCTGCTGCACCATCACGAAACGATCCCGAACCCAAAGTCGCTCTTCATCATCGGCTGGACGGGCATGCGCGGCGTGGTCGCGCTGGCGGCCGCGATTTCGCTGCCAAGACTGCTGGAAAACGGCGAACGCTTCCCCGAACGAAATGTGATGATCTTCCTGACGTTTTGCGTGATCTTCGTGACGCTTGTGCTGCAGGGGCTCACGCTGCCGCCGTTGATCCGGCGGCTAGGGCTGGCGGGTACGGCCGAGCACAATACCGAAGAGGAAGAAGCGCGGCGCGCGATGGTCGAGGCGGCGCTCGCTTATCTCGAACACAGCCGCGAGGACGCTGACGCCAATTCCGTGCCAGTGTACGACGAGCTGATTCGCATGTACCGCCGCAGGCTGAACGTGCTCGAGGCCAATCATTCGGCCGAGCCGGGCTACCGTCCGGAGGATTACGCGCAGTGGCGAGAGCTTTCGCGACAAGTGAGCGCGATCCAGCACGCGACAGTGCTCCACCTCCGCAACGAAAACAAGATCAACGATGACGTCATGCGAAAGCTCGAACGCGAGCTCGATCTGGCTGAAGCAAGATTCTCTACGTCGGACCATGCTGGATTCTGAGGGCGCGGACTCATGGCGGCGAAAACAAGATCATTCCGCTTCATGGCGACGATCCACAAGATCCGGATGGTGCGGAATGCGAGCGCATCTTGACTGGTGGACCGCCACTGGAGAGAATCGCGCCCACTTTCCATCCCGGAGGGAATCATGCCGACGACACTCCGGCTCATAGCGCTGCTGGGCGCGGCGATTCTCTGCCCTGCCGTGCCCGGCGCCGTTCGCCAGTCCGAAAGCGTTAACACGAGCACGATCGCCTGCCGCGTGCTGGAAGCGCACGCAAGCGTAGCGCCAGCGGCCACCGCCGTCATTTTTCATCAGCAAAACAAAGCAGACCAGGAGCGGCTCGGTTCCCTGCTGCGAGCGCATTCGGGCGAAAGCGCAGAGATTCAGATTGGCAACGGCAACTGGACGGCTGTTACGGTCTTCCGGCTGAAAAGCTGTTTTGGGCGTGGGCTCCTGCTCTTGCCGGCAAGCGGGCCGCCAATAAATGACGACTCGACGTTTCTGATGAGATTTACGCAAGGCGGCGGCAAGAATTGACAGCAAGTTCCGCGGAGGCATTCTCCATGCAAAGAACAATTTGGTTTGTTGCGCTCGTTCTCGTTTTTGCGCCCTCGGTCACGCAAGCCCAGGGCGGAACGGCAGCGGATGAAAAGGCGATCCGCGACATCGAGGCAAGATGGCAGGAGGCCTGGAACCGTCACGATATCGCAGCGATGGCGGCGACATACGCGCCGGATTCCGACGCGATCAATCTTGCGGGCGAATGGTTCAAGAGCCGCGACGCGTTCGAGAAGAGCCTCGAAGAGCTGCACTCGGGTAAGACCAAAGGCAGCGTGTGGCAGACCGAGCAGACCAACATCAAATTTCTGACGGCGGAGATTGCCATCGTCCACGTGTATGTGAATTCGCACGGCGACCTGAATCCCGACGGCACTCCGATGGCGCCGAGGCGCGTGATTCTGACGCGCGTCGAGGTGAAGCGGCAGGGCCAGTGGCTGATCGTCGCGTCGCAGGCAACGAACATTGTGCCGCGTGCGACGGCCATGGTCTCCGACCCCGCGAGCCGAATCGCGGGCCAGTAGAACGATTGACGGGTTTCTGCGCGATGCAGGAAGAATCTCGCACATACCTTTCCGAACGAGTTGCGGCGGGGCGACAAGCTCAAGTAGGATTTTTCGGATGCGCGCCGCCATTCGAACCGCCGTCTTGCTGACCGCTGCTGCGGGGATCGCCTCCGGACAGACTCCCACGAGACAGAAAACGGATGTCGATAGGCTTGGCATGACCTGCGCGCAGATCTTGAAAATGAGTTCGACAGAATGGATCGCGTACTTCGGCGAAAGAACTCAGGCGAACGCGTCGAACGCTTCCTCCAGCATCTCGCGCGCGGCGGTGGCATACGGGAAGTGCTACGACGCGAGAACCGACGCTCTCGCAGCTTCGCTTACAAGGAGCGGGAAGGGACCATCGAAGGCTGCCCGCGCGGAATTCTCAGATCTCGAGATGGCGTTGAAGAATTTCGAGACGAAGGCCCTCGCGGATACGCAGCCGCCCGCCGATCCGCAGAAGCGGGCCTTCGCCGTGCTTTACGAGGAACAGTTCCGCTATCAGTTCTATCAATCCTACGAACGGAAGATCGCCAAGCTGGATGCGGCAGAAAGCAAGCCAGCGCCGAGTCCCCAATTGCCTGCGACTGCAAAGGATGCCACGCCAGCGACATCGAACAAGTCGTCTCCGGCTGATTCAACCAACACAGACGAAATGACCAAAGCGAAGAACCGGTTCGGCGAATTGCTGGGCGCGCTGCCGGACGACAAATTGCATGAACTGCACGCGGCGTTTGGCCAGGTTCTTGGGCTGCATGAACTCGATAATGAAACGCGCCTGGCTGTCTACCGCTATGCCATCTTTCTTCTGGAGCCGAGCCCGTCGGAAAACTCCTATCCGCCGCCGTTTTGATCCTTGCTCTTTGGAAACATGCTGCAGAGCGCTGGATTCGTGAGCGCGAGTTCGGTTATAACCGCTAGGATGTCCGCGCCCGCGATCGCCGTCGAAAATCTCGAAAAATACTTCCCTCCTGCAGTTTCGGGCTGGCGAGCGCTGTTACACCCGGTCGCGAAAACTACTCAATGCGCGCTCGCAAGAATTTCCTTCACGGTTGAACATGGGGAAGCGGTCGCTATCGTAGGGCACAACGGCGCCGGGAAATCGACGCTCTTACGTATCCTCGCGACACTGATCGTGCCGACGCGGGGGCGGGCGACGGTCGGCGGATTCGATGTGGAGCGCGAAGGCGCGGGCGCGCGACGCCAGCTCGGCTATCACACGGGCGGCGACGAGGGCTTCTACGCGCGTCTGACCGGCCGGGAGAATCTGGCTTTCTTTGCGGCGATGAATAATCTGAGCGGCTCCCAAGCTCTACAGAGGATCGCGGCTGTCACCGAGTGGCTGGGGCTTTCGGGCGAGCTCGACCGGCAGGTTCGCACACTTTCCACTGGCATGACGCACCGGCTGGGTCTCGCGCGTGCGTTGCTGCATGGTCCCGCGGTGCTGCTGCTCGACGAGCCGACACGCAGCCTCGACCCGCTCGCAGCGGCGGATTTCCGGCGGCTGTTGAAAGATGAACTCGTGCGCGGACGCGGCACGACGCTGCTCTTTGCCTCGCACACACTCAGCGAAGTGGAGGAAATCGCCGACCGAGTGATCGTGCTCGATCATGGAAAACTGATCGCGTGCGATTCCCCATCCCGGCTGCGCTCGGCGACCGGCACGGCCACGCTGGAGGCGGCGATTACGCGTCTCGCGCGTCCGCCAGCCGCGGTGGAGGCGCTTTCCTGAGCCCCGTGCGCACACTCCGCAAAATCGCGGCGTTCTTCCGGCGCGACTTCGCCATCGCACGGGGCTACCGAGGGGCGCTAGTGCTGGAAACGGTCGAAGCGCTTTTCGGAGTGGCGACGTTTTTCTACCTCTCGCGGTTTGTCGAAAGCCAGCAACTGGAACGGGCGCTGCCTGCAGGAAGCAACTACTTCTCCTTCGCGCTGGTCGGGTTTGCATTTTTCGACTATTTGAGCGTGGCGCTGAGCGCGTTTGATTCGAGCATTGAGGAAGCACGGCAAAATCGCACGCTGGAGGCGCTGCTCGTCACGCAGACTCCTCTTACCGTGATTCTCGCTGGCTCGGCGGCATATCCCTTCGTGGCGCTAGCTCTGCGGACGTGCGTATATCTCGGCTGGGGAGCGCTGTTTTTCGGATTCTTGCCTAGGACGGCCAACTGGCCCGGTGCGGCGCTGATTCTGGCGGCATCGATCCTCGCGTTCGCGGGACTCGGAGTGCTGTCGGCGAGCTATCAAATCCTTTTCAAGAGAGGAAATCCCGCGAAATGGGTCGTGCTGGGCGTCTCCGGGCTCGTCGGAGGAATGATGTATCCCGTGGCGGTGTTGCCGGGCCCGCTTCAATTGTTGGCGCGGTTTATTCCTGTCACGTATTCCCTTGCAGGGATGCGCGCGGCGCTGCTGGCCGGAGCTGGCTGGAGTGGGCTTTGGCACCCGCTGGTGGCACTGCTGATTTTCGCGGCAGTGCTAATTCCGATCTCATTTGCGGTTTTCGGGTGGGCGCTGCGGCGGACAAAGGTTACCGGGACGCTGACGCATATCTAGAGCCGCAGCGAAGAGAGTCCTTGCGATGACCAAGGAATAAAGCGCCCTGCCTAACGGCCGAGGAATCGCTCGATTTTCTCAGCCTGAACTTCCGCGGCATCCAAATACCCCTTGGCTTTGTCGCCATCTTTCTCGTCGAGAGCCGACTGAGCGCGAGCGAGATTCGTCTTCATCAGCTCTTCGGCGGCCACGATGTCGCCCCGGAGACCGTATCCCTGCGCGGCTTGCTCGCGGCGCAAAGTATCAAGGCTCGAAGCGATCGCGGCGGCGCGGCTATTGAGCTGGTCGGACTGCTGCTCGGCTTCTTTCAGCGCAGCAGCATGCTCCGCGGCTTCCTCCGCTGCCTTTGCTGCGGCCTCCGCCTTGGCCTGGGCTGCGGCCGCGTCCTCCTGTGGATGTGCTATAGCCGCTGGTGCGGGCGTCGCTGCCGGCGGAGACGTCACGGCAGCGGGCGGATTTTCTGGTGTGATGGGGGCTGGCTGGGCGGGCTGCGCCGTCGGCGCGTTGCTTGAGCCTGCGCTCGCATGAGCCTTGACCCAATGGGGCACGTAAATGCTCGCGCCAAGCAAGACTCCGACGACGAGCAATCCACCGAGCGCCATGTAGAAGCCACGATGTCCGCTGGACGACGCAGCCGGACGCGCTCCGGACGCGGCAGCAGCCGCCGCCATAGGCTGCGTCGGCTGCAAGGGTACGCTCGGCGGAGGCGCAGCCGATGATGCCGGCACAGTTCGCGAAATGGGAGATGGCGCTGTCGCAGCGGGCAGAACGCTGTTCAGCGCGTTTGCGAAAGCGTCCGCTGACTGGAAGCGGTCGCTCGGATTCTTGGCCATCGCCATCAGAATGATCTGGTTGAGCCCCTCCGGGAGCCCGGGACGTATCGAAACGGGAGGCGCCGGAGTCTCTTGCAAGTGCGCAGACATAACCGAATAGTTGCTGTTTCCGCGGAAGGGCAATCGCCCTGTCACCATTTCATACAGCGAGACGCCAAAGGAGTACAGGTCAGAGCGCGCGTCGACCGGCTCACCTCTAACCTGCTCTGGCGACATGTAGTTGAGCGAGCCGAGTGTGGTGCCCGTGATTGTCAATCCCACTTCGTTGTTCGGACGGGCGATGCCGAAATCCATTAGTTTCACGATGCCGTCGCGCGTCAGCATCATGTTCCCGGGCTTCACGTCGCGATGAATGACGTTCAACCTGTGTGCGTAGCTGAGGGCGGAGAGCAATTGCCCGGCATAATTGACGGCATCCGGCACCGGAATCGGCCCTGACTCAAGGCGCGACGACAGAGTGGCGCCGTCGACGTACTCCATAAGCATAACGAGCTGATTGTCCAAGGTAAGGGCCGTGCGCAGCGCGGCAATGTTAGGATGGTCCAGGCTGGCGAGCAGCTTGATTTCCCGCTGAAATCGGTCGGCCAATTCCTTCTGTCCAACGAGATTACCCAGCAGGATTTTCATCGCCTCGACGCGGTCAGAGATGATGTTGCGAACCTTATAGACTTTGCCCATTCCTCCGGCACCAAGGACGCCGAGGACTTCGTAGTCTCCCAACCGCTGTCCGGGAACAAAATCGTCGCTCATGGCGGGACTCCTTTTGGAGCTTTTCTGGAGTCACACGATATCGCAATTTGGGCTGAGGCGTAAACCAAGGAATGGCTGCAATTGGGGGCCTGCGACAAAACCGCTTTGGAAACTGTTACGCGGCCTCGCCAGGGCCCGCGCGCAGGAGACGAGTAATGAGCCTTCCTAGACGGTCCGCATCTTGCGGGCTCATATCCTTGAACTCGATTCCGACTCCCGCGCCCGGCGTAACATTCCGCACGGTGGCCTCGCTCCTGATCTCGCCTTCTGGAACAGAGAGCAGCACCTGGATCACTGCGCCCACGGGCACTGACGTCGGGGTAGCGATGAACAAACCCCCGGCATTCAGATCGCGAACGCGCGAAACGCTCTGATTGCCGTTGTGCTGCCAGGCCACCCAGAGTCCCTTGGGCGTGGAGATCCGATCGAAACGACGGTTGGATTTGGTCGCGTCGTTGGGCATGAAGCTCAGCAGGAGTAACTAAGATATAATTGTGAGCGAGCGGCCTTTCATCCGCACCCTTCCAAGTTTCTTGAGCGCCGTCTTCAGAGCACGCAGCTCGTCGATGGAAACAGAGAGCCCAGGCCTGCTGCCTGGCTTACATCTTACTTTGCCCTGCGACGAACATCGCATGCGTTCTTCAATAAAGGCGGCGTGCTTGCTCTACATGTCAATGTCGATAGCCGGGGCCACACACGATGGAACGCTTGTCGCTCAAGAGCGCGTACAGTAGAGTTTCATGGCGCGAGAGGCGCGATCGATGAAGGTCTCTGTCCTGGATCTGAAAGCCGAATTCGAGCAACTACGCTCGGAGATTCTTCCCGCGCTCGAACGGGTGTGCGAGAAAGCATCCTTCGTGCTCGGGGAGGAAGTGGATGCGTTCGAGCGGGAGTTTGCCGACTTTTGCGGTACGAAACACTGCGTCGCGCTGGCGTCCGGTACTGCGGCGCTTCATCTCGGACTGCTGGCGCTGGGCGTACAGCCCGACGATGAAGTCATCACCACGCCGAATACGTTTCTCGCCAGCGTCGAGGCGATCAGCTACTGCGGCGCCATACCGGTTTTCGTCGACATCGATCCGGCGACTGCAAATCTCGATCCGAAGTTGATCGAACGCGCCATCACTCCCCGCACGCGAGCGATTCTGCCGGTTCACCTTTACGGCCGGCCCGCCGACGTGGACCCCATTCGCGAAATTGCCGCCCGACACAATCTGCGCGTCCTCGAGGACGCAGCTCAAGCGCACGGCGCGCGCTACCGGGGACGCCGCGTGGGAGGCCTCGGGGCAGCAGCCGCGTTCAGCTTTTATCCGACCAAGAATCTCGGAGCGTATGGAGAAGGCGGCGCACTCACGACCGACGACGATCAGATCGCAAAGTTCGCGCGCGCCGCGCGCTCTCACGGCCAGACAGCGCGATACGAGCACGAATTCATCGGCTACAACTACCGGATGCAGGGATTTCAAGGCGCCGTGCTGAGAATCAAGCTGCGCCATCTCTATCAGTGGACGGCGAGGCGACAGGAAATTGCCCGAGAATACCGTCGCATTTTCGCCGGCGCACGGGTCGAAATACCCGTGGATGATCCGAGAGACGAATGCGTGTATCACCAGTTCGTCATCTATGCGAGCAACCGAAATGCAGTCGTGGCGCAGCTAGCCGCGCGCGAGATCGAGACCGTGGTGCACTATCCAAGGCCTGTGCACCTGCAACCAGCCTATTCATCGCTCGGATGCCCGCCGGGGACCTTTCCACACGCGGAGCGAGCATGCGAGCGCGTGCTCAGCCTGCCACTACATCCTGGGTTGAGCGCAGAGCAAGTCACCTACGTAGCTAATGCGGTTCGCGAGGTGGTGGGGGCGAGGTAGTGGTCCGCCGAGGGTTTTCTCTCGGGCTTCAGGCGTTCGCGCCGTTGGCCAGTTCGTTGTGAGGCGCAGGCGCTTCTTCGATGGTGCGCGCGGGCGTGAAACCGACCGGCGCGGAACTGGCAGCCGAACGATCCCGCAGCATTTCGGATAATCCTTCGAAGAACTTTGCGCACGATTCGCGCAGGCTCTGATCGGCAGAGCGCATCAGCGCGTCAACGGCGTCCTGTCCGTGCTCGTTGAGTCGTCGGACTGAAGAAACGATCCAGGAATCGCTGGCCGTCTGGAGGCGCTCCTGGTGCCGGGCCGCGGCCTCCTCACTCAAGCGCTGAAGGTCCTCGTTCCAGCTCCTTTGCTGCGCGTCGCGCTCAGCTCGGTAGCTGTCGAGCGCCGAAGCAAGCTCGGTGGCAAAGGCGCTGCGGCTGTCGGCGACGCTCGACTCCAGGTGCGAGGCCATCTGCGCGCGGAGCCGCTCGAGCGACATCTGGCCGTCTGTCTCGAGACTCTGCAAAAGCTGCTCGGCAGCGCGGCCCAGTTCGCGCTCGCGTTCCGCAAGTACGCCATGCGTGCTCGCAGTGAAGTTCTCCACCTGCTGATCGGAAACCCGGTTGAGGACTTGGCCAAACGAAGCGGCTGCCGCTTCCGCCGCCTGCTCGAGCTGCGTGCGCGTGCGTCCCGCAATCTCGGTGGCTACGCCATCAAGCTGCTGGCGAATCTGCGCCACGCGGTCAGAGGAAAGTTCCTCCAGACGAGCCTCGAACTGCCGCGCGGCTTGGCCGGCTTTTTCCTCAAACGTGCCTGCTGCTGTGCCGAGCCCCTGCTCGATCAAGACCTGCAAGCGGGCGCGGGCCTCCTGCTGGAACCATTCCGACGAACGACCGATGGACTCGGCGGCCGCATGAGATGCTCGCACAGAACTCGCTTCCAATTCTTCGTTCCACTTCGTCAGGGCTTCAGTACGCGCGGCCTCAAAATCGTTGCGGAGATTGCCAAGGGTCGCGACGGTCTGGGCGGCCGCTTCGCGCAAGTTATTGTCCGAAAGCTGGCGCAAGCGCTCGCGATGGAGGCGCAAACTCTCGTCCGTTTCCGCCTCGCGCGTGGCTAATCCGCGAAGCAGTTCGGACGCCCGTTCCAGGCTCGGCGACAGCTTGGAATCCACCTCCGCCGTCGTCCGCTCGACGACCTGCTGGCCGAGAGAATCGATCATCGGGGCCAAGCGCTGCGGAACGCTGGCCAGCAAATGCTCCGCCCGCCGGCTCATCTCATCTGTCTGCGTCTGCAGGATATTTTCCAGGCGCCGGTGCAGCTCATTCAGCGTATCGTGGCTCGCGGCTTCCAGTTGCGCCGAATATTCCTTCAGGCGGCTCGCCGCATGCTCGATATCCGTGAGCGAAGATCTTGCGCGACCCAGCTCTTCATCGAGCGACGAGCGGAGGGAAGAGAACGTTTCACGCGCCTCGGAATGCATCTGGCCGAGAGGCTGGCGAAGCTCGGCAAAACGCTCCGTGATCTTCTGCTCGGCGTTGTGGAGCAACTCCTGCGAGCGCCCGTACAATTGCTCGACCAGACGTCCAAGGCTGCTGTCAAGCGATGACTGGAGAAGCTCGTTCCACTGGCCTTGCGCAATCGCCATTTCCGACTCGAGGCGCTGCCGCCACTTGGCGAGATCGCCTTCAGCCGGGACCGGCGCCTCTTTGGGCGCTTCCGGCTGGAAATGAGCGCGCGCGGCCTCGGCGGCTTCCATCTGAAGCCGTGATTGCGCCATACGGCTCGTCGCTTCCTGTGCTGCTTCGCTTTCGGCGCGAAGAGACTTCGCACTGCGGTCCAGCTCCTGCAGGAGATCGCGTGTCTCTTGGAAGCCGTGTTCAAACTCTGCCTGCAGAGTTGTGAGGATTTCCTGTTGGGACTCTGCGATCTGAGACGTCAATTTCTCACGCAGGCTGGCCTGGAACTGCTCGAATTCTTCCATGGTTCGCCGAATCTGCTCGGCGGCGTGCATGGCAGCGGCGTCGGCGGCCGCTGCCGCCTGACGGTCGAGTTCAGCACTCCACTGACGCAAAAGAGGACTTTCGGCAACCGGCATCGTTTCCGCAATGGGTTGAGCAGGCGAAACAGAATCGGCGTGCGCGTCCATCATAGGTGGCCCGAACCTCTCGGTGGAATCGACAGGAACTGCGGAAGCGATCGCGGCTTCGTCCGTTCGCGGTTCTTCTTGTTGAAGCGCTTCTGGGTACGAATACGCCGGGCCCTCCTGTACTTGCCAGTCAGCTGGCGGTGAAGTTAGGCCCCAAATGTTTGCAGCGCTTTCCAACTCCACGGCAATCTGGAAAAATTCGCGCACCGAGTGCGGCCTTTGAATCCAAGCGACACGCGCGCGCACATGTCGGCGCGGACCGGCCTGAGGGACTTCGAGCGTAACCCACGTGTTTTTCGGCAAATGATGTTTGGAGGCGTAACGACAACCGTGAAGATTCAGAGCTAAGGTGGAGGTGCGCTCTTCAAACGGCTGGCCTAGAAGATCGATTCCGCGAACGATGACCGGCAGGGACCTAGAGACTCGCTCGCTACGCCGCCTTTGCGTGGTGCTGAGGTGACCTGAAACGACATCTGCCACGGGAAGCCTCGTGATGACCCGCTTGAGGATAGCATTCTCGCGGCAGTTGGTCGAGAGGTGAGATTCGGCGGCAAAAGACCGAACAGAAAACAAGCGCCCCGCGATTTCTCGCGGAAGAGCCGTGCAGTCCGGGACCTAAAGACCTCGCAGCGCTACTTCTTTTTCTGCGTTTTCGGCTTCATGCCGATTGCCGTCGCCTCGCCGCCCGACATCTGCGCCAGGCTATCGAGCATCTGCTTGCACTGCGCCGCATAAGGACCATTCGGGTCCGCATCGATGCACTTTTGATAGGCGTCTCCCGTGCCCGGCGGGATGATGTAGGTCATCTTGTCGCCTTCCTGCTTCGTGTCGATGGTGCCTGTGTAGGCGCTGCCGAGCAAATACCAAGCTTGGGCGTCCTTTGGATCCGCCGTCGTGGCTTTCTGGAGCGGCGCGATTGCGTTCTTCAGGTCCCCCTTGTTCGTCAAGACGATTCCAATGTTCTTCCAGCAACGTGCATTATTTGCTGGATTCGGAGGAGTCTCGAGAGCCGCGGCCTTATCACAATTGGAGCCGGCATCCGCGATTTTTGCACTCGCGACCGCCGGGTCCGTTTGAGCACCTGCTGAATTCGCGAGAGCCTGGCTCAGGCCGGCGTAGTATCCGGGTTGCGGGTTCAGATCGATGGCCTTCTGATACGAGCTAATGCTGTCGTCGTAGTGCCCAGCAAGATTCTGGGCGATCCCCAGATTCGACAAGATGACGGCGTGGTTCTTGGTGTCCTTGGCGCCTACGGCTTGCTCGGCTTGCTGCAACTCGGTGATCGCCGTTTGGTAGTCGGCATTCATCTTGTCCTGAATACCGGATTTCTGATCTGCCGTGGCCGCTTTCAATTGCTGCTTGAGTTGATCGGCGTCACTCAGCGCCGCGACTCCGGCGTCAACATGGGCCTTCATGTTCTTGAAAGCACTTTGAGCCTCTTCGCGCTTTTTCTGCTCTTCTGGATTGGCTCCCTGTTGAGCGGCAATCTTGGCGAAATTGACCGAGAAATCGTTTTCCTGGCTTGAAGAAACCTGACGCTGGATCTGGTAGCCCGGGGAGGGAAGGCGCGGCGGATTGAGGAAGGTAACTGTGTACATGCCGGGAGTCAACCCGATTTGACTGAACTTGCCGTCCTTGTCGGTCGTCAACGTATAGGTGCGACCGACGTCGCTCTTTATCGAAACCGTGACGGCCGGCCATGGCTTTCCATCGGGATCGAGCACCTGGCCTGAAATACTGGCGTTCTGCGCTGCGGCGATGGCGGCCCATGCGAGGCAAACCGCAAGCGCTGCCCAGACGCGCATCCATAGTTTCATCTGGCTATCTCCTCTGAACTTGAAATACGGCAATCCCCCGAAAAATGACAACTCATTATCGCGCAACTTGCGCCCGATACGCGATAGGATCGCGAACTCCCGCCTCGGCAAACGCTCGAAGGCGCAGCCGGCAACTATCGCACGTGCCGCACGCTTCGTCATCGAACTGATAACAAGACCAGGTGAGGTGCAGCGGCGCACCGAGTTCGACGCCGCGCCGAATGATCTCACTTTTTCGCATTGCGATCACGGGCGTCACGATCTCGATATGCGTTTCCGGGCGCGTTCCCTCGCGGATCACGGCCTGAAAGGCGCGATAGTATTCTGGTCGGCAATCGGGATATCCCGAACTATCTTCCGCTACGGCGCCGATGTAAATGGCGGTGGCGCTGATTACTTCCGCCCAGCTCACCGCGGCGGAAAGAAAATGCGCGTTGCGGAACGGCACGTACGTGATCGGAATTCCGGCGTGCGGTGCGAGCGCTTCTCCCGACTCGGGAACGGAGATTCTCTCGTCCGTGAGCGCCGAGCCCCCGATCTGGGCAAATGCATCAAAGCGGACGACCAGCCGCTCGCCAACGCCGTAAAAGTCTCCAATGGCTTCGAAGGAGCGCCTCTCCCGCCGCTCCGTCCGCTGACCATAGCTGGCGTGCAGGAGGGCTAGGCGATGCGTTTGGTTCGCGATGGCAGCGGCGACACACGAGTCCATGCCCCCGCTCAACAGGACGACCGCCTTGGGTTTTTCGGCCATTCTTAGAGCTCAAACCCCCTTCATCGCCGGGTCCCAGATGAACTTGTGCAATTGCAGGCCGAGGCGCACAGGTAAACCATCGGCGAGAATCCATTCGGCCAGTTCGCGTGCATTCAAACCCGGCCAGCGGCCTGCGGGATCGGGCGAAACGGGCGAGAAGAGCACCTGCCGAACCCGACCAGCGAGCTTGTGGTGCTCCGTAAAATCGCGCGCGAAATCATAGTCCCGGCGGCTGGCAATCACAAATTTGATTTCGTCGCTGGGGCCGATCGCATCGAGATTTGCTAAATCGAACGTGTCTGCTTCACCTGAATCGGGGCACTTCACGTCGACAATCTTGATGACTTCACGAGGCAGCGTACCGATGAAGCGCTCGCCGCTCGTCTCGATCATCACGGTATAGCCTGCCCCGACCAGCCTTTCGGCCAAGGCGGGGGTTTCGGGCTGAAGCAGCGGCTCGCCGCCCGTGATTTCGACAAGCGGTACACGGCTGGTGCCTTGGCCCGCAAGCGAATTCACTCTTTCCACTATCTGATCGAGGCTGTATTTCGTCCCACCGTGGAAAGCGTACTCAGTGTCGCACCAAACGCAGCGTAGATTGCAGCCTGTCAGGCGCACAAAAATGCAAGGCAATCCGGCGCGAGTGCCTTCGCCCTGGATGGATTTGAAGATTTCGGTGATAACCATGACTGCGATACCTGGACATCCCAAGCCGCTCCCGCGAAGCCCTCGCGGTTGCCTATGCCCGATACGTGGCCGCGCTCGTGTCGGTCTCCCACACGGTGACGCCCGCGATCCGCGCGGCGTTGAGCGACTTCGGGAGCTGCCGGGCCGTCTCGTCGAAGATGTGGCGCGCGATATTCTCCGCCGATGGATTCAGCTTGTCGAACGGCGCTAGCTCGTTGAGATACTTGTGGTCGAGCGACCGGATCACATCTTGAATCACACGCTTGAGCTGGACGAAATCGTAGAGCAGGCCGGTCGAATCGAGCTCCTTTCCCTCCAGGACAACGCGTACCTTGTAGTTATGACCGTGCAGATCCTCGCATTTCCCGTGGTATTCGCGCAGGTTGTGGGCCGCGGCAAAGGTTTCGTCAACACTGATCTCGTACATGGGCCTTCTTTCGGATCCCAAAAGTTCGCGCTTTCGGGCTATTTCCCCTGGTTTTCCATGAAGCGCGCGACTTCCGCGAGATCCCGCGTGGTCGTGTATTCAGGCAGGGACTCAAGAAAAATTTTACCATATTGCATGCGCTGGATGCGGTTATCGAGGATTGCGAGGATGCCGCGGTCGCTTTTCGAGCGGATCAGTCGGCCAAAACCCTGCTTCAGAGCAAGCACTGCTTCGGGAACCTGATATTCGGCGAAAGCGTTGCGGCCATCCTCCTGAAGCGCGCGCACGCGTGCCGCAACAATCGGGTCGCTGGGCACGGCAAACGGCAGCCGGTCGATGATCACGCACGAGAGCTGGGCGCCGGGCACGTCCACTCCCTGCCAGAAGCTGGCCGTTGCGAAAAGGACGGCGTTCGGCGTGGACCGGAATCGCTCCAGCAAGACCGAGCGCGGAGCCGTCCCTTGCAGTAGGAGCGGAAAGCTCACACGCCCCGAAACGCGCTCATAGAGGTCCCGCATCTGCGCGGTACTGGTGAAGAGGCAGAAGGCGCGGCCCTGTGAAATCTCCAGCAAGCGCACGATTTCGTCCGCTGCGCTCGGCGCAAACGAGGGATGGCGCACGTCCGGCAATCCCTGAGGCAAGTAGAGCAGCGCTTGTGTCGCGTAATCGAATTCCTGAGGCAGCACGCTCTCATTCGCCGGCAGCACGCCGAGGCGCTGCTTTAGATAGTCGAAACGACCGCCGACGGCTAGTGTCGCGGAGGTCAGGATGACCGTGTCAAAGCGCTCGAAAAGCTGCTCGCGCAGGATTTCGCTCACGTCGATCGGCGTCGCCGCGAGAAAGATGCCTCGGCCGCGGCGCTCATACCAGTAGACGTAGCTCTTCTCTTCGCTTTCAAGCAGGAACGCCAGTTCGCGCCGTACCTCGGCAGCGCGCCGCGCCATCGCGATCACTTCCTCGGGCTTGGGCGTGAGCGCGGTAAGCTCGGTTTCGATCCGCTTCACCGAGGACACAAGGTCGTCGAAGGCCTCGCGATTCTGCTCGAGAAACGCGCGCCGCTCGGCTGGGCCAAACGGATAGCGTCCCTCACGCTCCGGAAAGCGCTCGAAAAAGCTGCGGGCGCGCTCGCGCAGCCGACCAAGCTGCCGCCGGAGCGGCGCCGCTTCAATCTGGAGCACACGCAGCATGTGTTCGGTGTCGCGGCCCAATTCCTCGAAACGATAGCTGGAAAGCTGGCGGCCGAAATAGTCGCTCGCGACGTCTTCGATTTCGTGCGCCTCATCGAACACGACAGCCGAATACTCGGGCAGGATCGAGCCGAAATCATCCTGGCGGATGGCGAGGTCCGCGAAGAAAAGATGGTGGTTGACGATGATAAGATCCGCTTCGTGTGCGCGCTGATGCATCGCGGTGATAAAGCAGTTCTGGAATTCGGCGCACTTTTGGCCGGTACAGAGATCGCTGCGCGCGTCGATGCGATTCCAGAGCTCGGCATCGTCGGGCAGAAACGTCAGCTCGCTGCGGTCACCCGTGGCGGTCAACTTCTCCCATTGGCGGATTTGTGCGAACCAGTCGATCTCGTCGATCCCCTTCAGCACAGGCTGGCCGTCCATCTGATGAACTTTCTGCCGACAGAGGAAATTCGCGCGGCCCTTCATCAGCGCGGCCTTAAGGTTGGGCGCGAAGTGCTTTTGCAGGAAGGGTACGTCCTTTTGAAAAAGCTGTTCCTGAAGAGATTTCGTCGCGGTGGAAATGACGACGCGGCGGCCGCTGCGAATCGCCGGAATCAAGTACGCAAGCGTTTTGCCGGTGCCGGTGCCCGCTTCGATCACGACGTGCTCGTGCTTCTCAAAAGCTTCGTCGGCGATCTTCGCCATCGCGAGCTGCGACGGACGGAATTCGTATCCCGGATGCCGCTTCGCAAGCAGCCCGCCGGGGCCGAAGATTCCTTCGACGGTCACTTCCTCGGATTTTGCCGTAGCGGCTTTTCTGCTCATGAGTTCGTCGCTCGGCGCTCGCGAGCGCGAAAAAACAGAAAGCTAAAATAACACAGCCGGCGAGAACGTGGCTTCAGCGCGCTTTGGGCTTTGATTCGGCGAGACGGGAGGAGTCTTCCAAAAGCTTCGACCAGGGCGAGAGATGGTCGAGTGACGGTGCGTGCGTCTGGTCGATTTCAAGCGGTGTGATGGAAATGGCGCGGTCGCGAATGGCGGCGTGGTCGGTGTCCGGTTCGATCCCCTCGATGAATTGCTGCTCACTCAACCAGTAATAGTGGCGCCCCCGCGGATCGGCGCCCGGCTGCAGCTGATTGCGCGTGATCTTGGAAGATTGGCGCGTGATGCGCACCTCTCCGTTCCAATCCTGCGGCACATTCACATTCAGCAGCACTCCGCGCGGCAAACCTTCGCGCAGGACCAGCGGAACGAGCGATCGCATGAACCGCGCGGCGGGCGCGAAATCGTACTCTTTGCCGCGATAGGCAACCGACACGGCAATCGCCGGGACGCGATTAATCGCCGCTTCCATCGCCGCGCCCACCGTCCCGGAGTAGAAAACGTTTTCACCGGCATTCCCGCCGCGGTTGATCCCCGAAATCGCGATGTCCGGCTTCTCTTTAAGCAGTGTGTGCAACGCCAGAATCACCGCATCGGCAGGCGTGCCTTCGATCGCGTACTCGCGCTCGGCGACCTGATCGCAATAAATTGGCTGGCGAAGCGTGAGCGACTGCGCCGAGGCGCTGCGCTCCTGCGAAGGAGCGACAATCGTGACCGTGCCCAGGTCTTTCATGGCAACGGCCAGCGCACGCAGCCCCGGCGCGTGGATGCCGTCATCATTCGTGATCAGAATATTCGACATGGAGACTTTGCTGCAGACGAAACGAAATCAGGAAAGCTGACACCTGTTTGGTGCGGGGGAGTCAGTGGTCGGGACGACTGGATTTGAACCAGCGACCTCACGCACCCCAAGCGTGCGCGCTACCAGGCTGCGCCACGTCCCGACCGCATCGACTGCACTTGGGCCACTTTTGAGCGTATCACTCGCGTTCGAGAAGGGTCAAGATCGCGAGAAGCTCTTCATGGAGATCGAGCAGGAATTTTCGATGCGCCCGCGCGGCAGGACCATGCTTTGCTGGGACGGCGGGAACTGGCAGCGCCTCTCGTTGGACTTCAGCGGCTGCACCTCGTGCCGAAGCGCCATCCTGCTCGGCCAAATGCTTTCGCGCTCCTGCGATCGTAAAGCCCTCTTCGTAGAGTAGCCGTTTGATCTCGAAGACGGTTTCGATATCCTCGCGGCGGTAAAGACGGTGCCCGCTCGGGCTTTTCACGGGCTGAAGCGTGGGAAATTCCGACTCCCAGTAACGCAAGACGAACGCCTTCGTCGCCGTCAGGCGGCTTACTTCCCCGATGCGGAAAAGGCTCTTTTCCGGAAGTTCGCGCGCAGCTTGGGCCGCACTTGCCATGGCTTTTCTGTATCGTAGGCCGAATTCCTGCGGTGTCAACCCCCGGTGCGCCTGGATTGAGATTTCCGGGCTATCGCTCCGCGCCGCGGCCGTGACGCCGGCGGCGCTTCTCGCTGTAGCGCGGTGAGCGCTTTGGGCCGCGCCGCGACTCGCCCTCTTCGCTTTCAGGCCGCTCGCGCTTCTTCAAGCGCTGGGTGAAGCGGATCGGCGTGCCCGTGAAGTCAAAGGCGGCGCGCAATTGGTTCTCGAGAAAGCGCTGATAGCTGAAGTGCAGCGGCGTGAGTTGATTCGTGAATAGCACGAAGGTAGGCGGCGCGGAAGTCGCCTGCGTGACGTAGTAGATCTTCACCTTGCGGCTTGCGGGCGAAGTCCCGCGCTCAAGGTCCACGCTCTTGAGCCAGCGATTCAGCTCGCCGGTTGAGATCCGGCGCTGCCGCGCCTGCGCGACACGGTCAATCAGCGCAAAAAGCTTTTCGACGCGCTGGCCCGTGAGCGCGGAGAGAAACACGATCGGCGCGTAGGCGAGAAATTTGAATTTTTCGCGGACGATCCGCTCGTAGTCCGCCAGCAGCTTTCCCGGATCAACACTTGCGGGCCCGGCGCCGGGCCTCGCTTCACGCTCAGCCTTTTCCTGCGCAGCTTTTAGCGCGAGATCCCACTTGTTCATCACGATGATGACTGACCGCCCGGATTGCTCCGCATAGCTCGCAATCGTTGCATCATGCGACGTCACGCCGACTGAAGCGTCCGCCACCAGCACCGCGATGTCGGCGCGCTCCAAATGCCGACGCGCCATGATCACGCTCAGCTTTTCGGCAATGAGCCTCGTCTTGCCCTTGCGCCGAATGCCCGCCGTATCGAGAAAGCGATACGATTTGCCGTGGCGCTGCACCACGGTATCGACGGCATCGCGCGTCGTGCCTGGCTCAGCCGAGACAATCGACCGCTCTTCGCCCACCAGTTGATTCAACAGCGTCGATTTGCCGACGTTCGGGCGGCCGATGATGGCGATGTTGATGTCCGGCTCGGCCTCGACCGCCTCGCCTCGCGGCAGATTCTGCGTGAGTGCATCGAGCAGCGCGTCGACGCCGAAACCGTGCTCGGCGGAAACGGGAAACACGTCGTCGCCGAGCTCATAGAACTGCGCCGCGAGCTCCGCCTGCTTCGGCGAATCTACTTTGTTGACCGCGATCACCGGGGGTTTGCCAGCACGCCGCAGGAGCTGCGCGAGCTCTGCATCAAGCGGCAGCGGTCCCGCACGGCCGTCCACCACCTGGACCACTCGCGTGGCGCTCTCGATTGCCCGGTGCGCCTGGCGCAGAATCTCGCCCGGAATTCCGGCTTTTTCTTCCGGCACGATTCCACCCGTGTCCACCACTTCAAACGCGCGGCCCTCCCAATTCGCAGTCCCGTAGATGCGGTCGCGCGTGATTCCGGGTTCGTTGGTGACGATCGAGCGGCGCGTGCCGGTGAGTCGGTTAAAGAGCGTGGATTTGCCGACGTTCGGCCGGCCGACGATCACAATGGATGGGAGCTTTGACATCATTTCATAAAGTCGCGGGAATCACTGGCGCGCGAGCATCCTCTGTAACTCCAGGCGGCGCGCGAGCAGGCGGGTCAATTCGGCGGGCGCGACCTTCGCTTCGATTTTGTTCTGGAGATCGGCAAGCTCTTGCCGCAACGATCTATTGCGCAGCACTCCCAGGCAGCTCTCCGCTTCTTCCCATGTGGCCTCGGCAGACGGTTCGAAGAGGACCTCGAAAAGCATCTGGCGCTCTCGCTCCTCAAGCGCGGCCGCAAGAGTCGCGGCGTCGGGGCGCTCGCCGACTTTCGTAACGAGGAGTTCGAAAATTCGCTCCGTTTCGAGACCGCGATGCAGAGCGCTGGTGAGGATCTCTCGCGCGAGCCGTTCGCGAAAGCCTTCGGCTTCGACGAGCATCTGCATCAGCCGCCGTTCGGCTGGCCGAATCGCCGGGGCAAGAAGTTCGGGCTGAGGCTTGATTTCGCTGCGGCGCTCTGCGGCGGCTCGGCGCAACACCTCGCGCAGCACCGGCTCGTCCACGCGCAGCTCAGCGGCAACGCGACTCGCCCATTCGGAGCGCAGCAAGCGATTCGGAACGCGCTGCAGGTGAGGCATCAAGAAATTAAGAGCAGCGAGCTTTCCGGTGGCCGTGGAGCGGTCCATCTGGCGGGCGCGCGCGATCAGGTAATCGAGATACGGCGGAGCCTCTGATAGCAGCTTGCGATATTCATCGGCGCCATGTTCCTTGATGAATTTGTCGGGGTCGGCACCGCCCGGCAGCATGAGCACGCGGACGTCGAATTCCTTTTCGAGTAGAAGCGAGAGCGAGCGCTCGGTGGCGGCCTGGCCGGCAGCATCCGGATCGAAATTGACGACGACGCGGCGCGTGGCCCGGCTGAGCAGCTTGATTTGCGGCTCGGCGAGGCTGGTGCCGCAGCTTGCCACGACGTTTGTGATCCCTGCCCGCGCCACGGCGATCGCATCCATGTAGCCTTCAACGAGAATGCTGAAATCGTCCCGCCGCAGCGCTTCTTTGGCGCGGTCGAGATGGTAGAGCACGTTGCTCTTCGAATAGATCGGCGTCTCGGGTGAGTTCAGGTACTTCGGCTGGTCGTCGCCCATCGCGCGTCCACCGAATGCGATGATTTTCCCGGCGTCGTTCGCGATCGGGAACATGATCCGGCGGCGAAAACGGTCGTAGAGCCGCCCACTTTGGTCCCGCGAAAAAAGCCCCGAAGCTTCCAGCAGCTTCTCGGGATATTTCGGCTTCAGATGGCGCAGCAGCATGTCGCCTGAAGACGGCGCAAATCCCAGGCCGAACCGCGCCATTGCCGCTCGATCCAAGCCGCGGTCTTCGAGATATGCAGCGGCGACTTTCCCCTCCGCAGCTTCATGAAGCTGCCGCGCGAAAAACGCCGCCGCCTCGCGGTGCATTTCCACGAGCGCGCTGCGCTGCTGATTTTCACGGCGCTCTTCCGGCGAGCGCTCCCGCGGGCGCGGAATCGGAATGCCGCACTTTTCCGCGACGGTTCGAACGGCTTCCGGAAACTCGCACTTCTCCATCGCCATCACGAACTTGAAAACGTCCCCGCCCTCGTGGCAGCCGAAGCAGTAGTACATCTGCTTCACCGGATGCACGCTGAAGGAAGGCGTCTTTTCCTGATGGAACGGGCACAGCCCTGTGAAATTCTGGCCGCTCTTCTTCAGGCGGACGTATTCGCCGACGACGCGGACGATGTCCGCCTGCTGTTTGACTTTCTCCGCGAATGATCCTGCTTCAGCCATTTCGTTCTTCTCTTAACACCACGCCTTCACGATTTCAACTCCGCGACAGTGATTGCAGTCCCGCCACGATCTTCCACCTCGTAGTGAATCTTCTCCACCAATGGGTGCGCGGACAAGAATTCCGCTAGGCCACGGCGCAGCGCTCCCGTTCCGTGGCCGTGAATAATGCGCACGCTCGGCTTGCCAGCAAGCGCGGCCTCGTCCAGAAACTTGTCCACGCGCTCGGTGGCCTGCTCGACGGTGCAGCCAATGACGTTGATCTCTTCGGCCGCTGGCACAGCGCCAGGCTCTACATGCACGGTAATGCCTCGTGCGCGGCCCGCTGCGGTGTCCGGCTTCGCAGCTTTCACCTCGCCAGCAACCCCGGTGATGTCGGCCAGCGGCACCTTCATTCGCAGTGGCCCAGCCTCGATTTCGGCCGTTCGGCCGTCGTGCCGGCGGAAGATCACCGGCTGTTTGAACGTTTTGACGTGCACGCGCACACCCGCAGAAAGCGCCTCGGGCGGCACGGGCTTTGCCGCCGCCTCGACGGCAACGCCGAGGTCGGCCTGCGATGCGGCCAAAGTCTCGACAACGGCGGCGTCAGCCTCGGCGCGCGATTCCGACGCGATCTTCCCCATGCGGCGACTGGTCTGCTTCTCGAGTTGTACACGCAAAACGCGGTCCTTGATATCCTCGCCGAGGCGCGCGACCTCGGCCTCCAGCCGTTTCTGCGTTTCGGCGAAATTCCGCTCCAGTTCAGCGATACGCTTTTTCTGGCGATCGACCCATTCGGTCTGCAACTTGCGACGTTCCGCTTCGAGCTGCGCCAGTTCTTCCCGCGCCTGGCGCTTGACGTCTTCCATTTCATCGCGGCTGCGATGCAGATAGGCGATCAAGTCCCGCGCCTCGCGCGATTCCGGCGAAAGGCTCGCGCGCGCATGCTGCACAACGCGTTCGGGGAGTCCGAGCCGCCGCGCGATCTCGATTCCGCTCGAGGTGCCCGGCACGCCGACGAGCAGCCGATAGGTCGGGCGGAGATTTTCTTCGTCGAACTCCATCGCCGCGTTCACGATTCCCACCGTGGTCGAGGCGTACGCTTTCAGGCGGTCGTGATGCGTGGTTGCGAGCGTCAGCGCGCGTCGCGCGCGAAATTCCTCAAGCAGGGCGACCGCGAGCGCCGCGCCCTCTTCGGGGGCCGTGCCGGTGCCCATTTCGTCCACCAGAATCAGGGAGCGCGGGGTCGCCACTTCCAGCATCGACTTCAGGTTCAGCACGTGCGCTGAAAATGTAGAAAGGTCCGCGGCGATCGACTGCTCGTCGCCGATATCGGCCAGCACCTGGTCGAATACGGGCATCTCGGCTCGCTCGGCCGCCACCGGAATTCCCGATTGCGCAGAAAGCGCCGCAAGTCCTACGGTCTTGAGCGAGACCGTCTTGCCTCCTGTGTTCGGCCCGCTCACGACCATAACGGTTTCCTCTCCACCGAGCGCGAGTGACAGGGGGACAGCCTTTCGCCCTTGCGGCCGCAGCGTCGCTTCGAGCACGGGGTTGCGCGCCGCCTCCAGCCGCAACGAATTGCCTGCTTTGAATTGCGGCGCCGTGCAATCGTATTCCCGAGCAAACCGTGCGCGGGCGAAAACCGAATCGAGATGTGCGATGGATGCTGCCGTAGCCTCCAGCGGGCTGCGATCGGCCCGTACCCGCTCCGTCAGTTCCTCCAGGATGCGGGCAATTTCCGCCGTTTCATCCTCACTGAGCTGAACCAAGCGATTATTCAGATCGATGGCGTCGAGCGGCTCGACAAAGACCGTCTGCCCTGTGCCGCTTGCGCCGTGGACGACACCCGGCACGCTCCGGCGTTCCGACGCACGAACGGGAATCACGAAGCGGTCGTTCCGCAGCGTGATGTAGTCCTCGCCTGCGGGAGCGCCGCGGGAGCGCAAGACGCTTTCGAGTGAGTGCTGAATTTTTTCGCGGGCTTGGAGGATATTCGCGCGAATCCGCTTCAACTGGGGCGAGGCATCGTCGCTGATCTCGCCGTTCGGCAGCACCGCGCGGCGAATTGCCGTGGCAAGCGAGCGAAAATCGACTAGCGAGGCGGCGCGATCGGAAAGGCGCGGATATTTCTCGCGATCGTTCTTGAATGTCTGCCGCACGGCATTGGCGGTCTCCATCAGCGAAACTGCGTCGAGCAGCTCTGCAGGCTCGAGGACAGAGCTGGGTACGGCGAGCCGCGCAAGCCATTTTTCCGGATCGGCCAGCGAACCAAAGCCAAGTTCGGAGCCCGCGCGCAGATAGGAGACGCCCTCGCGGACCAGCACAAATTCCGCTTCCAGCGCTGCCACGTCCTGTCGCGGCGCGAGGGCCTGGATCGCTCGTCGCCCCGGCGCACACGTCGTCGCGCGGCTGACGATTTCTATCAGCCGGTCAAATTCAAGCAGCTCTGCAACGGGGCGGGACACTAAGACCTCGAAATGAGATTCACACGATGGCTTTGGAATTCCTGTGCCACAGTCGGGCGGTTTCCAAGGAGAGATCCTTCGTCGCCTTGCTCCTCAGGATGACGATGCTGGCCGCATCCTCAATTGTAGCTCGGTTAGCTGTGGGAAATCAGCGCGCCGGAGAACGCGGGCGCAGGTGATACGCGAGATGCTCGGCGGCTTCGCCGGGGGAGGATGCAACGTGAATCAGCGGCTCGTCTTGCTCGCCCCAACGTGAAGGGTGGCCCAGTTCGACTTCTCGCACGCGCTCGATTACCGGACGCCAGAAATCTCCGAACACGACCAGCGGCTTTTTCGCCATTGCGCCCTTGTTCAGCATCTCCCAGACGACGGCGAGCTCGACGAGTGTTCCCGTGCCGCCGGGGCAAGTGACATACCCATGACCGCGCTTGATGAGTTCGAAGAGGCGATCCTGCCAAGTCGCAACTCGAATCTCTTCGTCGATCCACTCGTTCGCGCGCGACCGAAAGAAGCGGGCCGTGACGGCGATCGTTTGCCCACCCGCTTCCTTCGCGCCTCGCGACACAGCCTCCATCACCCCACCGTACCCGCCGCTGCACACGCCGAATCCGCTGGCCGCGAGCGCGGCGCCCAGCGCGTGCGCCTGCGCGTACTGGTCATCGCCGACCCGCGGACGCGAGCTGCCAAACACAGTCACGATCTTCGGTCTCTTCTTCATCGGCGCTTCGCCGCGGGGCGCGCAACCCCGAGTGTCTCCACCATGGCAGTCGCGATCGCGTCGATCGGAGCTGCGCTCCCCAGGCCTTTTTCCGGATTGTTGTTGTAGAAGATCGCGAACACAAGATGCTCGCCGCGGAGAGTGGTCGCATAGCCCGATAGCCCCCGAACGTGCTCGACCTCTCCAGTTTTCGCCATGATCAGACCCGATGCCGCCATATTCCGCATTCGATTTTCAAGCGTGCCGTCGAGACCAGCAACCGGCAACGTGGAAATGTAGCCCGCGCCCCACGGCTGGTGCGCCGCATATCGCAGCAGGGCCACGATCGCGCGAGGCGTCACCAGGTCCTCCCGCGATAGACCGGAGCCGTCCGTGAGTACGACGTCACCGTCGGGAACTCCCGCCTGCCGGAGAAAATCTCTCTCAACCTTCAGGCCAGCGGCGGTCGATCCTAGACCCAATCTCTCGCGCCCCACCGTCCGAAGAAACAGTTCCGCGTGCAAATTGTGGCTCACCTTATTTGTGACGCGCACGCTCTCGAGCAGCGGGGGTGAGACGTGCTCCACAAGAACGTTGCCTTTCGGGTCGGGCTCCTCGGAAACGTGCGAAAGAATCGGTTCACCCGAGGCCGTGGTTTCTGGAGGGGGCGCGTGCACTACGCGAATCCCTCCGGTCACTCGTACACCACGGGCCTCCAGAACCTGCTTGAGAGCCAAGGCCGCCGTTTCACCGGGCGCCGTCATCGCGAGTTCGACTTGCATCGGCGCATGACCCAGCGGGACCGCGCCGCGCAGCAAGAGGAAATTCGTGCCAGGCTGGCGAACGACGGCGGGATCGGGCTCGGTGCCCGCAGGGCCCGTGATGATCTCGTGACCGAATGTGTCGAGCGCCGCGGCAGGCTGCGCAAGAATCACGGCCGGCTCGCCGACGCGCGACGCAGGCTGGACTTCCACCGAGACTGTGTTGTCGTTGAAAGCGATGGCGCTCACCGGCGCGCCAAACCGGAAGAAAAGATCGCCGACGGTCCAATCCGCCGGATACGGATCGTAGGGGAAATAGCTATCGTCCGCAACGATGTCGCCGTCAACCTCTCGCAGCCCATTCGCGACTGCAGCGTCCGCCATCTCGGCCAGAACTTTCTCGACGGGCCCTTCATGTTCGGGCAACCCCGCATACGGGAATGTGCGATTCGAAAGGTCCGGATCTCCTCGGCCCACCAGCACCAAATCGCCTGCAAGGCGTCCGTCGCTCCCAATGACAGCTTTCGATTCAAGTGTCGTGTGAAATCGGTAGTCCGGTCCCAGCTCGGCAAGCGCAAGTGCCGTCGTGAAGATTTTCGCGTTGGACGCTGGAGTGAAGAAATGATCGGAATTTAAATCGTAGAGCGTATCGCCGGTGTCACGGTCGCTAACGAGAATTCCCCAGTACGCCCGCTGAGCGCGGTCCTCTCGCAGCACCGCATCGACGCGCGCGCGAAATCGCGCTGCATCCGGCCGCGCTTTCTTGCTCGTTAGAACTGCTGCCGGCTGTTTCCTCACCGGTACGCTTTGGGCAGAAACCCTCGGCGCCAGCACGAAGGCAACGGACGCCCACAGCACCACGGCCAACTCGAACAAATGGCGAGCGCTTCGGAAATAGAGACGCGGATCTGTGCGTTTTGGCTCCAACCCGCCAATTATAGGGCAACCGCAGCGAAGCAATCTTTCGGATTCCGCTTGTGTTGCACCACGCCGTCCGGAACACGTATCATGGACTCCCAGCCTCCGGAGGAAGCACTCATGACAAATAAAATACTCTCTTTGATGCTTGCGGTAGTTTTGGTTGGCTTGGCATCTCTTTCCCTTCCCATGGCGGCGCGGGGCGACAACAAGGAAAAGGATGACGATCGCCTGCGCAATGCGGGACAGGTACTTAAGGAAATCCTGAACATCCCCGACGACATCCCGCAGAGCCTGATCGACAAGGCTGATTGCGTGATTGTCATCCCCTCTGTGATTAAGGCCGCCTTCATCGTCGGCGGCAGCTATGGACGCGGCGCAATGACCTGCCGCAGCGGCGATAACTTCCAAGGTCCCTGGGGAGCGCCGACGATGATGGCGCTCGAAGGCGGCAGCTTCGGGTTCCAGCTTGGAGGCGAGGCCACCGACTTTGTCCTGCTGGTGATGAACGAGGGCGGGGCGAACTCGATTCTCAGCAGCAAGGTCAAGCTCGGCGCCGATGCCTCCGCCGCGGCGGGGCCCAAAGGCCGCGACACCGAGGCGGCCACAGACGTGGCGATGCGCGCCGAAGTGCTGAGCTATTCCCGCGCGCGAGGTCTGTTCGCCGGCATATCTCTCGAAGGCTCCACGCTGCGTCCGGATGACGACGCGAACGAACGCGTCTACGGCAAGAAGATTTCCTCGAAGGACATCGTCCTCCACGGCGCCGTGCCGGTTCCCGCGGCAGCGCGAAATCTGACCGCGCAGCTCAACCAGCACAGCCCCAAGAACCTGTCCAAGTAACGCCTTGGGCGGTGCCCGCGCCGAGGAACAAGCGCCTTAGCGCGGGTCCGCCTTCGACATCGTTTCTCCACTCGCTGTCAGTAGCTTGGCTCTCGTTGACTGGTCATGAAAACTGACTTATAGTCATGTGTGGTTGTGGGTCACGGAGAACCGCTTATGGCATCGCCCATCGCAGTTACCCGTCGCACGAGACCGTCGCACGCCGGCCGGCGCGAGCGCCGGCGCGCCGAAATTCGAGAGCGGCTATTTCGCGCCGCGCTTCGGATCTTCGCGGAGCGAGGCTTCCTCGAAACCACGGTCGAAGACATCACCGAGGCCGCCGACGTCGGCAAGGGAACATTCTTCAATTACTTTCCAACGAAGGAACACGTGCTCGCGACGCTCGGCGCCGAGCGCCTCGCCGTGATTCAGCAAGCGCACGAACGCTCCCAAACAGGCCCTGTCTTGCCGGTGCTGAAAGATCTGGCGACTGACCTTGCAGGCCAATCGGCCGAGAGTGCGGCACTGCTTCGCGCGATTTATGCCGCGCATGCGTCCTGCGAGCCGGTGCGAGCCGAGCTGCGCAAGCGGCTTTCGACGGGCCGTCATCTGCTGACCGAAATCTTCGAACGCGCGCAGGTGCGCGGCGAGGTCCGGCGCGATCAGCCTCCCGAGGAATTGGCCCGGTTGACACAAATCGTCCTGCTTGGCGTGATCCTTGCATGGGCCCTGAATCCCGATTCGTCGCTGCGTAAAACGGCGGAACAGGTGTGGGACCTCTTCTTTGCCAACCTCCGCGCCGATGAAAAGCCAAGGTCAGCGAAAGGCCGTCAGAGGGGATGACGATGGATTGTGCCGAAATGCTCGCGGCAGGCGGGTGTGGCAGCACTGAGTCCTGCGTGACCGCTCGCTCATCCAGCGTAGGACCAACAGTGGGAGGCGGCTTCGTGACAGGGCGATCTGTAGCCATGTCGTTGGCACTCTTGGCAGGTATCACGCTGCTTGGAAAGGATTTTGCGTACGCCCAGGCGGCAGGCCCATCGTCAGGCGGCGTCAACACACTGCCTCCTGCCGCTCAAGGAGCCTACGCTGGAAGCGTGCCGGACAAGCTCGTGCCCGGAGTTCTGCAACTTTCGCTGCAGGATGCGATCGCACGCGGATTGAAACAGAATCTCGGTGCGCTCCTCGCCAGCGAGGATGTCCGCGCGGCGCAGGGCGAGCGGTGGAAGCAGTTGAGCGCGCTACTTCCGAACGTGACCACTTCGACCTATATCCAGGATTCCAAAGTTGACCTCGCAGAATTCGGCTTCACCTTCAAGTTCCCAGCGAGCACCGGCATCACGATTCCGACTGTCGTCGGGCCGTTTCAGTATTTCGATTCACGTGCGAACCTCACGCAGTCCGTTTTGAATTGGAAGGCGATCAACAATTCGCGGGCGGCGACGCAAAATGAAAAGTCCGCGCAATCCACCTACAAAGATGCTCGCGACCTGGTCGTCCTCGCGGTCGGTTACACCTATCTACAGGCGGTTGCGGACGAGGCGCGCATCGAAACCGCCGAGGCGCAGGTGAAAACCGCTCAGACGCTGTTCAATCAGGCGACAGACCAGGTTCATGCCGGCACTTCGCCCGCAATCGATGCGCTCCGCGCTCAGGTCGAGCTGAAATCGCGGCAGCAGCAGTTGATTCAGGCGAAGAATAGCTTTGCAATTCAGAAGCTCGCACTGGCGCGCGTCATTGGCCTCGCGCCCGGACAGGAATACGAACTCGTAGACAAATCACCCTACCAACCCTTCGCCGGGATGGCCGTCGGGGAGGCGCTCAAGCGCGCCTACGATTCGCGATCCGACTACCAAGCGGCGCTCGCCGATGTCCGCTCGGCCGAGTATGCCCACAAAGCCGCTGAGGCAGGCTACCTGCCAACGCTGGACTTCAGCGCGGACTATGGTCTGGCCGGCACGTACCCAAACCCCTCAACGCGCGGCGTGTTCGACGTTCGCGGGACGCTGACGATCCCCATTTTTCAGGGGGGGAGAGTCCATGGCGACATCGTCGAAGCAGACGCTCGCCTCAAGCAAAGCCGCGAGCGAGCCGAGAACCTCCGTGCGCAAATTGATGAGGATGTCCGCACGGCCCTGCTCAACGTGCAATCCGCCGAAGAGCAAGTCGCCGTTTCGCAGAGCAACATCGAGCTCGCCGATCAGACCCTCGCGCAGTCTGAGGATCGCTTCCGAGCGGGAGTCACGGATACAGTCGAAGTCGTGCAGGCGCAGGAAGCCGTCGCCAGCGCCCACGAAAGCTACATCTCCAGCCTCTATCAGGACAACTACGCAAAAATCTCTCTCGCCCGCGCTCTTGGCGTCGCCGAAGAGGGCATCAAAGATTACCTCAAAGGAAAATAAGCCATGGCACAGAGAACCGACGTCGAAACCGCGCCAAGCGCTCCTGTGGAAGATGCCGCGTCCCCGGTGGCGCGCGCCGAAACCCACTCGGCGGAGCCGCCCCCTTCTCATGCTTCCGAATTCTTCCGGCAGCGGCCGCGCGCGCGGATATTCCTGGTCGGCGCCGCTATCATCCTGCTCGTCGGCGGATTTTTCGCCTGGCGCTATTTTTCGAGCTATGAATCTACGGACGACGCCCAGGTGGATGGTCATCTGATGCCGATCAGCGCACGAATCTCGGGGTACGTGTTGAAAGTCAACGTGGATGACAACCAATACGTCCACGCAGGCGACGTGCTGGTCGAGGTCGATCCGCGCGACTATCAAGTTGCAGCCGATCAGGCGCGCGCGGAGGCCGCCAATGCCGAGGCCACGGCTCGGTCTCTCGGCATCGACGTTCCCGTCACGTCCGTTAACACCACCAGCCAGATTTCCACTTCCGAGGCCGATGTTGCGAACGCCAACGCGGGCATCGACGTGGCGCAACAGCAGCTCGACGCCGCGAAGGCACAGCTTGCCCAAGCGCAGGCAAATGACGTGAAGGCGCAAGATGATCTGGTGCGCTACAAACAGCTCGTGGAGAAACTGGAAGTCTCGCAGCAGACCTACGACCAGGCCGTCGCTACGGCGACGGCGTCCACTGCGAACGTGGCTGCCGCCAAGGCGAACGTATCAGCCGCTGTGCAACAAGTAACACAGGCCAAGGCCCGGCTCGCGCAGGCACAAGCGAACTGGACTTACTCGCAAACCGGGCCTCAACAGGTTGCCTCTATCCGCGCGCGCGCGCTTGCCGCTGCCGCCGTCGGGCAGCAAAAGCAGGCGGCGCTGGAGCAGGCGGAGCTGAATCTTTCGTACACGAAGATCGTCGCGCCCGTGAACGGCGTGGTGACCAAGAACGTCGAAGTCGGCATGAACGTCCAACCAGGCCAACAATTGCTCAGTATTGTTCCCCTCGAAGATGTCTGGGTCACCGCAAACTTCAAGGAAACGCAACTGAAGAAGATGAAACCGGGCCAGCCCGTCGAAATCAAGGCGGACGTCAATGGCCGCGTGTACAAGGGTCACGTGGACAGCATCGCGGGATCGAGCGGCGCGCGATTGAGTCTTTTGCCTCCGGAGAACGCCACCGGAAACTACGTGAAGGTCGTGCAGAGAGTGCCCGTCAAGATCGTGCTTGAATCGGGAGAAAACGCCGACCATTCTCTGCGCCTGGGAATGTCGGTCGAGCCCAAAGTCTTCTTCAACAGGTAGACGCGCGGTCCCGCTGCGCGACGCTCTGATGTTTGCGTGGCGCGACCGACTCGGCAGTTGGCGCGCAAAAACATGAGGCTGGTTGGCTTGATCGCAGTACACTACCGCCGGGCCGGCCTATGCAGATCCGGGTAGTCACCGTCGAACGCGAATACGGCAGTGGCGGCGCCGTGATCGCGCAGCGTCTCGCCGAGCATCTCGGCTGGAAGCTCTGGGACCACGAAATCTCGGCCGAGATCGCCCGCCGCGCGAACATCGACCAGAAGACGGCAGCTCGCTGCGACGAGCGCGTGCATTCCTCTCTGTTGAATCGCCTCTTCCGGGCATACGCCCGGGGCAGTTACGAACGCGCCCTGCCACTGGGCGACTCGTCGCGTTTCAATACCGACCATATGGTTGCCATGCTCGAGAACGTGGTCAAGGAACTTGCCGAGCGGGGAAACTGCGTGATCGTCGGACGCGGCGCTCAATACTTTCTTCGAAATCGGCCCGACGCGTTTCACGTATTTGTCTATGCGCCCACAGACGAAAAGATTCGCCGCCTTAAGTCCATCGGCCAGTCCGAAAAGGAGGCACTCCGTCTCATCCAGGAGGTTGACCGCGAACGCGGCGAGTTCATCCACTACTATTTCGGCAAAGAATGGCCCTATCGCCCGCTTTACAATCTGATGATCAATTCCAAATACGGCGATGAGTACGTCATCGAGACCATCCTGCAGCAAGTCGCCGCGCTCGAAAAGCGCCCGGTCGCTTCTCGCAGCGCCGTGGATGTTGCGCGTTAGATTCCCCGCTCTTCTGCGAACTTTTTCGTTGGAATCAGTTGCGTGGCGATTTCGAGGGCGAATATGTTTCAGTAGAGAAAAGAATAGAACGAAGCTTCAGCCTGTCAGGAGAGGGAATGAGCTGCTCGATTTGCGAGAAGCGTCCGCCGAAACGCTTCTGTCCAGCCAAAGGTGAAAAGATCTGCGCGGTCTGCTGCGGACGCGAGCGCGAAGTAACAATCGATTGCCCGGCGGATTGTCCGCACCTGCTCAACGCGCATCGCTACGAAGCCGAGCATCGCAAATCCCTCTCGCCTGACCAACTGCCCTATCGCGACGTGCAAGTGCGGCCGGATTTCGTCTACGAGCGGTGGGCCGTAATCGCCGGCCTCGCGAGTGTCATATTGCGCTTTCAGCTTCGGAACAAGGAGTTGACCGACACAACCGCGGCCGCCGCAATTGAGGCGCTTGCCGAGACCTACCGGACTCTTGGCACCGGCATCTACTACGAGCGGCCGCCGGACGCGCCGCTCCCGCGCGCTCTTTACGGCGAGATAGTGCAGTTCCTGCAGGAATTTCAAAAAAGTGAAGCTGCCCGTGCCGGACTTCCCGTGCTGCGCGAGTCCGATGTTTTCCAGTTGCTGGTCTTTCTGTTGCGCGTCGCCAAGCAGGAAAGCAACGGCCGCCCCCGATCGCGCGCGTTTCTCGGCTTCCTGCGCGAACGCTTTCCGCTGCCCGCAGAGGAAATGAAGGAACCCTCGCGCATCATCATTCCGTAAGCATGAGGCGTCAGTTTCCACGCGCCTTGAAGTTCGGGTTCTGAATCACGCCAAGCACGTTGCCGAAGGGATCGTACACCGCTCCGATCAAGATGCCCTCACCCACGTCTTGGATCGGTTCTTGCGGTGTCGCTCCGAGTTCCAGCAAGCGCTTGTACGCTGCGTTTGCGTCTGCGACTCCCCAATATGCGATGCCGGCGGCGGGCCGTTTTGGCTCGGCCTCTTGGGCGGGCACAAGTCCCAGCTCGTATCCGCCGACGTCAAACCCGACGTAGAAAGGCTGATCGAAGTACGGCTTGATTCCCAGCACATTCGCGTACCAGGCTTTGGCCTTCGCTATGTCTTTCACCTGATATGTGGCCGTTCTCAATCCGAGAAACATGGCAAACTCCTTGTCGGTAGCGGCAGACCCTGCTGCGGAGACAGGCGGGCGTCCCGCTGCAAAAGCCGCCAAACATACCAGCGCAAAGATCAACGTGAAATTCGAAACGGTCTTCAACTTCACTCCGCGTGGCGGCTTGATTTCGGTCGGTGGCGTGGCGGCTACAGCGTCTTGTATACCAGCAGTCCTTCGGGTGACACGCTTCCTACGGCGCATTCTTGTGGTTGGCACGGATTTCCTCCATCTCCGAGATCGAGCTGCATTTGCGGCGAACGCCACGACCGCGCTGCCTCTACGGTCACCGGGCGCGATGCAATTCCGTACTTGTGCCTTAGCCGCGCAATTCGCTCTTTGATTTCCACGCGATACTTTTCTGGTGCGTCTCCATGACTGCTGAACCATTCGCGATAGCGGCGCGCGAGTTTGGGAAACTTCGGATCGAGAAACGCCATGAGTGACTTCCACGACGTCGTTTTCAGAAAGACCACATTCGCAGCCAGCCACTCTGCTCCCGCATCACGCGCGGCGCGCACGAGCGCGTCGAGGTCTTCTTCACGGTCGGTTAGGCCAGGTAGGATCGGCATCATGTTTACACCCACTTGAATGCCCGCCTCTCGCAGCTTTCGCACCGCCTCAAGCCGCAGATCCGGGCGTGGCGCGCGGGGTTCGAGCAGGCGTGCCAGGCGCGTCCGCAGCGTTGTGACGGTGACGTGAATCGAGATCGACGAGCGCTCCGAAATTCGGCGCAGCAAGTCGATATCGCGCACCACTTGATTGGATTTCGTCGTGATCGAAAGACTCAAGCCCTCGCGCTCTGCCATCTTTTCCAGAATCGCTCGCGTCGCGCCGAACTCCCACTCAGCCGGCTGGTAGGGATCAGTGGCTGTCCCGATGGCAATGTGTTCGCCCCAAATGGGTTCGACGGAAAGATCCCGCTCAGTAAGCGGCCCGGCATTCTGTTTCACGTAAATCTTGGACTCGAAGTCGCCGCCGTCGATCTCCATGTACTCGTGCGTGTAGCGCGCGTAGCAGTATTTGCAGCCAAACTCGCAGCCGCGATATGGGTTCACAGTCCAGCGGAAAGGGACACGCTCGGAATGACATTCGTTCAGGATCGATTTGACGGGAAGAAGGAAATACTGCGTCCCGCGCTTGGCTTCGGCGCGAGGGGAGGATGCGGCGAGGCGCGCAATGCCGACCAGTTCCGTAGCGGGCTTCTCACTCCGGGCAGGTGCCGGAGGGGGCGCGGAAGCACCGTTGGCGGACTCACAATTGCCGTGGCGAGCGGCATGGGGAAATAAGGTGAGACTGGTTTGCTTCGCCCGAGCCGGACGCCGCCGAAGCGTCGCCGGTCTCGGTTGAAGGATGGGAGAAGTGGCCATTGGCAGCCTCGCCGCACCTGCGCAATATATTCGCCTTTTCTTCGCTCTGTCAAGAAGAAAGTTTCGCTTTTGTTTTGCCTGTTCCGGCGTACAAGATCGCGCCTGGAAACCCGCGCGAAACGCTCTGATGGCACCGCTGGCGAGCCGATATACTGATTGGGCGCTCTGGGGGGGGCCCAGCTGTGGCCGAAATCGGAATCCTCATTGTGGACGACGATATCGCCAGCGAGCGCGCCCTCAAGAACATCCTCGATTCAGAAGGCTGGCGCGTCCGCATCGTCCACCGCGACTCCCATGCCCTGGCGGAACTTGCCAGCGGCAACTGGAGCCTGGCGATCGTCAACATCACCCTCACCGACGTCCGCGGGCCTTTCTTTGCGATCCTGAAGGAGCTGTCGCAGTCCGACGCCGCTGCGCCGCAGGCCGATGGCGGATCCGCAAGCAAGGGTTTCCGCGCGCTCTTCCTAGTCCCCGCAGGCGTCGCACAACGTGTTCAGCCGCTCCTCGAACGCGAAGGCCTGCCCTACTCGCTCAAGCCCTACCACCTCAACGATTTCCTTGAAAGGGTCAGCGAGCTTCTGGTCGAGGCTGGCGCGATTGCCCAGCCCATCCGCAGTATCGGTGGCTTCACCTCAGTCAAGCGCCGGCGCCGCGACAGTCGCTTCTCGCGCGATTCGCGCCGCAGCACGATGTTCGCCTCCCGCGAGGACTATCAGATGACCGAGGAAGAGATGGTCGAGTTCGAGCGCCAGGAGGAAGAGGACCGCAAGAAGCGCGCCAAGGCGCTCAAAGACCGCGAACATCTCTGACAATCCGACTAGGATTGTCATCCCGAGCGACCACCGGGAGTCGAGGGATCTCTCCTAAACATCCTTTTCTCAAAATCCTCCCCAAAATAGTCTGCAAGGAATCCCAATCGCCTCGTTCTGATCTGTGAAGCCCGCGCAAGTCTGTCTTCAACACCCGCGGGCTGCGAGGAGGATCCATGCAACAACACTTGAAAGTCGCGCTTCCGGTTTTTATTGCGGCGGTCTTAATCGTCCTGTCGGCGACCTTGCCTGCGACGAGAGTTGAACGCACCGTTGCTGCGTCCGGCGCAGGGCCGGAAGAAAACCCCTCTGGCTGGCGCTTGATCGCACCGATTACCTATCAAAATCTGACGATCTTTCCCGTGGTGTCATTTCGGGATGCGGACACAAGCGACTTCGCGACGCTCGACGAAGCCCTCTCGAGCGGCGATGCAGTCGTCTCCGAGCAAGGTGACTATCTCCGGCGGACGCGCGATGGACGCGTGCCGCCGGGTTTCTCGACCGGCCCGCAAGTCAATCAGCTCGTTCTCGTCAACCGCGGCAAGCGGCCGCTTCTGTTGCTGGCCGGCGAAGTCGTTTCCGGCGGCAAGCAGGACCGCATCATCGGCAAAGACCGCATCGTGCCCATCGGCGCTGCGCCGCTGCCTCTCGATGTCTTCTGCGTCGAGCACGGCCGCTGGACGGGCGCGTCCGACCAGTTCTCTGCCGCGAATCTTATGGTTCACCCGAGCGTCCGGGAAAAAGCCGCGGTCGCGCAAGATCAAACGCAAGTCTGGGCCGCGGTGCGTGGTGAAGCCCAATCAGTAGGCAGCGGAAATGGCTCAGCCGTCGGCAGCGCGTCACAGTCTGTGACCGTAGAGGCAGCCCAAGCCCCGATCTCTCCCCAAGCGCTTTCTGGCGCGATTGCCGCGGCGGGCACCCAGTCTTATCAACGAATCTACAAATCTTCGCCCATCGGTGCGTCGGTTGAGAGCGTCACCGAAGAGCTCAGGCGTCGCTTTGATCGCGCCACGTCTGGTCTCAAGGGCGAGCATGTTGTCGGCGTCGTCGCAGCCTTTGGCGATGAAGTCGCATGGAGCGACATCTTCGCCTCATCCGCGCTCTTCGATGCCTATTGGCCAAAGCTGCTGCGCAGCTACGTTGTCGAGGCGATGACGCGCCCCGCCGTGCGTGAAACGGCCTCGCTCGACGACGCTCGCGATTTCCTGCGGCCGATCACGGGACACATCGAGCAGGAATCCGAACCGGGTGTGTACGAATGGCGCAAGCAGTCTGTCGGCCAGCTGTCGGAGATTCAACTGGCGGCGCTCGCGCCCAAGCCGCTCACGCTGCACTATCTTCGCGTGCTGCACGGCGACGACCGCAGCCCGATGGTTCGCTAGCAGCTGCGTTCTGGGGCAAATTTTCGTACCTGGCTTCGGTCGGGCGTGCCAGCGAGAAGCTCTGAGATCGTTTTCTTGAAGACAGGATGCTGTACGCCGCCGGCGATCTCAGCGAACGGGACGAGCACGAATCGCCTCTCCGCGATTCGCGGGTGCGGAATCTCCAGCTCCGGCGCGCGCACCACGCTCGCACCGAAGAGCAATATGTCGATATCGATCGTGCGCGACTCTTTGAGTCCGTCCGATCGGGGCTCGCGCCGCCGGCCTAGCGAGCGTTCGATCGCAAGCAGCGCGTTCATCAACTGCCGCGGCATCATATCCGTCTCAGCTTCGACCACGCAGTTCAGAAACCAGCCGCCGCGCACGTCCATCGGCTCCGTCTCGTAAAGCGACGACTGCCGCGTCACGCGCACGCCGCGCGCCGCAAGCTCCTCGATCGCCCGCGCGATGTTCCGCGCGCGATCTCCCATGTTCGATCCCAGAGACAAATAGACAGTCTTCATCGGCGGAAGACGATTCTCGAATCCCGGACACGTTCACGCGTCGCGAGCCTGCGCATGTCGGTGCGCTAGAACGTCACTCGCATCCCGCTCGGCACGTGCTCTACTTCGGCGCGCTCGTAGTCGAAAGTCACGTCCACCACTTGCGCCCCGCCTTCCGCCGTGAAGACGACGCTGGCAAGCCCCGCATTCGTCAGCGTGGCAACGAGCAAGTTCTGGGAATTGAGCGTGACGTCCCCCATTCTCTTCCCGCTCAGAGCGTTTTCCGTCAACTCCATCGCCGTTTGATTCGCAGGCATTCGGCAGGTAATGCCCGTGACCGGCGACCTGCCCGACGCGCGGCTCGTGGCTACATCCTTCACACTGACTCCGAACTCGAGCGAATTGCATGAAATCGCGCCCGGCACTTGGCGTCCCTTCTGTTCGATCCCCGCCTTGCTCGTGGAGCTCACGCCGGTCATGGCGTCGCCCGGTACGCTCGCGCGCGGGCTTTCCTGAGGCGGTCCGGCCACTACGATCTTCGTCGCTGTCATGCGGAACGCATTGCCCTCGCGCTTCACCGTCCCGTACACGACTACGGTCGCGCCCGCCACGAGCGCGTTCGTCGAGACGGGCCGCCCGTCCTCGCAGACCAGCACCGAGGGGTCATAGTCCACTGCCGCGCTCTCTTTCCCCGCCGTCACCTCAAACGAATTAGCCGCAGACGATCGGGAAATTTGGCCGCTGAACTTTGCCTCCCCCATCGAAGTCTTGATGGACCCACAGTCGCCCTCACCGGCTTGTCTGGCAGAAGCTGCTTTTGCCGGCGTCGCCGAAAGGACCGCCATAAACAATGCCAGATAGCCAATCGTGCGCATGAATCTCATGCTCGTCTCCTCATGATGCCCACGCCTCCGCGGCGCCACGGCGGCGTTGGATTCGCATCGCGGCATTCGCGTTCGAAATCCTGATCCGCCGGAGTCTAGCACGCCCGCCAGCGGACTTGTCGAATGGCGCGCAACAGGTGATAGTTCACTTCGCAAAACGAGCGGAATCGTGGCGCGTGGGAGGCGACTGTGGCGGACGCGAAAAGGCGGGAGTGGCTGCACCTGGACCAAAAGGATCTGGTAGATGCCGCGCGAACGACCGTCGCAACTGTGGCGTCGATGCTGTTTGCAAGGTTGTTTCGCTTGCCGGAAGCGTACTGGGCTGGCATCGCGACGATCATCGTGATGCAGTCAACGCTGGGCGCCGCTTGGACGATATCGAAGGAGCGCCTGATTGGAACCGCCTTTGGCGCGGCGACCGGTGCGCTGCTTTCAACCTATATGGACCAAAGTTTAGCTGCATTTGGCGCGGGCGTATTCGCGATGGGAGTGCTCTGCGCGTTTCTGGGAGTCGGCCGAGGTGCGTACCGCTACGCCGGCATCACACTGATTGTCGTGATGATGATCGCGCGCACCGCGCCCGCCTGGATCGTCGCCATTCACCGCTTCATCGAAATCTCGGTCGGCATCGCCGTGGGCTTGCTGGTCACCGCGGTTTGGCCGGAGTCTGAAACGGCCCCAGCGTAAAAAGTTAATCGCGCGCAATTGCAATACAATCACGAACCTGTGCGAAATTTCGGACTGCCAGTGTCGAGCGGGAACTCACTTGCGGCGAAGCCGATGTTGCCGTTGAGGTAAAGCAGCGGCGAAGCGTGCCTCTCGCCGCTTCAAGGCCGTTATAATGGGGCAGTAAATAAATCGATTGGTACTGCGAATGATCGAGTATGCATCGGAATCGCCTGCTGGTTGCCATTGTTCTGCTCGGCTTCGGAGCCTTCTGGTTTGAACGGGCAAGTGCGAGTTCCCACCGTGAAGACACGCTTCAGTCCTTTTATGTCGCGAGGTTCTACTTTTCGGACTACCTTCCGGGTTGGTCTGACCAGATTCTCGACGTTGCTCCGCAGGGAAAGGATGTTCGCGTGATTCGCATTTCCCAACTTAACGACTTCTGTCCCGGCTTAATCGTACGGGCGACGGAACGTGTGTTCCCGCATACATCTGTCCGGAAAATCGCGGGACGAGACCTCTGCGCGTTTACATCCGAAAGCGTTGACGCCGCGCTCAAGGCCGCGGCCCCAAAGTACGGCGGGGACCCCTCGGACTCGGCGACTGAAACAATAGTGGCGAAGTGCGGGGCCAGGGAACGCGAGTTCGACTTTCCCTATCCTGTCGAAGTGGATGAGGAGGCTCTAAGGCAATCGAATCCCGAAGTCTCAGACCTGTGGGACACGAACTATCATGTCTTTGAGAAGGCTTTCGGAAAGAGCTTTTCTTTCAACTCGCTTACACCCGAGCAGGAAAAATCGATGGAAGATCTCGGCACAAAACTCCTGCCTGATCTAAAGTCCGGCAAATACCAGACCGCCTACGCTGGCAGCAAATGCGGGGACCAAGATTGCAACAACTACTTGGCTTGGCAATTGAGGGACTACGGTGGCCTGCCACAACCATACGACCCGGCTGTCGTGACCCTGCTCGACGCATCTTCGTTGCACCTCACCAAGTACGTGGCACCAAGGATTTCACGCGTCGCGCAGGTGGCAAATGTATACGGTGACGTGCGTCTTAGAGTCATCGCAGACCCGCAAACGGGTGCCGTGAAAAGTGTAGAGACTATTTCGGGTCATCCGATTCTTGCACTCTCCGCCGTCGAAGCCGTCAAAGCGTGGCAATTCGATCCTGCGGGCCTATCGGGAAAGCCCGCGGAAGTGACGCTGCGATTCGAATTGAAGTGTCGCTGAAGCTGCGAAAACGCTACGAGAAGAGGCCGGACTGGCCGTCCTTAGGCGGAGTGGAGCGACCGGGCTCGGGCAGGCCGAAATGCTTGTACGCGAGAGCGGTGGCGACGCGGCCGCGCTGCGTGCGGTCGAGCAAACCAAGTTGCATCAGGTACGGCTCGTAGATTTCCTCGATGGCGTCTTCCTCTTCGCTGAGCGAAGCGGCAATCGTGTTGAGTCCCACCGGCCCGCCGGAATACTTCTGGATGATCGTCAGCAGCAGATTGCGGTCGGTATCGTCGAGGCCGTGCTCGTCTACGCCGAGCATCGCCAGCGCATCGCGTGCGACGCCGAGCGCGATGTGCCCCTTCGCGCGCACTTCGGCGTAGTCGCGGACGCGCCGCAGCAGCCGGTTCGCCACGCGCGGAGTCCCACGGCTCCGCCGCGCGATCTCGCCCGCGCCATCTTTGTCGATCGTGATGCCGAGAATCTTCGCCGAGCGCGTAATGATTTTTTCCAGATCGTCTGGCGTGTAGAACTCGAGCCGGTGCACGATCCCGAACCGCGACCGCAGCGGCGCCATGATCAGACCCGCGCGTGTGGTCGCGCCAATCAGCGTGAACTGATTCAGTTGATAGGGATGCACCCGCGCTCCCGGTCCCTGTCCTATGATCAGGTCCACGCGAAAATCCTCCATCGCCGGATAGAGGATTTCTTCGAGTGCGGGCATCAGCCGATGAATCTCGTCCAGGAAGAAAAAGTCCCTCGGATCGAGCGCGGTGAGCACCGCCGTGAGGTCGCCTTTCCGCTCGAGCAGCGGCCCAGAGCTGATCTTGATCGCCGAGCCCATTTCGTTGGCAAGAATCTGCGCGAGCGTGGTCTTGCCGAGGCCCGGCGGGCCGTACAGCAGGACGTGGTCGAGCGCCTCGCCGCGCGCCCGCGCCGCCTCCACCGCGATCTGCAGATTCTCCTTCACGCGGTCCTGGCCGATGTAGCCGCTGAAGCTCGCCGGGCGGACGCTCGCCTCGATGCGCGCGTCTTCGTCAAACGCCCGCCCGGAGACGATACGGTTCCCGCCTTCCTTCATGCGTCGTGCTTCTGGCATCTATGCCTCGTACGGCCGCTTGCTCCCGCTAATCATTCCGCGTGCGCCGCTCGGGCTGCCTGCTGCGCGCTTGCACCGCTCAAAATCTGCAGCGACGCGCGCAGGAGTTTTTCGAAGTCTGCGCCGGCGGCCGCGCGAGCCTTTTCGATCGCGCGTTCGGCCGCGCGCCCATCGTAGCCCAGGTTCACAAGCGCGGAAGCAACGTCGGATTCCAGTTGCGAGCGCGTGGCCGGTTTTCCCTTCTCCTCGACCTCCACGGCGGCAAGCTTGTCGCGTAATTCGAGGACGATGCGCTCCGCCGTCTTCTTTCCGACTCCCGGAATCAGCACCAGTTGCGCCACGTCGCCTTTGCGAATCGCGGGGACGAGTTCCTCGATGCCCATGCCCGAGAGAATCTTCAGCGCGAGCGACGGGCCTACACCGGACGCGGAAATCAGCAACTCGAAGCAGTGCTTTTCGCGCGCGGTCAAAAAGCCGTAAAGCGCGAGTTGATCCTCGCGCACGTGCGTGTGAATCAGGAGCGTGATTTCATCGTGCAGCGGGCCAAGAACCGCGAACGTCGAGAGCGGAACCTGCACCTGGTATCCGACGCCACCCACGTCGACGAGAACCTGGTTGGGACGCTTTTCAATCAGCTTGCCGCGGAGCGAGCCAATCATGTCCAGCGATTATCGGTTAGGGTGCCAAGGGTGTCAACGCGAGCGCGCTGCGGCAGCGCACGCGAATGCCCGGCCAGAATGGAACGCTCGCATACGAAAATTCGGATATTCCCGCGCGAATTCGCCATGGCGCGCAAATCGCACTCGCGAACCGAATCGCAAATTGATACGCGCATGGTGGCCGAAAGACCTGCAAAGAACTTCTCAATGCGATGCACTTCCACGAATTTGCGATTCCCCGCAAGCAAATTGCGGCCAGTCCAATTTGGTCGATGCTTGTTTGACACAGTGAAATATTTCTCTCTGATAAATTTCTTCGAGACTGTGCGCGATTTTGCTTTCCTCGCGAACCGATTTACGTCTAACGGCGTGCAAGCGGTGAATCCGACTCAAGCAACAAGGAGGAAACAAAGATGTCACGCCGTGGAGTGAATGCAGTCGCGCCAATTCTCGTTGCGCTCGCGCTGGCGATGCCGCTGGCCGCGCGCGCCGTTGCTGGAAACGGCTCCAAGCCGACGTCCGCAACAATGGATATTCTCACCGCAGTTTCTCTGGGCGGCAAAGAAATCAAGCCCGGAATGTACACGGTGACCGCGGACGACACGAAAGTCACGCTCGCGCAAAACGGCAAGGTGGTCGCCGAAGCACCCGTTCAATGGAAGGACGAAACCAGCAAGGCGCGCTACACGAACATCGTGACCATCGGCGAGAAGGTGACGGAGATTCACTTCGGCGGCAAGATGCGCTACGTTTCCATCGCGCAGTAGCCTCAAAACCGGAACGCAATACCACGGAGCCCGGCGTTGCTTTCTCGCGCCGGGCTTCAGCGTATGGAGCGGTCGCGGCGGATGGCCTCGTCGATCAATGCATCGAGTTCGCTGCGGGTGAGCGTGACACGCTCGGTGGCGCCAGCGGCCGCGGTGGCGAGATCGTCAGCCGGAACCGGAACGGCCGACTGGGCGCCGGCGGCATAGCGGGCCCGCGCCGCCACCAATTTCTCCACGTCCCCTCCTGACAACAGAACCTGCTTGCCGAGAAGTTCTGTCACAAGCGACACGCGCGCGAAATGTTCGGTGGTTTCCATGCGCAGGAATGCGGTCAGAAGATCCGGGCCGTACGTGACGACGCCGTGGTTGGCCATCAGGATGGATTCGTGGCCGCGCACCAGCGGCTCGAGCGCCGCGGTCAATTCCGAAGTTCCCGGAGTCCCGTAGCGCGCCACAGGAATCGTGCCAAGCCCGATCACCAGCTCGCACAGGATCGGCTTGTCGAGCGCGCTCCCCGCGGCGGCGAAGCCCGTCGCAGTCGGCGGATGCGCGTGGCAAATCGCGTTCACATCGGGACGCAGCCCGTAGATCAGCAAATGCATGGCGAGTTCCGAGGACGGCTTCCGCGTGCCACCGACCCTGCGGCCCTCGAAATCGATAATGACCAGGTCGTCCGGCGTCATCATGCCCTTGCTCATGCAGGTGGGACTCATGAGGATGCGGTCGGCGCCGAGCCGGACGGAGATGTTGCCGTCAGTTGACGCGACGAAGCCGCGGTCGTGAATCCAACGGCCGACGGTGCAAATATCGCTGCGATGTTGCGCTTCGGTCTTTACCGCCCCGTGGGAAATCGAGTCCGGCTGCACAGGCACCTCCGCGGCTGCTGAGGCGGCGTAGTTTACGCGTAAAAGCCGCGCAATTTCAAGGCTCGTGCGACCCGATCGATGGCCACGATGTAGGCGGCAATGCGGTTATTGACACGGTGCGTTTCGGCGTAACGGACAACATCATCAAAGGCCTGCTCCATCACATCCTGCAAGTGCTCGTTCACTTCCCTCTCGCGCCAGAAGAAGCCCTGGCGATCCTGCACCCATTCGAGGTAACTGACGGTGACGCCGCCGGCGTTGCCGAGAATATCGGGGATGATGAAAATTCCCTTCTTCTCGATCACTGGATCGGCATGAGACGTCGTAGGGCCGTTGGCTCCTTCGCAGAGAATCTTGCAATCGACGCGATGTGCGTTCTGCGAGGTAATCTGGTTTTCGGTGGCGGCAGGCACGAGAATGTCGCACGGCCGGAAGAGGACTTCCTGCGAGCTCAGTTTCTCTCCGCCGCCGGGAAATTCCGGCAATGGTTGCCGCTGTCTGTAAACCCAGTCGTAAAGCTTCGGAACATCGAGGCCTTTCTCGTTGTAAAGGCCGCCGTGAATGTCGGCAGCTCCGACGATTTTGTATCCGGCCTCATGCATCAATCGCGAGCCTTCCGAGCCGACGTTACCAAATCCCTGAATGATCACGCGGCAGCCCTCACGCTTCATGCCGAGCTTCGCGGTGGCTTTGTTGCAGCAGATCATCAGGCCGCGGCCCGTGGCTTCCTTGCGCCCCTGCGACCCTCCGAGATCGAGAGGCTTGCCGGTGACGACGGCTGTCATAGCCTGTCGAGCGTGCATCGAGTACGTGTCCATCACCCAGGCCATGATCTGGTCGTTGGTGCCGATGTCCGGCGCGGGGATGTCGCGCTCGGGGCCGAACCAGTCAAGCAAAGACGCCGTGTAGCGGCGAGTGACGCGCTCCAGTTCCGACTTCGAGAGATTCGCGGGATTGCAAATCACTCCGCCCTTCGCGCCGCCGAACGGAATGTTGACGACCGCGCACTTCCACGTCATCCAAGCGGCCAGCGCGCGCACTTCATCGAGCGAGACGTTCGGCGCGAAGCGGATGCCGCCTTTGCCCGGCCCGCGAACCGTGGAGTGCAGGACGCGGTAGCCTGTGAAAACGGCGATCTCGCCGGTATCGAGCGACACCGGAATGTAAACCGTGATCTCCCTTTCGGGATACTTCATGTACTGATAGAGGCCGTGCTCCAGTCCCAGCCTCGCGGCTGCCAGTTCGAAGCGCGCCTCAGCAGACTCATAGACGTTGAGTTCTTCCTGCGCAGCTACGCCCATAACATTCCCCCTCGAACATCTTATCGAAGTTGAGGTTCCTATGTACGGTTGGTGCGCAAATCGCGACCGGTCATTTCGCGAGGCTCAGGAATGCCGAGGACGCCGAGCAGAGTGGGCGCGACATCTCGAAGCGAGCCGCCCGTCTGCAAATGCGTTCGTCCGTCTTCGGTGATCAGAATGAACGGGACCGGGTTGGTTGTGTGATAGGTGTGAGGCCCGCCGGTGACCGGATCGATCATGGTTTCCGCGTTGCCGTGATCGGCGGTGATGATCCATGCGCCGCCGCGCGGGCGAAGCGACTGATAGATGCGGCCGAGGCACTCATCCACCGTTTCGACGGCCTTGATCGCGGCTTCGAGTTTGCCGGAATGGCCGACCATGTCCGCATTGGCGAAGTTCATGATGATGGCGTCGAAATCGCCCTTTTCGATCGCGTGAATCACGGCGTCGGCGACGCCGGCGGCGGACATTTCCGGCTTGAGATCGTACGTGGGAACTTTTGGCGAAGGGACCAGGATGCGTTCCTCGCCCGCGAAGGGCTTCTCCACGCCACCATTGAAAAAGTAGGTGACGTGCGCATATTTCTCCGTCTCGGCGCAGCGCAAGTTCTTGAATTGCACCTCGGCAAAAACGTTGGCGAGAATGTGCTCGAGTTTTTCCGGCGCGAGGATGTAGCGCAGCCACGGCCAAGTCTTCTCGTATTGCGTCATCGCGACGTAAACGAGATTCCTCGGGCGGGTGGCATCGGTGAATCCCTTGAAGTCAGGCTCCATCAGGGCCTTCGTCATCTGCCGGGCGCGGTCCGCGCGGAAATTGTAGAAGATCACGGCATCATCATCGCGAATCAGGCCGCGCGGCTCGGCGGGTTTCCCAGGTGCGGGCTGCGTCGTAATGACGGCAGGGACGACGAATTCGTCGGTGACGCCTTTTTCGTAACTCGCGCGAATCGCCGCGATTGGATCCGCGAACTTTGCTTCGGCGTCGCCGTGAACCATCGCGCGGTAGGCTCTCTCGACGCGCTCCCAGCGGTTGTCGCGGTCCATCGCGTAGTAGCGGCCGATCACGGTGGCGATCTGCCCGACGCCGAACTCGCGCATTTTCTGTTCGAGCCGACGGAGATAGCCGATGCCGCTTTCGGGCGGAGTGTCGCGGCCGTCCATGAAGCAGTGGACAAAGACTTTTTCGACTTTGTTCTCGCGCGCCATGCGCAGCAGCGCAAAGAGATGCTCGATGTGCGAGTGAACGCCGCCGTCGCTGAGCAGGCCAAGGAGATGGAGCTGCCGCGTGCGGCCGCGCTCCATCGCTTCGAGCAACAGGGGCTGGCGGAAAAATCCGCCGCTGAGGATGAGTTGATCGACCCGCGTGATGTCCATTTGAACGATGCGGCCGGCGCCCATGTTGAGGTGGCCGACTTCGCTATTGCCCATCTGCCCTTCGGGGAGGCCGACGTAGGGCCCAGACGTGTGAATCAGCGTATTGGGAAATTCCTTGAGTAGGCGATCGTAATTGGGCTTGCGCGCGAGCGCGATGGCATTGCCCTTGGTCTCGGCGCGGTAGCCCCATCCGTCGAGGACGGTGAGGACGATGGGGCGCGGTCGCTTACTCATCATTCCCCCACGCGGCGGCAAGAGAGGTCCCTCGGCTCCCGTTGGTCGCTCGGGATGACGATGCTTGTCGCATCGTCAGCTTGGACGCGAGCGCGATGGCATTGCCTTTGGTCTCAGCGCGGTAGCCCCAGCCGTCAAGGACGGTGAGCACAATCGGTCGCGGTCGCTTAGCCATGGCGTGCACGGACCCCCTCGATCCATTGTCGAGTAGCCGAGACACCGATCGTTTGTTTTGAATGAGTTACAGCGATTTCTACTCGACAGCATTGTCGAGTAGATTTGCAAGCGGCGCGGTAGTTAGGGAGGTCCCTCGGCTCCCGTTGGTCGCTCGGGACGGCGATTCTGGCCGAATCGCCGATTTCTACTCGACAGCATTGTCGAGTAGAAACGCACGAATCAAGACGGCGTAACGCCTCCTTTGCCCGGCCTGAAACCGCCGAACTGGCCCCTGGGCAAGTGTGGCCAGAGGACAGGTATCGCCGCGGAATAGCACCCGTTGCGTTCGAACTGTCAGTACGTCTGAGCTCTGAATATCGCATCATCACGAATTACGTTAGCACGAGGGGAAGGCGATGCAAGGGAGTTGTTGGTGTAAACGACTCACGGTCTCGTGCGGGTGTCCGAGCCCGGCAGTGGGCCGCGCGTATTGCAATAGCCCGCCCGCGTCCTGAAGGCGTGTGAGCATGCAGTGGTAAGCAGGGGTGCAACGGGACTGATCGCGCTTCAAATTAAGGCTCTTTTTGGCATCGAAACGGCGGGTTCCAAGGTCGTGCACTGCGCACTTCACGACTATCACGTGGAGGCAAGGGATCTGGACTCCGCCTTCGCCAAGTTCAAGGCTCAGTATTGCGATTCGTGCCGTGATAGGTCACCGCGGCCAGCTGATTGGAAGTACAGCGAGGCATTCCAGCGGGAGTTCAATCAAAAGCATCTTCAGTTCATAAGTAAGAAGGTTCAACGCAACGGGAGCCGGCTTCAGGTTTACACCCTCAGACTGAATCGTCGGCCATCGTACGACTTGGGCCCTTTGGCGCGATGGGTCACACGAATCCGTTTATGTCAGATGACTCTATTCCTACCCTGGTGCCGAAGTGGAACACAGCTCACTATGGAGCGCGAATTGCGGGTGAGCGCCGGGTGATAGCGTTTCGAGAGGGTATCGGCTGTCGTGTGGCAGCGCGGACCGACGTGAGAATCGAGTCCGAGACAGCAGGTTGCGAAATCAGGCGCAGGCAGGAGTGCCTGTGGCGCGAGAACCGGATGCCCGCCTGAAGGCGGTCGCTGCAAGGGCATATCGCTCATGGATACGAACATTCGGATTGACGCGTGGTTGCCGCCGGAAATGGCGGAGCGGGCCGAGAGCGTCGGCGCAAAGAAGGCGTCGCTCGATTGGGCAACGATGCTGGCGCTGGCGATTCTGGCGGGGGCATTCATCGCGCTCGGAGCGGTCTTCGCCACAGTGGCCATGGCCTCGCCGCTTCCCTACGCTGTGAACCGGCTGCTGGGAGGACTGACCTTCTGCCTGGGCCTAATTCTCATGGTTGTTTCTGGCGCTGAGCTTTTCACCGGGAACAACCTGATCGTGATGGCGTGGGCGAGCAACAGAGTGTCCACCGGGCAGCTATTGCGAAGCTGGGTGATCGTTTACATCGGGAACTTCATCGGTGCGGTGGCGACGGCGGTGCTGGTCTTCGTGGGCAGGCAATATACGTTCGGCGCCGGAGCGGTGGGCAAGACCGCGCTTAGCATCGCGCAGACGAAGTGCAACCTCGGGTTTGTTCAAGCAGTGACGCTGGGAATTCTGTGCAACGCGCTGGTTTGCCTAGCCGTGTGGCTGTGCTTCAGCGCGCGGACGACAACCGACAAGATTCTCTCGATCCTTTTTCCAATCAGTGCATTCGTGGCCTGCGGATTCGAACACAGCGTCGCGAACATGTACTTCCTTCCGGCAGGTCATCTGATCAAGATGTGCGCGCGGCCCGATTACTGGAATCTGATCCACGATTCGGCGTCGTCGTATGCGACGATTACGTGGATGGGAATGCTGCGAAATCTGGCGGCGGTCACGCTGGGGAACATATTTGGCGGCTCGGTGATGGTGGGTTTGGTGTATTGGTTTGTCTATCTGCGGAGACCGAAGCAGCCGGACTCCGCAGACGCAACATGATGTACGCGAGGGTGCTCACGGACGCAGAGGCGAGCCGGGAGACCCAAGACGCTCTGAGAGTTGCGCGAGGCGGTTGCGGTATTCGGCGAGATCGACCGGCTGGCGCGCGACGCCGGAGTCCATCGCCGCTCTTGCGACAGCCGAAGCCACCCAGACCAGCGCACGCGGATCAAAGGGCTTGGGGACGATGTAGTCGGGGCCGAACTCGATTTTCTTCACGCCGTAGGCCTGACAGACCGAATCCGGCACCGGCTCCTTCGCCAGGGCCGCCAAGGCGTGCGTGACCGCGAGCTTCATTTCCTCGTTGACCGCCCTGGCGCGAACATCCAGCGCCCCGCGGAATACGAACGGAAACCCGAGGACGTTGTTCACCTGATTGGGATAGTCGGAGCGCCCCGTGGCTATGATGAGATCGATGCGAGCGGTCCGCGCATCCTCCGGCGTAATTTCCGGATCGGGATTGGCCAGCGCAAACACGATGGGGCGGGGCGCCATGAGCTTTAGCATGTCCGGCGCGATCGTGCCCTTCGCGGAGAGGCCCACGACCACGTCGGCTCCGCGCAATGCGTCCGGCAAAGTGCGCAGGTTCGTCTCTCGCGCGAACCGCGCTTTGTACGGAGTCATGCCCTCGGCGCGGCCCGCGTAGATCACGCCTTTGGTGTCCACCATCAGCAAACGCTCGGGCCGCACGCCCAGGCGGAGATAGTGCGCGGCACCGGCAAGACCCGCCGCTCCCGCGCCGACGAAGACCACGCGCACCTTTTCAATCTCCTTGCCCACGATTTCGAGCGCGCCGAGCAATGCAGCTCCGGAGACCATGGCAGTTCCGTGCTGATCATCATGCATCACGGGAATTGAAAGGGTGCTGCGCAGAGTCTCTTCGATGAGGAAGCAATCCGGCGTTTTGATGTCTTCGAGATTGATGCCGCCGACGGTCGGTTCGAGAAGCTGGCAGAATTTGATGACGTCTTCGGGCTTCTCGGAGTTCACTTCCAGATCGAAAACGTCCACGTCGCCAAAGCGTTTGAAGAGCACGGCTTTGCCTTCCATGACGGGCTTGCCCGCGAGCGGCCCAATATTGCCGAGGCCCAGAACGCGCGTGCCGTTGGAGACCACGGCGATCAAATTGCCGCGCGCGGTGTACTCGAAACTCAGCTCGGGCGACTTGGCGATTTCGCGGCAAGGCTCTGCGACGCCGGGCGTGTAGGCGAGGCTCAGGTCCGCCTGCGTGCGGCACGGCTTGGTCGGGACGACCTCCAGTTTGCCCTTGCGACCAGTACGGTGATAGTCGAGCGCGTCCTGCTTGAGCGAAGCCATGAGGGACTCCTGCCGTATCGGCGCTATCGGCTCAAAGTTTAGCGTTAGTCCGCCGACACGGCCGCGTTACCGGCGCGGTTCGCTCGAGGGCGGGACGATACCCTTAAGGCGCAGATAGACAGCAATGGCGCCGTAGCATTCGTTATCGTGCGCCATGTTGCCCGCGAGCGAGGCGAGGCGTGTTGTAGGCCCGCGGAAGCTCTGCACGGTGTCGCTCGAATTCGCGTCCGTGAGACCGGCGTAGGCGGCGTCGCAGGTGTCGAAGGAATCTTTCAGCGCGGCGACGAGATCAGCCTTGGTCGTTTTCGATCCGGCGCCAGGAGTCTTCGGCGCGCCGAGGACGCGCGAACAGCCAGCGGTCTGAGCGTCGGCCACGTGAGCGATCCATCCGCCAAAGCTGCGCTGCTCGGGAGTCGGTTTGAAATCGTAGGCGTCGTCGGGCATTTTGTCGGCGGCTTTGAGGAGATTATTTTTGACTATGTTGTAGGTCTGACGGATCGCATCGGCGGTGCTTGGAGCCGGAGCGGGCGCCTGCGCCAAAAGCGGAAGGGCAAAGAATCCGATCAGTGCTGCGAAGAATACAGAATGGCGTTTCATCGAAGTTCCCCCCTGATCTCCCAGGCTCGACTAACCGTCGACCTGGGAGCCCTTTTCGTGCGGCTGAAGCGAGAGCTTCCCAGCGAGCGGGATTATAGACCGGAGTTCGATGCGCGAAGAAGGAAAGTATTCGGCACGGACGGGAGTGTCCGCGTAACTAAAACCGAATCACCAGCCCTGGAGGGCGACGAAACTGGCCGCGCCGAAGAATACGATCACGCTGAAAACAGACACAACTCCAGCTGTGACGGCGCAGATTGAGAGCCAGTCCCAAGGCTTCTTGCGGGCGCTTTCGAGGAAGTAGATGGCCGCCAACTGAAACATCGCACCACCGATGAATGAATAGGCCTCGACGAGGCGCTCGTCCATGCGGGCCCAAAGAGCCAGCTTCACGAAAAGCATTACAGGGAGCGCAATCCAGAGAATGACCGGCAAGAATGTCAGCGAGAGGCCGACGGCGAATCGCTTCTTCCGCTGAGCCAAGGCTACCATCAGGAGACCTTATACACGGGCACGAGAAAGACGGCTTCGTAGCCGACGCCGGAGTGCGCTTTGCCTTTCGCTTCGATTTCCCAATAGATCGGCGGTGTGGCGGCGAGGTTGGTGGCCGGCTGGTCCGCCGGCAGGCGGAATTCGATCGGAATGTCGTTGCCCGCCAAACCCGTGAGGCGATTGCGGTCGCACGTCGTGACGTCCTTGTAGATCTCGTAGCAGACGACGCTCGTCGAACGGTTCTGACCTGTGCCCATGGTGACGTATTTCTCTTGCACACAGCGAAGAGTGAGAGTGAGATCGTCGATCGCTGAGACGTGATGGGGCGAACGCAGACGAGCACGCACCGTGCTGCCGAGCGTAAATGGGAACTCGTCGTAGGTGAGGAAGCTATTGCCGTAGCGCAGCAGATCGAAAAGCATCTGCGCCCAGCGAAACCAGAAGACTAAACCCGCCAATCCGAAAATAATCACAGCCGCGAGAAACGGCCACGCGCCTCGGACGTTCAAACCGACCCAGCCGAAGGGCAGAAGAAATGTGGTCCATACTAGAGCAGCGAAAAGACGCTTGAGCATGTCGTCAAACGCGGAAAAGGCGACGCCTTCGCGGCGCCAGTGATGATCGTAGAGCCAGGGCTCGCTCGGGCGCTGCGCGGTTTCGCGGCGATAAGCAGCCTTACGCACTACACCGTGGATGCCGTGGGCGAAGAAGAACAACCCCCCGAAGAAAAATGCGCCCGCAATGATGCCGATCAACCAATCAGGCGCGTTCTTGCGGCCGTGAGTATGGTTGGTCGCGGCGAAAGCAATGAAGAATCCGACGAGCATGAACGGGACGCCGAAAATCGCTGAGGCCCAACCGTTAATCGTCGTCGCGCTCTGGGTGCGGTGATTCGTCAGGACGGGATGACCCTGCTCATCGGGCGCAAATGCCGGCATCATGATCTTGGTTGTCGAAAGTGTAGAAGCCATGGGGTGCGCTCCCTTTCGACCAGCGTGGGGGCGGCGCACGACCGAGGCAATGGGACTTTGGCGAAAGGGTAATCAGCCGGGTAGGGTCCGAAGTTCGGCACAAACCGACAGCAGATCCCTCACCGCCGTCCGCAGAAGACGCGGCCCTTCGACTTCTCTCAGGACAAGCCGGGTTCCCTTCGGCCGCTTCAGGGCAGGCGGGATGACACCGCCGCGATGGGGGCGCCGCTAAGAGAGATCCTTCGACTGCGTGGCCGGACGTCCCACAAGACGGTATGAGCGAGCCGGTCCGGCCACTCCGCTCAGGATGACGTGCTAATCGATATCCTACGCGCGGGCGAGGGCGGAGCGGCCGGGGAAGCGGGCGGAGGAGCCGAGCTCTTCCTCAATGCGGAGGAGTTGATTGTATTTCGCGATGCGATCGGTGCGCGAGGCGGAGCCGGTTTTGATCTGGCCTGTCCCCATGGCGACGGCGAGATCGGCGATGAAAGCGTCTTCGGTTTCGCCCGAGCGGTGCGAAATGACCGCAGCGTAGTTCGCCTTGCGCGCCATCTCAACGGCTTCGATGGTCTCGGTGACGCTGCCGATCTGATTCAGCTTGATCAAAATCGCGTTGGCAACGCCTTCGGATATGCCGCGCGCGAAAATTTTGGGGTTCGTCACGAACAGGTCGTCGCCGACGAGCTGAATCTTCTTGCCGAGTTCTTTGGTGATGAGCTTCCAGCCATCCCAATCGTTTTCGGCAAGTCCGTCTTCGATAGAAACGATCGGATACTGGCGAACCCAGTTACCCCAGAATTCGGCCATTTGCTCGGAAGTGCGCGCGGACTTGTCTGACTTCTTGAAAACGTATTTCTTGCTCGCCGCGTCGTAGAACTCGCTGGCGGCGGGGTCGAGCGCGATGGCGATTTGTTCTCCGGGCATGTATCCGGCGCTGGTGATCGCTTCGAGAACGCGGTTGACAGCCTCTTCGTTGGACTTCAAGTTGGGCGCGAAACCGCCTTCGTCGCCGACGGCGGTGGAGTAGCCGTTCTTCTTCAGCACGGATTTCAACGCATGGAAGACCTCGACGCCCCAACGCAGGCCCTCGTGAAAGCTCGCAGCGCCGACGGGCATGACCATAAACTCCTGCGGGTCCACCGAATTATCGGCATGCGCCCCGCCATTGAGGATATTCATCATCGGCACGGGAAGCGTGCGCGCGGAGGGATCGCCCGAATATTTCGCGAGATACTTGTACAAAGGCTGGCCTGCGCCGGCTGCGGCGGCGCGCGCGGCAGCCATCGAGACGGCGAGGATGGCGTTGGCGCCGAGCTTCGATTTGTTGGGCGTGCCGTCGGCTTCGATCATCCGGCGATCGAGCGCGCGCTGGTCGGACGCGTCCATTCCTGTGACGGCTTTGGCGATTTCGCCGTTGACGTGGCCGACCGCTTTCAGCACACCCTTGCCGACGTAATGCGATTTGTCGCCGTCGCGCAGCTCGATAGCTTCATGCTCGCCGGTCGATGCGCCCGAGGGCACCGCGGCGCGGCCAAGCGCGCCGTTTTCAAGGCGCACGTCGGCTTCAACGGTGGGATTGCCTCGCGAATCGAGAATCTGGCGGCCGTGAACGGCGACTATTGTCGTGGACATGAATTCTCCGAATTAGAAAATTCAACGCAAGACACAAAACACAACGAATCGTACCTATTGTAAACGCCGAAGAGAGATCCTTCGACTGCGCGTCCCGACCTGCCTGACGGCAGGAAGGAAAAGGCATCGGGACGCTCCGCTCAGAATGACGACGTCTACTCCGGCTCCTCGATCATGGATTCGGGGCGGACTACGACCACAATGCCGCCGTCGGAAACGGAATAACGCGCGCGGTCCGCTTCGAGGTCGTGGCCGATAACGGTACCCTCCGGCAGACTGACGTGGCGGTCGATGATCGCGCGGCGAATGCGGCAATGGCGGCCGATATTCACGTGATTGAAGATGATTGACTCCTCGACGTCGGCGTAGCTGTTCACACGCACGTCGTAGCCCAGGACCGATTTGAAAACGCGGCCTCCCGATATGATCGAGCCACCCGCCACGACGGAATCGAGCGCGACGCCCATGCGTTCTGGATCCGCAAACACGAACTTTGCCGGTGGATACTGCCGCTGCCAGCTATGGAGCGGCCAGCTCTCGTCATAGAGATTAAAGACAGGCGTGACGGAGACGAGATCCATGTTGGCTTCGTGGTAGGCGTCAATCGTACCGACGTCGCGCCAGTAGGATGTTTCCTTCTTGTTTTCGTCGCGAAAGTTGTAGGCGAAGACGCGGTATTTGCCGATGATGCGCGGAAGGATATCCTTGCCGAAGTCGTGCGAGGAAGCGGTGTTCTCGGCGTCGTCAATGAGAATCGGCACCAGAAGCTGCGTATTGAAAAGGTAGACGCCCATCGATGCGTTGCACTTCCCGGGATGGACGCGCGATGCCTTCGGGTTGAGAGGCTTTTCCTCGAAGCCGACGACCCGCCAGTTCTCATCCGTCTCGATGACGCCGAATTTTCCAGTGGCGGCGCCAGCGTCCATTTCGATGGTTGCGACCGTCACGTCGGCGCCGGCGTCGACGTGCTGCTCCAGCATTCGCTGGTAGTTCATCTTGTAGATGTGGTCGCCGGAAAGAATGAAGACGTAGTTCGACTGCTCGCTGCCGATCGAATAGATGTTCTGGTAGACCGCGTCGGCCGTGCCCTGATACCACTGCTGCGAAACGCGCATCTGCGGGGGAAGAACTTCGATGAAATCGCCGATACCCATCAGAGACGACCAGCCGCGGCGAACGTGGCGATTCAGGCTCAGCGCCTTGTATTGTGTGAGAACGAAGACGCGGCGCAGATCGCTATTGAGGCAATTCGAAAGCGTGAGATCAATGATGCGGTAGACGCCCCCAAAGGGGACGGCGGGCTTGGCGCGGTCGCGAGTCAGGGGCCATAGGCGCTCTCCCTGGCCACCTGCCAGGAGAACTCCGATCGCGTTGCGCATCGATACCATCGATGGGGTTCCCTCGAAAACACCTGCGCGAGGGAGACACATTCTACCAGCATGAAGCCCGCAGCGGCGCGCCGCGTTGCCGAGCCTGCGGACGCTTTTCGTCGGGTGAAACCGCCGCACGAGAAGCCCTGGATTTTATCGAAGAGTTACTTACGCTGGAGGCAGACCCTCGTTATGCAATTTAAGCCTTGACTTGGGGGATAGCCTCCGATAGAA
>DASPVC010000016.1:0-110447 GCA_035622585.1 Candidatus Acidiferrum sp.
CCCCACCTGAAGGAAGGTTATCCACGTGTTACGCACCCGTTCGCCACGAGTGTATTGCTACACCCGTTCGACTTGCATGTGTTAAGCACGCCGCCAGCGTTCGCTCTGAGCCAGGATCAAACTCTCGTTTGAAACTGGAAGTCTCCCCTTCCGCCTAAGCGGAAGAAGAGATGTCCCGACCGCCCCGACAAGTCGGGGTGATCTAGAACGAACTGTTGAATCGCTCGGTTTTTCCCTGAGACTTCAACAGTGTTGAAGTCGAAGGGTTATCTCCCGCCCCATACACTGGAGCGGAATTATCTCAAATTCCTATCTGTCCGATTGCGCGGACAAATAGGCAAACCAAACGGGTTCTGGCTTGTATCATCCGATTGTCAAAGAGCAGGTACTCCCAGGCCAGCTGGAAGGGACTGCAGACAAATGTTTATTCTACGGGTTCGCCAAAAAAAGTCAACACGGATTTTGGAGGCCAAGAACGAGGGGCGTATACTCTGCCGTGAACTTTGCGACGTAGCCGCGAAAGGTGTCGCGAATGCACCCCGCACTCCAATCCCTTTTCTCTTCCAAGTCGATTTGGTCCCAGCCATTGTCCCGCCTCGCAACGAGGGCGACCATTAGCCCCGCCGGCACGAGGTTGAAGAAAAATCTCGCAGAACGCTTTCCTTGGCTGAAGGATCCCGCTCTAGAGAAAGCATTCTACGAGGCCTTCAGTGCTGGCGTCGAGAAATTCGTGGACGCCAATCATAATTCTCGAAGCTCGCAAGCCGCCGCACGCGTGCTGTCAGAATGCGTTCGGGATCCCTCGTCGGCCCTCAATCTGAACGCTGTGCTGGACATGATTTTCGGCGATCCCATCGACGAAGAGGCCCTGTCTAGCGTAGCGGCTACGGGAGCCGTCGATTTCGCGGATACACTCGTCCCTACGACCGAAGCCGCTGCGGCTCTCAGATCCCTCATTTGCGATTACCTTAGGCCGGCCTTCCGCGCTCACCCATTCTTCACCAACTCCGTGGGATTCGCGGAAGTCTCGCGCCTGCTGCAAGAAATCCGTCACGCGCTGATGCCGTCCATCGACCTAGACGAACTCCGTTCCTCATACCTGGCGAAAATCGCGGAGAAATTCGACGTGATTCCGCTGCAGGGCATTTCTCCCAAGATTCAAAACCGAACGATCGGAATGCACATGAAGGACATCTTCATCCCACTCAATCTAATGCCGGACGCGGGCACGTGGACGCCCCTCCTTTTGGGCCAGATCAAAGGATCATGGCTAAACTATCCTCTTGGCGCGCAGAAAGGATCAAGCATTGTTCTCGGGACAGCCGCACTCTTCACCACCAATTGGGACAGCATAATCTCAAACTTTTCCGACAAATGGTCCACTGGCTCGTTTATCGCTGAGTACAGCAGGGCCTTACCTATCACAACTGCGTTCTCACACCAGGATCTCGATCTCGTGATTTCCGACGCGGCCTGGGGGACGATGACCGAGTCGGGGCCCGTGTCGGTCGATCAGCTCGTCGCCGCGCCTCGCGTTGTGCTTCGCGGCGATCCAGGCAGCGGCAAATCGACTGTAAGCCGTTACTTGGCGTGGGCGATTGCCAAGGGCGAGCACAGCTTGACCGGAGAAGGGGTCAAGGGCCTTATTCCTGTTCTCATTCGCGCGAGCGAATTCGGAGAGGCCTTAGAAAGTGGACGCACATCGAGCCTCGAAAGCTACCTGCTCGAAACAACGGACCGCTTCGCGCCTGCGGTGAGCCAGGCTCTGCGCGACGGCACTGCTATCCTGCTCATTGATGGCCTGGACGAGGTAAGCAAGCCACCGCTGCGATCTCAAGTGAGGGAGCGGATCGAGGATTTTGTCTCGGACCCGGTATTCAAAGCGAACCGCATGGTTATCACCACTAGGATCGTTGGGTACGAGCGCAGCGGGACCATTGGCCAATTCCGCCATTTCACGATTAAAGAACTCTCCGACGATCAAATCAGGGGGTATGTGGAGCACTGGTATCGAGCGATCTACCGCGAAATGCCGGGAACGATCAACGTAGATACCGAGACGCAGCAACTCGTGAAAGCGATTACGGGCAATAAGAGCATCCTCCGAATGGCTCGGAACCCCCTGCTTCTGACGATTATTGCACTAATCAAATGGCAAGGCCGCGCCCTCCCCGATTCTCGGGTGCTACTCTACGACGCAGCCACGCAAACCCTGATCAGAAGCTGGCCGCTGGCGCAACGGGGCGTCGAATTTGACGAACTTTTCATTCGGGAGTGGCTTGCCCCGCTGGCGCTTCATATTCTCGCCGACCGCACCGACGATCTCATTGACGAAGGCTCGTTGATGGACGAGCTCGTGAGGTCAATGCGCCGACTGAAATCGATGAGCGACATTGACGCGAAATCGGCTAGTCGGAAGCTTCTCGATGACATCTGTGAGCAAAGCGGTTTCCTGCTCCCTAAAGGAACAGACAGCGACGGCCGAAACGTCTACGGATTTCTTCACCAAACGTTCGCAGAATATCTGGCCGCATACTTCTTGGCGGGTCGCTGGGAAGACGAAGAGCTCGACCTACGCGAATACGCACATGTCCCGTACTGGCGAGAAGTCCTCCTACTTGCGGCAGGCCATTTGGGCACGCAACGGCGCGCGAAGGCGGGGAAGTTCCTTGAGGCTGTCCGGGATCAGCGCTCGTCCCAGTACGAAGGGCTCGTTCATCGCGACCTTCTCCTCGCTTGCGACATCTTGTGCGATGGTGTGCCCGCGGGCCCTCCGGCAATCGTCGAGTCATTACTAGGAGAAATGCTACACATCTGGAGTGACACGCGAATTCGACGTCTCAAGGCACAGATCGAATCCCGGGTTGACAAGCTCCGTAGCACAGAATACGCCGCCGTACTCGCCCGCATCGCCGCAGAGGTCCTACAAGATGTCGAATTCCTCCATCTAGCACCAAAGCTTGATCCCGGCGCAACGAGTCAACGGCTAGAGCGCCTTGCGTTCGTGGGTGATGCCATTCTCTCTGACCTCGCCTTGCGCTGCCTGCCGGTTACGAACCGGAAGGCCTCAGAAGCCGCGCTTGGTTACCTTTCGTCCGATTCAAAGACGCTTCGCGCACGAGCCCTCTGCGTGCTTATCCGCGTGGGGGATCCACGGGCCCTAGCAGCACTGCTACCGACAATTCAGGACCCTGACGAGGATCTAAACAATATTCTCGTATTTGAACTATCTCGTGTTGATGATCCCCGGATCATCGATACGTTCATAACAGCATCACGAAGCGAAAACCCGCTCACCCAAGCAAGATGCGCCGCCTATTTTGCGGAACGGCACGACACGCGTGCGGCACAACTGCTACAGACATATCGTGGCATCGGAGAGGGCGAAGGATCGGATTGGATCCATGCTGCTTTACTCGCTCTTGAGGATGACCCCAGTGCTCTCCCCGACCAAGTCCTACTCGGTCTCCTCCGAACCTGGCTGGACCCTCAGCTTCGCATCACGGTCGCCTCGATTTTGCTCGACGAGCGAAACAACAAGACAGTGATGTCCGAGATCCTCGAATTTATCGAGCATGCGCCGCCCCTCGAACGTGTCCACCTGGCTTGGTTGTTAGATAGACTTGGCTCCCAGCGCGGGCCTATGATTTTGGAGCAGTACCTCTCTGACAGCGATGAGGAAGTCAGATTCCGAGCCGCGTGGCACCTTGCCGAAAAGGGGAACTCGCACGCGATCGAGGTGCTGACAGGCCTTCTGAGCTCTGGTGTCGAAAGCATTCGAAGGAGGGCGCTAAACATTCTCGCCGGAATCGAACACCCGGGGTCAAGAGAGTGGCTCCTAGCCAGGCTTCGCGATCCCGATCCACTGACGGCTACGGAGGCACTTCGTGTGCTCGCGGGTAACAAATCCTCGGATAACATCGCAGAAGTCGTACGAATTATGGATTCAGGATCTCCACTCTTGCGCGCGAGAGCTGCGGAATTGTTGACCAAGATGGATGCGCCCTCGGCATTTGAGGCAATTAGAGCGAGGTTGGACCGAATGATTCCGGACACGACCGAAGAAACTATAACGTACAAAGGGCGGAGCATTAGGCGTTTACCTTCGCTCCAGGAGTCAGCCTACGATTTCCTCAATCACCATTTGGGCCCCAGAGGTGAGCTCCTCGTCTCGCTAGGCGAACAGTGACCTAAAGCACTGCCGACGTTCTCTCACCAGGTCGCGGTACTATGCCTTGTACTTCATCTGTACTTCCGTCCAAGACAATCGCGCCTTCCGTTTTGCTAGCCTGCTCCGGTGGTGCAAACGGAGATGACGACGAAGAACGCGAGACGGAACGCCAGCGGCGAAGTAATCGCGCCCCTCGCACTTTCTTCTCGCCCGCAGCCGCAAAACAAGTGTCAAACAAAACCAGCTCTTTCCCCGTGCAACCCGCTGAAAACAAACAATCGGCGCCCGCAACAAGTGTCAATCTTCTGCGATGCCGCCGAACGGAACCGATCCGACTTCCAAGGCGGCGGCGTCGATGACCGCGTGGAGACACATGACTTCTGGCAACTCGAAATCTACTCGACAATGCTGCCGAGTAGAATTCGCTGTAACTCTCACAAAACAAACGGTCAGCGTCATTTCTACTCGACAATTTTTCGGGGGGTCTTTTGCACTCTCTGCGACCGGATCTGCCGGGCTAAAGGTCCCGGCGCTACGTTCAAATCTTTGCGATGTGGTGTATATTTCCCGCCATTCTCAGTTGTCATGCACGCAGGGGGTGGCCAATGACCCAATCACGTCGCGCAGATCTCGCGGACTCAAATCTCGTTCTGAATCGCCGCACCTTGCTGCGCAACTCAATCGTCGGAGGAGGCGCCGCGCTCATGCATAAACTCTTCGCCGGAGCATTTCACAGCACCGCTTTCGCCGCGGGCGCGCAAACAGCGACGTCGCAGCCAGTCGTCGAAGCGACAGCCGGAAAAGTTCGCGGCGCCACAACTACCGGAATTCACGCATTCAAAAGCGTTCCCTACGGCGCTTCGACCGCCGGGAGAAATCGCTTCATGCCGCCGGTCAAGCCGGAGCCGTGGAGCGGCGTGCGCGACGCGCTGCAATATGGACATTCTGCTCCGCAGACCATCCCCGGCGCGCCCAGCATTTTCGCCGCAATGGATTTCCTGGCGTCCGGTGAAAATCCGCCCGGAATTGGCGAGGGCGAAGACTGCCTCGTCCTCAACGTCTGGACGCCGGGCCTCAAGGACAATCGCAAGCGGCCTGTGATGGTCTGGCTTCACGGCGGCGCGTTTACTTCGGGATCCGGTTCCGCTCCGCTCTATGACGGCACGAATCTCGCGCGCCGCGGCGACGTCGTGGTCGTGACGATCAATCACCGCCTCGGCGCGCTCGGCTACACGTATCTTCGCCACGCCGGCGGCGAAGCATACAAGGCTTCGGGCAACGTCGGCATGTTGGACATCGTCGCGGCGCTTGCTTGGGTGCGGGACAACATCGCCGAGTTCGGCGGCGATCCCGGCCGCGTGCTGATCTTCGGCGAGTCCGGCGGCGGCCAAAAGGTCTCGACGCTCATGGCCATGCCCGCGGCGAAGGGACTCTTTCATCGCGCGGTGATCGAAAGCGGCCCGGGCGTAAAGATGAACGCGCTCGACCACGCAACGATGGTCGGTGAGATGTTCCTCTCCGAGCTGGGCGTGAAGCCAGAGCGAATGGCCGACCTCCAGACGATTCCTCTCGATCGCATCATGGCCGCCCAGGGCGCGGTGAACCGCAAGCTGGGAGCGTTCATCCCCGGCATGGTTCAGGGCTTTTCGCCCGCCGTGGATGGTGTATCGCTGCCGCAAAATCCGTTCGATCCCGTCGCGCCCGATGTTTCCGCGGATGTTCCGCTGCTGATCGGTTTCAACCGGACGGAATTGACTCTCTTCGCGGCGGGCGATCCGAAGCTGTTCTCGCTCGACGAAGACGGCATGCAGGAGCGCATCAAGACGCTTTTGGGTGACAACGCCTTTGGCGTTCTCCGCGCATTCCGCAACGACTATCCCGAGGAGAATCCCTCTGGTCTCTACTTCCTGATCGCGAGCGCGTATCCGACCGTGGCCTACACCGCGAAAATCGGCGAGCGCAGGGCCGCTCTGGGAAAAGCTCCGACGTTTGTTTACGAATTCGCGTGGGAGACGCCGGTTCTTAACGGGCGGCTGCGGTCACCGCACACGATCGAGATGCCGTTTGTGTTCGACAATGTCGGCGATCCGCTCGTGCAGAAACTTTGCGGAAGCGGCGCGGACATCTACCCGCTCGCTGAGCGCGTGAGCGGCGCATGGGCCGCCTTCGCCGCCGCGGGCAGTTTCGATTCGAAAAGCTCCCCGCATTGGCTGCCATATTCCGGTGCCGCTGGCTTCCCGCACTGGCCGCCTTATTCGGCTGCGCACAGAAATGTGATGATCATTAATACCGAGAGCAAAATCGAACGGGATCCCGCCCGCGAGTCGCGCGTCGCAATCGAAAATATCCTGTTCCCCGCGCATGCCTGACCTCGAAGAAACGCTCATCGACGTCTGGCGCCGCGTGCTGGTGCAAGATGCACGCGAGGTGGAGATCAGCGGGAGGCACTATCCCGTCATCAAAACTTCGCGGAAGCGGTTGCGCGAAGTTGTCTTCACCTTCGACGGAAAAGAGATTCGCGCGATCGAGCAGAACCCGCAGACCACGTCGCGCTGGGCGAAAATGGCGCGCGCCGGGAAGAAGGTGATGCAGTTCATCAGCGAGGGAAGCTACCTCGCGAACGTCGCGGACGGCAAAGTGACGCTTTACGGAAAAAGCTCAGGCAAGCGTCGCACCTAGCGCGCGAGTTGCCGATTGGCGAAACTACGAACCGGAGAAGTGCTTGAGAATTTCGGCGTCGGTGGCGCCGTGGCGGCGGTATGCGATGATGGCGCTCGCCTTTGAATCGGGCACGCCGCGACGAGCCAGCTCGAGCAGCGTCGCTTCATGCACGCCGACGTTTCGGAGTCCCGCGAGCGATGCGCCGGAAAGCACGGGCTGGTTGGCGGCGCGGCGATGCGCCACCTCCAGCACGATCGCATCCGAAAGCCCCGCCAGCCGCATCGCCTGAAATTCTCCCGACGAAAACCCGAGCTCATTCATCTTCGCGAGCTGAAGAATCGTATCTTCGCTCATTTGCGCGCGAACGAGCCCTGCAATCGCATCTCCCGCATCGAAGGGCTGCTTGCGATCGCGATAGATCTTGAAGACGGCGATGCAGTCCGCGTCGGAAAAACCGCCCTGGCGCGCGGCGGCGACTTCGGCGACTTCCGCAGTGGTGATGTCGAGCGCCTGAAGCTGCTTGATCGAGTCGTAGGTCAGTCCGGCGGCGTCGAGCGGCTTGGTATCGACGGGAGGAACTGAGTGGCACCCGGCAGCGAAAAGTGCCAGCACGCCGACCAGCAAGCTCGCCGCGACGGAGCGGCGGATGGCCGCAGAGCGTTGCGTGCCGCCAACAAGACGGCGTGCCAGGATGCCCCCCATGACTTCATCTTACGCTTCGCGCTGGGGGCGCAAGGAGGATGTGGCGGAAGAGGTACGAGGGCTGACTATACGTTGTAGACGCGCTCGATATCGAAGACGCCGGGAATGCGCTTGATGCCGGCGACGATGTGTTCGAGCTGCTTGCGGTCGTGAACGTCGAGCGCGACATCGATGCGTGCGCGCGTATTGTCTTCGCCGCCGCTTTCGAAAGTCCGGATGTTCGCGCCCGTGTCGCTGATGACGCTGGTGATGGCAGCCAGCATGCCGGGGCGATCCTCGGTGAAGATGCGCAGGCGGACGGGGAATTCCGCTTGCGTCGAGCCGGCCCATTCGACGGCGATGCGGCGGTCCGCTTCATAGAGCAGATTCTCGACGTTGGGACAATTCTTGCTGTGGACGGCGATGCCGCGGCCGCGCGTGACGTAGCCGATGACGTCGTCGCCGGGAATCGGATTACAGCACTTGGAGCGGTAAACCATCAAATCGTCGTGGCCCTTGACCAGGATCGTCGCCTCGTCCATGCCAGCCATGCGCTTGGGAACTGTGCCGGGCTTGGGCGGCTGCTCCTCGACGGGCAGGGGCTGGCCCGAGACTTTCGCCAGCACCTGGCGAGCGGACCACTTGCCGTAGCCAAGGCCCGCGTAGAGGTCGTCGACGCGCCCCGCTCCGTATTCCGACGCGACGCGCTGCCATTCTTCCTGCGTGATTCTTTTCAGATTGACGCCAGCCTGGCGCGCTTCCTTTTCAAGCAGGCGGCGGCCGACGTCGGTGGCCTCTTCGCGCTCGTGGAGATTGATCCACTGGCGAATCTTGCTGCGGGCGCGGGAGGTGCGAACAAAGGAGAGCCAGTCGCGCGAAGGCGTGTGGCCCTTTTGCGTGATGACTTCGACGACGTCGCCATTCGCCAGCGCGTGGCGCAGGGGAACCATTTCGCCGTTCACTTTCGCGCCCGAACACTGGTGGCCAACTTCCGTGTGGATCGCGTAAGCGAAATCCACGGGCGTTGCACCGCGCGGCAGGACGACCACGCGGCCTTTCGGCGTGAACGTGTAAACTTCCTCCGGATAGAGATCGACGCGGAGCGTGGAGAGAAACTCACTCGGCTCCTGCATCTCCTGCACCCACTCAATCAGGTGGCGCATCCAGACGATGCGCTGATCATCGGCAGTAGAAGCGACTTCCGTGCCGCCTTTGTACTTCCAGTGCGCCGCGACGCCCTGGTCAGCGATGCGGTGCATCTCCTGCGTGCGGATTTGGACCTCGAAAGGCTGGCCGGAATGAATCACGGTGGTGTGCAGCGACTGGTAGAGGTTGGGCCGGGGCATGGCGATGTAGTCTTTGAAGCGGCCGGGGACGGGCCGCCAGATCTGGTGGATCACGCCGAGCGCGGCATAACAGTTCTTCACCGTGTCGGTGATCACGCGGACAGCCAACAGATCGTAGATCTGATCGAGATTGCGCTGCTGCTTCTGGATTTTCAGGTGGAGCGAATAGAGCCGCTTGGTCCGGCCCTGCACCTCCGCGGGGATGCCATTCTCGACCATTTTCTCTCGGATGGCTTCCTGAACCTCGTCCAAGAACTTGTCGAAGACTTTCTGCTTGGAGGCGACCTTCTTCTGCAGTTCGAAGAAGGATTCCGGTTCGAGGTAGCGGAACGCGAGATCTTCGAGCTCTCCGCGAATCAAGCCCATGCCGAGCCGGTTGGCGACGGGCGCGTAAATGTCGAGCGTCTCGCGGGCGATGCGCTGCTGGCGCTCGGGCGCGAGGTATTCAAGCGTGCGCATGTTGTGAAGACGGTCCGCAAGCTTGACCATCACAACGCGCACGTCGTTCACCATCGCGAGCAGCATCTTGCGGACGTTTTCAGCCTGGCGATCTTCAGGCGCGAGCAAATCGAGCTTGCTGATCTTGGTGACGCCCTCGACAATGCGCCCGACATCGGGGCCGAACTGCTCGGAGATTTTGTCGATCGAAATGCGCGTGTCTTCGACGACATCGTGGAGGAGCGCGGCGCACAGGGAGGTCACATCGAGCTTCATGTCCGCGAGCAGGTGGGCCACTTCGACCGGGTGGGAAAGATACGGCTCGCCGGAGAGGCGCGTCTGCGCGCTGTGCTGCTCGGCGGCAAAATCGTAGGCGCGGCGAAGGAGTTCGACGTCGTCGCCGGGGCGGTTGCGGCGCACCTTATCGATCAGCTCGGCAAATCGGAGGTCGACCGAGCGCCGCGCAGCAAGGGTGGCGATGGGTTGGCTCGCCCTGTCCATAATCCATTGTAAACCGTTTAGGCGGTTCGTGCCCGCTGGCGCGGGAGTTTAGGCACCCGTTTCGAAAGGCCAGCGGGGCCAGCATTACCCGTGCTTCATTGACAATCGCTTGCGATCGCACTACCGTCTGCGGAGCGACTATGAACAGCCCTAAAGGGAGACGCGCGATTGCTGTACGTGCGATTGGGCGCGCCGCGGCGCTCTGCGCACTGGCAGGATTCTTTGCGGGCGCAAGTCTCGCGCAGCAAAAGCCGACCAAAAAGGCCGCGCCAACGACAGGCATACGTCTCTATAAGGAGAACTGCGCGGTCTGCCACGGCAATGACGGAAAGGGAAACGGACCTCCGCCCGCAACGTCGGCGTTCGCGGCGACGCCGCCCGATCTGACCACGCTCGCGAAGCGGCACGAAGGAACGTTCCCGGATGCGTACGTCGAGTCAGTGCTGCGGAACGGAACTACGGCGGCGGATCACGGCCCCGCAGAAATGCCGGTGTGGGGCGCGCTCTTCAAGGCCGAGACCAAATCAGACGAGGCGCAGGTGAGCGCGCGCATCAGGAATCTGACCAGCTACCTCAAGTCCATACAGGAGAAGTAAGAAGAACCAAGCCAGTCAGGTCGGTCGTTACTGGCTCTTTTCGACCGGGTAGTCTTTCTCGATCCAGTCGCTGTGGAAGTTCGTCGGAATCGAAAGCACTTTCACGTGCGTGAAACCCATTTGGCGTAACGCCGCGAGCGCGGGCCGCACGTTTGGGCACTTTACCATCGGACAGCACCCGCAGTAGAGCACGATGTTCGCATCCCGCGGCGTATCCTTCGCCCACTTGCGCAGATCATCGAGTCCTTCGGGCCGGGAGGCCGGGCCGTGAAACAGGGCGCCGGGGATATGCGCGCCATCGTATAGAAATCGCGGAGCCGCGCATATCACAACCGGTTTGTCCTTGCCTGCAATCTGTTTGGCCAAGTCATCCGGTTCAATCATCTGTGCGGCGGGGATCTCCTGATCGGCCGGTGGCGGAGCCGCCTGCGGAGCGGCAGCTCGGCTGGACGACGATCCAGGCGCGCCCCGCAGAATATGCGCCCCTGCGACGGCAAGGACAGCGATCAGAGCGCTGGTCGCCAGAATTCTCACGGAACGAGCCACTGTGGAACTCCTCACAAAACGCATCTTCGCATATTCGCGAGCGGGAGGTTCAAAAGAAAATCGGCGGGCCCGAGGACCCGCCGACGAAAACCACAGACGATGATGTGCGAAAGCTACGAGCTCGGAGTCAGGTTCGCCTTCTTCTGCTTAATGGCCTTGACTCGCTCGACGAGGTCATCGGCCTGTTGCAAGTCGGTGTTGCGGGCGTCCGCCGTGGCCTCCATGTCCGCCTTTTGACGGTAGAGCAGGTTCAGATACGCCATCGCGTCGTCATACTCGGACTTTTTCGTCATGGCCGTCTGAAGACTTGAGACGCCGTCGTCCACGACCGAGCCGTACTTATCCGCAAACTGTTTTGCGAGGGCGGGCGGCATCGGATCGCTTTCCTTGATCGGCTTCTTCGCGGTCTTGTTGAAGGCGTCGCGCATGTCCTTATTGGCGCGGAAGGCGAGCGACCAATCGATCACGCCGATCCAGTAGTAGGGCTCGGGATCGTCCGGCTTGATCTGAATGTGCTTCTGGTGGTAGGTCTTCGATTCTTCGAGTTTGGAAGCGTCGAAGGGACTGCCGCCCATGTTGTAGAGGATGGAGCCGATACCATCGATGGCGGCCAGGTTATTGGGGTCGCCATCCAGAATGTTCTTGAATTCTGCGATCGCCTGCTCGCCGTTGCGGATGTTGTCTGCGGACGGCGCGCCGGGAATGTACTGGCTGGCGTAAGCAGTGGCGAGATACAGCTGGGCATTGGTGAGCGTCGGATCGAGTTCTTTGGCTTCCTTGAAGTCTTCGATGGCGACGTCAAACTGCGCGTTCTTGTAAGCGTTAACGCCCTTGTTGAGCTTGTCGCGCGCGCGCAGCTTATCGCAGCCGGCTCCCGCGGCGAGCGCCGCCAAAACGACAGCCACAAGAAACAAGACGTGGGGCTTCTGCTGCATCCCTATCTCCTTAAGAGGCCGGTGGCCGAGGCAGTAAGAGGCAGACTCGCCGAGCGACCCGAGCTACTGCCCCGCCTCGATCTTGGCAGTGATGAGACCAACGTGATCGATTCCAGCGCCGCGCATGATGTCGATCGCGCGAGCGACCTGAGCAAACGAGACATCATCATCGCCCTTCACGAAGGCGACCTTGTCGGCGCGCTCCTTGAAAATGTCGAAGAGGCGGCTGCCGAGCTGGTCCCAGCTGCTCTGATCCTGGTTGATCATGATCTTATTGCCCTGCATAACCGACACGACGATGGTCCGGTTGTCGGGCGGCTGCTGCTTCTCGTTCGGCGGAGGAGGCTGCGGAACGATGGTCGGCAAGCCCGTCGGTACCCTCGGCGTGATGACCATGAAGATGATGATCAGGACGAGGAGCACGTCGATCAGAGGAACAACGTTCGGATCGGAAACCGGCCCGTCCTTACTTCCGCCAACTGCCATTGCCATGGGAAAACTCCTTACTCGCTATGAAATCAAATGCGCTGTGCCGTCAGTCCGAGCCGCCCGGCGGCGGAGGCGGCGCGGCCTTGGTCTGAATCTTTTCAGTCAAAAGGCCGATGTTCTCGACGCCTGCCGCGCGGACTTCGTCAACCGCCTTGACGACGTCGCCGTATTTGGCGCGGGCATCGGAGCGGACGTACACGGTCTTGTCCAGACGGCCCGTGACGAGGTCTTTGACGTTGTCCGTGATCGCGTCCAAGCCGATCTCCTTATTGCCCGGGCTGAGGAACAGTCTGCCGTCGCGCGTGACTGCGACGATAATGGCGTCGTCGCGATCGGCGTTGGGCATCTTATCCGCGTTTTCCGCCTTGGCCATGTCCACGGGAGCGCCATGCTGCAACATCGGCGTGATCACCATGAAGATGATGAGCAACACCAGCATGATGTCCGCCATGGGGATGACGTTCGGGGCGGCCATTACCGGCGGTGCTTTGGGCTTGTAGGCCATCGCTTACTTCTTTCCGCCTCGGCGAGTGATGAAGTAGTTGACCAACTCCATTGAGGAGTTGTCCATCTCGACGTCGAAAGCTTCTACGCGGTTCGTGAAATAGTTGAAGGTCCACACAGCCGGCACGGCGACGAGCAAGCCAAGCGCGGTGGTCACCAACGCTTCCGAAATACCGCCCGCCACGGCCGAGAGACCCGTCACCTTCGAGCTGGCAATGCCCTTGAACGCGTTGATGATGCCGACGACCGTGCCGAAGAGGCCGACGAAAGGCGCCGTCGAGCCGATCGTCGCGAGGCCGGAAAGGCCGCGCTTCATCTCGGCGTGCACGATGGCGACGGAGCGCTCCAAGCCGCGCCGGGCGGCTTCGATGACCTCTTCGTCGCTCACCTGCGCCGAGGCCGCCTGAAACTCCGAAAGACCCGTGGCGACAACCTTGGCAATGTGGCTCTTCTTGTTGCGCTCGGCGATCGAAATCGCTTCATCGAGCTTGTTATCCTTGAGCGCACCGGCCACCTGCTGGACGAAGATGCGCGACTGCTTCCGGGCCGCGCTGTACATCAGCGCCCGGTCGATCATGATGCCTACCGACCATGCGGACATAACGAACAGGATGCCCACCACGATTTTGGCCGGAATTCCCATGTTGTGCCACATTGCGAGCAGGTCCCAGCCGACCTCAGGAGCCTGATCCTGTAACATCGCGAGCAAACTCACCAAAAGTACGTTCATAGCCTTCGATCCTCCTCCGTCACCGCCAATCGATCTCGGCAGCTAGATTCTGCCGGTCGGATTTTTCATGCCACCCACCGGACCCGCGAGCGGGTCCGGCACTGCCTAACCACCGAGAGTAAACACAACCTGAATCGTGGTGTCGACTTCCACCGGCTCGCCGTTAAGGAGCGTGGGATTGTAACGCCACTCATGCACCGCATCCATCGCGGCCCGCATCAGCAAAGGCGGTCCGGACACATACTCGAGCTGTTGAATCGTTCCATCCTTCGCGATGATCGCGTGCAACAGCACGGTGCCCGAAACGTGCGCGGTCTTCGCGATTTGAGGATAGACGGGCTGAACCTGATGGATCAGCTTCGCAGCCGCCACGTTGCCGCCGACGCGAATGCGGGTCTGCGTGGGCTTCGGCGGAGGCGGCGGAGCCGCACCGCCAATAATCCCTCCGAGTACGCCACCTGGGACGCCACCACCCACGCCACCTTCGACACCGACCGCGCCGACATCCGGCGCCTCGTCCTTAATCACTTGAACCGTCTTCGGGATCACCGTGGGAGCGACCATCCGCTGCGGCGTGATAATCCGGGGCCGCACGACGGCCTTGACCGGAGCGGCCGGCGGCGGAGGCGGAGGCGGCGGTGCAGGAGCGACCAAGAACGTGTTCAGCATGCCTTTGGGCAGCGCTTCTGTATAGATGAGCGGAATCAGAATCATGATGCCCACGATCAGAAACTGAACGCCCGCCGACATGGCTACCGTCCACGGCTTGTGCGTCTTGTCCATATGCGCACTGGAAACGACGAGTTGGTCAAACATGGCCTATCTCCTTGCTGCTGCCATCACGCGCTTTTCGGCTGCGGATCCGGCGCGAACGGCTGTTCCCTGCCCACCGTGATACTTATTCCAAACCACGACAATAGGGGCTGCGATACCGAAACTGGAGTACGTTCCTACCACAACTCCTACTACCATGGCAAAAGAGAACGCGCGGAGAACTTCCCCTCCCAACATGTAGAGCACGAGGACGGTCAGGAAGGTCAATCCGCTCGTCAGGATCGTGCGGGAAAGCGTTTGATTAATCGACTTGTTGACGATTGCAGGAAACGGCTCGCGCTTCATCAGCCGGAGATTTTCGCGGACGCGATCGAAAATCACGATGGTGTCGTTCATCGAATATCCGACTAGAGTCAGCAAAGCTGCGATCACCGTGAGAGAAATCTCGTAATGAAAGAGCGAGAAGAAACCGAGCGTGATCAACACGTCGTGGAAGACGGCGATGACGGCTGCGGCCCCGTACACCCACTCAAAGCGGAGCGCAATATACACCAACATGCCCCCCAGAGCATAGAGCGTTGCGAACAAGGCCTGGCGGCGCAACTGCGACCCGACGCGTGGGCCGACGATGTCGGCGTCACGAATGGCGAAATTGCTAAGCGAGTAATCGTTCGAGAGCGCAGTGAGCACGGGCGGCGTAGCGCCGTCCACATTTTTCAACTGGTCGAAGCTGGTTACGATGCCGCTGTGGTCGGAATCGCGCGCGGCAGTGAGGCGATTGGCGAGTTGCGTGTAACGATCGCCGGCGTTCGTTCCGAGCAGAAGCGGATCCTTACGCGTAAGGTCGGCAGCCAGGTCCGCAGGCGTGGCGGAATTGAAGTCCGGCTTGCCGGATACGCCTCCACCGAATGTGCTGCGGAGAACGTCGAGAATTTTCTGCTTGCCCGCGTCCAGCGATTCGTCGGTTTGCGATTGTTCGAGACCGATCACGATGTCGTTCTTGGAGCCAACGCTCTGGGTATCGCTGATGCCCTGAATCGTGCTGTTCGCCAGTCCGGCCTGTTGCAATCCTTTGCGGAGCTGATCGATGGGAGGGGGGCCGGCGAACCGGACGTAGACGAGCGTGCCGCCACGGAAGTCGATGCCGTACATCGTGCCGTGTTTCACGACCACGGTCCGGTACACCGAAAACCAGCCGACGGCCAGCAAGAATAGAGATAGGGCTACGAAGTACTTCGTCCACCCCATCCAGTTAACGTTGACGCCGCGGAAAAATTCCATTCCCCAGTCCTATCCAGTTAGATAGACACCGTAGCCGTCCGGTTTGTTCCCGGACAGCGCCAAAAAACGCGGGGCCCAAGATTCGCGCGAACCAGCTAAATGCTCAGTACCGCCTGCCGGTCCATCTTCGACAGGTGGTAATCGAAAATCGCTCGCGAGACGTAGATCGACGTAAATACGTTTGCGATCAATCCGATGACGAGCGTGACGGCAAACCCTCGAACCGGCCCCGTCCCGAACAAAAACAAGAAGATGGCGGATACGACCGTTGTGACGTGCGTATCGATGATCGTCAGAAACGCGCGATCGAACCCGGTTTCCACCGCTGGAGCAGCGACCTTGCCGCTGCGCAGTTCCTCTCGGATGCGCTCAAAGACCAGAACGTTGGAATCGACACCCATACCAATGGTCAAAATCACTCCGGCGATGCCCGGCAACGTCAGGACGGCTCCGACGTAGGCCATGAACGCAACCAAGATCACCAAATTTAGGACGAGGGCCACAACTGCATTGACACCGCTCAGCCGGTAATAGATGACGAGGAATATCATCACCACGATCAGGCTGCCCACCGACGCGCGAACGCCCTCGCGAATCGAATCGGCGCCGAGTGAGGGGCCCACCGTGCGCTCTTCCAGATACTTGATCGAAGCCGGCAGCGCGCCTGCGCGAAGCACGAGCGCCAAATCCTGGGCCGATTCCTGGCTGAAGCTTCCAGTGATGCGGCCGGAATCTTCGATGCGCGACTTGATGACGGCAGCCTCATAAACCTGACGATCAAGGACAACGGCCATGCGCCCGCCGATCGCGGCCTGCTGCTCCGTGAACGCTCCAAACTTGCCCGCTGCCGCGGTCGAGAGCTTGAAGTTCACTTCGTAGGACCCGGGATTGTCTGTGCTGGGACTTGAGTCGGCATTGCGCAGGTCCTGACCCGTAACGACCGGCACCTTGTCCAAGATGTAGTAGACGGTTCCCGTGGTCTGCGAGGGACCGGCCGAGTCACTGCGTCCGGGGACGATTACCGTGCCAGGGGGAAGAATCCCTCCGTGCTGCGCGAGCGCTTCGGCTTCCGAGGTGAACGGGCCTTCGACGACGCGAACCAATTGGAGCTGGCCGCCGGCGCGTATCACTTCTTTCGCTGCGGTTGGATCTCCCACGCCGGGAAGTTGCACCAGAATCTCGTCGTCGCTGCGGCCGGTGAAGGCGATCGTCGGCTCGGTAAGGCCGAGCGCATTGATGCGGCGCGTGATGGTCTCGAGCGTCTGATTCATGGTCGTCTGACGAATGTCGGCGATCACCGATTGTTTCATCGTCAGCTCATAGCCGTTCGCCTCTCCCGCCGCAAGCGCCATGGTCCAGTCAGTGAACTGGCTGTTCACGAGATCACGGAAAGAGCTGCTCGAACTGGGATCGACATCGCGGACCAAAATGTGCGTATCGTCGACGCGGCGGATTTCGCCGAAAGGAATATTCTTCGCGTGAAGCTGCTTGGTGAGTTCGTCCACCGTCTCATCGCAGTGCTGGCCGATGGCTTCCTGGAGCTGCACCTGCAAGACGAGGTGGCTGCCACCCTTCAAATCGAGCCCCAGGTGGATGCGATTCGCCAGATTTTCCTTTAGTACCGTCGGGGAGGTGGGGAAGTTGGGCAGGCCGATCACGCCGAAAATACAGGCAAGGAGAACGAGCAGGATGAAAACGAACTTCCACTTGAGCTGGGCACTCATGCGGGTTCTCTAGCTCTCCTTGCTTTCCGGCTGGAGTCCTGCGATGGCGGAACGTGCGATCTTGATCTTCACCTGTTCGGCGACGCGCAATTGGACGGCGTCCTCCTCCAAACCCACAATCGTGCCGTAGATACCGCCGTTGGTGACCACCTTGTCGCCGTTCTTCAGATTTCTCAGCATTTCGGCGACCTTTTTTTGGCGGTTTTGCGCGGGCCGGATCATCAAAAAGTAGAAGATACCCACGAAGATGACGAGCAAGAGAAGCGGACTGGACAATAGAGAAGGAAGACCGCCCGATGGGGAAGAACTTTGCACAATAAGGAGCAATTCTCCCGAGGATGTGGCACAGAATGTCACGTTTGTTTCGCCTTCTCTTCCACCGCAATTAACCAGGCTGCCGGGGCCGGCAGTCTGCCATAGATTCGCCGAAGATGCTGCTCCTCCCTTTGCCGCACCCAGCGCCCGCTTGGGTTTGCCTACGTGAGGCGTGCCTGAAGGTCAGAGCGGAATCTTTCTAGGTTACCAAAACGGATAGCCTCGCGGATTCGGCGCATCATGTCAAGGTAAAAGTGGAGGTTGTGGTGGGTGTTCAGGATCGTGGCGAGGAACTCCCCCGTGCAATACAGATGACGCAGATAGGCTCGCGAATACCGCCTGCAAACGGCGCACCCGCAATCTTCATCCAGCGGGCGCGGATCGTTCGCGTAGCGCGCGTTCCGGATAAGCACGCGCCCCTTCGAAGTGAACAGGCAGCCGTGGCGCGCGCTGCGCGTGGGCAGCACGCAATCCATCATGTCGATGCCGAGCCGAACATAATCGAGAATCTGCTCGGGCTTGCCCACTCCCATCAGATAGCGCGGACGATCCGCGGGCAGACGCGAGGCCACGACATCCGTCATTTCGCACGTAACGTCGTGCGATTCGCCGACCGCAAGCCCGCCGATGGCGTAGCCGCGGAAATGCAAATCAACGAGGGCGTCGGCATTCTCGCGGCGCAGCGCGGCGTGAGTGCCGCCCTGCACAATGGCGAAAAGCATCTGGCGATCGGCATTCCCGTGGCGATCGAAATAGTCGCGGGCGCGGATGGCCCAATCGAGCGTGCGCGCAGCCGCTTCGCGCGTGCGGGATTCATCAGCCGGAGCCTCGATGCATTCGTCGAGCGCCATGATAATGTCCGCGCCGAGAGCAATCTCGATTTCGAGCGCCTTTTCCGGCGAGAGAAAGTGCTCGGAACCGTCGAGATGAGAACGGAAGCGAACACCCTCGTCGCTCACTTTGCGGAGATCGCTCAGGCTGAAAACCTGAAAGCCGCCCGAATCCGTGAGAATCGGGCGAGGCCAGGACATGAACTCGTGCAGGCCACCCATTTCGCGAATTAGTGCGTGGCCGGGACGCAGATAGAGATGATAGGTGTTGGCGAGCAAAATCTGGACGCCGAGTTCTTCGAGGTCCTGCTGCGTCTGGCCTTTTACGGTGGCCGCCGTGCCAACCGGCATGAATGCAGGCGTTTCGATGACGCCATGCGGCGTCGTCAGGCGGCCCAGACGAGCGCCGGACGGATCGGTGGCGAGAACTTCGAATTGAAAGCCCATCCGGGCAAGTGTATCAGGCGAAGGCAGCGGTTGCGCCGACTGCGGCAAGAACGATGACAAGATACAAGATAAAAAGCCAAGCGAATGCTGCGCCGGTGGAGAGCTTCTTCGGGGCGGCGCAGTGGTATCCAAAAGCCATCAGGATCAAAGACCAAAACGTGAAAACGTCAACCGATCTCCCCAGAGCCATGAGCCACTTCGCTGAGTTATCCGACAAGAAAATGGTAGCGTTTGAGGCCACCAAATTTTGCAAGTCCACGGTGGCAGGATCCTTCAAAAGCAGGACCACAATGCCCAGCAGCCCGCGGATTATGCCTGGAGACGACGCGTAGGCGACAATTGCGAGCGACGTCTTAAAATCCAGGGCAGTTCCGGACAAGCCGTTAAACACCCCCAGGAGCACGGCTGCAATAATCAGAACGACGATCATCGGAGAGACCGCTCCAATCACATAAACGAACGGCGGCCCGTATTTGACCTGCGCTTCCAGGATCTGTTCTTGTTGCTGAGGCGTCATCTGCTGTACGCGACTGCTGCCTTGCATCTGCCTCTCGAAGAAAGCGCGCCATCCCGCACGGTGACCAAATAGTCCGATCACGATGAGCGGAAGAATCGTGAGCACGACCATCTGCACAAGCCAGGTCGGGCGCCGCACGATCGACTCAAACGTCGCCTTGGGGCTGAATAGGACGCCGAAAATCCGGCCTATCGGGTTGACGCGTTCCGGTGCTTCGGGAGCCTGAACCGCGACGTCGGCCATCTGCCTTCTCCTTTATCACGAGCTTCAGGGGAACAGCTTCTTTGGGTGTCTACGCGCGGGCGGACGAAAAATTACAAGCGGCGCAATAGCTACCGAGTCAAAACGCGCGTCACGCTCGGGGAAACGAGCTCGTAGCGGATATTGCGCCAGCGGATACGCTTGGTCAAGAGCGAGGCGATGAAATTCCAGGTGAATAGAAAAGGAACGACGGGGGCCAGGGCCAGCCACACCCAGCTCCACTCGTTGAGCGGGTTTTTCCACTCCGGTAGCATCTCGGTGACGGCAACGGTCCGGAGCGCACCTTTTGCCACGGCGAGCAGGATCACGATGAGCGGCATCACAGCCAGTTGGATCCACGGGTCGCCATCGATCATCGTGGCGAGGATCGCAACGGCCGAGTAGATCAGAGTGAGCGAATAGCTTGCGTTGGCAGCGAACCCGAGGCCCCAACGCCGCGGCGAATAGATGCGCGTGATCAGGATCTGCCGGTTGGTGAATTCGATCAGGGACGAACCGGTCCAAGGATGCAGCGTCGGCGCGAGGCATTCCGGGCAGAAGACGATCGACTTGTTTTCCGCAAGCAGCGCGTTTGTGAGGCCGAAATCGTCGCTGGTCGCGCCGTTCCACCATTCCAGCACGTTCGCCTCGTCGAACGTCCTGCGACGAATCGCCGTCCCGCCGCCCCAGCAGAAATTTTCGCGCGGCCGGCCGAGCAGCGTGGCTACCGCCCCGTTCCACGCCGATGCGAGCGCGCTGGCAAAGCCGCCTTCCCCGATCCGGCGGCTCGGGATGATCCACCGGTACGCCGTGGTAGCGCCGATGCGCGGATCCTGCAACGGGGCCGTCAGCTTGCCCAGCCATCGCTGAGGCAGGCGCACGTCGGAATCCACGAAGACGATGACCTCGAATTTCTCCGGCAGCGACTCGACTGCTCTGCGCAGATTGTGCACCTTTTCGCTGCAATCTTCGGGCGGCCCGGCGATCACAATGTGCACGGGGCGCTGGGTCGCCGCCTTGACGCGCTCGATGACCTTCAGCGCGGGATCGAGGCTGGTGGCCAACGAAAAGTAGATTTCGTAGTTGGGGTATTCAAACCGAGTGAGCGCCATGAGGTTTTCCTCAAGGCCGGGCTCGGCTCCCTTGCACGGGCAGATGACCGCTGCAACGGGAGCATAGAACCCGGCGTGCGTGCCCAATCGCCGGCGCACCATGCGCAGCCATTCAAAGCCGTCCCACAGCGAGTACGCCCCCAGCGCAATCTGGAGGATGACCAGTATGTAGAAGAGGTCCAGCATTAGAACTGAGGGTAGCAAAAGGCGCTGGGCGTTTGTGGTTTGGCCCCGATCAGTGTGCCAAATCAGCACACGGGTGGAAGGGCGCAGGCCGCCGGACTCTCAAGGACCGGCGGACTAGTTCTCGCGTCGGCGGGAGAAAACCCTGCGCAAAACGCGGTCGGCAGTTCCGTTGATTTCTAACTGGAATTTTCCGGCGGCGCGGCGCGCCTGCTCCATGAGGGAAGGATCCAGCAGCAGAGCGACGCGATCAACGAACGGCCCCGAGGCAGCGCCAGAAAGATGCCCAGCGCTGCGGCCCGCCCCGCGTTTCGTGAGCATGCGATAGACGTCGAGGTCACGCCAAAATTCCCTCGCGTCATCGTCGCTCCAATCGAGGGCCTGTCCCAACGCGACGAAGAATTCCTCGCGAAAGAGATCGAGAAAAGGAATCGCCAATTCCATCGCCGCTTTTGCTCTCGATCGTGCCTTGCCAGCTTTGCGGCCTTTCTTGCCCTTCGCTTTTGCCGACACGCTCCTGGCTCCACGAACAGTGACACTCACCTTGAGCCGCGCGGGCAGAGCTCCCTCGATGCGGAGCACGCCGGCCAAAATCGACTCGCGGCGAATCCTTTCGAGCTGCTCGCGGTAGTGCGCGGGCTGATCGGCGCGTCCGGGGCGACGATGTTCGGCCGCGTACATGTCCAGAAAGCGCGGCACCATCTCGTTGCGATCGATGGCAGCGAGCAACAGAGCGGCGGCTTCTCGCGCGCGCACGACCAACTCTCGGGGGCGGTAGGGCATGAAAAGCTAGCTCTACGCGAACGCGCGAAGCGCCGCAACAGGAAACACGTTTCCGTGCACGCAAAAGAAAAGGCCCGGACATTGCTGTCCGGGCCTTGGTTGCCTGACTCGAGCTGGCTTAGTGCACCGGGCGCACCGCCGGGCGCTCTTCGCCGCGCGGACCGCTGGTCACGGGCCGCACCGGTTTTTCGAACTTGCCCAGCGCGATTTCGAGCGCCTCTTCCACGCGGCGCACGAAGTGGATCTGAATGCCCTCAAGCATCTCGGGCTGCAGATCCTCCTGCACGTTGGGCTCGTTCTCCGACGGCAGAATGACTTCTTTGATGCCTGCGCGCTTGGCGCCGAGCACCTTCTCCTTCACTCCGCCGATCGGAAGCACGACGCCGGAGAGCGAAATTTCTCCCGTCATCGCGACGCGCGGGCGAATCGGACGTCCCGTGAGCAGGCTCACGAGCGCTGTGACCATAGCGATGCCAGCCGACGGCCCGTCCTTCGGAATCGCGCCCGACGGCACGTGGATGTGCAAGTCGAGCTTGCGGAAGAAGTCCGGGTCGATGCCGTAGGTGTCGGAGTTGGACCGCACCCAGCTCAACGCGGCACGCATCGACTCCTGCATCACCTCGCCGAGATGTCCGGTCATCGTGAAGCCCTTGCCTCCGCGCGCCTTGCTGGCTTCGATGAAGACGACATCGCCGCCCACCGGAGTCCAGACAAGGCCGACCGAAACGCCCGGCTGCTGCACGCGTTCCTCGACTTCCTTTTCGAGGCGGAACTTCGGCACGCCCAGCGCCTCGCGGATCACCTCCGGCGTGACGATGAGCTTATCGGTCTTGCCTTCGGCGATGCGACGCGCCTGCTTACGCACGAGCGTGGCGATTTCACGTTCGAGATTTCGCACGCCCGCCTCGCGGGTGTAGTGGTGGATCAGGTCATGCAGCGACTCGTCGGTGAACTCGATCTGCTCGCCCAGCGTGAGTCCATGCTCCTTGGTCTGGCGCGGGGCCAGGAAGCGCTTGGCGATGTGGATCTTCTCCTCCTCGGTGTAACCGGGAACTTCGAGAATCTCCATGCGGTCGCGCAACGGCTCGGGGATCGGATCGAGCCAGTTCGCGGTCATCACGAAGATGACCTTCGACAGATCGAACGGCACATCGAGATAGTGATCGCGGAACGTCGAATTCTGCTCCGGATCAAGCACCTCCATCAGCGCCGCCGACGGGTCGCCCCGGAAATCGCGGCCGAGCTTATCGACTTCGTCCAGCATGAGGACGGGGTCGGAGGTCTCTGCGCGGCGGATCCCCTGAATGATTTGTCCGGGCAATGCCCCGATGTACGTGCGCCGGTGGCCGCGGATTTCCGCTTCGTCGTGCATTCCGCCGAGCGAAATGCGCACGAATTTGCGGCCGAGCGCGCGGGCAATCGATTTGCCGAGCGAGGTCTTGCCGACGCCCGGAGGCCCGACAAAGCACAGGATCGGTCCCTTCATGCCGGGCTGCAGCTTCTTCACGGCCAGGTAGTCAAGGATGCGCTGTTTCACCTTGGTGAGGTCGTAGTGATCCTCGTCCAGGATTTCCTGCGCCCTGACGATGTCAATCTGCTGCTCGGTGGTGCCGGACGTCTTGTTCCACGGCAGCACGGTCATCCATTCGAGGTAGGTCCGCGAGACCATGTACTCGGCGGAAGCCGGCGTCATCTTAGCGAGGCGCTTCAGCTCGCGCTCGCATTCCTTCTTGGCCTCGGCCGACATTCCGGACTCTTCGACCTTCTTGCGAAGCTCTTCGACCTCGGACTGCGAATCGTCCGACTCGCCCAGTTCCTTTTGAATGGCCTTCATCTGCTCACGCAAGAGAAACTCACGCTGGCTCTGGCTCACTTGCTCCTGAACCTGATCGTGGATCTTGTTGCGAAGCTCGAGGACCTCTTTTTCCTTGGTCAGCTCGTTGGTCAACGATTCGAGCCGCTTGCGGACGCTGAACGTTTCGAGCAGCTCCTGGCGCACCATCGTGCTCAGCGAAGGAAGCGTCGAAGCCACAAAGTCCGCCAGACGAGCCGGCGAATCGATGCTCATGACTTCCGTCTGCAAATCGTCGGAAAGTTGCGGCGAGCGCGCCACGACCTCTCGAAACAGCTCTTGGACGCTGCGCTCAAGGGCAGTCAGCTCGGGGCTGCGCTCTTCTTCGAGTTCAATCTGCGGTTCAACGCGGGCGCGCAGAAAGGGCTTGAGGCCCACTACTTCGATCACCCGAATCCGGTTCAAGCCTTCGAGAAAGGCCACAACGTTGCCGTTGGGCATGCGCACCATCTTGTGAACCTTGGCAAGCGTGCCAACGCCATGCAAGTCGGCGCCTGTAGGGGATTCCACGCGCGGGTCGAGCTGGGCGACGACGCCCAGCAGTTTTTCGGGCCCTTCGAGAGAATCCAGCAGGGCCAATGAGCTTTCCCGGCCCACGGGCAGGGGCATCACAGCCCCCGGGAAAAGCACGGTATCTCGGACCGGCAATATCGGCAGCGGGTCCGGAATCGCTCTAGATGTGGTCACATCAACCTCCTCGGGAAAAATGCCAAAACAAACGAAGCGAAGTCTATAGAGCAGCGTTATCGGCTGTTCAAAGGGTTAGATGCAGTCGAAGAAGAAACGGTCCATTTGTTTTCGCTACTGCTTGTAAACAAAGTTGAGTATATTACGCTAAATATGATCTGGCAAGAGGTAATTGCCTGCTCGGAGTCAGTCGGCCATCTAGTATCTCCTTAAAAATAATACGCTTATTTGGGATTTGATTGAAGTTTGGCCGACTCGCGTGCCAGATTGAGGGCCTCTTCCCGGGTGGTGATCCTTCCGTTGAGCTGGGCTTCTTCGATGGAGTCTAGGATCGAGCGGAAAGCCGGGCCGGGCGTAAGGCCCATGGCAACGAGGTCATCGCCCGTCAGCAGGCGCGGCGGCCGGACTACCTCGGGAGGAGTCTCGGCGAGGAATTTCCTGACGAAGTCGTAGTTCTCCAAGTTGCGGTGGCTCGAAAGGCAGTCCAGGCGGTGCAGAGCGAGATGCTCTTCGAACTGGTTGATGCGGACAAAGCGCTTGAGTGTAGCGGGCTTCATCTGAGGCGCGTCCTTGAACCGCATGTGATTTGCAACGAGCGCGGCGATTTGAGCGGTGTCGTCATTCGAGAATCGGAAGCGGCGGCAAATGTCCTCCGCTATGCGCACGCCCACTTCGACGTGCTCGTCGAAACGGATGCGCCCACCCGGACCGGAAGCCGGCGAAAACGTGGGCGGCTTTCCGACATCGTGCAGCAACACGCCCCACGCGAGCGTCGGCGAACACGGGACCGGCAGGCCTTCGAGCATCAAGAGCGTATGCGTCCAGACGTCGCCTTCCGGATGAAACTGTGGCGGCTGCTCGACGCCCTTCATGCGCGCGACTTCCGGCAGAAGCTCGGGCAGGAGCCGCGTTTCATCGAGCAATTCGAACGCCCGGCGCGCGGCACCTTCCGTGAGGAGCTTTGTGAGCTCGTCGCGGAGGCGCTCCGCCGAAACTTGATGCACCTCTGGCGCCAGCTTCACGATCGCAGAAAAAGTCGCGGAGTGGATCGCGTAGCGAAAACGCGCCGCAAATCGCACGGCACGCACCATACGGAGCTTGTCTTCGCGAAAACGCTCCTCCGGGCGGCCGATCGCGCGAATGATTCCCGCGCGGAGATCTTCGCGTCCCCCGACGAAGTCGAGAACTTCTCCGGTTTCTGGATCGAGCAGCAGCGCGTTGATCGTAAAGTCGCGGCGCTTCACGTCCTCTTGCGGAGAACTCGCATAGACGACGCGGTCGGGATGGCGCCCATCGGAATAACCGATGTCGGACCGAAACGTAGCGACCTCGACTTGCAGGGATTCTCCTTGGCCCGAGTCCTGCGTGACCACGATGACCCCGAACTGCGCGCCGACGGCGAGGCTGTGCGGGAAAAGCTGCTGCACGCGGTCCGGCGTGGCGTCCGTCGCGACGTCCCAGTCGGCAGGCTCGCGTGCGAGCAAAATGTCGCGCACGCATCCTCCGACCAGATAGGCCTGGTGGCCACCTGCTCGCAAAGTGCGGCAGATGCTTCCGGCAAGTGCGCGGGCGTCCATGGTCGGATTATGTCTCTAACGGGCGGCTGTTGGAAGCCGAAGCTGGATTCTTGCGGCCAATTTCAACGCGGGGTGCGCGATCCGGCTACGCCGTCACGCGAAGGACCAAGCACGTAATGTCGTCGTGCTGGCGAGCGTAGCCGACGAACGTGTTCACATCTGCCATGACGCGTTGCAACGTGCCGGCGGCGGACTCGAGAGAAGCGGTCTGCAGGCTTGGGATCAGCCGCGATTCGCTGAACTCCTCACCGCGATCATCGACCGCCTCCACTAGCCCATCTGTAAAGATGAAAAGCAGGTCGCCCGGCTGCAGCTGCACGGTTGCAGATTCGTAAGCGACTTCGCTTTCCGAAAACAGTGGGAGACCGAATGGCGGGCCGCCGGTGCGCAGCCGTTCGATTTGGCCTGACGCTCGGCGGAGAATCGGATCGTTGTGCCCTGCGTTCGTATAGCGCATTTCGCGCGTCTGCGGATTGATCTGAGCGAGAAAGGCAGTCGTGAAACGGCGCCCGTCCAAACTGTGCGCGCGGGCGTAGCGATCGAGACCGGACACTACGGCTTCGAGCGGCTCAGGAGTGGAGGAAAGCGCCTTGAGGCTGGCCTGAAAAGTGGCCATCAGCAGAGCGGCAGGAACGCTTTTCCCGGCAACGTCTGCGACGATCACGAGCAAAGGCTGAATACCGGAGGCATCGGGCAGCGGCCGCAAGAAGGCATCGTAGTAGTCGCCCGCGACGGTGTTTTGCGGGCGAGTCGCAAAGGAGATATCAAAGCCGGGAACGGCGGGGGCCTTGTCCGGGACGAGCCACTGCTGAATCTCGCGCGCGATTTCGAGGTCGCGCTTCATCGTGACGCGATCGGCAAGTTCCAGCGCCAGTAGCAGGAAAAGGATCATCGTCCCGACGCCGCCAAAATTGAGGCTCACGTGGTGGTTGGCCGTTCGGATATCCGGCTGAAAGATCAGCAGCGCGACCGCGATGAGCAGAAGCACGCGCCTGGCAGGCGAAAGCTTCATCAGCATGGCCTGGAACAGCGCCCAAGCGGACCGGAAGATGCGCCTGGCTCCGCGCGATTCCCGCTTGATCTCGTCCCAATCGACATCCGCCGAGTACAGACCGTAGCTCGCCTTGGCTTCGGAAAGGAATTGACCCCAGAGCTGTTCGAGTTCGAAGCCCTCCGTGACGCGGGCCCAGAAGGCGCGCACGCGGCTCGCACGGCTGCGCTTTGCAACGGGCAACGAATTGGAAGGCGATGACATGAAACCCACGATTATAGAGCACTACGCGACGAACTAAGGGGAACGAGGATCGCGGCGCTGGCGGTTTTCGAGCGAGCCGCCGAACTGCACCTTGGAGAATCCGAATCGATCGCGCAGGCGATCAGTCGCTTGCGCGAGACGCTCGAGCTTTTCGCGCCGCCCGGGATCGAGGAGATCAAGTTGCTCTGATGCCGCAGAAAACGAAGAGAGCGCCACGCCGACCAGCCGAAGCATCGACGTCCCATTCCACGAGTGGGAGAAGAGCTCATTGATGGCTTTCAAGAATGTTGTGTCCAGGTCGGACGGTTCTGCCAGCGTTTGATTTCGCGTGATGGTCTTGAAATCGGCAAACCGGATCGTGAGAGTGACCGTGCGGGCGTGGAGTCCGGCATCGCGAAGACGCTTCGCCGCTTTCTGGCAAAGGTAGCTGAGCGTGGACTGCAGCTGCGCGCGGTCGTTGGTGTCATGGCCGAAGGTCTGATTGTGCGAGATGGATTTCGGCTCGGCATCGATGAAGAATTCGTACGAGTCGATTCCAAGCGCTTTGCGGTAGAGCGCGACGCCCCACCGGCCGAACGTTTCCTCGAGCCGCTCGCGAGAAAGTGTCTGCAACTGCGCTACGGTCTCAATCAACAGATCTTTCAGGCCGGCTTCCGTAACCTTGCCAATTCCGGGAATCCTTCGGACCGAGAGCGGAGCGAGAAAAGCGGCTTCACTTCCCGCGGGAACCCACACGAGCCCTCTCGGCTTGGCCTGGTCGCTGGCGACTTTTGCTACAAGGCGCGTGGCAGCGAGACCACCGGAGCAGGGCAAATTCGTCGTTTCAGTGATTTCGCGGAGGAGCTTATTCGCGGCGGCAAGCGGAGGACCATGCAGGCGCTCGGTTCCGGAGAGGTCGAGGTAGGCTTCGTCGATTGAAGCCATTTCGACGATCGGCGAATACTTCGAAAGAATCGCTGCGACGCGATCACTCCACTGACCATAGAGCTCATGGTGGCTATCGAGGAAGATTCCCTGAGGGCAGAGCTTCGCGGCGGTGCGCAAGGGCATTGCCGAGTGAACGCCGAAGCGCCGCGCCTCGTAGCTGGCCGAAGTGACGACGCCGCGCTGGTCGCGCTGGCCGCCTACGATGACCGGGAGTCCCTTCAGTTCGGGCCGGGCAAGCAGCTCGACCGAGACGAAGAACGCGTCCATATCAATGTGAAGAATCGACGCGGACGAATCGGCGGACGCCACGGGTGCGGCGTCATGTTTCGCGCGAAATTGAGCCAGTTTCGGCACTTGGCGCCACTATACACCGAAGAAGAAGTAGGGACAGAACTCAGATGCGTTCGGCGCCAAGCACGCGCGGGATGCCCGCGAGGTCGTTGGTGATGCTCACGTTCACCCACAGTGGTTGCACGTGGAACATTTTGCGAACCGGACCAGCGAGGTTGTAACCGAGCTCGAGAACAAGAATTCCACGAGGGGCAAGTAGCGCCCCAGCCTGCTCGATCAGCCGCTGGTAGATTTCGACGCCGGTAGGCCCGCCGAAGAGAGCGGTCTCCGGTTCATGTTCGCGCACTTCGCGCTGGAGCGCCGAGGCGTCGCCGCGGGCGATATAAGGGGGGTTGCTCACGATCATGTCGAGGAGCAAAGGAGACAATCCCTCAAGCAAGTTCGTTTGGACGAAATGGATGCGGTCAGCGACGCCGTGGCGGACGGCGTTGCGGCGAGCGACTTCAAGCGCCGCGGCGGAAATGTCCGTGGCGATGATTTCGGCTTGCGATAATTCATGCGCGAGGGTAACGGCGAGGCAGCCCGAACCCGTGCCGACATCGGCGATGCGGAGGCAGGGGCTCGGCGCGCCGGTCCGCATGTCGATCTTGATGCCGCGCGCGCCGAGGCGCTCCAGCGCAACCTCGACTACGTGCTCGGTTTCCGGGCGCGGAATCAGAACCGCCGGAGTGACCTCGAATTCGAGGCCCCAGAATTCTTGCTTGCCAGTTAGGTACTGCGTCGGCTCGCCTGCCGCGCGGCGCGCGATCAGAGCAAAGTACTTTTCGGCGGCTGCCCGGTCGAGCGAATCGTCGGAGTGCGTGTAGAGCCAAGCGCGGTCGCAGCCGAGCGCATGTATGAGAAGCAACTCCGCTGCGAGCGTGTGCGAAGGAACTTCGGCTCTGCGCAACCGAGCGATTCCTTCCTTCAGTGCGGCGCGAACATCCAGTGTGGCCGGTCCTAAGGAGTGGGAATGCGCCACAGCCATCACGCTTCCACGAGTTCCTGCTTCAGGCGCTCGGACTCGAAATGAGTGACAAGCCCGTCAACGAGCGGAGCGAGCTTGCCGTCCATCACGTCTGTGAGCTGGTGGAGCGTCAGATTGATGCGGTGATCGGTGACGCGATTTTGCGGGAAGTTGTAGGTGCGGATTTTTTCCGAACGGTCGCCGGTCTTGATCTGGCCGCGGCGCTCGGCGGCGATGGCCTCGTGCTGCTTGGCCTGCTCCATTTCATAGAGACGCGAACGCAGGACGCGCATGGCCTTGGCGCGATTCTTGATCTGCGATTTTTCGTCCTGCTGCGAGACGACCAGGCCCGTGGGAATGTGCGTGATGCGCACGGCTGAGTACGTGGTGTTCACAGACTGGCCGCCGGGGCCGGAGGAGCAGAACGTGTCGATGCGCAAGTCCTTGGGCTCGATCTTGATATCGATTTCGTCGGCTTCAGGGAGCACGGCGACGGTTGCGGCGGACGTGTGGATGCGGCCCTGTTGTTCCGTGGCGGGTACACGCTGGACGCGGTGCACGCCACTTTCGTACTTGAGCTTGGAATAGACTTTGTTCCCCTGAATGGACGCGACGATTTCCTTCACGCCTCCAACCGGCGACGGAGAACTTTCGAGCACTTCGACGCGCCAGCCTTGCGATTCCGCGTAGCGCGAGTACATGCGGAAAAGCTCGGCGGCAAAGAGCGAAGCCTCGTCGCCACCGGTGCCGGCGCGGATTTCGACGATGACGTTCTTTTCGTCGTTGGGATCTTTCGGGAGCAACAGGAATTTCAATTCGCGCTCGACGACTTCGCGGCGGGATTCGAGCGAGCGCTGCTCTTCGTGCGCCAACTGCTTCATCTCGGCATCGGTGGATTCGAGGAGCAATTGCTTCGCTCCTTCGAGGCCCTTTTCGATCTCTTTCCACTCGCGATACTTGGCGACGATCTCTTCCATTTCCGCATGTGTCTTGGCGAGCTTCTGGTAACGCGCCGAGTCGGCGAGCACTTCGGGCGAGGAAAGCTCGCGGGTCATATCGTCGTAGCGCGATTCGATCTGGTCCAGTTTTTCAAAAAGCGTCAGAGCCGCCATGGGAGTACCTCAAGAAATCAGAAAATCGAAAAGTGAACTCGAAAACAGGAAACTACCTTCGGGCATCGCTCCGCAAGGAGCGGGAGAGGAGATGCTAATGGAATGAAGCGAACATTGCTGTTACTGCAACTATTATAGCGGCGAGCGAACCCAGGGTCAAACGGGCAGTGTGCGCGCGCTGGCAACTCTCCCGGTTAAAGCTCCCGCAGGAGGCCGGTTGATTGAAGTGCCCGCAGCGCGGTGATACGCTTCAGGCCAGCTAGGCTCAAAGCATCCTCTGGCTCACCAAATGAGTGCCACCGGAACAAAACTCGATCAAGCGGCAGCGATTTCCGCGCAGGCAATCACCACCGTCAAGCAGGTTCTGGAAGAACTGGGCGCTGGCCGCGGGCTTGAGGAGCTGGTGGCACGCGGCGCTAGGGCGCATCTGGAGCGCGAGCTTGGGCTCGGGAGCCTAGAGCGCGTCGAACTGATGCTTCGCCTTGGCGATGCGTGCGGGGTACGGCTGCCGGACCGCATTGTCGCAGGGGCCGAGACGGTTCAGGACCTGATCGACGCCCTTACGTACGAGGGCTCGCGAGAGAACCTCGGACAAGGGGAAAAACTCGCTGCGTCCGGTCTGGTCGCAGCCGCCGCACCGTCGCCAGCCACGGAACACGGCCCGGATCTAGAGCGCCAGATCCGAAATGCCGAGACGCTGACGGAAATTCTACGGTTGCGAGGGCTCGGCGAACCTGACCGCGCACACATCCATCTCTACGAAGAGGACGAGCGATCGCGCGTCATCACCTTTGGAGAGTTGTACACGCGGGCGTCGGCGGTCGCGGGCGAGCTGCGCCAGCAAGGTCTCGAACCCGGCCAGACGGTAGCGATCATGCTGCCGACGTGCGCTGAATTCTTCTATACGTTCGCGGGAATTCTATTAGCGGGCGGAATTCCGGTGCCCCTCTATCCGCCATTCCGGGCGGACCGCATCGCAGACTACGCAACCAGGCAGGCGAACATCCTGCGCAATGCGGAGTCGAGATTTCTGATCACATTCCGGCAGGCGGAGGGGCTGGCGCGGCTGCTGCGACCGCGCGTGCCCACGCTGCAAGGAGTTTTGAATGCACAGCGGATCGCCAGCCTGCCGATACGAGAGGAGCCGCCTGCCAACGTGTGGCGGCCGGTGACAAATCTTTCGCATCGCGCGTGCGCCGAAGAGATCGCGTTTCTGCAGTACACGTCGGGATCCACCGGCGACCCGAAGGGCGTGACGCTGACGCATGCGAATCTGCTGGCGAACATCCGCTCCATTATCGCGGGACTCGAAGTGCGGGCGGACGACGTAGCGGTGAGCTGGCTGCCGCTCTATCACGACATGGGGCTGATCGGAGCGTGGATGGCGCCGCTGGTTTTCGGCGTACCAGTGGTGGTGATGTCGCCGCTTGCATTCTTGAGCCGGCCGGAGCGGTGGCTGCGGGCGATTCACCACCACCGCGGGACGTTGAGTCCTGCTCCCAATTTCGCGTACGAACTGTGCGTGAGAAAGATCGCGGACAAGGATTTGGAGGGGCTTGACCTCAGCTCATGGCGGGCGGCGCTGAATGGCGCGGAGCCGGTGCACGCGGGTACGCTGGAGCGTTTCGCGGCGCGATTTGCGCGATGCGGATTCCAGCGTGAGGCATTTCTTCCAGTTTACGGGCTGGCGGAGGCATCGCTCGCCGTTTCAGCTCCTCAGGTCGGATCGGGTTACAAGGCGGATCGAATCGACCGGGAGGCGCTCGAGTCGGATGGCCGCGCTGTTCCGGCGGCGCCGAGCGATGCGGCGACGCTTGAATTTGTGAGCGCCGGGAAGCCGCTGCCTGATGTTGAGGTGCGTATTGTCACGGAAGAGGGCGGGGATGCCGGCGAGCGCGTGGAAGGACGACTGTGGTTCCGCAGCCCATCGGCGACCAGCGGCTACTACCGGAATCCGGCCGCAACGAGCGTTGTAATGCGCGATGGAGGATGGCTCGATTCCGGGGACCGCGCTTACTTCGCGGAGGGTGAAATCTACATCACGGGACGCGCCAAGGACGTCATCATTAAGGCGGGCCGGAACCTTTATCCGCACGAGATCGAGGAGATCGTGGGGCGGGTGCCAGGCGTGCGAACGGGATGCGTGGTCGCGTTCGGCGCGCCCGACGAGCGAAGCGGCACGGAAAGACTGATCGTTGCGGCTGAAGCGAGAAATATGGCCGAAGCCAAGCGGATTGCAGCGGAGATTACGCGCGAAGTGGATCAGGCAGTCGGCATGCCGCCGGATTCCGTGGAACTCCTCGGGCCACATTCGATTCCGAAGACTTCCAGCGGGAAGCTGCGGCGCAACGAGACGCGGAGACTTTTTCTTGACGGGAGGCTGGGCAAGAAGGCCGCACCTCCGTGGGTGCAAGTTGCGCAACTCGCAGCGAAGGGCGCAGGGCCTCGACTCTGGGGCGGAGGCAAGCAGATCGCGAGGCGTTCGGTGGAGATGTTGTACGGGGCATACGTCCTCGCCTTATTCGGGATCGGCTTGGTGATACTGTGGCTCCTGATCGCCGTCACGCGGGACCGGATGCGGGCCGCCAAGCTCTTGCGCGCGGGCGCGAGGCTGATGCTCAGCCTTGCGGCGATTCCCGTGCGGGTGGAACGAGAAGACGCGCTCGAGGAAGCGACTAAAATAGGAGCTTGCATCTTTGCGCCGAACCACTCGAGCTACGTCGATCTGCTCGTTACCATCGCGTTCCTGCCGGCGGGTGTGCGATTCGTGGCGAAGGGCGAAGTGTTGACCATGCCGCTGATCAACACGATCATTCGCAGGACGGGTCAGTTTGCGTTCAATCGGAGCGACCCTGAGGAACGCGCGAAAGCGGCCGAGGAGATCGACGCAGCGCTGCTGCGCGGCGAATCCGTCGCGATTTATCCCGAAGGCACGTTCACGCCGATCACCGGAATTCGGCCGTTTCACCTGGGAGCATTCAAGGCCGCGACACTCACGGGGCGGCCGATTTGCCCGGTGGCCATCCGGGGCGCGCGGAAGATTCTGAGGGACGAAACGCGCTTGCCCCGGCCGGGAAAGATTACCGTAACGTTCGGGCCGGTTCTGAGGCCTGATCCGAAGGCGGGAGATGATTGGCGGGAGATCGTGCGCCTTCGCGATGCGACCCGGGAGATCATCGCGCGCAACACCGGAGAGCCGCTGCTGTAGAAGAGTGCGTTAAGAGCGTTTAGCCTCCCAATCGAGCCTTCCCACGCCTACAGGCAGCGCGCGAACGCCTGGTGAAAACGTCCCCACCAACTGCGTGACGTATGACCCTGGCCCAGGGACGCGTCCAGACCCTGGACAGGTTACACGTGCCCACTCGGACAGGCCAAAATTGCTGCCCTTTCTTTGGCCTGCTGTCCAGTAGATAGGAACGCTGAGCGGTTTCTAGACTGTGTGCGTCATGAAATCACGCACACAGGCATCCCACGGATCACGCAAAGAGAGCTGGCGCAGCGTCTTCGCCTTTCTTTCGGTTCTGGTAGTTATCGCAGCCAGCGTGGCTCTTTCCAGTTGCGCGGGGTACACCTCGGCCTCGGCGCCGGGAGGCGGCCAGGCGGGGGATCCGGGCGCTGGCGTCCTCTCGCCCGGCTCAACCAGCGTTAGTTTCGGAAATGTCGCTGTGGGAAGCACGGCAACTCAAACAGTGAGTGTGACCAACACGGGAACGGCAACCGTAAACATCTCGGGCGCAACCATCACAGGCGCAGGGTTCACTATGGTAAGTGGAAGTGGCGCGACGTCTGTGCCGGTTGGTCAATCCGCCAGCGTGCAGGTTCAGTTCGCTCCGACGTCAGACACCAATTACGCGGGAACCTTGACGGTTACGAGCAATGCCTCGAATTCGACGCTTACAATTTCGCTGAGCGGGACGGGCACCGAGGCTATCGTAGCGTTGTCTCCCGCATCGCTGAACTTCAACGACGTGCCGGTCGGACAGACCAGCAGCCAGAATGTTACGATCACAAACAACGGGAATTCAAACCTGACGTTTAGCTCCGCGACGATTTCGGGCACAGGTTTCACGATGAGCGGGCTGAACCCGTTGCCAACGATCGCGGGCGGCCAGAGCGCCACGTTCAGCGTTCAGTTCACACCGACATCAACCGCCGGCGCAACTGGAAACGTGGTTCTTCGCGACAACGCCGGAAACTCTCCGCAGACGCTGACCATGACGGGGAGCGCCATCGCAGCGGGAAGCACGCTTACACCGAATCCGGGCAGCGTGAACTTCGGCAACGTCGTGGTGGGAAGCAGCAGCCCGCAGACGATTACGCTCTCGAATACGGGAAACTCGACTATCACGATCAGTCAAGTCACTACAACGGGCTCGGGGTTTAGTGCGAGCGGTATCAGTGCTGGACAAACGATTGCGGCAGGCGGGACGGCAAGCCTCACAACCGCATTTGCGCCGACCGCCACTGGAACCGTGTCCGGGAACATTTCGATCACATCGACCGCAACAGACGCCACGATATCAATTCCTCTGAGCGGGACCGGAACTCAGGGCGCCCTCACTGCAAATCCGGCCAGTATCAGCTTTGGGAATTTGCCGGTGGGCGACACCGCATCGGTGGCGGTCACGCTGACCAACGGCGGAACAGCGGCTGTTTCGATCACGGGGAGCAGCGTCACCGGCACGGGCTTCAGCATGAGCACGCTCTCGCCGCAGACGCTGAACCCGACCCAGACGGCGTCATTTAATGTGACGTTTGCACCGACTGCCGCGGGAAGCGTCAGCGGAAGCGTATCGATCACCACCAACGGTCCGGGATCGCCGCTCAAGATCAACTTGAGCGGGACCGGAACTCAGCCGCAGATTTCGGCAAACCCGGCAAGCGTGAATTTCGGGACCGTCACAGTAGGGAACAGCAACTCGCAGCCGGTCACCCTCACAAACAACGGCAACGCGACTCTCACGTTTTCTCAAATCACGGTTGCCGGTACCGGCTTCAGTCAGACGGGCCTTTCGACTTCGACGACGATCGCCGCAGGCGGCAGTACGAGCTTCAACGCCGTTTTCACGCCGTCTTCCGCTACAGCAGTGAATGGAAGCATCACGCTGACTACGAATGGTGCGCCGTCTCCTCTCGTGATTAGCCTATCTGGGACCGGTGCAACGCCCACTTTATCGCTCGGAACAAGTCCTGCGAGTCTGCCATTCGGCAATGTGGGTGACGGAACGAGCAGCGTGCTCACAACTACATTGACCAACAACGGAAACTCGAACATCACTATTTCCAACGTGGCAGTGACCGGCGCAGGTTTCAGCGCCAGTGGCGTGTCGAACGGCACAGTGCTCACGCCCGGCCAGTCCGCTACTCTCTCGGTGACGTTTGCACCTACAGCGGCGGGGGCCGTGAGCGGAGCGGGCGTTACGATCACGAGCAACGCAACGAACTCCCCGACGACAGTCACCTTGTCCGGCACGGGGACGCATTCAGTTTTGCTGCAATGGCAGGCCAGCTCAACGTCGGGAGTCCAGTACAACGTGTTTCGCGGAACGAGCTCCGGAGGCGAAGGAACGTCGCCGATCAATTCAACGCCTGTGTCCACAACCTCGTTTACGGACACCAAGGTGACCTCGGGCCAGACATACTTCTACACGGTCGAAGCGGTAAATTCCGGCGGGAGCAGTACGCCCTCGAATGAAGTGCAGATAAGTTTGCCCTAAGCAGGCGGTCGAGCTGTGCGGGCGAATAACTTGTAGCGTTGAACCGAGGACGTAGAAGTTAGAGACGACCTCGGAGACAATTCAAATCGCTGGCCTGCCGGACAGGGCTCCGTACCTGTCCCAAGTGTGTACCTGCGTCCAGTACCTCCTGGTTCCATCACATTGCACAATTAGCCCTTCATAGAGGCTGGCCGATTTCACCTAGCTCTCACGCCCGCAAACTTTCGTCTTCGACAAGAAGAATCTGTTCGCGCGTCTTATGTCTCCTCGCAACTGCCATCGTTCTCGTTGGACTTCTTGGCGCGAGCGGATGCGGGTTGGCAATGCAACCGAACACCACTAGTTCCTCGGCAAGCGGCGGAGGAACAGGAACAAGCGGAGGCAGCCCGGCTCCAGGAGTGCTGACACCTAGCTCTGCGAACGTGGCTTTCGGGAATGTTGCGGTTGGCACGTCAACGGCCCAGCTGGTAACACTGACAAACACAGGCGGATCGGACGTCAAGATTTCTTCCGTGGCTGTCAACGGCAGCGGACTGAGCGCGAGCGGCGGCTCGAATGTGACGCTGACTCCCAATCAGTCGGTCACACTTTCCGTAAACTTTGATCCGGCGAGTGCGGGACAGGTGACAGGCAGCTTGTCTGTGTCTAGCGACGCATCGAATCCAGATCTGGTAATCGGCGTCACGGGGACGGGATTCACACAGAATGTACCGCAATCTGTGAATTTGAGTTGGCAGCCAAGCCCTTCCGTCGTGATCGGCTACTACGTCTATCGCGGGCCCGCAGCAGGCAATCTTTCGAAACTGACTGGCACGATAGACCCCTCGACGAGTTACACAGATAATTCGGTCGTTGAGGGTCAAACGTACGTCTACGCAGTGACCGCGGTCGATTCAAGCAACGTGGAGAGTACTCAGTCGAATCCTGTGACGATCACGATACCAAACAACTAGAAGTATTCGTCTCGCCCCTAGGTCAAACAACCAGAAACGGATACATTAGCCGCCTAGCTTGACGCTAGCCATTCTAGCCCTACCAACTATGACGCCAATTTCGACGCTTTTGGATCTAGGATTGTAGCCAGATTCCGCTGACCTGAATTTCGAGGAGCTGCAGGGACCTGCAAAACAAGCTGGTTCGAACCTGAGCCAGCTAGGTTTTCAAGAATGTGGTAGGGCAGGGATGAACAACGCTTAGATCCACGGCCGTCAGCGATGCCCACAGACCATGCCGCTGGTCTTCGAGACCCGTTTTCGGTTGGTCCCTGGCGGACTCAGTCGAGCGTCTCGCTCACGAGTTTGCTGACGTGCTCGGCGATCGCGGGCGCTGACGTCAGTCCGGGCGATTCAATTCCGATCAGGTGTACCACGCGCGGGAATGCGGGATCGCGCTGAATGATGAAATCGGTCCAGCCTTTCGCGTTCGATTTCGCCGCTGCCGAACCTGGTGGTGGTGTCAGCTTGGCTCGGATTCCAGAATGAGCGGGGACTAGGTCGGCGGTTTCAATTTCAGGAACCAGCAACTTTGCGCGGCGCGCGAATTCCTCCATCGTCTCCCGATTGCTCTCGTAGTCGTTCTTGTCATTGACATAACGGGCGGTCGGGCCGATGAGGACATTTCCCCACAGTGTCCGCGTGAAGTGTGCGCCAAGGCTCAGTCCGGTAGGATGCGGCAGAGGGTAGACGAGGCCTTGCACCAGATCGCGCTTTGCGCGGACGACTTCGCAATAGTCACCGCGCACAGGATAGATTCTGTGCTGGGCCATCTTCGAGCCGAGCATGCCGGCGACTTCGTCCGCGAACAGCCCTGCACTGTTAACCAAGCAGCGTGTTGCGATCTCTCCAGCTGCCGATATGACCCGAAGGGTGCTGTCCGCGGGCTCAAGACGATCTACCTTTGCGTTTGTGACAAGATGTGCGCCCTGATCCGAGGCGATCCGGGCGTATGCCTTAACGAGGTCTTCGCTTGAAACAATGCCCGTGGATGGAACTTCGATGGCCTGGTATCCCTCGACGTGAGGTTCGCGAGCGCGAATTGCAGCGCGATCCATGACGCGGAGATTCTCGACTCCGTTTGCGCGGCCAATCTCAACGAATTGGGCAAGCTCGTCTGCCTCTTCCTTGGATGAAGCAACGACCAGCTTTCCGCAGTTTCGATGAGGCACACCGTGCGATGCACAGAATTCGTACGTTAGCCGATTGCCTCGCAAGCAGTGCTTGGCCTTGAGTGAACCGGGCGTGTAGTACAGGCCGGAATGGATAACGCCGCTGTTTCGCGAGCTGGCGCCCATGCCAAGTTTCGGCATAGCCTCGAGTAGGAAGACATCCTCCCACTTGGCTGAAAGCGCACGGGCAATCGCGCAGCCTACGACGCCGCCTCCGACAATGACTACATTCGCCTGGTCCACGACTACCTCGCTGAAATGAGCTGGTTCCGCTCTCGCAGCCCGCCCGAGGAAGCGCGATCTGTGTTGATCCAAAGACTGCCCGCCGCCGCCAGCAGGATCGACAGCCCGACGTTTTCAAACGAGACCGCCCGGCCGCTGACATGAACCAGCATGGCTTCGAGAATTACGGAAGGCAAGATGAATACCGGCAACAGCAGAGAAACCTTTGGCAGCCAGCGTGAAGCCATCGTCCTCCAAGCAAGTCCGAGCAAACAACCCGCCGGAATGAAAACGAGCGCACAAAACAGATACTGGTAGCCCTCGAATTCGGGCGTTCTGATATGGCGAATGAACTTGGCAAGGGCGGCTCCGGGGCCCAGTTCGTACGTGCGGCCACGTCTCTGCCCGTCGATGAAGAGGTTAAGATTGGCACCATCGAAAGACAGCAGGATATCGCGCATTTCGTTGGCCGCGAAGGTTGCGGGAATAATCCAGGACATCCTTGAGCTCCGCGCCGAAAGCGGAGTGCGAAACCAGAAGATTAGGCTTGCGTCCTTTTGTTTGAGTTCCATGTCCGCGGCACCAGCAGGTGAGGAAATGGAAACGATCCTTGCGTCGACTCCGCTAATTTCGGCGGGCTCGCAGAGAATTCGGAGAGAAAAGTGTCCGCTCTTCTTCAATTCATTTATCAGAACCGCTGCAGTGCCAGAAGAGACAAGCCACGACTTCCCGTCCAAGAAAGCGCCGTTCGGGTCGGCCGTCACCGGTGCTCGGGGCGTCCAAGAAAGATCGGGGACGAAGTGGCGTTCGTCTTGGAACGGGGCAGAACCTGAAAAGCTATACGCGAGGATCGAATCGGAGGCATGGTGGCCCGGGACTTCCCCTGCTGTGAGTTTCTGAGTGAGCTCCGAGGACAGGGCCTGGTCCCACATCTCAAGGCCAAGGACCTGCCCCTTCCAAGCAGGTGAGAAATGATTGGACGCCGAGTTGCCGACGACAATTAGGGAGTCTACGTTCCAACTGCTCAGCCGGGCCTCTTCCTGCAAGCGAACAGCAGCTGCACACCAGAACGCAAAGTATAGCAATAGGACCAGAGCGGCTCGTCGCCAGGTCAGCCAATCGCACACCTTCTGCTCGATTGCAGAGAGTAAAGCGAGCGTTGCGCTGCCGACGAGGCTAAAAAGCACCGCGCCGACAGCCGCACCGAATGAGTTGGTAAGAACGTCTTCCCACCCTGAGTCTCGAAAGGGAATGTAAATTTGAAGCAACTCGACAGCGTAAGAGAGCGAGGCACCCGCCGCGATCGTGATGCCAAGGGTTCGCATCGGCAATGTGCCTCGTTCCCGAAGCTTCTCAGCGAGACCGAACCCATACGGTACAAACAGCAAGACGTTTAGAAAATCATCGAACGGACCAATCCCTTTGCCCCAGCCGCCCAACGAGAACGGAAACAGAGGGCGCGGTAGGTGCCGACCAAAATCAAACCGAAAGGGATAGAGCGTTAGGAAAAGAATTCCGGCGACGGCGAGGATGAGGATCCGATTGGACCAGCCAGAAAAGGGACGGGAAACGTCTGAATGAATCGGGGTGTCTGGGGTCATTCGCGGCGTGCCGAATCCTAGCGACGAGTCGTAAGTTTAGCATGGGTCCAGTCGTCGTTTTGCTTTGGTGGCGCGACCAAGCGCGAATGTGATCGTGCCTTTTACTAGGGCGATGTTACCGGTTCGGGTCGCGGCGCTGCGGTGCTTTGCACAGCGACGTATGTGTTCAGCAGCCCTTAGTTTGAAGGCTGTCTCTGCTGTGCCAAGGACAAGCCGCCCTCGAACTTGCGATGTAGCCATTGGATACGCCAGACGTCCCACAGCATTTTCACCGAGTCAGTGACCACATTTACTTTCGACCCGGGCTGCGCAACCCAATTGACAGGGATCTCGGCTATCGCGAGCGATAACCGGCGAGCGATGAAAAGAATCTCCACATCAAAGGCGAATCCAGTTGTTTTTTGCCGCGAAAAGATCGCCTGAGCCGCCTCACGACGAAACATCTTGAATCCGCATTGCGTGTCGGCAATGCCCCCGAAGGCGAACAAATTGACGAAAAATGCAAAGCAACGACCGATGATTCGGCGATGAAGGGAGGTTTTGATCTCAACCTCTCCGGGATTCTGCACAATGCGCGAACCGATCGCCACATCATGTCCTTGCTCGAGAGCTTCAAGGAGTTTCGGAATCTCGTCCAGAGGTGTCGCTCCATCAGCATCCATAAACAAGACATAGCGGCCCTTGGCATTGAGTACGCCGAAACGCACGGCAGCGCCCTTGCCCATGTGCGAACAGGCAAGAGTGCGAATCCGCACGTCGCTCTCTTCGAACAAGCGCCCCAGCGCTAGAGTCTGATCCCTGCTGCCGTCATCGGAAATGATGAGTTCAAAATTGAGTTTGCGTCGGGTGCACCAAGCGATTGTCTCCAGCACGGTTCGAGGCAGTCGTCCTTGTTCGTTGTATGCGGGAACGACGATCGACAACTGAATCTCGCTCAGTTTCGGCGGCCTCAATTCGAGTGAAGAGGAGAGTTCACCGAGAATCGACCGAGTGTCGTCAACAACTGGTGAAGACGGCGCACTGGTTGCGCGGCGATCCTCCGCACCTTTGGGGCTGGCAAGCGATATTTTGTAAAAGCCGCCCGTTACGTAAAGCACCGCCCCACTGAACGTTGTAAATGCGTACTGAACCGCGTGTTGCAGCAGTACCATCGCGAGTGCCGCTGGATAGCCAGGTACGCCGCAACTGACGAGGAAGAGCGGTGCGGTCGCCTCGATTGATCCAATGCCGCCCATGGTAAGGGGAATGAGGGAAGCAAAATTCACGGCCACCATAAAGATCAGAGCGATCTGAACGGTCATACTGCGCCAGACCGCCAACCCAAAACAGTAGTATGAAGCACTCTCGATCGCCCAGACGAGAGCCGTGACAACAATCGCCTGCAGCATTCGCGCTGGCGCGCGCAGGGGCAGGAGCCCATCGATAAACTGGAGCGCTTTTTCGCGTGCGTACGCCGGCACATGCCCGGGAAATCTTTGATTCGCACCAGTGATGAATGAATGTACCTGTTGATGCGAACGGACACCAAAGATAAGTCCTAAGGCAAGAGCGGCAAACCCAAGCGAAACAAGAAACAGGGATTCCTTAAACCGGTGATCAATCGGAACAAGCGTGATACCAGTGAGGCTGAATACCGCTAACATCAACCCATCAAGAATTCGCTCTGCAGCGATGGACGCCAACGCGGTCGTTCGTCCCCTGTCCTGACTAGTTTTTGGCGATGTACAATGCGCGCGTAGAACCTCTCCCAGACGAGCGGGCAGGACATTATTGCCCATGAAACCGATCAGAATAAGACGCAGCGAATTCCAATAACTCAGGCTGCGCTCCCAAATTAACCACCGCGCTGCTCGGAGAAGATAGCCGGAGACCATGAGCGCGGCACCGAGCAATAGAAAACTTGGGCGTGATTGACGGATCAGCGCGATCGTTTGACGCGCGCCAAAGTGCGAAAGGACCTCGTATAGAAGGATTGCGCCGAAAGCGATTGAAATGGCTGCCTTGCCGAAGCGCTTCATTGCTCATCCGTTTTGCCGAATCTACGATCCAAACTTCGCCCTGGTGTTAGGGGTGAGCGCCGCATGGGAAACTCGTCTCGGCCAAGCGTCGTGGCTAGCCCGAGGCGTCGTTACCAAGATACCCTGGTTGCGCGGATCTGCGGATCAATCAGACAAACTACAACTCTGGAGTTCTCGCCCGAGAGTTTGGAGCGCAATCGTGTCGCCAAAGATGTCGCCCAGCCGGGAAGGCACGATTGGTCTTGTAAGTTACTGCTACTATGGCGTTTAGCTTGTCGCACGGGGCTCGGCGAAATGGACATCCGGGAGTTGTGAGTACGCGCGCATGCCATTTGTGGGAAGAAGCCTTCCACCGCCGCCTGGGTATTTCAGCCGTTCAGTCTTCTTATCAAGGGCTTCCGGCATTCCTTAGCCCTTCGGAGACCCCCGAGTTGTCGGGATTGTTTTCGGGCTCTCTGGTCGCTGTCTTCGAGGGCAACATCTACCTTGCCTCTCAAAGCAGGATTAAGCTATGTCTGCCCGTTTGGCAGTTGAACGCCGAAAGCCAGGTTCAGCCAAAAGGATGGAATCGCGAGGACGGCGAGCTACGGTATTCGGCCAGCGGGGTGTTATAGGATGATCCAACGAATCACAGTCTAAATGGCAGGGCAATGCGTAAACGACGCGCAGGGCGACATGTACTTAACGGGCTGGATTTAGTGTTCGCCCTACCAAAAACTTCGGGGTGCTCTAAGAACGCTGTCTTTCCTGACAAATGCTACATCCGTCTGGAATAGGGTGTCGTCGGTCTGCCTCCTCGCTTGACCACAGAAGTCGAAAACGAGAAATCCTCTTTCAACCATAAATGCAATCACCTCCGCGAACAAAGGAGCGTTCTCGTTGTAGGGCAACAGAGATGTCTCCATGATCACCGCTTCTGCGCGCGTGAGCGTGGCGCTTCCACCTCGTAGCACCTGGAGTTCAAAACCCTGCACATCGAGTTTGAGCAGGACCGGTGAGCTGTAGTGACGGTCCACCATAAATCCGTCCAGGGTGCGCATGGGCAACGTGACCTGGCTGACCTGGCTCCTGTCATAGGGTGCCAACTCCGGCAGAACTGAAGACCCGGTACCGACCTTGTAGAACGTCACGCCGTTTTTCTCTTCTGGTCCGAGGAGCAAGATCGAGTACTTCGAGTTTTGTCCAATCGTGCTCGCCGACTCCTGCAAAAAAGGCTCATTATCGAGATTTCCGTCAACCATAAAGAATTGCGCTGACGGAAAGATTTGGGCTGCCATACGGCTCCAATCGCCCACATTCGCTCCGACATCAATGATCGTTTGAGGCAGAAATCCGTTTTTCTTAAGGTTTTCAAGCAATCCGATTACAGTGGGAACTCCTAGGCGAAGCTGCTCGGACTCCGGGAGCGCTTTGACGAATAGATTCGCCAGTGGGCGACGGACCGGCTGCGGGATCATGTTCCAGGAGTGACGCAACGCCCTATGCGCCAGGCGCGTACACGTGGCCTTCACAGCAAACTTCCGCACGGCATGCAGAGCGAATCGACACCTCGTGTCACTTCAAGCGCTTTCTTTCCCCAAACAAGAACCGCTTCCATTCTTCGGCGGTTTTTCATGACGTCCTCCTAGCAGTAGCACGTGGCTGGACGATTACGGACCCGAGGCTTCGCGTTCGGTCAGATCGGTCTCGACCGGTGCTGTCGCCAAGCGCTCGGAGTCTTCCGGGCTCTTTGCCGAGGTTTTGGGGAACTCAAGTGCCCCCGTTTTACTTTGTCGCGGGCCTGCGGGCTATAATCCGAAGACGAACAGCCCGCGACCTGCCGAGACCGCGATGACTTGCCTTCCGTCCAGTGTGAAGGAAATCGGCGCTGCGCGAGTATCCCCACCGAGAAAAACGCGCCATGCCTCACGTCCGGTTGTAGATTCCACCGCAAAAACTGACCCTCCCGAAGCCCCAAATACTAAATTTCCTCCCGTCGCAAGTAGGCCACCGTAGTAGAGAATCCTCTCCATCACAAGCGATGGTGAAGAGTATTCCCATTTCTTGTTGCCGGTGGAAGCGTCAAGCGCGCGGACGACGGGAGTCACGGCGGATGCCGTAACCGATCCCGCGCTCCCCACGAAAAACTCTCCGAAGTTAGGCTGTATGTGGAGAGTCTTGGTATAGACGGAAGCCGCCTCGGTCGCCGGTACGAATACTAATCTCTTTTGCTGGTCAAACGCCGCGTTTTGAAAAATCGTGCCGCCGACGCCGGAGGGCCTTGTAAGCTGCCCCGCAATCGTAACTTCGTTCGCGGCAGTAGGAATCGGGCGTCCGTTGGAGTCTAGACCCTTCGCCCAGTTCTGCTGGACGAACGGTACACCCGTAAGGAATTGCCCAGTGACTCTGTCCAGTACGTAATAAAAGCCATTTCTGTTCGGCCAACAGATCACCTTGCGGCCTGTACCGTTGATCAAAATGTCAGCCAAAATCGGAGTTTGAGCTGAGTCCCAGTCATGTTCGTCGTGAGGAGTGAACTGGAAGTGCCAGGCCAACTGCCCGGTGCTGGCGTGCAAAGCGATCGCGCTGTCGGTGTACAGGTTGTCGCCTGCACGATCGTCTCCTAAAAAGGCCGGTGCTGGATTGCCAACACCCCAGTAGAGAAGGTCGAGAGACGGATCGTAGCTCCCGGTAACCCATGTTGACCCTCCACCGACCCGCCAAGAATCGCCGCTCCAAGTCTCATGGCCGGTCTGGTCGGGTCCTGGGACCGTATCGAACTGCCACTGTTTCTTGCCCGTATCCGGATCGTACGCAGCTAAGAAACCGCGAATGGTGAATTCCGCTCCACCAACTCCAACCACAACGGACCGATTCGCAATTAATGGCGCCAAGCTCAAAGAATAACCTTTGGAAGGGTCAGCTACTTGCGTTTCCCAAATCACACTCCCGGTATTGGCGTCGAGGCAAACCAGATATCCCTCCAGGCTGGCAACGTATAAACGGTTGTGAAGAATGGCCAGACCTCTATTCGCTCGACCACAGCACACTCGCACGCTGGATGGAATGTTTCGTGTGTATCTCCAAATCACCTCTCCGGATTTGGCATCTAAGGCATCGACGGCGAAAACATCCGAGGGGGGCTCGGTGATGAATATCACCCCATCGACTACAAGCGGAGTCGCCTCGATGGATGGCAGGCTTGTGTCGAACTGCCGAACCCATCGGATTCGAAGCTGTGAGACGTTTGCAGGAGTAATCTGGTTTAGCGCCGTATAGCGGTGTCCATCGAGAGAGCCGGAGTAGGTGAGCCATTCATCCGTTCTGCTCCCGGCCGAAAGAATTCGCTCGTTGCTCACGTCGATGTTTAAAGGGGCTCTGCCGACGCCTGAACCAGCCAAGCCGAGACCATGGACTTGCAGTTGCCTTATGTAGCCCACGAGTTGCCAGCGCTCGATCGTAGACATGGGCGGCGGATGCATCGCTGTATTGGGCACGCCGTTTCGGATGACCTTGTATATGGATAAGTCGCTGTCGCCATGTTTGAGTCCTGGCCGATTCAGCGGTGGACCGATGGCCCCACCTGCTCCTTCGTCGCCGTGGCACATCGCACACCGCACGTGAAAGTTGCGCGAAGCAACTTGAAGATCGGCTTCCGTAACGTATACGTTTTCAATGCTGGCATCGAGACTGCGTCCCGCAAAGAGATTTTCTAATCCGAACCCGCGTCGCTGGCCCGCCATCTGCCAAAGTTCATTCCATGACAGGTCCGGTATGCCGCCCGTAGCCTTACGAGCGAACAGCCTCGCGCGCCACGTAATCTTCTGGGCCAATTCCCCACTTGTAAATTGGGTCTTTTTCAGCAGCGATTTCCAGTAGAAAGCCGAACCAACCGCAACTCCGATTGCGATGACCCCTACAATCACCGCAATCCGGCTAGAAACACGTCTTCTTAGGCTCGATCGATGGAGGTCTTCGCTTGGCGAAGAACGTTCGGTTTTCATTTTGTCCCTAGCGTTCATGCGTCGTTTCTTGCGATGGTGCGCAAAACAGTGCAGGCATGCGACACGTTTCGCCAAATCGCAAGTGGGCGCCGATGCACATCTGCGGCACTTCCCCGCACGACGATCACCGCACCTCCAAGAATTTTGCCGATTCCTCTCGGCTCAGACAATGCGAGAAAGGGCTGGCTGTTACCAAAACGTACGATGAAGGCTCCTATGGCCATCCAGCATATTCAAATATTGACGCCGCGGGTTCCAGTTGCACGTCTCACAAAACGGTGGAAAGATCACTCTGGAACTCGCCGGTGGCATTCGGATGACTTGCCGAATGGTTCCCGATCTCAGGAGGACAGTTTGTATATGGAGCAGCTTCGCTTTCATCACATTGGTGTTGCCGTCCGCGATATCAGGAAAGCGATTCCACTTTTCCAAGACCTCTTCGGTTACGAGCTGCGTTCGGGTCCATTCGACGATCCGATCCAAAAAGTATCAGTGTGTTTTCTAAGCCGGAGAGACGAGGACATGATGATTGAGCTCGTTGCTCCACTCGGCGACGATTCGCCCGTCACTGGTAAGCTCAAAGGAGGCGGAGGCGCCTACCATATCTGTTACGAGGTGGCGGATATCCGGGCGTCCATCAAGCACTTTGTTGAGAAACACTCCGTGCTAATCAGCGGGCCAGATCCGGCCGTGGCGTTCAACCAGAGAGAGATCGCCTGGCTTATGACCGAAGCGCGCGTTCTAGTTGAACTGGTGCAGGCCTGAGGCCCAGCCGGTCGGTGACACCACTAGAACTGAAAATACAGGAAAACCTTCGTTTGCTGCAGGGACATCAAGTCAAAAGCCAACAATATGCCCAGTACGAGCGCCCAGCGCAGAGTGGGTTCCCAAGTCAGCCATCTCGATGCCGAGGTACCAATCTTCGTCAGCATCGGCTGAAACTTCGCCATGATCGTCTGACTGTTCGGGAACGCCCAGACGATCAGGAAGCGCAAGGCCAGGCTTGCAGGCCCCGGCACACTGTCTTCGCTTGAGACGGCCATGAAATGGTGAGTCTTTGTTAGAAAGCCGTGTACCGGGCCCAGAAATCGAAGCGCCGACATTACAAAGCCGGGTACAGGGAAAGCGTCCAGACCATGCAGTCCGATCATGCCGCCGAACATCTGCAACGCCGCGCCGACCGAAGACGAACGAAACATGACTTGCCCAGCGAGAACCGCGAGGTACGTGAGAAGAACCTTGAAGGTGGTTGCAGAGGCAGCTGCCAACCATCCGCGCTCCTGCTTGGATGGCTTCGGACCGAACATACGCCAGGCGTGGTTGATGGTGATATAGACTGCGTGCATTAAACCCAGAGCCAGGAATTGGAACCCGGCGCCGTGCCAAATTCCGACGATGATAAATGTAAAGAATACAGGGAGTACGATCATTGACGCGAAGGCACCCAGGGTCTGATTGTCGCGGCGTGAGGTAGCCAGACCTCTACGCATCCGCCATCGCGAGACACGCAATGCAATCGGATTGTACAGAAGCAGAGTCAAGTAACGGGTCAGTGTGATGTGCCAGCGCTGCCAATATTCGATGATGTTTGTGGACTTGTAGGGCGAATCAAAGTTGATCGGAAAGCGGATCCCGAACATGTAGGCCAATCCGATAGCCATGTCCGAGTAGCCGGAAAAATCAAAGTATAGCTGTAAGGAATAGGCGAGGGCGTAAAGCCAGGAAGTGAACATCGGAAAGCTAGCGGGATGCGCGAATCCGATGCCAACTACATCCGCTAATGGATCAGCCAAGAGCACCTTTTTCGACAGTCCAATTATGAAAAAGCTCGTCCCGATCGACATATTGCTCATTCGCAGGCGGCAGGCGTCTGGATCGAGGAGCTGAGGTCCGATTTCCCGAATGTGCAAGATTGGGCCGGCGATCAGGTGCGGGAAGAAAGTTACGAATGCGCTGTAGTGGACAATGCCGAGCTCGCGGCCCTCACCCTCATGACAATCGACCAGATATCCGATCTGAGTAAAGGTGAAGAACGAGATGCCTAACGGCAGAATGACCTTGAGATCGAATCTTGGCGAAATCAGTGAAATGGAGTGCGCGAAGGAAAGCATTGGCCCAAGATACTTGAAGAAGATCAAAGGCAGGAGATTGCCCAAGACTCCGACAAACAACAATCGATTGCGAGATTGGGAATCATCTTCCCGTTTCGGCGACAGCAGGGCTCTGCCAATTGCGAAGTTGAACGCGACTGAAGCGACCAACAAAATCACAAATTTAGGGTTCCACCAAGCGTAGAAAGCCAAAGAGCAGATCGTCAACCAGGCAACCGCGGTGGTGGCGCCGACCTTTGTGGCGACGTAGTACCCGAAAAGAGCGATCGGCAGGAATATGAATAGAAAACTATAGGAGGCGAAGACCACGGACGATTACCCTTTTTTTTGATCTAACTTCCGTTCGATCAGTGCAACAAATTCGCCGACGTTTCTGACCTGCTCCAGTTCGGCGGTCTTGAATTTGATTCCGAACTTAACTTCAGTTGCAACCACAATATTGATATGGTTGAACGAATCCCATTCGGGCACATCTGCCGCAACTGTTTCCTGCGTCAGCGTCAGGGTGTCGTTGTTGAGTACGTCTCGGATTATTTCCGTCAGTTGGGTGAGAACCTGTGAATCATCCATTGGTCATCCCTCGCGAATCGTAATGAAGGTCTCTGAAGGCGTGTAGTTCGCAAGTTCCAGCCGCCAAACAGATCCGACGCCCGGGTCCTCGCTCAGCGGCAGAAACCCGAGCTTCTCATAGTGTTGCTTTACCATACCGTTCTTTGCGGTAGCCTTATATTCGCCGACGATTTCGGTGATGCCCAAATGCTTGGCTCTCTCTGCGAGAACGTTCATACAGGCGTTTTCGACCTGACGACCGAGTACCCGGCAGCTCATAAGCCATGTATCGATTGCCATTTTTGTGTCTTTGCCGTTCCGACGGCCAATAATGATGCTGATTATTCCGTTGTCACCTAGGCAGTCGGTAAGACGAAAGTGCAAGCCGATCGCATCGGGAGCGTCAATCAATGCCGCGACTTCCTCTTCGGTGTAACGACGAGTTGTCAAATTGAACTGGTTAGTCTTGTTGATGAGCTGTACGACGCGCTTGAGGTCCACTTGGTCAAAGGCCTTTACCCATAATTCCATCTTGAGGCTGGCAAGGTAACCCTTCAGATCGGTGGCGTTAGCTTGAAGAGACTCGCGCTGAAGATTGGCCTGATATTGTTGGGTGCGTTCCGCGTCCTCAGCGGTGATTGATAACGCCTCGAAATAGCCGGCGTCGGCAATAGAGCGAGCGTAGAAGGCCGGATCCTCCGGCAGCTCAGGAACCGCGACGGTCGGAAGTTCGCGCCGGACGATGTTGCGCTCAAATGGGTTGTCGTCCACAAAAACGCAAGAATCGATGCCGATGTTTAGGCGCTGTGCGATCTTGCGCACATTGGCCGCTTTGTCATCCCAATTGGCAACAAAGGCAGCAATATGTGACCGAGACAGGACCATCTCTGGATGCCGCTCGAACGGTGCCAGCGCGTTAGCCTCGTCATTTTTCGAGCAGACAGCGAGGATTACCCCTCGACGAGATTGGTCCACGACCCAGCGCTGAAATTCTAGGTAAGCTTCTCCCATCGCGCTCCCCTGACCGAGCACGATCCCCTCAACTCCGTCATCGCCCACCACGCCGCCCCACAAGGTGTTATCAAGGTCCAGCACCAAACATTTGGAAGATCGTCCCATTTGCGCCGCAATTAAGCGAGCAACCAATTCCCCGTACATCGGCGCGGCCGCGGGATGAATCTCTTGTTTCGCTTTGAGCCAAAGGCCCTCGTCATGCCATGCGTCGACACCGTGCCTCTCGGCACTTGCATCAAGGGCAAGAAGATCGACGCCCGTCAAGTCGGCGTATTTTCGGAGGAGAGTGTTCATTGCGGCGACGCGATAAGCTCGCGAGCTACCGAGACGGTGCTCATTACTTCCCAGAAGGGCCGGGAAAATAGGGAGCAGCGTTTGTTGTACGACCTGACACGCGAATGCTTCCTTGGCTGTTTTCCACAAATCGGCTAGGCGCGAGACGACCTTCTCGGTGCCGCTCGAATCCACCTCACCTTCTGCTTGGCCAGCCAGATGACGTGTATCCGTCGCAAACAAAACTACATTGGGGGCAAAGCGATGAAGCGACGACGAAGGATCCAGCAATTCTTGTTGGTATTGGCCATATCCTGTGACATATGTTTGCACATACAGACCACGACGAAGTGCGGCAACCCGCAGTCCCGACAAGAGATGGGTCACGGTGGAGGAGGCCAGAATGGCGAGGCGAATTGGTCTAGTCGTTAGGCCTGGCGGCTCGTTAGGAAACGAGCGCTGCAGCAAATTGTCGAGTTGATTGGTTCTTACGAAATCGAGGCGAGTGTTTGCAGTCCCGACGAGGTGCGACCAAAGCTCTGCACCTTGCTGCGGAGCGGCTAACAACTTCTTCCAATCGACGGGTTCCGGAAGCCAGTAGAGGTCCAGCACGTTACCTCAAAGTCTTGAAGGAATCAGACCCTGCACTGTCAACTTGTAGATGAGTTCCAGGATGCCCGCCATCGACGAGGTCTGGACTGCCAGGGGCAGGCGCCGCACCGCAGGATAGAAGCTCCCCTTTCGCGAACGTTTCGTGGCGACGAAAGCGCTCCAGCTGTTCCGTGAGCGCATACATTCCTCGCGCGTTCAAATGAACGCTATTTGCAAAACAGGCATCGCTAAACGTAAAGAACGAGGTTACGTCAAACAGAGTGCCACCGCATTGCTGCACGACGGCTTGAACCCTGGCTCGGTGGTCATCGTCGACGGCACGGAGTTCGGGGTATCTTTCGAGCACCTCCTGGCGGATGGGGCCCAGCACCACGGTAAAGGGTCTACCCTGGCTGCGGACTTCGCTGCAGAATGCAGCCAAAGCATCCGTGCAATGCACACATGTCGTTTCCGCCGTCATCGTGTCGCCGCTCCACAGGGCAGGGTCGGAATTTTCCTCGTTTATCTCCAGAGGGGCGTCACCTGTTCTTGAAAAGACCAACGAGTTGGGATCTGAGGGACTATGATACTTGCTCCAGTTGTCCGCATAGGCGCGCAAGCCAGAGATATCACGGTACGTGAATTCCTCCGCAATTGTCATTTGTCCCAGTACGTATCGACGAAGCACATCCGTTGGAATCTCAACCTGCGCGCGAAACGCGTCTCGCATTTCGAGAGGGTCCGCAGCAAGTATTACTTCGCGCACAGGAAAGATCTCCGCGACCTGTTCGTAAAGCCGTTGCGCGCTTTGCATCGGAAGCGCATTGGCACCCAGATTGATAAAGGGCTGGCCCTCCTCATCCTCTAGGAGGTCGCTGTCAACGTCATTTAGAGCAACGCTAGCACCGCTGATCAATCCGACCGGAGCAGGACCTGGCCGGTGATCACGAATGAATTGCAACTTTTGGTCTAGCGGCACATTGGAAGCGAAAAAGGGGGCGATGCCGAAGTGCGAGCACGCGAGTTCAACCGCCAGGCAGATCGCCAGTGCTGTGAATAGACAAACCGACAAATTGCGTCCAAATGTGAGCTGGCTGTTAGTCATATGCCTTCGGGGTACCGCTAATGCAGTGCAAGCCTTGGTCGATTTAGCTCAGTTCTCGCGATTCGTGACGCCCCAAACCGGGTGTCCGAGAAGTACTTACGGAGCGGCGCTTGGCTCGCTCCTTCAACATCAAACCACGTGCGAAGATTTTATGATTCAAGAAACTCTACAAGCAGATTCTTTTTGGTCAATGCCCATGCAATGCGTCGCCCAGCGAAAGCCACAGCCGGGACAGGAGGATGAATGATTATCGTCCCAACTGATTGACAGAACTTGAGATGCGCTTCCAGATCCGCCATCTCATAGCATAAGTGATGCAATCCGCCGCGCCGTTCGAGGAGGAAGCGAGAAACCGGTGATTCTGGCCCGCCGGGCTCGACCAATTCAATCAGTGCATCAGAGGCGCTGTTACCTTGCAAGAAAGTCACCCGGACCTTCTGGATCGGATCAAAAACAATGTTTCCGTCCCAGGTTGCCCCAAGGGCAAGCGCAAACGAGTCGCCGCTCTCCTGAATGGACGGCACGACGAAGCCAATGTGGTGAAGCTTGACAGAACCCGGCGGGAGACGAGTTTCTGTAACTTGTTCAGTCACGACGCACCTCGCCGCTCTCTATTGTGAATGCGGAATACCTCCACGGGGTCTGTCGGTGAATTTACAAACATCCGGCGTTTCAAAAGCAAAATTGGCTCCACTGTAACTTAATGAAATTGAGTCACTTACAAGAACGCGCTATGGCAGGTGTGGAACCTGCTGCCACTTTGGGACAAAGTTTTACCCAGCTAGCGGATGGGAAACAGACAGCTCGAATTGGCCAAGGGCGAGAATCATAAAACCATTTTTGATACAGACTTCACATCCCTTAACTCAGCCTTTTGCAGCCAGGAGGCTTTCAACTGTATCGGCAACTTTAGCCACGTCGGGCTTTTCGAGGAGCGAGAAATGATCTCCGGGCAAAGTGAGCACGTCCAGTCCCTCGCGAGCGATATTCTGCCAACCCATTGTCATGTCTTTTTGAAATTCGGCCTTTTGCGTTTCCGCGCGGATCAAATGAAGTTTTCCGGGATAGGGCTTGGGCTCGAACGTGTTGGCTATCACAGTAAGCGCGGCGATATCGTCGTAAATATTGCGTCCACCGAATGTTTGCGCGCAGGATTGGTCGCTGCGCGAAGAGCCTGCCTTCGACATTCTCTTCCGCCAGTCGATTGAGCCCTGGATGCCCGCATAGATATCTCTCCACTCGCCTCGGACGATTTTGCGGGAATACTTGGAGATCCGGCCGTACGCATACCGCATATAGAAGCGTAACGACTGCATGAATGATGCGTTGTTATAGTACGAGTAATTCAGAGTCTCCACCATCACGACGGGCGAGACCGATTCGCCCATCTCCGTCAATTGGCGAGCGACCTCGAAAGCCACTATGCCGCCAATGCAAAAGCCGAATAGTTGATAGGGCCCCCGCGGCCGAACCTTCCGGATGTCCTTCACGTAAAGAGCTGCGAGATCTTCAATCGTCGGAAGAGGCGTCGTCTGTAGCTCGGGGGCGCGCACGCCATAAAGCGGGATTCGTGAATCAAGAAAGGAGCTGAGCGGACGATAACGGAGCACGTGACCTGTGCCGCAATGGATGCAGAACAATGGTGTTTTGTCGCCCTGTGGCCGCATCGGCACAATGTGAATGGGTTGCTCATCTTGCTCTGAAGGCTTGAGCACCCGGGCAAAGGCTTCAATGGTGGGGCGAGACATTAGCGTCGAAATATCAAACTGTTGTTTGAACGATTTCTCGATTTCATACATCACACGAACGGCGCGCAGCGAATCGCCGCCGACCTCAAAGAAATCATCACGTATGCCGATATCCTCACGATCTAGCACATCCTTCCAGATTCGGATAAGTTCAAATTCGACTTCATTCGAGGGCTTGACATGGGATACCCGCTGCGCGGGCGAGGTCAATACGTTTACCTTCGAAGGCTTCAATATTTGGGCGAAAGCTTCGATGGTGGAGTGCGACATCAGCGTTGAAATATCGAATTGCTGCCCAAATGTTTTCTCTATTTCATACATCAATCGAACGGCGCGCAGTGAATCACCGCCCACCTCGAAGAATTCGTCCCGCACACCGATGTTCTCCCGATCGAGGACTTCCTTCCAAATTCGGACAAGTTCAGATTCGACTTCACTGGAAGGCTCGAGGCCAGACGTCTGTTGTGATCGGGCTGGCACCTCGGGAGGCTCTTTTGCCACATGAACTGGGTGACTGGAGTTTTCATTGTCCTGTTCCGTTGAAGTCGGTCGAATGTATTTCACGGTCATGGGAGCGCCCTGCACAACGGCGCTATCCACGTCCAACTCGTATGTTGATACTCCGTTTTCTGTCCTGACGGCCCGGAAGCCGAGTTTCGGATAGTGTTCTTGGACGAGTTTGTTTCGATCGGTTCGTATATACGTTCCGATGAGCTTGCGCACGCCTTCTTTCTTTGCTTGGTCCAAGACGGCCAGAAGGGCCATATTCTCGACGCGTCTGCCGAGAACCCGGCAGCTCATCAACCACGTATCGATGTCCCATTCTTCCTTAGTAGCGCGCCGGCAAATCACCACACTAATCATGCCGTTATCGCCGAACCTGTCGGACAACCTAACCTGGAGAGTAAAATAGGCTGGATCGTCCTGCATGGCTGCCACCTGCGCCTCGGTGTAACGCTTCGTTGTCAGATTGAACTGGTTTGATTTGTTGATAAGCTGAGCAATTCGTGCTCGCCCTGTTTGATCGAAAGGTTGAAACGTAATTTCCATCGCCAATGACGCCAAGTAGGACTCGATATCTCCCGCCTCTTTCTGAAGGCTCGCACGGCGGGCGTTGTCCTGGTAGAAATCAGCGCGGCGAAGGTCGTCATCCGAGAAGGCAACAGTCTCGAAATAACCAGCGGCTGCTAAGGTTCGCGAATACAACGCTGGATCCTCCGGCAGTTCGGGCACAGCAACTTCCGGCAACGTCTGTCGAATAAATAGACGCTCCACTGGGTTGTCGTCTAGGAAAACGAACGAATCGAGCCCGAGGGAGAGCTCTTGAGCAATCGCTTTGATGTTTGCAGCTTTGTCTTTCCAATTTGCCTGAAAAACAGCGATGTGCTGTTCTTTGAGCAACATCTCAGGGTGTTTTTGGAAAGGAATACGTGCGATTTCGTCTTCATTTTTCGAACATACTGCCAAAACGACCCCACGCGCTCGAAGCTCGAGAGCCAACCGCTGGACGCTGAGATAGGCTTCGCCGGTTGGGTCGCCCTGGCCAATTTTGATGTGCTCCAAGCCATCATCTCCGATGACGCCGCCCCAGAGTGTGTTGTCCAAGTCGAGAATCAGGCATCGCCGGCTCTTCCCACGCAATGCCGCGATCGTTCGGCAAACATGGTCGGCGTACAAGGGAATGAAGGTGTCCGAGAAAGGAATCTTCGCCATATTCCATTCTCTTGCTGAGTGCCAGTCGCCAAGCCCGACCGTAGCAGCCAAATGGGCCACATCGATTACCACATCGGTCGAATCTCGCACGCCATCGGCAATGCCGAGGTTTATGCCATCGATTATCCGGCGCAACGAGCCCCTATGAACACCATCCATGTTCCCGAAAAGCGTCTCTGGCGGCGAACTGATCGTCTGAAAGATGCAAATTGCTTTGTTGTTGCGCCTGATGCCGTCTCTTACGGCCCGAAGATACCCAAGGGATGCGTCGACAGCTGTTTGGCCCTTTTCTACATTACCGCACGCATCTCGGATCGGAAATCCGCGATAATCAATCGCAAGCAAGACAGCGTCCGGCGCAGAACGATTGATACGGGAATCCGGTGTCAGCGCATCTTGTAGAACTTGATCGTAACCACCGGTGATCACTTCTAGGAGAAGTCCGTGCCTCGGCGCTGTCGCGACCAGTGCAGGAACAATAAAGTCAGTTGTAGCATTACTCAAAAGGGCGAGGCGAAATGGAGCCAGTGGCTTGAAATCCGCTCCCTTGGCGCGCAAATTCTCAATCGTGCCGGCCAGGCGCGCGAGCTGATTCTGATCCAGCGCGCATGTCGCCAGCAGTTGGAGCTTGCGACCGACTGGTTCGGCGACGTCGAGCACGGCTTTGCACTGCAACGCAAAGTCCGCGGCCGGCTTCGGGAGCCACTCTAGGCTCGAAAACGTTTTGTTACTCATTCATGTATCCTCTTCAACTATGAAGCGAATCGGTGAGAGTTCTTAGATGGCTCGATGCCTATCGCTCTGAGCGTGAATCTTAGATTTGAATGGGCTTGGTGGAGATTCTAACCGCCCTTTCGACTCCGCAATATCCTACCTTGGCCGATTTATACCCGGGCGGTTCCTTTGGACGCACCAGCGTTAGCGCGCTTGAAAAGGGATGCAAGCCTGGCCTTTTGCTCGTTTCTCATGAATGCTACGAACTCATCGGAAACGGGTCTTCGGTCACGGCGAATACACGAATAGGCGAATCCTGTCAGTCTCGCAATGCCACCAATCAGGAACGGCTTATCGGGCACACGCAACAGGCACTTCAGGATTTCGAACTGGGGGTCACTGCCGAAGGCGTAATCCATTCTTCCCTGGCGGAATTTGTATCGTAATAGGCTCCCGGCCGTTCCGGTGTGCCGATGATGAAAGATTTTCAGGTCTGGAAACGCTTCAATCTCCCATCCCTTCATCCTAGCGGTCGTCTCGGCGTGCCAGTCTTCGCCGCCATATTCGAGTACGGCATAACCTCCTATGTCCTCATAGCACTCTCGGCGAACTAACTGTGCGGCGTGGGTCACCGAGTATCGACGATTTCCCCTACGGCTCTTGAACTCGCCGCCCTCCTCTTCAAAGAAGAATCCACCGGCGAGCCCCAGCCGGGGACGCCGATCGAATTGTGCGAGGAGGTCCTGAAAATAGGAAGGCTCAAGTGACACGTCCGCGTCGACATTGCCAATAAAGTCAAACTCACATTCCGCTAGAAGCGTGGATCCGTTTTGCAGCGCGAGAACCTTCGATCCAAAGTTCCTGCCGGGCGGCCGCGTGATCCGTACGTAACGAATAAAGCCGAATTGCTGCGCGTATTCCTGGATGATGTCATCGGTTCTGTCTGAAGACGCATCACTCACGATGACCCAACGCCTTGGCAGGATGTTCTGGGACACTATGGATTTAATTGTTCCCTCAATCGTTCCCTCTTCATTGTGAGCCGCCGTCATCAGAACATATCGGTGGGACGCATCACACGACGGCTTAGCGATTGTATTCATCGCCGAATCCCTCATCCGATTAGTATTCTTGTCAAGGATGTCGAACACTCGGGGTCGCCTACTTTGTCTCTCTGGAGGAGAGATACTCGACGAGTCCCTGCTGCCACGGCTTAAACACGTTCAGTCCTTGGTTTTTCAGGGCCCGATTCTCAAGTACCGAATACTTGGGGCGAGCTACTTTAGCCGGGAACTCATTGGGCCCAGCAATTTGGAGGTTTACTTTCGTGTTGGTGAGAGAAAAAATCTCGCGAGCGAATTGATACCACGAGCAGCTGCCCTCGGCTGTCGCGTGATAGAGCCCATATTTGTCTGATCGGCTAAGGGCTACTATTTGTGCCGCGATTTCGCTTGTCGGGGTGGGAGTCACAATCTCGCTGTCTACTACACGCAATTCGTCACGCTCCTTCGCCAACTTCAGCATCAGCTCGACGAAATTCAGACCACCTTTAGCGCGACAAGGATTCTTCCCGTAAATTGCGGATGTGCGTAATACGAAGTGCTTATCTACCGTCGATCGCACGAAGTACTCACCTGACAATTTCGTGTTGCCGTACACGTTCAAGGGTCTCGGAGCATCCGTTTCTATGTAAGGACTGCCCTTTGCTCCATCGAAGACATAGTCGGTGCTTACGTGCATGAGGATCGCGCCAATGTCACGGGCTACCATAGATAGGTTTCTGACGCCAAGTCCATTTACGGCGAACGCCTTCTGCGGTTCACGCTCGCAGTTTTCGACGTGGTGCATAGCTGCAGTATTTACGATCGTGTCCGGACGCAACCCGACAAGGCACTTTGAAGCGGAATCCATATCGGATAATTCGACATCCGAATGCGAAAGAGCACAGACGTCGTCTCCATGCCTCCGGAAGGCCTCAACGACGTCAACGCCGAGCTGGCCGCTGGCTCCGATGACTGCGATCTTCATTAGACGTGGGCTCCTGCCAAAGAGTGCACGTCTATAGCGCTCTCCAGCTTCTTCAGGCACTGGATGTTCGAATACATTGGGTTATCCCAGTCTTGAAACTTGTCCATATTGTCCACGAGGCTTCCGACGATGGACTTTACGTCTCCCGACGGGTGGAAACTCAATACGTTCTTGGCCTTCTCGATGCTCACCTTGTAGTTACGAAAATCCTGAATGTGCTTGATGTTCAGATCCACTCTGATGCGTAGGCGCTCCTCCACAGACGACTTGACCAGGTCGGCGACTTCGCCGACCGTATAGTTTCCTGAAGTGATGTTGAAAATTCCCGATAGCTTGTAATTGGCTTCGATCGCGCGGGTGTATGCCGTGGCTGCATCATCGATGCTGAGGACAGGCCGCCAGATCGAGGGGTTGTTCACGGTAACGACGTGCTCTCGAACGGCGCTCCTAAACATTGTGTTGATGATCAGATCAAAGCGCATGCGAGGGCTGTAGCCTGAAACAGTACCCTTGCGAAGTGCGATGACTGAAAAATTTTCATCCGAAAGCTGCATCGCTGCTTGCTCGCCCTGAAGTTTCGAGATTCCGTAGGGATAATTCGAGCTCACGGGGCGGGTTTCGTCGAAGAGCTCATTTTCCGTGTATCCATAGACCGAGCAAGAAGAGGCGTAGATGTATCTCTTCACCTTCGCTTTTTTTGCCGTGTACGCCAAATAGGCGGGTGCGGCGGCATTGAAGATGAAATTCTTGCTCGGTGAAAATTCAGCCATCGGATCATTTGACAATCCGGCAAGGAAAATAACTTGCTCATATGGCTCCAGGTCCTCTACGGAGAGATGAAAGAGATCCTTATTCAATATGCCTACCTGTCGCGGCAGGTGGTTGCCGAACCAAAAGAGATCGACGACGTCTACCTTGTAACCGCGGTCAAGAAGTTTAGGAATAAGTACGTTACCGATGTATCCCGCACCACCAGCGCATAAAATCTTCATGACTTTCTCCTTGCTCCTTGAATTCAGTCTCGATCCTGCATCAAAGCTTGAAGTTGTCCGATTCGGGCCTAGCGAGCCATTGCGCCAGCGTCTGAGCCTTTTTGTCCTTCTCGGAAAGCTCAGCCTGGGAAGCAGAAATAGGCCACTCGATGCCGATCGCGGGGTCGTTCCACAAAATCCCAGACTCGCCCTTGTTGTTGTAAAGGCCCGTGCACTTGTACTGAATCTCCGCCGATTCAGAAAGCACGCAAAAGCCACGAGCAAAACCAGCCGGGGCCCATACCTGGCGTCTGTTCTCCGCTGAAGCCTCGATGCCAACCCATCTCCCGAGTGTGGGAGAGTCTTTGCGGATGTCGACTGCAACGAGGAATGCGCTCCCGTTGGTTACGCGCATGAGTTTCCCCATGGGTGGGTCCCACTGAAAATGTAGCCCGCGCACGACGCCCAGCGCCGAGCGTGAATGATTGTCTTGCACAAATCTACAGGGCAGGCCAAGTGTCTTGAACTGGTCTTCCCGGTACGTTTCCATGAAGAATCCCCGGTTATCCTGAAAAATGTCCGGGACAAGGACAACAACATCTTGCAGCGGCCGCGACTCGACTCTTATGTCCATGATTTTCTACAGGACCTCGTCTGGCAATTTGTGGATCCCAACTCCGGTCAGGCTGGCAAGCAGAAAATGTATGTTGGCCCTCGATTGGAGAGGCTCGATTTTACCGCTCCAACACACGGCTCATCGGCTTGATGTCTAGTTGGGGTTCCTCTCCCTTTTCGACTAGACGGATTGGATCAAGACGACAATTCCACTGAAACAACGCTCGGAGTAACTCCTGATGTTTCTTCCTTGCTTCGCTTGGCCGTACGATCTGGATAAGCGCGATGACAAATAATCGGAGGAACAAACCCACCAAGGTGGACCTTCGACAGCTACGCACTCCTCGCACACCATAATACTTATAGAAGTAAAGATACCGAGTAACTTCGTTATCAATCGCGAATCCAATCGGGGGAAACCGCTTTTGTGTCGACTGTCCCCCCAGGTGAGTGATCGTTACATCCGGTGTGTACAGGATTGGATATCCGGCGTCCCAGATCCTTCGGCATAGATCTGTGTCTTCGTGACAATAGAAGAACTGTTCGTCGAAACCGCCCAAGCGCTTAAGCAATTCCCCACGAACAAGAGTAAAGCATCCCGCCGGCCATCCGACAGTCCGCTCCGTGTTGCCGTCCCATCCTACATATCTACCGGGATGAAACCAGTCCGAAAGATACGCCAACGGGTCAAGTTGAAGAGCCCAGCACCATTGGGATCGAGGAGTCGGAAAGGGCCAAATGCATCCTTGAAACGTTCCATCGGCATTTAGCACACGGCAACCGAACGCGCCTGCCTCTCGATGTTTGTCTGCGAAGACAATTAGCTTATCCAGGGCCCCGTCGTGGATGATTGTGTCAGGGTTCAGGATGAGGACATACTCCCCCTGGCTAGCCTGAATTCCAGCATTGTTTCCCTTTGAAAAGCGCAGGTTCCTGCCGTTCTCAATTAGACGAACTTGAGGAAAATTTTCGCGGATAGACTGGATGGACCCGTCAGTGGATCCATTGTCGGAGACGATTACCTCGAACTCAATCGAATGCGTTCCTGCATAAATGGAAGTGAGGCAATCGGTGATGACCTTAAGATCATTCCAGCACAATATGACAATGGATAGTTTCATCGCGATCTTCTTCGTAAAGAATCACATACCTCTGCGGATTTGATCCAATGTGTTCGAGGCCTACGGCGCGAATGCGTCACTTCAAGCGTTTCTGGATCACTGTTTGTCCCAATTGGAAAGAATTCGTTTTCGCGTTGCGAGCTTGCTTGCCGCCCTCGACGGATTTTTCGGCTTTGGACAAGCCGGACGCAAGCACCGGGCGGAGCCTGTAGGCTGGATTGGCTGTGAACGCCGCCTCCCTTGCCAGTTCCGCAGTTCTTGCCGGAAGGGTCGTTGAGCAAATGATGGCCAGTAGAGCGTACCAGGCAACGACGATTTGATCGAAATAACCGATTCCAAAGAAGGCAACGACATTGACGAACAAGGACGCCCCAATCGCCCAAATAAAAATTTCTTGTTTCCAGTCGCCTTTGTTTTCGACGAGGCGGCGCATCTTTCCCACATACTTGAATCCGAGTACGAGGATCGCTAGAAAAAGCACCAACGGGATCAGACCTGCTGTGTCGGCTATCCCGACGTACTGATCGCTGAGGTCAAAACTGTCCAAGCCCCAATTCCCGTAGTCCTTGGTTCCTATAAGCACCCAGGACCAGAAATGCCGGATGCACTGATCTACAAGCAGATACCGGTGATATGAAGACGAACCACCGGCCAAATCGATGTCTTGGATGATGTGCCAAATTGGCGACTTCATGTAGAGCTGCAGTGCGACGAGCGTCCCCACGATGCCCCAGCGCACGGCGCGCATGTTCCGCCGCAGCGGCCAGAAGCAGAAGCCACAAATCCCTCCCAGGCATCCCATTAGCGCAGTGCTGGAATTAGCCGTTATCGCCATGATCACCGCCCCAACGGCCCCAGCCGCTGCCAACATTCGGCCCTTCTTCTCCCTCACCCAGAGTCCAATAAATAGCGGTAGCATGAATCCGCCGAACGTCCCGGCCAATATCGCATGTGCGAAAACGCCAGCGGCACGAACGCGATCGCTTCGCTCTTTTGCCAACTCGAGGTATGTGGCGTGTATTCCGCCGAGCGCAGCGTAAATGAGGTTCCTCCCCGTCAGTGCTTCATACGTCATAAACCCGGCAACCACAATCGTCACGCACGCCAGCGCCCGGATGGCTCGTTTCACGTCTTCTTCGTCCCGGATCAGGAAGCGCAGCACGACGTAGCTTCCCACGGTCGTAAGGAGTTGCCCCATTTGATAAATCGCCTCTCCCGATTCCTGGTACAGGAGAACCCCGGCCACGGCAGTCAGCACACCCAGAAGAATCACGGCCTTGTCGATCCCGTTCCATCCCCCGCTGAATGTTTCCCCCTTCCCTGAAAATTTCATCCAGGCTATCCGTGCGAGCCCGAATAGCAACAAGATCCGGAGCATGGGAAAGTGCACCGACGCGATGACCACGACCTGATCGCCGGGTATCAGCAAGCCCGCGAGCAGGAACGGGAAAATAGCCTTTGTTCGCGGCAGGAGCAAAAGCAGGATTCCTGCGAGCAGCACCGCCGCTAACGCGACAGGGCTGAAGACGCTGTCAGGAGTACCGCCGGCGAAGTTCGCCCACGGCTGTTTAGGATCCAAGGATCGGGCCTCGCTCTGTCCTGCCGCGCGATTCGTTCAAGGTCACCCTGAGCATTGCCTATAACCCTAAAACCGACTCCGTGCGGTTCCTTGCGCCTCTGAAGAGGATTGCATACGCAACGCCATATGCTAGAAGACACGCGATGACACCAATGAGTACGCTCGAAACCGGCTGGCTCAAACTGACGGCTGCTCGCGCCGCCAGACCAGCTCCAAAGACACTGAGAGATATGGCCAGGGCAACCAGAATACTTTTCCTGTACTTTGACAGCTCCAGGTCACTCACCTTGCGAATCCTCTCAACCTGAGTCAGGTAGCCTCCGGCCATCGAAATGACGCACGCCAATTGCCCACCCACCGGTCCGAGCCATCTTGCTAGTGGGTAGATCAGAAGAATCATCAAAATCGCCATCGTGGCGACGCATCGCCGGTGAAGCTGCGGATAGCCCCTTGCATAAATTACGCTGGTGATCGGAGCATTTGCCGCATTGATCAGCGCCGCGCATCCCGCCAAAAACAGAGACCCCGCCGCTGCGGCATAGCGGTATCCATACGCAACACTAAGCAAGAAATGCCCGCAGAAATACAAAAAGACTAAGAGCGGAAGGCCCAGAAAAAAGACTGCGGCAGTCACCTTCAGCAATATCCGATTCATGCGCGGCTTATCATCCTGAATTTGTGCAAATGAAGGAAAAATTGTCTGAGCCATAATGTTGAGGATGAAGTTTGCCGGCGTCTGAATTGAAGACACGGCCATGATATACAAGCCTACCGCGGCAGGCGAAAACAGTTTCGCTAGCACGAAAACATCTGTGCGCATGTAAATAAGACTCATGAGCGAGAGGCCGTAGACGCCCCTTGAGAATTTGAGCAAATCCCGCATCGCTGCTAGATTCCAACGCAAGGAGGGAAGGAATGGACACAACACAAAAGAGAGAACAAAGCGGGCTGCGTTTTCAGCAACGAAACCGAGCACGAGAGCCCAGACATCACGGATAAAAAAACTCAGAATGACAGTGATCAGGACACCGCTGATGCCCCCTCCGTGATTGATCGCGGCCCACTTCCAAAGTTTCATCTCCTTGATCGCTGCGTATGCGCGGGAGCTTATCATCCCTTCGAACACTAGCCCGATTCCAGCAACGCGGAATAGAAGTGGCAGTTCGGCATTCCCATAAGTCCGGACAGAAAGGGGCGCCAGCAGGAACAAAATGGAGTAGAAAAAAAGCGCACGCCCAAAAGTAATCCACCATGCCGCTCCGACGTACTCCTTTTCGTGCCCTCTCGCATTCTGTATAAGAGCTTCCCTCGCTCCCACGTCCAGGAGCGAACCAAGCACTCCGGTAGCCGCCGTAACCAGAACCATCGTCCCGAATGCCTCCGGTGCGAGCATTCGTGTCAGGAGAATGTTCCTCCCGAATCGCGAGGCTTGTTCCAAAACGCTTCCCATTCCCAGAAAAGCTCCGCCCCGAAACGTCTTGGCCTTCAACGTTTCGCCGCCAAACAGGCCCCCCACGGCTCGCTTCAATCTCATGAATGCTTCAGAGGCCATAGGTCTATTGGATTCCTTGTGAAAGCACTTGCTTAAGGTAGTTGTGACTCGATGAATTCAATATCTGCGCTGAATTCCACTTCAGCTAAGGTCTTTTCGGAGATGTGTTCGAGAAAACTTGTGCCAACTTTGCTTTAGTCTGCGACGGGAAGTTTGCTTTTCAAGACCCTACCCGGGACGACGCGGTCGAAGAAGTGTTCCATTTGATCAGTGCTGCGCTCCCAGTCGAGACGGCTGATGGAGCGATTCCCTGCCGTCGCCAATTTCACTCGAAGGCTTTCGTTTTCCAGTAACAAACAGAGATTGGCAGCCAGAGCCTCCGGGTCCTGAGGGGGTGACAGCAACCCGGTGATTCCATTCTCGATAAAGTCGCGAACGCCGCCGCAATCCGTGGATACGACGGCGCAGCCGCAGGCCGCCGCTTCAGCCGGTGGTAGAGCGAAACCCTCGGATACGCTGGGGCAAAGAAATATGGACGAATTGTTGTAAATCTCATTCACAATAAAATCCTGCGGAGGATTGGAATAATATTCGATCCAGGAAGGAATGCCGCGTCCAAAGACCGAGCCGCCAAAAAAGATTGCCTTAAGATTCGGATGCTTTGTTCGGGCGATCTCGAGAGCCTTGATTCCATCTGAAGCACCCTTGAACGGAACCTTCGAAAACATCATGGCAACTCTTGAGTTGCGAGCGATGGGCTGTACTAGACGGTAACGGTTCAAGTCCACCCCGTTGGATATATGCGTCAAGTCGTCGCACCCAAGGTTCTTGCCGACTTCATGAAGCCACTTTGACACGACGATTTTGTGGAGACTTGACCGCCATGTTTCATCGACGAGGTCCTTGTCCCCCATCCAGGTTTCATAGTGTTGGATCAGATAACATTTCTCGCCTTTATCCTGAGAATATCCAAGAACGGGGCGAGCGGTTTGCCAAGCCGTAGCGAAAATCACGTCCCCGGCTGGTATGTACGCTTCGTCCAGGGTAGGCACAAAGCGCAAGTCGACTCGCGGATCGATTTTGTGCCAGTTGACTTTCGGTCGAATCAACCGGTTCCTCAGCCAACTCCGAGCATCATTGGCACGATCCCAAAGGCTTCGGTGCCCGGCAGGGGGCGCGGCGCCACTCAACCGGCGCGCGTGAACAATTGTTACGCTGTGCCCTCTTGAAACGAGCCGATTCGAATATTCGTAAACGACCCGGAAGCCGCCCGTCGGCCTAGCCGGATAGTACGGGAGTAGGAATGTTATCTTCAATTTAAGTGCCTCAGTTCGCCTTCCGCCGTTCCAACAGGACGACCCTGCCCCTCTCACTTCCTCCGGCAGGCTTATTCCTGGTTGAATCCAGTCGCTTTTCCTGTGTTCAAGCGATCAAAGATCTGTTCCGCGCGTCTAGCCCATGAATGATGCTGTCTGACTATTTCCCGTGCCTTTTCCACTGCAGCACGACCATTCGGATTATTCTGATCTTCATCCAATTTGGCGGCGAGATCGGAACCATCACGTGCCACTTGCAGTATTGCGTCAAGCGGCAGAAGCATTTCGTACTCACCACTCCGTGGCAAAACGCCCAGTAACCTAGCTCCCGCAGCTAGCCCCTCGAAATATCGCATTACGAGGGGGCTAAACCCTCCTGTGCGTTCCGGATGATCCACATCGGGAGGAGTCACAAGAAAATACCGGGAGCTTCCGACCATTTTTCCCAATTCCGACGGACTAAATTCGCCCGACCGCTGCGTATATCGGTAGTCGAGTCCGCGATCCGCACAATAGCGAAGCATGGCCTGATGCAACGGCTCGTGACGACGGCCCATCCAGTAGGCAAATATAGGGCGTTCACCCGGCACGGAATCGAAGACATTTGTATCGATCCCGAAGGGTAACCATTCAAACTGTCCTGAAGGAAACCGCGTTTTCAATTCTTTATAGCCCTCACGAAAAGCAACAAAACATGGATCTAGTTTCAGAACGGTCGCAAGCGTTCCAATCTTCGTGATGATGTATTTCCAGGCATCTATGACGTAAGCCGAACGCCGCACAGGACCTCGAGCGAGCGAGGCGACGAGAATCGGCCATTCCGGTCGCGACGGTCCCTGCATCCAGAAAAGCGTGTCGGAAGCCCAGACGGCCCGCAAAACGCGTTGCCAATCGCCCCAATTGCCGTATCTGAAGTCAGGAGGGGCAATCAAACGCCCGTCGTTTTGTGACGCCAATGGCTGAAGTAACGGAGGGCCGAGCGTCGTCCAATTCACCCATGGGTTCAGGTTCTCGTTAGAGAGCACTCCGAGACGCATCGATCTTCTACCTGCCATTCTTGTGGCCGTTGACTGACGTGTACGCGTTTTCTATGCGAAGATTCAGAATTAGCGCCGTTCAGGCAACACGGTTCTGACAGTCGCTCAACTTGCTCTTGGAAGTTCTCGTAAAATGGACCCAGTCAGGTAGATTCGATCCACCCGAGTGTCGTGGCCGCTTCGATGGCATCTAGCCGCTCGCAAGGAATGAAGACATTGTTTAGGGCTTTCGGCATGGAAAACCGACGGTATCCGAGCGGGAGGTGGCTCCGAGTTCTGGTAACTTCCACTTGGATGATCGGCCGGAAACGCTCGATCGACGCCGCACCTCCGTCCAAAATCATGTCTTCCGCGCCCTCTGCGTCGATCTTCAAGTAGTCCAGCCGCGCAATCTTTTCCCATGCGCAGAGGTCGTCCAGCGAAACACTGAGGACGGAAATCGAATTGGCGCTGGAGTCCTGAACGAGGCTAAATGAGTTCGGTTTACCCCTATTCAGGAAAAATTTCACCTCGCCCGTCTTTTGGCCAACGCAGAAGTTGCGAACTCGGCAGTTGCGGAACCGATTCAGGGTGATGTTTCGGAAAAGCTGGCGAGCGGATTCAACAAAAGGCTCTATCGCGATTACGAGACCAGAATCGCCGACCTCCTTCGCCGCCTTCACAGTGAAAACGCCGACGTTGGCACCGATATCAACGAACACATCTCCTCGCTTCAGAAAACGGCTCAACGAGGCAAGCTCCGGTTCGAGCGCGTCCCGAAAAATGTAAACTCCGCGCCCTCCCCAGCCAGCTCGATTGTATCCGGTGACAAGAGCGCCGTTCTCCAGCTGCGTTCGCAAAAGCCAATTCCTTGGGGTTAGCGCCACACGAACTTTCCTGAAAAATATACCGTTCACGAGACAATCTCACACTTGATAGCTTCTGATCGTGTGTTTCTCTAGCCCTGGACGCGACTGAGAACAAACTCTAGCGAGGTCAGCGGGGTCATTATGGCCGGGTCCGCCTCAGCAGATGCAAGGTTTGATGTTTTTTCTCTCTGTCTGCTCTTGAGAGTGTTCTACTCTACGGTTGCGGTAAGACCACTGGGTGGCTGCGGCGCGCTGACCGATACCGCTGAGAATTCATAGGCTCCCACATCCCATGGCCCGCTTGCGGGGCGGGCATTGGGAGTCCTGGAACAGCATACCGCCGTGTGGTTTGTTGCGTTGTACGTAACTGCATAGGTCGTATCCATCTTGCAGGCCGTCGCCGCGTTGGGGTCGGGAATCGAATTGCATAGCGAAGTTTCGTTCACTCCCGCGCCCACCGTCGCTCCGCTACTCGATGTGGGAGAGAATTCATACGGTTGCGTGTAAGCGTATCCCTGCCCGTTTGCCGCCGATTGTGACTGCGTAATCAGGTCCGCAGGGTTGCCCGGAAAGCCGCTGCTACTGCTGAAGGCAACCGGAGCCGTCGTACCCGCACTGTCGGTAAAGGAGGGACAGGTTGTGAACGGAGCAAAGCCGCAAATGACCGCGCTGTTCGATGTAACAAAATGAGTGTTGAACAGTTTCATGCCGGTAAAGTCGCCCCACTCGGCGCATACTTCTTGTGCAGGAGGGCCGACATAGGAACCTCCGTTGGCTGTCGGATAGCTCACTCCGGTGATTGGCACGCTTGAATCATTTCCGCACTCCAGCGTGTTGTTGAAGAAATAGAACGTGATGCCGGACGAGGTAGAGCCGAAGTTCAGGTTGCGGATATTTGTGACGTTCGTGATGACATTGTTGAAGACGTAAAAGTTACAGGTCCCACTCACGATGAGCGGTTGCCACATCTGCCCATAGACCGCCGTGTCGATCACGTTGTTATACCAGTAGGCATTCGGGCTGCCACCGACGCTCGCGCAACCTCCGTCGTTTGCGACATGGGGGTGCTGGGCGCAGGAATAGCCGCTGCAGGCAAGCGCCGGAGAGTTCTGGTTCACTGCGTTGCTGGCCCAATAGAAATAGCTGTCCCTTACGGTGCCCCACTGAGATGCCGTTGCATCCCCCTGATATGCAGCAACGCTGTGATCGTAGTAGACCACTCCTCCGAAGACGGCTTCTCCTATCCACACCGGGTATTGGGGCCCGTACCCGTTCGTGTACGTAGGCGATGGGCCTGAGTCAGAGTAGTCCGCTACATTGTACGTGTAATGCGCGTAGGTCGGGGAACTCGCATTGTTTCCGAAGCTGACCGAGTAAGTGAAATCCCCCACTTCGTTGCCGTTAGTAAAGTTATTGCCCCCCGGAATGGACCACGACACGCCATGGAAGTAGCAATTCTCAATCGTGTAGTAACCATTGGAAGCCGTTCCGGCGATGTAGTTCGCAAACGGGGGCACTCCGGGCGTATAAGTTCCAGCCGAACACATTCCCGTGAATTCAAAGTTGTCCACGATGATGTTAGTCTGGTACGAGAGGTTGAAGAAGTTTGTCGGCTGAAATCCCGGCGTTCCGTTGTTGTAGTTCAATTGGGAATCGTAATAGCAAGTCGGTGTTGACGGATTCGACCAGCCCCCCCAGCTGAAAATCGGCCGCGTCCAGACGTTGAAGCTGAACGAGACGCCTGTCTGAGTCCCAGCGCTGGCTGTGAGCGTCAATGCCGAACTGCTTTGGACCGAAGCCACTGTGTAACCAGCCCCATTGATCGTGATGGTCTGTCCAGCAAGCCAGCTTACGAAGTCACCGTTATCCCGCTGGCCGCTCACCCATGTCACGCTTGTGCCCGACGTGTTGACCGTTCCGGTTTGCGGAGCGTACCAACTGTGGTCTACACCAAAGTAAACGCAATGCGCTCCCGTGCAGCCGCCGAACGAGTCGTTTCCTGCCGAGTCTCCCGTGCAGTTGGCATTCGTCCCGATGTACCACGGTGCAATCGTATAGTTCCACGTGGTGCCGCCCCGGAAGATCCAGCCAACTCCCGACGAACAACTTGTCGGGACGTTACCTCCAGCACCCATCATTCCCACAGCATGTTTGAACGGGCTGGACTCCGAAGTGCCTGTGTTTGAGTCCGAGCCGTTCTGGAAATCCACGTAGTAACAATTGGTCGGCGCGGCGAATGGCCCGCCGTAGGCGGTATATCCCGAGCCGCCGTCCATGTTCGCCGTGGACGGACAGGCGCCTCCCTGTGTTGTTGTCGCCGCGTGGGCGCAAGGCATCCAAGCAAACGTCGCAAGCACAAGTGTGTATCGAACCAGCCATTTCATTTAATCTTTCCCCCATAACACCTGTCTTACGCTGAATAGGTTATAGGGCTTCCTGGCTGCCTAACAACTGGCCCTTAGGCCAGTTTCGGGGACACTGAACGACCTGTACGCCTAATGAAGCGATCCACGATGGGGAATGACATCAGTCTCAGGCTACCCGAGAATGCGCAATCGCATAATCAGCCGAAACTCTACTGTAGATTTCTTCGATCCTTTCAATCTTCATGTCCCAAAGGAATTGCTGCCGAATCTTATCCCGGGCGGCTTTGCCCATCGCGGCGACTAGGTCAGGGGCCGCAGCCAGTTTTCGGATCGCGTCCGCGATTTGAGTAGCGAATTGCTGCGGGTCGGTAACCGGGATGCGGATTCCGCAGGCATCGTCAACAACATACCCGGGTCCGCCGCGGTCCGCGACGATCATCGCCAGGCCATGGCTCATGGCTTCAAATACGGCGATGCCACCCGCTTCGCGAAAGCTCGGGAAGAGGAACACGTCCGAGTGCGCATAAAACGCATCAATCTCTTTCCGCGGCAGCCTCCCGTGAAAGGTCACGACATTGCTGACGCCCAGCTTTTGCGCCTCTTCCTTGCACGCGGGGAGATCGTACCCGTCGCCGATCACATCGAACGTGAGCCCCTCAAGATCCTTGAGCTGGGCGATCGCCCGTATCGCGTCTCTCGCGCCTTTCGTGCGAATCATCCGACCCACAAAAAGCATTCGAAGTTGCTTTTTGTTCTCCCTCGGACCGCCGCGCGGCGGCGGAAGCTCGGTCACGCCGTTGTCGCTCATCAGTTCCACCGCATGGGACGGCAAGTCTCCCAGAAAATCCTTAACATACGGCGCGACGCATAGGATGCAATTAGCGGAAGCAAAGCTGCGTCGCAATAGGGGATCGTGCCGCAGGCGCCATTTGTCGAGCAGTCTCAGCTTTGTGTACCACGGAGCTTTGCTGAGCTCCGACTCGAAGCCGTCCGGGTTATCAATGCTTCCGCCCACGGGTCCGATCAGGAGCGGTATGCCAAGGCCGGTTGCAGGAGATGGGTATCGCATCGACGCGGGCGTCACCTGATGCGCCACATCGAATGTCTCGCCAGATCGCAGATGATTCTTAAGCCAGCGACGCGCATGGATATAGAAACTGATGTAGCCCGGCTTCAAGATGCTGCTAAAGCGCTCCCACCCTTTCATGAACGGCAAGTCGAGCCATTCGATGACGCGCACGCCCGGCAGTTGCGGAACTGTTGACGGGCGCTCTCGCTTTCGGAAGGTTAAGAGCGTGACGTCATGGCGCTTTCCCAATCGGCTGGCCCATTGGAACGAATTCCATGCCTCGCCCACATCCGTGCCGTCGCAGCCGCTGGCGATCAGTAGAAGCTTTCGTCGCCGTGGACCATCACAGGGCATCACAATCCTGCCGTCCCTATGCTCTTCTCTCTGCGCCGAAGTATCGGACTGCGCCATTTTCATCATCGGTCGATTAGAAATCGCGCTAGCTTTTTAAAAATAAAGGATCCGCGCACGCTGCATCATGATTAGCTTTGTCGCGAGTGACGGTGTTCGGTCGCCGCGATTTCGAAGGTGGCACGCTCTGGCGGGTCATCTAACTGCCGATTCGAGATTCCGCTTCGCGAATTCGGCTGCAATCGTCTCAATGATGCGCATGCCCGCCTTGCCATCCCACTTCTCCGGCACGCGGCCACTTGCTTGGCTGCCCTGTTTAGCTCTCACGGCTTCGCGGATTTTCTCTTTGTCGGTCCCCGCGATCGTATTCGTCCCGCACGTCACCGTGGCGGGTCTTTCCGTATTCTCCCGGACGGTGACGCAGGGAACCCCCAAGCACGTGGTCTCTTCCTGAATCCCTCCCGAGTCCGTCACCACTAGAGCCGCATGCTTCATCAAGCAAAGAAAATCCAGATACCCAAGGGGCTCCAGTATGCGGATGCCGCCATTTGCCGGGCCAGTAGAGACATGGCTCCCTTCCTGCAAATGAAACAAGTGTTCGAGTCGAAATTCGGCAATCCGTTTTCGTGTTCTCGGATGCGCTGAAAAGACGATCGGGCACGAGCGCGACAATTCCTCAAGGCCTTCGAGGATATTCAGAAATGTGCTCCGGTCGTCCACATTCGACGGACGATGCAGAGTCAGCAAAGCGTACCGGCTGACGCTTGTTGCCGGTGAAATGCCGTTTGACCCGTTGCGCAGACCAAGCTTTTCCAAGACGAGAGACTTCTCAGCCTTGTCCCTGTAGGTCAGGAGTGAGTCAATCATTGTGTTGCCGACGAAATGAATTTCGTCGTCCGCAATGCCTTCGTGCTTTAGGTTCTGAATTCCGCTCTCCTCGGTCACGAACAGGAGGTCCGACAGGTGATCCGTAAGTATGCGGTTTATTTCTTCTGGCATCGCACGGTCAAACGAGCGCAGGCCTGCTTCAACATGCGCAATCAAGGGCCGTGTTCCGTTCGAGTCGTATGAGATCTTGGCCGCCGCGAGAGCGCACGCCAATGTTGAGTTCACGTCGCCCACAACGACCACGGCGTCGGGCTTTTCCCTTAGCAATACTTCCTCAAATCGGCGCATGATTTCCGCCGTCTGTTGAGCGTGCGAGCCGGAACCAATACCCAAATGGATGTTGGGCTTTGGAAGTTCGAGGTCGACGAAGAATGAACCAGACATGGACTCGTCGTAGTGCTGGCCGGTGTGGACAAGAATCCCCTGTATCCTTTCCGATTCCGTCGAGTGCTTGCCAGACACAGAGTTTTTGCGATTTTGTTCCCGAATCGCCGCAAGAAGGGGTGCGGCTTTCATGAAATTCGGCCGCGCTCCCACGATGAGCATGATTTTCATATGTGAAGGTAGTGCCCTTTCAATCCGTGACTGCTTCTCACTCATTCCGGACGCGTGTGCTATTAGGACTGAGGGTGCCGGATTCGATAGACGGTTACAGAATCGCTCGAGAAAACCACATCACCCACTTGGGACGCGAATACGGCGACCTCGGGATCGTTGTGCACCCACAGGTAGTCGTAGGAATTCGCGATCTGTCGCCAATCTACTTCGGGAGCGCCGTTTGCCGAATCACAAAAAACGTTCGGACAGTATGGCGAACCGACAAGGCGTATTGGCTGGACTCCTTGGAGATGAAAAACCATTGGATCTAGAAAACCGCGCTCGACCACGCCGTACTCCAGATAGTGGATGTCGCCCCTTTCCGTCGCGCCTTTGTGAGGCAAACTAACCAGGGGCAAAACCTTCGCATCACGCGGCACTGCTTCGAAAGAGGCGTGCAGTTGCTCTAGTTCGCGTTGGTGGGAAATGTACACCTGTTCCACGGTCGCGACGCGAAACAACACAAGCAGAGCCAAGCCGATATACAGATACCGCGGAATACGGTTAAATCGGAACACTGGTAGTAGGAACAGATAAAGGAAAGGTAGGAAGCGGACATCGAAGTATCCGCCGACTGCGCCGTACTGAATCGGCGCCGCGAAGTAGACCACCAGCAAAATCGAGCACACGGCCAGCCAAACCGGTTGCAACGCCGCTGTCGACCTCTTCTTCAGTGCGAGAAAAGCAAGAAACGCGAGACCGGCCAAAAGAATGAGATCTTTCTTGAGCGCATATAGTCGTACGGGGAAGAGAAGACTCTTCAGCTTGTCCGAGATAGTAACTCCCGCGTAGACGAACGCCGGGCCACCCCCCGCGTGAATGGGATTGTAAAAGAGAATCAGAAGTGCAGGCAGTGACAATATTGCTAGGATGCCCACCTTCTTCCAACGGTCCCTTTGGAAAAGTGCGTAAACACCCATCACGAGGCCGGCAACGAGAAATCCCATCAAATGCGTAAAGTAGACTAGGATCAGGCCACCGACGATGCCGACAGCCGTGACAACTTTGGGGGCTTTGCAGTAATTCACCCATAGACCAACTACGAGCAGGCAAAAGGCGAGGCTATATCCATAGCTTATCGAACCCATTAAATACATGGGATTCAAAGCGATCAAAACACCGAAGCTCGCCAGCGCAACATTTTCAGGACAAGCCTGCTTGAGTAAAAAGTACGTAGCCAAGGCTACGAGGATCACGCCAAGGCTCAGAATGCACTTACCCACAACCTCGACAGGTAAAAAGTATTGCAGTGCCAGGGCCAAAATGTCAGGCGATATGTACGGGAGAGGACCCCACGCTGGCGCGTAAAGGTTCGCAAAATGATAGGCTCCGTCCCCCATGTGAAACAGGACAAACCACCTTGCAAGGTGATTGGGATAATCGATCATGACTAGGTAGCGGACAGTCCAGAACGGAACGATCGCGACTAGAGACAAGATACAGATACACAGGATCCAAGGTGTGAAGGTTGGCAGACTTTGCTCAATGCCCGGATGCCCTTGCTGTTGATCGATGCGCTCAGTTCGCATGATCGACGGCTCCCTGCGATTCATAGACAGTTGTCCGAATTGGCCGAGTTCGTTGCAAGAGATCCGACGATCGAAACGCGATGCATGCGCCGTCCATGGTGCGTACGATGACCGAAATCACAATTCACCAGAACTTTCAGAGGTTCGCTCTTCTAGCGGTGGCCATCGATGGCAATGCATGGCAGATGAAAGAACAATGAGGTTCATATTCGAATTCCTTGAAATTCTATTCTCGACGATTGGTGCAATTTGGTTTTTGGGTCAGAGATGTCTCCGGGAGCTACGAAGCACTGGTGTTCCATTTCGCAAAAGCATAGAGCAGCCACCCTAGCTCATAGGGACGGCACTCCCACATTACCTTTAGGCCGCGCCGCGATTCTTCATCGTCGCGTTGAGAGAGAAAAGCGACCGCAGTAGTCAGCATCCTGCGGACTGTGGGACGGTAGACGCTCCGCCAAACGACATTCTCCGCGGGATCCTCCATATCGAGTGCTAGCTCGTTTCGACGAATCCACTGTAGGCCCTTATAAATCCAGGGCGTGAAGTCCGACCCAGTGGCTTGCCCCAATGCCAGCAAAGCCATTGGCCCCATCGCATGCTGATGGACCGAGAACACCGGCAATCTACCCGCGACGCGCCCCGTCGACGAGTCATAGTGCCACCACCACTGCCCGAGTGAACCCTGAACCTCGCATATGGTGAGAGCGCAATCGAGGGCGCGCTCGAGCGCGGCTTTATCTCCATACGCCTGGCTGAATCGCGTCATCGCATAGATGGGATACACTTGGTCAGCGAAACTGCCAATTCTGCCTCGAATCATGCCAGCGACGCTGCCACCGCTGGTCACATGTCCGAACATCCCGCGCTCACCTTGGTTCTTGATGAGAATCTGATACGTCTTCTGTGCCAGATTTTCGACGTACGCTGGGCTCGAAGTACGGGCGAGTTTTCCGTGGCAAAGTCCGGTGAGAAACCAGGCCAGTTCCATCGTCCGGCCCTCGCGAGCTTGACCGTAGCGCGCGAGCGAATTTGCCACATCCAAGCGACGTTCGACTTCGGCCAGACGTTCCGGTGAAACAACAGAGCAAAGCCACAGCAGCACGCCGAGGTCTCCAATGTTGTCGACCCAATCGAGACTGGCGAGCAAACCGTCCAGCACAGGCGTGATTGCGATTGGCGATGTCGCTCCGCTCTCCTCAAATCGCTTGAGCCCCATCAGGGTCATCATTGTGTAACGCCGGGAAATCCCCTCGCGAACCATACCGCGTTCGGTCTTCTTCAGCTTGAAGCAGAAGAGCTGCATGTCGCGATCGAACATGGGCACTAGTCCGTTGACCGCAAGCGCATTCAAGCGCTCGATCATCTGATCCATGTCTTCTAATCCGTGGAGCGGTTCTTTCTCGGTCATCACCCGAGATGAAGGCGTGCTCGACATGTTCCCTCCAAGATGTCAATAAGGCTGTTTACGATGCTATGTAACGCGGGGCGGACCGTGCTCTCCGGTTTAGTCGGACGGTTCCGTCGACTGAGCACAATTTTTGTCCTGACATCCTCAACGCTCTCAATGAGCGTCATCCGGCCGCAATCCGTCAGGTATCGATCCACCGCGCCGATCCTGCCTCGAAAGATGCTGTAAACCGGGACGCCCAGCGCGGCAGCTTCGCGATTCATCGTCCCGCCACCACTCACGACTAGATCTGAGAACCAGATCAGATTCATTCCGTCGAGCGGGCCTTTCGGGATGATCATGCGGCCAGTCGCAATGAGATCGGCCCACTCGCTCTTAAGCTGAAGCTTTTGCCGCTCATTTCGAGGCAGGGTAACGGCCCGCACGAAAGGCTTGTCCTCAAGCATCCGGAGCGTCTCGGCAAACAGGGTCTCGCTTTCGGGATTGTGATAATGCGCCTCCGTCGCGGGCGGGCGCAGGGTCACAATAAGGTCGCTTGGTGAAATGCCCAGGTCAGTCAGCAGCGAGGGATCCGGCTGGAGGCGATGGGCGTAGACGTCCTCCTTTAGTCCCGGATACTTCAATCGCCTCCGAGATTTCTTCGCGATCGCCCTGTCTGGTATGACATCCGGGGTAAGCGTCCAATCAGGTTCGATGAACCCCGTTTTTGTGCTGTGCTCGTAGTCGTGCATCATGACTGTCGGAATACCAAGCGCCTTACAGGCGAGTATCTGTGCGCGAGAGCCGTGCGAAAGAGCCAAATCCGGGCGCTGCCTAACCGCCGTGGGCATTAGCTGAGCGATGCGCAGACAGGTTCCCAGGATTTTGAGACCTTTTGCCTTGCCGTAGTGGCCGCCGATTACCCTGCATGGCAGCTGAAAGAACTGCAACAGCTCGCGGACTTGATACATGTCGCGGGCCGTCAACTCGACCTGAAAGCCTTTCTTTCGCAGCTCTTCAATGATCGGCAGGAAGAATGGAACGTGAGGAGAGTTATCAATGTCGATCCATATCTTCTTCGCTTTCCCACGCGGCAAGGAGGAACCTAAGGCGACGTGGGGCAACCCAGCTGCCGGATGGGCTTTCGCGGCTTCGTCATCGACCATTTTCGTGTCAACTTTTGGCTTGGTCGTTAGTGCTGTACTCATTGTTCAACCTCTGTGGGAAGATCAACCGCTCGCTGTGCGGGACTTGGATCGCTGCCGCCGGCCCTTTCTTGAAACTCAGGCAAGATCGGGCGTACGCATTCTCGAGGGCGGCTAACAGTGGAGATCCTCAGTTGATCAGAAGGCGTGACCTGCAACGATATCTGAGCTGGACCTAGACTCACGCCGAGACCGATGGCTTCATCGATAGAAATACTGTCGCTCCACTGAACATCTTTGTGAATTCGACTGCTGAGAGGATAGCTATGGATGGTTAGTAAGCGCCGTCACCGAGAAGAACCGCGCGAGGCGTACTTGCTAGGATTCGAATGTCGAGCCACAGCGACCATTCGCGCACGTACTGAAGATCGAGGCGAACCATGTCATCGAAGCGAACTCTGCTCCGGCCCCGCACCTGCCACAGGCCAGTGATTCCTGGCTTACTTTCCAACACGCGCCGGCGATGCCAGATGTCATACTCGTCGTATTCGTAACGCAGCGGCGGCCGCGGCCCTACGAGCGACATCTCACCGCTGAGCACATTCAGGAACTGCGGCAATTCATCTAAACTCGTCCGGCGCAGGAAGCGACCGATGCGCGTGACTCGCGGATCGTTGGTCATCTTGTACACCGGACGTTCGGCGCCTTCAGCGCGCCCGTCATGAGCGCCGCTGATCAATCGCTTCATGAACTCCTGATGAATTTCGCGGTTGTTGTTGTCTTGCATGGAGCGGAACTTCAGGCACAGGAACTTCTTTCCAAACTGCCCCAAGCGTTCCTGCTTGAACAGGACAGGACCCTTTGAAGTCAGTTTGACCAGCGCAGCTATTAACAGAAAAAGAGGCGAAAGAACTACCAAGGCGGTCAAGCTGCCGACGATGTCCATCACTCTCTTTACTAATCGCGGTATCTTCTTTGAATCTTCCTGGTGAAATAGATCCGGGTAGAAAGTCGGATTTGCGGAGCCTTCGTGCTCATGATCGTCCGAATCGTCGCCGAAAACGTGCACTGTCAGGTGGACTCGGCGAAGATCCGTGGGTGTCACATGCATGATCAGGGCTTCGCGAACCTTATCGGTCAACTTGGCGATCGTCGCTCGATCGTCCAATGCTCCAAGTTCTGTGAAAATAATTCCCAACACGCAATTCTGCTTGTACCAACCCGCTGGATCGGTCTCTCTGCGCGCCGCGTTGGCGGCTCTGACGAGATCCTTCAAAATCTCTTGTTTGTGACCGCTCTCGACCGCATCCTCCGCGTCAAGAAGCGTCAGAAGAATTTTCCTGCCCGAACGTTCAGCGCGCTTCCGCTCTAGGCACAGCATCCCAAGAAAAAGTTCGTCCGGCAGGATATTCCGCATCATCTCCGAAGGATTCACCAACGGGCGCGCTATCAAGCGCTTGGACCGCCCGTTCCCTGACGGAATGGACTTTACTTCTAGACCCGCCGGCTTAGGATTCGTCGCCATAGATTTGGTTTGGTGACCCGTATACCTGTTGGCTAAGGCGGCGACTTGAACGATTGCTGCGGGGTCGATGCTTCGGCCAAGCTACCGCCATTGCAGCCCCACTGCTAAGGCCGCCCACATATACGGCTGCAATCCGCCGACCAATCAGGGTTCAGTGCGTGGGCTAAGTTTCTAGCCGAACCTTGTTTCAAGTTACTGATACGAGAGAGGATAGGGAGCTGCCACGGCGCACGAAACAGGCAAGATTGGCCGGATGCCTGTTCGGGAGACTTTGCCATGAAAACATATACCGGAATTGTGAAATCTCATTCCCCGCATGAAAGAAAATAGAATCAGCAAAACCAATGCAACCTATTAAAAAAGAGGAACTTGCTCGCGAGATTCTGCCGACCAACCCGTTTGGATCAACAGGCGACTTCGATCAATCGCGGACCTCTGGCAGCTCGAAGGCAGGTTCAACCACCCACATAACCTGTTGCTGTCTGGTTCCGCGATTCAATCTGTGCATTTCCCTCGCGTCGCTCAGACCTTTGCAGCAGGAGGAGCACTGGCCAGAGCATCGCCAGCGCCAAGAGGAAGAATACAAATCCGCCCTCACGGTGAAGGCTTCCCGTCAGGAAATGGGGATCGACATAGACGCTCAGCAGAGTAAGCGTGGCAATTCGAATTCCGTTTTTGACTACCGATAGAGGGATGACCAGCGCAATGAACAACCATGCCCGCCATGTTGTGCGCAGCAGGAAATGCGCCGCAAGGACGCAGGTAATCAGAAGCGCGATGCTCGAGCGGATGCTGCTGCATTCGCTCGCTACCTCAATGGTGACAGTCGGCAGCGATAGTACAAATCCTTGTCGAAGAACCGGGACGCCGACCGCCTTAAAAATTAGCAGCGCAACCTCAGTGGAACCTTCCTGCAGCAGATGGATCACCCGCCCTAGGACGGCATCGGGCAAGGGCACCATCAGCAAGAGAAATACGAGAGGGAAAAGAGCAGCACGCACAGCTCGACGACCGTAAAAGACGAGGAATCCCCCAGTCCAGATTAAGAGAATCGAAAGCGTTGCTTCGGAGAGGTACAGCCTGTCGTCTGCCGAAAGTGAGCGGCGACTTGCTAGCAAAAATGCCGCAAGTCCCAGCGCGACCAGAGCTGCCCCGGGGCCGATCGACGGTCGAATCTCCGCAAACACCTTCTCTCGCGCCGCATACACAAGGGAAACGCTAATCAGCGGGATCAGCAGAATATGTGAGTAAGAATCGTCATGAACCGAATAGAGGGCGAGCCCAACCCAAACCTTCCGGGTGATGATTCCAAAAGCAACAACGAACGCCCCGAATAGCGCATGTCTCGCCGTCATCGTGGCCGCCGCACTTTTTCTCGCTGCTTGACTCAATCTTGATTCCTCAACATCGGCCGGGACCAATCTGAGTTCACCCGATATGTTTGTACAGAATCGTGCCCAAGGCAGTAAGAACTCTGGCGGGCGCACGCGAGAATAATTTCTTTGCGACCCGTGTTCGCCAAGTGCGCACAGCAGGATCGAAAATATGCACGCTGTTTCCGGAGGGCGTAAGTCTCCAATACGTGAGTTTCGACTGAGCAGCGCCCCAGCGGCTCTTGAACGTGATCAAACCGGCCTGGTCGGCGTCGGACCGCCCGAGATCAAACACTCGCAGACCGGATTCCTTGGCATCTTGGATTGACCGCCAATACAGCAAGTGCATGCCCCCGAGGTTATTGAATTGGGCATCAGAACCGCCGTACTTGTACACAAGCGTTTCCCTATAGCGAATCGTCAGCATGCCGGCCACTGGCTGATTGCGGTGCCATGCAATGCGAATCTTCAGCGCGTCGCCAAAGCAATCTGCCAAATTCCGAAACCATTCGCGCGGCTGCGGTGGCACCCGATGGCGGCGCCGTGTGACAACGAGCAGTCGATAGAAATTTTCGAAGATCGATTCGGATGTGCCCTCTTCGTACGTAAGACCTTCGCGTTCCGCCCGTCGAATCTTCCTTTGAATCGAATCCCTATGAAACCTGCCGAAGATGGTCTCAAGATCGGGTCGGAGATCGAGCCGATGGAGAGTGTAGGTCGCAACCGATCGGACAAGTTGACTAGCTGCTTCGAGCGATTCGAGAGGGCGCATCTCGATATAGCGCCATCGCTTCTTCCGGCATTCCTCTTGCAGTGCGCTTACGAGATCGCGCAGGTCCCCGTTCTTTTCTACCAACGGCGCGCAATGATCCGAAAATGGCAAAGAGACTAGGCGCCGTCCCGTCAACCAACTCTGAATTCGGCAAAATGGGAGGCCATTCTCAAGAGGTTCGCCTGGGGCGGATGTCGTGTATGCCGTGCACGCGTAACCGTAGGTTCTGCGCAATGCCTCGAGCCACGCCGCTGAATGGAAGAGCGAAGCGCTCGGCGATCTCGCTAGTAAATCCTCCCACCGCGGGTCCTTGAGCGGATCAATTAGATAGACGCGTCTTACACCTCTCCCCGATTCCACTTCCGCGGCGGGTTCTTGGTACAGAATCTCGGGCATGGTCAGCGTAAGTTCTTGTCCCCAACAATCCAGCAACGTTCATGGCGACGGGTTTCTCCATGCCCCCCAACTATGCAGGTTCTGTTATTGGTCTTGTTCATTTCGATCCGTCACGTAGCACGGAGACAAATGTCACTGGAATCAGTGATTGCCAACAAGGCCGTGGCAAAAAAAACCACAACAGCTCTATACAGCCAGCCCCAAGGAGCGAAGCCGGGCTTCGGGCTTCTCCAACCGTGCGGTCTGCGACGCAGACAGCGACTTTACGCACGTGGAATCGATCTCGACTGCAACCGATCGATGAAGCAGGGTTACAGAAAGAACCAATCGGTGATTTCCCTTGAATTCCACGAGTAGCCCCTCGCAGCCTCTCAGCGGGCCTGCCTCGATTCGAACTCGATCCCCGACTGAAAGAAAGGGCCACGGCTGGTTAGGGAGCCCTGACTTCATGAGAGTCTGGATCGCTTGGATCTCTGATTCCTCTACAGGCACTGGCATGCGGTTGTACCCAACGATCTGAATGACACCAGGCGTCTTGAGAATTGGCAGTCGATCTTGAGAGTCAAACCGGCAGAACAGATACCCTGGGAAAAGGGGGCTTTCCACGCTCTTGACCCGGTCTGACCACCGCTTCCTGCATGTGTAGAAGGGCAGAAAAATCTCGTACCCTTTTGACTCCAGAAAACCGGCCACGCCCGGTTCGTGTCGAGTGCGAACCTGCAACGCAAACCATGAGAACCGTTGCGAGCCCGTGATCATGCTGCCTCCTTGGTCAACCGTGGTTGGAACACATCGAACTGCGTGACCTTTCTCCGGCATTGGCCTCGACCGGAACGGCCCACAAAAGTACTCATGCCATGGTCCATAGCCGCTGCAACTGTTTCGTCAACGCCGTGTGAAACAACAAAACGCGAACCGGCGCTGCTCACCCAACTCCTCCTATTTCCCCAAGACCTTGGCTCCGTCGCCGTCGTGTCTGTATTGTTGGTAGTAGTAGGAACCATATAAGTGCGCCTCCTGCACGGCGTTCAGTACGACTCCTACGAGGTTGCTACCCTGCATTTCTTGGCAGGCTCGCTGAACTGTTGGGCCGGGTGTCGCCCCCGCTCGCACTACCAGAAGCACGCCGTCGCACAGACTGGCCAAAATCGTCGAATCTGCGACGGGCAGGCAAGGGGGTGAATCCAATATCACCCAATCGAAAACCGGTGCGACGCGATCCAGCAATGCCTTCAGGCGCCCATTCGAGAGCAGTTCGCTGGGATTGGTTACCTCGTTTCCGCCGGCGATAAGACAAAGGTTTCCTTCTTGGCCGTGTTGAATGACGGCCATCTCGTCTGCCTCGCCGCGCAAGTAATCGGTGAGCCCCGGAACGGAAGGAGCGCCCAGCACCGTGTGCACTCGCGCGCAGCGCAGATCGGCGTCGATAAGCAACGCCCGGCGATCCGGCTGGCGAACGATCGCCTGCGCCAGATTGGCCGCCACAAAAGTCTTTCCCTCGCCGGGCACCGAGCTGGTGACCAATAACGTCCGAAGGGGCTGACTGCCTCGAAGCTGATAGAGCCGCGATCGCAGCGTTCGAAACTGTTCCGCTCCATGCGCACTTAGAGCTGGATTGAAGAACACGTTCACGTTGGGATCCAAATGCCAGTCCGGGTGCACGCAACGCGCGCGAAGATCGTCAAACCTCAAGTAGTCGCCCATTTCCCGGTTGTCCGGCGCTTGATCGGTCGCGGGCGATGCTGCACCAGCTGGGGCGCTGAGCGGCCACGTTTGAACGAGTGCGTCCTGTTCTCTCGGCGGAACGAGCGGTGTGGCCTCGCCCCCAGACCGTTCCTGTTCGGCCTTCTTCAGCGCTTCGTGAATGCGGCTCATGGTTTCCTTTCGCGCGAAGTTTCCGGGTTCAGCTGGCGCAGCCGCCCGAGCAGCTCGTCCAAGTTTTCGAGCAGGGCTTGCGTGTTCGCCGACCGTTGCGCTGCGGGTAGCGGCGCAGGTGACGTGATCGGGGCAATCTCATCAAGTTGGAATTCTCGCGCGACCTCCTCCACTAGATGAGCCGGCACGGGCCGCAGGCTATCGACATACGCGTTGATCATCGAATGCTCGCACAGCAGATTCACAACGCGCGGAATACCGCGGGAATATAGGTGCACCGTTTGAATGGCTTCCTTTGAAAAGATCGGCTCGCCGTTCGCTCCGGCGATGCGCAGGCGCTCCGCTGTATAGCCGAACGTCTCATCTAGAGATAGCGGCGCAGTCCGGCAGCGCAATGTGATTCGCTGGCGGAGCTGACGCAGTTGCGGGAGCTTCAGCTTTTCTTCCAGTTCCGGCTGGCCGGCCAATACGATCTGTAGAAGCTTCTCGGTAGAAGTCTCCAGGTTTGTCAGGAGGCGAATCTCTTCCAGAACTTCCGGAGAAAGATTCTGCGCTTCGTCGACGATCAATGCGGCTGTCTCTCCGGCGCGGTATCGCTCTAGCAGCCATTGGTTGAGCCGCAGCAGCATCTGGCTCTTCTCGCGCGATTCGCAGGGAATCTCGAAGTCCGCCATCATGTAGTCGAAGAGATGATTCACTTCGAGCTGCGAATTGAAGATGTATGCCGTCGCCACGCGTTGCCCGCGCAGCCAGTCGAGGAGCCGGTTGAGCAACGTCGTCTTGCCCGTGCCGACCTCGCCAGTCAGGAGAATGAATCCCTTCCGGTTCTGAATTCCGTAGGTCAGCCCGGCCAGCGCCTCTTGGATCTGTCTCGTCATGAAGAGATAGCGCGGATCCGGGTTAACGTTGAAGGGGCTCTCTCGAAGCCCAAAGAACCTTTGATACATAGTCTGCTCAGGCCCCCGTGCTCAATCGAAGATTGGAATCTGCTGCCGATCTGACGGTCGTCTTGTTCCGCTTCTTGCTCGTCACCGCTTCGATTGCCGGCACGATCGCAAGTACGGGCAGTTGCAGGGCGAATTCGACGTCTCTTTCGGTCCGCAAAGACTTGTCTTGTATCTCTAGAAGGAACGCGAGTCCAAGCCCGGCAGCCAGTCCGCCACCTAATCCGCCAAGCGCGAAAAGCGGGCGATTCGGAAACGAAGGCTTTGTGGGCAGGTTAGCGGGATCAAGCACTCGGAACTGCTCCGCTTGTTGCTGCTGGCTCAAGCTCTGAGACATTGCTGAGACTTGCTGCTTCTTCAGCAGGTCGTTGTAGGAATCCAGCGCGGTTTGGTAGCCCCGGGTAAGCTCCTTGTATTGCTGCTCGACCTGCGGGCTCGCTTGAACGCGGCTCTGGTAGAGCTTAATTTCCTGTTTGATCTGCTCCTGCTCCTTCGTCTTCTCCGCGATCAACTGATCTGCTGCATGAACTTGCGCTCTCCACTGTGTGATTTGCGCCGGCTCCACAGCCGCTTTCTGCGTCGTAGCCTCATCGGTCGAGTCCTTCAGTTTTTCGCCCTCCGCAATCTTGTTTTGCAGAGCAGCGATGTCGCCCTTGAGCTTCACCACATCCGGGTGGTCGTCCGTATATTGCACTTGAAGGCTAGCAAGTTGCGCCTGCATGGCGGTGAGTTGCTCCTCCAAAGTCTCCGGATTGTGGCCGCTTTGCGTTGCCTGCCATGAGGCAATCTGCTGCGTCAGCATGGATTGGGCAAAGCTCTTGTCCTGCTGTGCTCGTGCCAGCGCCTGGTTGGCGGCATCGAGCTGCGACGTCAGATCGTTTAGGAGGTTCAGATTCGTCGGCTCGTCGTCGGGCAAAGAACCGGCGTAGCGAGTCTTGAACGCAGCCAGCTTGGAATCTTGCGCATCAAGATCAACCTTGGCTTCCCCCAATTGTTGAGACAAGAACTGGGTTGTCTGTGCCGTCTGTTGCTCCTGCATTCCGAGGCTCTCCTCGATGAACATCGAGGTGATGGCCGTGCATACGCTCTGTGCGGTTCGTGCGTTATCCAGAGTCACGGTGACATAGAAACCCGGCAGGTCACGGGCGCCGGTTTCAGCCATGGGTTGAACAGGTGTCACGTCGATCGCCAGTTGCAGCCGTTCGACCAAATCGTCCATCGGTTTTTGCTTGATGTCGTCCGGGAACAGCCCGAATTGGCGAATGACGGGCTCGAGTCTCGAGCGACTCAGAATCTGTTGCTTCATGGCAGCCAGCCGCTCGCTGACGCTTATCACATCGACTTTCGGCACGATGTCCGGTGAAATGCTCTGTGGTTCAATCAGCACGAGTGTCTGTGATTTGTACCGGCTCGGAAGGAGCTTCGAGACGCCATACGAGAGCACAGGGCCGACCACCGTCAGCACCAGAATGAGAATCCAATGGCGCCGAACGATGACAAAATAGTCGGCTAGCGTCAACTCCCGCTGGTTTGTTGCTTCGCTTGGCATTTCGTCTCCCGTCGTCCGTCCGTACAGTTCACTCACTAAAACAAGATCGGACGCTCGTGGTATCCCACTCCCACCGAAATCAGATGACGTATTACGTTCGTTCCGCAGGTCGGTCCGATACAGAATGTGGAATTCGAAGTCTGATATTGCATCTGGTACGAAAACGTCAGGCCCAGGGCTCGCCCCATCGGATGAGCTAGACTGGCACCTGCAAACCAGTAATCGTATATTTGATTCGGCTGCGCTTCCCCGCTGATTGAAACACCCTCGTTCCGCGAATAGCCGGCGGTAATCCCGTTTGCGAATGTCCGCGCAACCTGGCGCGTCACCGAGCCGGTGACGACGTCCGTAATAGCGCCCGCGAGCACCCCGGACCCGCCGGTGGCACTGTGGTTGTACGTGAGGCCCAGCCCCGTTCGTCGCTCTTGCCACTGGAGCGCTGTGTTCAGGGCCCAATGGACCTGCGTCCAGTATGTCCCGGTCGCTGCGCCGCCTTCAGATCCGGCGTTTCCAGAGAGAGGTATCCGAGAAACGACCACCTGCGGCCCCACGGCCACCTGGAAAGCAAGCTTTCCCGTCACGCGTCTCCCGTAGAAAACCTGCGCAGTATGATCGTTCATGGACTGGTTGAAATTGCTGTACCGGATTGCGCTAAATGTATATGAAACAGCGATCGTATCGTTGCGAGTGAGCTGGTGGTTGTATCCACCACGGAAGCTGAAATTATTGAAGTCGAGCAGATCGCTGTTCACGTAGTGCAGCAGCGAGTACCCTCCCACAAAAGTCAGCGACGAGCGCGGCGTCAGAAACTCGTTCAACTCGGTCGCAAACGAGTTGTCAAGGTTCTGCCCTTGTCCCGTTAGAATCGACTGCCCGGGTGTAAAAGCCGAGCCCAGTCCCAACGAAGTCCCGCCAGGCAGTGCACCTGCACCGAGCCCCCCGAACCCCAGCGACGTTTCCGGCAAATAGGTCAACTGATCAAGAAAGGAGAGTGACGAGCGATGAAACGCGAACCCGTCCACAAAGCTCAATCCTTGCACGACACCATTGCTGATGCCCGAGTAATTCGAAAACATTCCGCCCGACGTGTAGCTCAAGCTCATGGTATTGCTGCTAGATATACGGTGGACGTCGACTCCTCCCGAAATCGATGTCCAATCTCCCCAGCTGGGACCCTTCGGGGTCTCCAGGGGATTCGAATCCGCCGACGCGGAAACATCAAAACGCGGCTGCCAGTAGCTGCGCGCCGTGGGAATTCCCAGCGAAAAATTCTGTGCCCCTGATAGCGCATGAGTATCCGGTGCCAACTCTTGCGGCTCGTCGCTCGTATCGTCCCCGTTGTTCGTAGCCGATGCAAACGGTGAACGGTAAGCCGGAATCGGCGCAGACGATTGGTTCGTGGGCTGTTCCGGAGCCTGTTGTGGAGTCGCCTGCGCTTGCTGTGCTCGCGTGATTGGGGCGGAAAACGCGATCATGCACAGACTCGCCCAAACGGCATTTGTCAGTGGCCGCATCATCAAGGCACCACGATCGTATCGCCGGCCTTCAACACGACATTCTGGTCAGGACGCTTTCCGGAGATCACTTCCTTGTAATTGAACGGATATTTGACTTGCTTTCCGTTTTCCGTGCGAAACATATAGATCTTTTTCAGGTTCGCAAATTGTGTAAATCCGCCCGCGCTGGAAAGCGCCTGGAGCATGGTCATGTCTGGCAACAGCGGGTACGCACCCGCACGAAGCACCTCGCCCATGATGTATACCCGCTGGCTGTTGATCTCAGACACGATGACCGTCACCTGCGGATCGGTCACGAATTTCTTCAAGTCGGTAGTGATTTCATCGGCCAGTTGCGTCGGAGTCAGCCCGGCCGCTTGTACATCGTTCAGCAGCGGCAGCGAGATCTTCCCGTCGGGCCGCACCGGAACAATGCGCGTCAAGTCCGCTTCCTTCCATACGTTGATGTCGAGCACATCCTGTGCGCCGATAACGTAGTTCGGATCCTGTGGGGCCGTCTTCTGCGCTGGGTCCTTGGCCGTCGTCATACTCGATTTCTCCGCGGCCTTTTGCGCCAGGGCTGGCGCAGCTGTCGCCGCCAGCGCTAGAACTACCGTCAGGTGCAGCCGTGCTTGCATCGATTTCTTCAACACGTCTAGTTCGTCTCCGTTTCCTCGAATCCGATCTGTTTCAGTTTGTACAGCAGCGACTTGTAGCTGATTTGCAGCTCCTGCGCGGCGCGCTTGCGGTTCCATCGTGTCCGCGTCAGCGCTTTCATGATCAGCTCGCGCTCGGCCTCGCGCGATGCCGCTCGCGCCGCCGCCTTCAGCGACCAACCGCTGGCCGTCGGCGCTTGTGCACGTTTTGCTCCGGGCGCTTTGTTGCAAAGTTCCGCAATCGCGAGCTGCTCGTCGCCGAGTGCCACGATTTTCTTGATGACGTTTTCGAGTTCGCGAATATTCCCCGGCCACGAGTAATCCGCCAAAACTCTCATGGATTGCGGGCTCAGCGACGGCCTTGGCCGCCCGAATTGGGCCGCGTGCTTCGTCAGAAAAAACTCCGCCAGAAATGGGATGTCTTCCTTGCGATCGCGCAATGCGGGCAGACGAAGGCAAATACCAGTGATTCGGTAGTACAACTCGCTGCGAAAGCGGCCCGCGCGCATCTCTTCGTCTAGATTCCGGCTAGTCGTCGAAATCACGCGCGCCTTGAGTGTTCCTCTGGGCGCTCCCGCATCGCCGTCGGGCAGCAGAGCGAGCAGGTTTCGTTGGCACGCGGCATCCAGGTCGCTGATTTCGTCGAAAAGCACGGTAGCCGCACCATCTGTCCGCTCACTGTGATCGCCCAAACCCAGCTGGAGTTCCGCTAGGACGGTCGCAGGACTCATCGAAGCGCAGGAGATCTTTGCCAGCGGCTTGTCGCAATAGTTCGACAGACGATGAATTCGATTTGCGAACATCTCTTTGCCCGTACCGCTCTCCCCGACAAGCAGAATGGGAAGATTCGTCGGCGCGATCTCCGCGATCACGTTCTCAACCGTCTGAACGGCTGGGCTCGCACCCGCGACCCAGGCCGTCTCTTCCTGAATGACTAGCTCACTTGCTCGATCAGTCATGGCTCTGTTGGAGATTCTCAGGCCGATCTACCTTGGCGAATCCAGGGCTCGTGCAGGAACAGTCTGGAGTTTGCAATGTGGTTGCCAGCCTCGGCGCCGCGCCGCCGCAATGTCGGTTTGATGGTAAGGCCCTTATAAATGTGAACGTTACGAAGATGGCCGTGACCGTCTTGGCCACGGGCAGCCTCTAAGTTGACCCACGCGCCTTCCACGAAATGGCAAAATAATCGACTGGTGATGTCCCTAGCCAACCGAATGCACGCCGAGCCCGTAGGTCGTTTTCCCCGCAAGAGATAACCTTGCTTGCCGATTCCGGCAGGGTCAAAGGTTGGGAGGTTGTTGGCCACAACGTGGAAAGATTCTTCCACTATTTCATCGGCCAGTCGGCCTACCGTCCCCCGTTGGCGGATGACATCCTCGCCTCAATCCCGCCCTCCGTCGATCGTATCTCCTGTTTTTTGTGCAGATTAACAGCGGAACTGCCTCATCGTCACGCTCTTCAACGACCGGGCCTTCGATTGCAGTGCCTTCGGCTGGCGGTCAATCTTCAATCTCGGGTGGCTACCCGGATAGAGAGCATGATGCTTTCCTTCGGAAGATGGTCGGGTCGAATCGCCCTCATTCTTATCTTGTGTCTGGCGGCGGGCTGCGCTTTCAGTCCGGAGGCGCGCAAGAAGAGGCACCTTGAGAAGGCGCAGGCCTACTTCGACAAGGGAAAATATCGCGAGGCCACCATCGAATACGAGAACGTCATTCAGATTGACCCTAAATCCAGCGAGGGTCACTTTGGACTTGCCCAGTGTCTCCTGAAGGAAGCCGATCTGCCACACGCCTATCAGCAACTGCTGAGTACCGTCGAGTATGACCCGACGAATTGGAAGGCTCAGCTAACACTCGGAAACCTGCTCATTGTTAGCCACCACAATGCGGAGGCACGCGATCGCGCCCAGACTGTCCTCAAGGGCGATCCGGGAAACGCGGATGCTCAAACGCTTCTCGCCGTCGCAGACGCGGCGGGAGGAAATCTCCCGCAGGCGATCAGCGAAGCTGGGACGCTCTTGCAAATGGATCCCGGCCGCTCCTCCTCGTATCGGTTGATGGCCGAGCTCCAGGAGCGAAACAAAGATCTGGTTGCTGCAGAGCAGAACTATCAGAAAGCGGTGTCACTCGACCCGAAGTCAATATCGACGATCATCGCCCTTGGCAAATTCTATGAGCTGCAGAAGCGATGGATCGACGCGCAGAAGCAGTTCCAGTCCGCGATTGCGATTGCGCCTCAGGATCCCGGGCCCCGCGCCGCCCTGGCCAGGCTCTACTTGGACCAAGGCCGGAAGGACATGGCAGAGCAAACGCTTCGGGACGCCAGCACAACGCTTGCGGAAAACCCGGCCGGCTACCGGATGCTTGCCGAGTTCTTTGTCAGTCAGCATGAGTTCGACAAGGCGGCGACGGAGTTCGCATCGCTTCATCAGCGGCATCCGAAGGATATCGGGGTGACGAAGACCTTCATTGAAGTCCTCCTATTCCAGAATCGTGACGATGACGCCGCCAATCTCACGGACAGCATTCTCAAAGATTCGCCTTCCGATCCGGATGCTCTGACTTTCCGCGGGGAGATTCTGACGCGCAGGGGCAAGGCAAGCGACGCTGTGCCTATTCTTGAGTCGGCTGTGAAAAACGCCTCAAATAGTCCGCTGGCCCACTATCAGCTGGGCGTCGCCTACGCGGTAAACGGAAATCCCGGTCAGGCTCAATTGGAATGGCAGGATGCGGCGCGCCTGCGGCCGGACATGGTCGAACCTGAGCGTGCGTTGGCCGAACTTGCCTCACGCAAAGGAGACTCGACCCTGCTCGCTGCTGCCAGCGAACGCTTGATTGCGATCGAGCCGCACTCTTCCGAAGGCTACGTCTTTCATTCCAAGGCGCTCCAATTGAAGGGCGATAGCGCGGGCGCGGAAGCTGACCTCAAGAAAGCCATGGAAGTCGCGCCGCAGGATTCGGCGCCCTATGTTCAAATGGGTGATTTTCGCGTTTCACAAAAGCAGCCCGACGCCGCCGCGAAGCTCTATTCGCAGGCGCTCTCTCTGAATCCGTCGGCGTCGGACGCACTCGCGGGACTCGTCAACGTCGACCTCCAGCGAAAGCAGATCGCGGAGGCGCTACGGCGCGTCCAAGCGCAAATCGCGCTCGTGCCCGGAAACAGCACATTTTATTTGCTTCTCGGACAGGTCGAGCTTCGCAATCAGGAGCCGGCCAAGGCGGAAGAGGCCTTTCAGAAGGCCATCGATCTCGACAATAACAATGTTTCCGCATTCATGATGCTCGCCAGCGCGGAAGCCTCTCGAGGCTCCGTCGATCAGGCGATTGCAAACTACAAACAGGCGATCCAGAAGAGTCCTAAGGACGCGAGGCTGCATGTCTTGCTCGGAGGCCTTTTTGAGGCTCGCGGCGACTGGCAGCAGGCGGAAGATCAATATCAAGAAGCGTTGCAGGTCCAGCCTGACTATCCTGTCGCGGCCAACAATCTTTCCTTCTTGATGCTGGAACACGGTGGCAACGTAAACGTCGCTTTTTCCCTCGCTCAAACGGCGCGCCGCGGCCTTCCCAATCTTCCCAACACTGCCGACACGCTCGGATGGGCCTACTACTACCAGGGTGCCTACAGTTCTGCCATCGATACCCTGCAGGAAGCTGTCAACGCGAATCCGCAAAATCCCGCGTTTCACTACCATCTCGGCATGGCGTACGAAAAGACGAACAATTACGCGATGGCGAAAAAGCAGCTCGAATCCGCACTTCAGATCAACCCCAACTACGCGCACGCCGACGAAATTCGCAAGATCCTCGCGGGCTCTCCGGTCACAAACTAGACCTGTCCTGCTGCCGCGAGACGAGATCCAGCCTCGGGGCAATGCCGCCGCCTTCGGCCTGGGAATCCGATTGAGACCGTTGGTGCATCTCTTCTATAATTGTTTGGTTTTGCTGTCGGGGAAAGGCCTCGCATAGACATGTTGAAAAGCATTCAGCAGCGGGACTTGGATAGAAACCGCTGGATCAAGATCACGATGGCCGTGATCCTTGGATTGATCATCGTCAGCATGGTGGTCACTCTCATCCCAGGTTTGATGAGCGGCACCACCGGCGCGAGCAGCCCCGACGCAATCGTCACGATCGCCGGCCAGAGCATCACCGTGACCGATTTTCAACAGCAATTCGAGCAGGTGACGCGCAATCAAACGATTCCCCCGATGCTCCGTGGGGCCTACGCCAAGCAGGTCCTCGATCAGATGATTTTCCAGCGCGCCCTCGAATACGAGGCGGACCGCCTGGGCATACGCGTCACCCCGGAAGAGGTGACTGAGAGAATCAAGGAGATTCTGCCTACGGCCTGGTCGGGCAACACGTGGCTGAAGGATCGCTACGCCAGCGAAGTTGAGCTCCGCACCGGAATGTCGGTCAGCGAATTCGAGACGCTTCTGCAAAATGAAATGCTGCTCGACAAGTTCCACGGGCTCGTGACCGACGGAATCACTGTGACGCCAGAGGAAATTGCACGAGAATTTCGCTGGCGAAATGAAAAGGTCAAGATCGAATATGCGCTCGTCAAGCCCGCGGATCTTGCCGCATCGATTCATCCGGCCGATGCGGAATTGGCGGCATGGTTCGCGAGAAACGCTTCCCGCTATCAGATTCCCGAAAAGCGCTCCGCGCGTTACGCGCTCCTCGATCTTTCGAAGCTCCGCGCGAACACGACCGTCAGCGAAGATACTCTGCGCGCCTACTACAACTCTCACCTCGACGAATACAAGGTCGAGAATCGCGTGAACGTCGAGCACATCCTGTTCAAGACCGTCGGCAAAACCGATGCCGAGGTGGCCGAAATTCGCAAGAAAGCGGAGGACGTGCTCAAGCAGGCGAAACACGGCGCGAATTTCGAGGATCTCGCCAAGAAATTCTCTGATGACAGCACCAAGGAAAAAGGCGGCGCTCTCGGCTGGATCGTGGAAGGACAGACGGTTCCCGAGTTTCAGCAGGCGGCCTTCAGCCTGCCAAAGGGCGCTATCTCGGACCTTGTGAAGACTCAGTACGGCCTCCACATCATCAAGGTCCTCGACCGCGAGACAGCTCACACGAAGTCCTATGAGGAAGTGCGCGATTCTATTCTGCAGCCGCTGACCGATCAAAAAGTGAGCGCCGAAGCGAGCGACATTGCCAACCAGATGGCCGCAGCCGTGAGACAGTCGGATCGCCAGCCCCTCGACGATCTCGCGAAGAAATTCAACCTCGAGGTTGGGGTCACCGCACTGGCTGGCGTTGCCGACCCGATTCTGCCGCTGGGCAATGCGCCTGAATTGCACCAAGCACTCTTCGCCCTTCGGACAGGTGAACTCAGCCAGCCGATCTCCATCGATAGTGGCTACGCCATCCTGACCGTGAAAGACATTCAGTCGGCGCACCAGGCGACACTTGCGGAAGTCCACGACCGCGCCCTAGCTGACTATCAGAGCGAGAAATCCGTTGACCTTGCACACGCACGCGCCGAAGAGCTGTCGAAACGCGCCCAAGCGGGAGAGGATTTCGACAAAGTCGCGAACTCGCTCGGCCTTGCCGTCAAGACGTCCGATTCCGTGGCTCGGTCCGGCTCGATTCCGGATATCGGCGCCGGACGCCAGATTGCCGCTGCGTTCAACATGACCATCGGGCAGGTCAGCGCGCCCGCGCAGAGCGGCGCGAACTGGTTCGTCTATAAGACCGTGTCCCACGACGCCCCCAATCCGGCGGATTTGGCCACCCAGCAGACCGACATCCAACAGCAACTTCTGCAGACAAAGCAGAACGCGGCCTTCGAAGCCTTCCACAAGGATCTAATCGACCGGCTGACGAAAGAGGGCAAGCTCACGAGAAACAACGACGTCGCCGATCGCATCACCAAATCCATCTAAGTACAAAATCTTACGTAAGTTACTGTAAATAGAGATTTTATTTTGAACGCGGAGGCCCTTGCCCCGCTCTTCTCACTTCGCTAGAATCTAGGTCTCCGCAGAGCCGCCCCGAAGCCAGCGGGGCCCGACCTGCAGGCGGGAGCCTCCCATGCCTGAGGAACCTGGCGGCGCCAGCAATTGAACCTCTCCGAGGAGATTTCTATGCCGACGAAGCGATCCAAGGCGACCGGGCTCGAACTGATCCCCCGAAGGGGAAGGAGCATCCAGCGGAGCAGCCGTCCAGTAGCACCCGATGTCGCGCCAGGGAAAGAAAAACTGAGGAGCTCCATGTCCGCAAAAAGTACGGCCAACGCAAATGAATACGTCTGCGCCATCGAGCGCAACCAGAACGGCAAGTACAACGTGCGCGTACGGGCGACTTTTGCTCCCGCGCGGGGCGCCGCGGAAGACGGACAGGAAAGCCGGGGCCCGTGGACGCTCACCGTCTACTTCCTCGCGTCTTCGTTCAACGCCGCCATGAAGAAGCTGGAGCAGTCTTTGCAGCTCCTGCAGAAGAATGAAGAGCGCCTGCGCTTCTGGGGGGTGGAGCGCACCGACGATCCCAAAATGGCGGGCGACCTCCTGCAGGAATTCGGCCTCTGGCTTGACCGTCGGCGCGATTTCCCGCGCAAGGTGGCCGAACTCGGTGTGCCGCGCGAGCGGCCGGTTCCGGCGTCGATGCTGGCGCCGCTTCGCCGCGTGCTGGCGGATTCAATTGCGCCGGAACGTCCGGTGGACCGCGACCGAGATCGCGCCCTCGCGAGCGATTGAGAACCCAACGATTCCCATCACCCTCGAAGCAACTTTCTCAGGTAGTTCTGTTCGGAGCTACCTTCCGCGAAGAAGAATCTCGCAGTGTGCAACAACCACATCGTTGAGCGAAAGACGATACTTGTAGGAGCCGGGATTCAGGCCGGGGCGCGTGGCGCCGCTCGAAAGGCGCACGCCGGGAGGCGCTTGAAAGATGTTCGACGCAAACGGCGAGCGCTGCGGATCGAATTCGACTTTCAGGTTCCCGGCGTTGGAATACCAGATAACCTGATCGCCGGGATCGATCACTACCGCGTCCGGCAGCACGCCCACCATCACCATTTTTTCAGCCAAGCGATCAACCTCGTGTTTTTGGAACCTCAGGGGCTAAAGCCCCCGATTGGCGCAACCGCCTTTCGCTGGGCTAAAGCCCTGCGCTTCCACCCAACCGCTCAAGCAAGCCCGCCGCGCCCGCCCGAAAGGCGGCCGCTACGTAAAGCTTCGCTAAGAACAAAGCTGTCTAAGCGATTTCGCGGACGGCCGCGGCGATGTGCTTCGCAGAAATCCCGAACGCATCGACCAATTCTTCCGGCTTGCCGGAATGGGGCATGTCGCGCACGGCGAGCATCCGGTATTTCGCAGGCGCCGCACCGGCCTGCGCAAGCGCGCCGAGAACCGCTTCGCCGATGCCGCCCTCGGGCCAGTGGTCTTCGACGGTGACGAGTCGCCCGCCCGTGGCTTTGATTTGTTCGGCGAGCGCGCTACCCTCGATCGGCTTCACGCAGTAGAGATCGATCACTCGCACCGCCGTGCCCTGCGACTGCAGCTCGTCGGCGGCCTTGAGTGCTTCGTGCAGCGTAACGCCTGCGCCGATTAAGGTTACTTTGTCCTGCGCGCTCTGGCGGACGACCTTGAAGCCGGGAATCGGGAACTTTTCGTCCTTGGAGTAGAGAATCCGAGTCTTGGGCCGCGATGTGCGCATGTAGTTGATGCCGCTACGGCGTGCCATGGCTTCGACGAGCCGCTCAGTGGAGATTGCGTCGCTCGGATAGAGAACTGCCGAGCCATGCACCGCTCGGAAGGAAGCGAGATCTTCGAGCGCCATCTGCGAGGGACCGTCCTCGCCAATCGAGACACCACAATGCGAGCCGCAGAGATTGATGTTGCTGCGGCTGATGGCCGCCATGCGGACGTTGTCATACGCGCGAGACAGGAAGCAAGCGAACGTATCCGCGAACGGCACCTTGCCCCGCGCCGCAAGACCGACCGCCAGACTGACCAGGTTCTGCTCCGCGATGAAGCCCTGATAGAAATGGTCGGGATAGGCGTTCTGGAAGATTTCGGAGAACGTCGAGTTTTTCACGTCGCCCGAAACTGCGACGATGTTCGGATTCACTGCACCGAGCCGCTTGAGCGCAAAGCCGTACGCCTCGCGCGTCGCCACCGGCTTGCTGGGATCGTAATCGGGCGCGGGGGGCGACGGAAAATCGGGCGGCTTCGGCAGCGATTCCCGTTCGTAGGATTTTCCGGAATCGGCGGGCACATCGATCGGACCGCCGAATTCCTTGATTGCCTGCGGCAGCATGTCTTTGGGGAATGGCTTGCCGTGCCAGTTTTCTTTGCCCGCGACCGGGCTGAAACCGTGGCCCTTCACCGTGCGCGCGAGAATTGCCTGCGGCCGGCCTTTGGTGCCTTTCGCGCGATCGAGCGCAGCGAGCACTTCAGGGACGTCATGCCCGTCGATCACTTCCGCAGCGAATCCCTCGGCTTCGAACTTCCTGCGATAGGTCTCCATGTCGTGCTGATACATCGTCGGCTGGCTCTGGCCGAGCGCGTTCACATCCGCGATCACGGTGAGGTTATCGAGCTTGTAGTAGCCAGCGAACGCTGCCGCTTCCCAGATCTGCCCTTCCGCCATTTCGCCATCGCCGAGCAGGACGTAGACGCGCGTCGGACTCTTGTCGAGGCGCGCGCCGATGGCGAGCCCCGCGGCGACGGAAAGTCCCTGGCCGAGGGAGCCGGTGGCGGCGTCGACGCCGGGGATGCGCGGCGTGGGATGGCCTTCGAGTTCGCTGGAGAATTCGCGCAGCGTCATCACGCGCGACACGGGAAACACGCCTGCTTCGGCAAGCGCGGCGTAAAGCACGGGAGCCGCGTGGCCCTTCGAGAGCACGAATCGGTCGGAGTCGTTGCCGTTGGGATTTTTCGGATCAATCCTCATCGCGTAGAAAAACGTGCCGGCCATCAGCTCCGCAGCAGACATGCAGGAAGTCGGATGTCCTGAGCCAGCGGCGGTGGTAGCCATCATGGAAAGAATGCTCAAACGGCGGGCCTTTTCCTTGATGGCGTCGATCGTGGCTGCAGAGGGTCCAGCTTGCGAGATCACGCTCATAGGGTAGGCTCCTATCTCCCAGGCTCGACTAGCCGTCGACCTGGGAGCCCTTTCCGGCGCGGCACGCGCTTTCGCGCTGTGCGCGCCTCTGGTCTCCCTGGCTCAACTGGGAGGAGGCGGAATCTTACATCGTTCGAGCGAAGTCCGCGAAGTAGTTTCAAATCTTGGGAATGCGAGCGGGGTGCGAAGAATTGCGCGTCGCAGGGGACCGAAAAAATTGTCGAGTAGCCGAGCGCTCGGATGATTGTTTTCAATGAGTTGCGGCCAATTCTACTCGGCAGGAATTGTCGAGTAGATTTCGTGGCTGTTGCTAACGCCGCATTTTCAGGAAGTTGCGCGGTGGCTTGAGTTGCGGAGTTGGTGCGGCGAGGCAATGTTTTCGCCAAGCGATCCGACAGAAACCCGCAGACAGAATTGTCTGTGCGACAAAAACCAGCGCCCATCGCTGCCCTTTCCCTTCTGGAGGCCGTGCACGGCTCCGATTTCATAACCCAAACTCGCACATCCGGATTTGAGGCTGGCATGATGCGAAGCGGAACGCAAGCGGTTGTTAATGTGGACCGTGGTCCGGAGGAGGACAGGACATCGAGCGCGGCCGCGCGAGCTGCTGACTGTATACTCGGTCGGGAGATCGTTATGGACGAAACCAGAAGGCAGCCGAAGGGACGGCCCTTGGCCCTGGATCTGAACGCAGCCAGCGCCTCTCCGTCGGAACCGGCCTTTATAGCGCGGCCCGCAGGCGCCCCGGTTTATCACGGCTTTCAGATTCTTGACGACGTTGTTGTCGATGGATTCATCTTTGGGAAAATCACCGACTTCGAAGCGGAGCCCAGCCAAGTGGGAGATGCGTTTCTGATTGCTCCCGACAACAGCCGGGCCGGGCTGGTGTGGGAAGTTGCTGACCACATCTCCGTATCAGAGGTCTGTCCGATCGAGGCTAATCGATGGGGCGTTTGGGCCGTCTCGTTTCCTCATCCGATGAACAGCCGCGAGAACGTTCGCAGAAACATGACGCTCATCCTGCCCGCGCTAAAAGAGAAGTGGAACGAGTGGCGCGAGAAGTTCCCGACAGCTTAGAGCGCAGGCGGGACCTGGAAAGAAACCAACAGCAGATCCCTCGTCGTCCGCCGAAGAAAGGAGCGCGGCGGACTCGCTCGGGATGACAACGGTAGGCGGTGCGACGGATCGGTTGTTGATGTGGACTCAAAATCGGCGGGTTGCGTATACTCGCGCGCGCACTGGGCCTAGCTGGTGTAAAGGAGACCGCGCATGGGACACGCGATGATGAGCAAGGCGTTCGATGCGGACTTTGGGTCGGCGCTGGAAGCCGCGGCGGCGATCCGCGAACGGAAGATTTCGTCGGTGGAGCTGACGCAACATACCTTCCAGCGTATCGACAAGTTTCAGCCGAAGGTGAACGCGTACGCCTATCAAATGCGCGAGGAAGCGCTGGCGCAAGCGAAGCAGGCGGACGACGCCACCGCGCGCAACCAAGCCACCGGCGTGCTGCATGGAGTCCCAATCAATGTGAAGGAAAGCTTCGGAGTGCAGGGGCGCCCCTGCACGTGGGGCGTGCCCGCGCTGAAGGATGCGAGAGCGCAGCGGAACAGCGTCGCAGTGCAGCGGCTGCTCGACGCGGGAGCGATCCTGCTGGGAGCCACGAACGTGCCACTCAATCTGACCGACCATCAATCCTTCAACGACATCTACGGACGGACCAACAACCCGTGGGATCTGGGCCGGTCACCCGGAGGATCGTCAGGAGGGTCGGCAGCATCGCTCGCGGCGGGGATGGGCTTTTTCAGCATTGGGTCGGATATCGGAGGCAGCATTCGCGTGCCGTCGGCATTTTGCGGCACGTACGGCCACAAGCCGACGCTCGACATCATGAACATGTCGGGCCATCTACCGGGAGGGACGCTGCAAGGTTCGGGATTTTCGACACTGCTGTCCGTGGGCGGTCCGATGGCGCGAAGCGCGGAGGACCTGGAAGCAGGGCTGCGGATTTTGGCCGGGCCCGTGCCTCCCGAGTCGAAGGCAATTCAGTGGACGCTGCCGAAAGCGCGGCATCAGAGCCTGCGTGACTACAGAATCGGCTACGTCCTGGACGATCCCGCGGTGCCAGTGTCGGAAGAAGTGAAGTCCGTGGTGGAGTCGGCGGTGCGGGCGTGCGAAAAGGCCGGGGCGAAGGTGCGGCAGGGCTGGCCCGAGAGAGTTGTGTTTGCGGAATTCGTTGACACGTATCTCTTCATGCTCGGCGCAGCGGATTTCAGCCTGAGTCCGCCGGAACGCCAAAAGGTCGCGCGGGAACAGATGCAGGGGCAGACTGACCCGATGTCGAGAGGCGCGCTGAGCGGTTTCGCGGAGTGGCAGCAGCACAATCTGAAGCGCGTCGTGTACCGCAACATGTGGGAGAGGTATTTCGGGTCGATCGACGTTTTTCTGATGCCGACGACGACGATGACCGCCTATCCGCACGACACGAGGGTCATCGAGGAACGCGTGATTCCGCTTTCAGACGGCAGCGCGCTGCACGCGAAGGACCTTTTGAAAATCATTTCGCCGGCCACGCTCACTGGGTGCCCGGCTACGGCAGCCCCGGCAGGCTTGGGCAAGAGCGGATTGCCCGTCGGCTTGCAGATTATGGGACCCTATCTGGAGGATGCGACGCCGATCCGCTTCGCGGAACTGCTGGCGCGCGAAATCGGCGGATTCCAACCACCGCCGGGCTACAACTAGAAATTGCCAGTTTGGAGAATGCCCTCCTGCGCTGGATCGGCGCCTCCGGGCGGACCTCTTGCGAATAGCTTACTGCCCTGTTACGGTTTCATCCTAAGTACTCAATTCGCAGCGCGTACGTCCGTTCGGACTCGGACCCGGAGGGAACGATGGGGACACACCTTGGCAAGGTTCCGCTGACGCTATCGCTGATGGCCGGCATCCTCGGGAGCGGGCGCGCGTACGGCAAAGTCATCGACGGCGGGCCGCAAAAGCTGAGCCAGGTTTCCTCAATTGGAGAGTCCTTGCGCCGCGCGGGGCAGCGCCCCCTGCACATTCTCTATGTGCACGGAATCGGCGCGACGGGAGCCGGGGGATCGTGGATGTTCCAGCAGCAAATTTGCGCCTTTCTGAAAGATTGCACGGTGGCGAAGGCCCCGGTGCCGTTGGAAAGAGAATACGCTGATAGCGGAGAGTTTAAGATCGGCGCCACCCCTCCTGGCTTGGAGTACCTGGGTCATCCGGTTTGGAACACCATGGAGGAGTGGCAAGCTTCGGCGCCGTTTGTCGATCACTACGTGCTGAAGCGGAGCGATGGCGGGCCAATCGTGGTGGACGAAATCAACTGGTGGCCGCTCGTGTTTTCGCTGAAGTGCCGGGCCATCATGAGAGGCGAGGCGCAACTGGCCGGGCCCAATAAAAGCCTTCTCAACCTATGCTCGCAGGAAACGGCCCCTGACAAGAATCATCCGGGCCGTTTTACGGCGTACCAGTGGATCGATCCTCAGGAAGCTAAGAACCTGGAATCCATTCGTCCCAAAGGGGCGTTGTTCAATCGCTGGCTGAAGAACAACATCCTCGACTGGGGGTTTGCCGACGCCATCATGGCCGTGGGTTCACTGCACGACATTTTCCGCGAGGGGATGCGACAGCTATTCGTCAAATCGGCGAGGTTCCAAGCGGACGGGTCGAAAACGTATCAGTGGCAAGAGCAACTGAGCAACCCGCGCGGAATCGACCGCGAGTTCGTCGTCGTGTCTCACAGTCTGGGCAGCTACCTGGTTTTTTCGACCCTCAATGGGGAGCAACGGGACGCCTCGTCACAGGGCGCGGCAAACCAGGACGAGAGCGGCACCGCGACAGAGGACGCTGCCGCTCGATACATTCTCGAGCGCACGTCGCTCGTCTATTTCTTCGCCAATCAGGTTCCGCTGCTGGAATCAGCCAACATGACCGAATCCAAGGCTTCGGAATCGGCACAGGCAAAAGCACAACCCGAGGCAGCTGGAGTTCTCGGCGGGCAACTGATGAAGTGGAAAAATCTGCGCCAAGACTTTGGAATGGCGCCTGAAGGCGCAGAGGAATCCGCAAGGCCACTGCAGCGGCAAGTGATCGCCTGGAGCGATCCGAGCGACCTGCTCACCTGGCGCGTTCCAGCAATGGACGGCCTGGTCGTCGACAACCTTTACGTACGGAACACCTGGTGGCATTGGCTGATCGCAAATCCGGGAGCAGCGCACGGCGACTACGCTAAGAATAAGAATGTGCTGCGGGTCATGCTGGGCGCGAGACCACCCGAGGCCAAATGACGAGTTCGGCTGCTGAGGCAGTTATCCAAGCGGGCGGACAAGAACGGGCGCGGCCCATTCGGCGATCGGGTGCTGGCGGCCACAATCCATGCAGCGCGTGGCGGCGTAGCGAGTCCCGCAATGCGGGCAGACGGCTTGCGTCGCGAAAATGTCGAAAGGCTTCTGACAGCGTCCGCAGAGCCAGAGATCTCCCAGCGGCGGCGCGGCTTGGCACGAGGGGCACGCGAGACCTCCTCGGCGCGGCAGCTTTCCAAGACGCAACAACGCTCGCGCGTGCTGCAGACCTCTCCACGAATTCAGGAGAACGAAAACCGCGAGGACGGCAAACCAGGGAGACCGCCACCAAAAGGCGAGCGCGATGAATCCCACCATGCCGGCGAAGCCGAGCACCGTGGAGACCATCAGGCTGCGGGCGCGACCCATGACGAACCAGAGCAGAGAGCGCAGAATCTGCCCGCCATCGAGAGGGTAGATCGGCAGCATGTTGAAAACCAGCAATCCGAAATTGATGTAGAACACGGCCCGCAGAAAGGAGTGCAGGTCGGGCATCGTTTCGGCCCAATGCATCGCGCCGCTTAACATGCCGAGACCCGCGAGGATCGGGAAGAGCGCGACGTTGACCAGCGGGCCAGCAGCGATGCTCCACAACATGGCACCGGCGCGCTGCGGCGGGTCCACGTAGGCGACACCTCCGAGGGGCCAGAGAACGATCTGGTCTGCGTTTCCTCCCACCTGACGGCAGGCGAGGGCATGGCCGAACTCGTGCGTGGTGACGATCGCGAACAACGCAAGATACTCGAGGACATTCCAGGCGATCGAGGAGTACTGACTCGTGCGGCTCTGGATCTCGTAGGCTGCGATCAGAAACCACGACCAATGAAGGAAAACGTTGATTCCCGCAAGGCGGAAAATTCGGAACGAGCCTTCGCGAAGGCCGGTCATGGGCGAGCGGGCGCGAGCGATTGCATCGGGGACGATTTAACCTGCAGGAGGCTCATTACAATCATTATGCGGGAATCGTGTGTGATTTGCGAGCCAAGGCGGAGAAAGCCAAAGCAGATCCCTCACCGCCATCCGCGAAATTCGCGGCTGGGTTCGGGATGACAATATTGTTTCCCGTCACACTGCGGGCTTCGTGAGTTCCTTCGAGAGATAGATGATCTGGCCGACGTGATGGTAGGCGTGCGCGGCCATGCGAAAGAAGCACGCAAAGCGGGTCTTCGTGAGCGGTTCGGTGGGGTCCGAGTACGGAGCGAGCAAATCCTCCGCGGATTGTTTGCGGATGGTGGCGGCGACCATGCCGATTGTGCGGTCGAAATTGGCGAGGACGTGCTCTATCGGCGGCTTCGATGCATCTGTGAATTCGAGCGGGCGGCTGCGAACATAGCCTGTGCCGGCGATTTGCGCGCCGACGTAGTGATTCAGATTGCCGGTAAGATGCAGCAACAGGTGGCCGATGCTGTTGCCGTAGGGATACGGTTTGCGCCAGAGCTGCTCGGTTGAGAGCGGATCAACCCATTTGTGGGTTTTTTCGCGAACTTCTTCGTAGTAATCCGCGAGTGTGGACGAGACGAGCGGCGCGAGTTCGGGCATAGCGGTGCCTCCGTTCTGAGAGCCCGGGAAGTATATCAGCCGCTCGCACGCCTGACTTGGCGCGCCGCTCCTCGCGAAGCTAGGCGCTCGCCTGCGTCGCTTTGCCTGCGCCCAGCGTAAGCACCGCAAGCACGAGAGCGACGAGCAGCAGAGCGGGCACGTCACCATATAAATGACCACGATGCTCGGGATAGACCAACGACTGCACGGCCATGATTCCGCCGTGCACAATGCTCGACCACACGGTAAACCAAATGAGGCTGAGATTCCGGAGCGGATCGCGCGCCGCAAGAAGGAGAAAGACGCCGAGCGTCGCGTACACACCTAAGATCATCTGCAAGTAAACCGAGTGGCCGGTCATGTGCCATATCCATCCCGAGGGCCAGAGAATGGTCAGGGGATAGATTCCGAAGATGAAAATTACTCCGACTACAACGAGCGCGATGCGAAGAGGCATGAGGTTGCCAGTAGTGGCCATGGGAGTTCCTCCGTAGCGTGGGATCGCACGTTGAGCCTAACGGAACCCGGGTCGGCGGGATTAGAGCACAGAACGAGTGGAGTAGATAGTGGCCGATGGGCTGGAAGCTCATCCTGAAGCGGTATGATATTCTTCGCGCGAATGCGGGACCCAGGAGGTGCACGATGGCAAGACCGAAAGTGTTGATACTGACGGGAGACGCGGCGGAATCGCTCGAGGTGATGTACCCCTACCAGCGGCTACTCGAAGAAGGCTACGACGTGAAGATTGCGGCGCCGACGAAGAAAAAGCTGCACTTCGTGGTGCACGATTTCGAGCCGGGCTACGATACGTACACCGAAAAGCCCGGATACAGCTGGGACGCGGACCTGGCGTTTGCGGACGTTAATCCCGCGGAATATGCGGCGGTCGTGATTCCCGGCGGCCGAGCGCCCGAGTACATCCGGAACAACGCCGATTGCCAGCGAATCATCCAACACTTTTTTCAGCAGGAAAAGCCGGTGGCGCAAATCTGCCATGCGGCGCAGGTGCTGCTCGCATCGGGCGTACTGAAGGGCAGAAGGACCGCTGCTTATCCGGCGCTCGAGCCGGACGTGCGCGCGGGCGGGGCAGAATTCGTCAATGGGGATGCGGTGATCGACGGGCAGATGGTTTCGGCGCGTGCGTGGCCGGATCACCCGGCGTGGATGCGCGAGTTCATCCGGCTCCTGAAGCAGAAGGCGCCGGTGCAAGAGCAGCGGGCCACGGCGCGATAGGCAGGAACGAACGAGAACCGCGAATTCACCGCAGTGACGCAGAGATCGCCGAGCCAAACTGAGATGACGAAACGAAAGAACGCGAGTTAGAATGGCCGCAAAACATAAGGGGGAAGTATTGATGAAGCATACGGCAAAAATATTCGCGGTGATTGCCTTTCTGGGTTTGCTGGCAGCAATCGCTGTGGTGCGGGCCGACACGACGAAGACGGAGATGGTGCAGTTCCCGAGCAGCACCGGGACCATCAGCGGGTACCTCGCGGCGCCCCAAAAGCCCGGGCGCTATCCCGCGCTCGTGGTGGTGCACGAATGGTGGGGGTTGACCGACTGGGTGAAAGAGCAGACGCGGAAGCTGGCGGATCAAGGTTACATTGCACTCGCGGTGGACCTCTACCGCGGAAAGGTGACTTCCGATCCCGAAGAAGCGCACGAGCTGATGCGCGGAATGCCGCAAGACCGCGCGATTAGCGACCTGCAAGCGGGCTTCGCCTACCTGGCCGCGCGCCCGGACGTGGATCGCGATCACATCGGATCGATCGGCTGGTGCATGGGCGGAGGGCTATCGCTGCAGCTCGCGATCCATCAGCCGCGGCTGGCGGCGTGCGTGGTGAACTACGGCGCTCTTCCCACCGACCCGAACGACATCCAGCTAATCTTTGCGCCCGTGCTGGGAAATTTCGGCGCGGATGATCGGGGGATCACGCCGGACGACGTCCACGCATTCGAGAAGACGATGCAGGGGATGAAGCGCCGAATCGACCTGAAGATCTACGACGGCGCAGGACACGGCTTCGAAAATTCGACCAACGCCAACGCCTATCGTCCCGAAGCCACCGCGGACGCGTGGGCGCGCACGCTGGCGTTCCTCAGTAAAACGATGAGGTGAAAGCAGGCCTCAGCGATTGAGCCGCCGCAAGAGTTCCTGCAGGCGTGCTCGGTCTCCCGTGCCCATATTCGTGAATTCGACGCCGATACCCTTTTTCGAATCCGAATAGCGGACGACGCCATTCACCCGCGTCTCGCCCTCTGGCAGAGCGAAAAGCATCTCAACCGTCGCGCCGACGGGGACATCGGCAGTCGTCGAGATGAAGACTCCGCCGGCGCTTACGTCACGCACGCGCGAGACGTTGCGCGATCCTTTGGGTAACTGCCACGCCACCCAGACGCCCTGCGATACCGAAATCCGGGCGCTGCGACGGTTTTCTTTCGATGGCTGACCAGTCATTATCGGGAGTCTGGTTAGGTCCGGAACGCTCTCCATGCCACAAGTGATCCGGGAGAACTTCGGCGCTTCGCAGGCACTTGTGGAGAGGGCTGGCGGACGGGCCAAGAGAGCGTCAGTTTAGTGCGCGAGAGGAGCCAAACACAAGCGGAGAGTCCGATTTTGTTGCGCAGATTGCGCGTTGGCCAGCGGGAGCGAAACCAAGTTATGTTTCAGGCGAAGCGACGGACAGTTTCAAGCTAACTTTGCTTGAAGCTGTTTACGGCGGCGGCTTCATCGGGCTGCACGTCGAAGACCGTGAAGAGCCGCGTAATCTGAATGATGTCGCGGACGCGCTTGGTCAAATGCACGAGCTTCAGCTCGCCGCTGGCGCCGCGAACAGTGGTGTAAGCGCCAACCAGCTCGCCGATACCGGAGCTATCGATGTAGTCGACATCGGCCAGATTGAGCAAGATCTTGCGGTGTCCGCTATCGACCAATTGGCGGACCATCTTGCGCAGCGTCGCGCTGCCTTCGCCCAGCGTGATCTTGCCGCTGAAATCGACTACGGCGACGTCACCCACATCACGGCATGTCCCTTGTAGTGCCACGGAAACCTCGCTGAAATTCTGCTCCCGCTACTGCCGGCCGTTCCCGGCCGCGCGATGCGGGAGTTTTTTCGACATCACCAGATCGGCGCCGCCGGTCGGCCCGCGCCGGACCGCCAAATCGTCCATGAACGCGCGCATCAGGAATATTCCGCGCCCCGACGTGCGCAGCAGATTTTCCTCGGCCAACGGATCGGCGACTTCGGAGAGCTCGAAGCCGCGCCCCTCATCCACGATGTGGACAATCATCTTTTCCGGCTCGAACTCAACCACCAGAAGGATCTTCTTCTGAGGGTCTTGTGCGTTGCCGTAGTTGTAGGCGTTGATCACGCCCTCGCGGACGGCCATGCCGAGCTTGTGAACATCGTCCTCGCCGAAACCGGCGGCTTCGGCCACGCGCACGACGATGTTTTCGGCGAGATCGACGCTTTCGAGCTGCGTATCCAGTGTGACTTCAACCCGTTGGTGTGCGGACGCCATTGGAAACGCGGAGAATACCCCCGATGAAAGGCCCTGTATGGGTATCATAGCACCCGCGCAGCCGTCAATTGCCAGGCCCGATGCGGCGTCTCACGAATGTGAACGCGCTGTGAATCCGCTGTACGTCAGGTAAATGCCGATAGCCAACGTAACCGTCATATAGAAGTAGAAATACTGCTCGTAATGCAAGTTCTTGAGAAAGAAATCCGCCTCGGCTGCCGGAGGCACGAACAGAAACATCAGGCCTTTGATCAGCGTTGTCCAGCCGACGAGAGTCACAATCACAGCCGGAGCCCCGCCCGCCCAAACATTGTGAGCGAGAATCATCGCCAGCCCGGCGATCAGCGTGAAGACTCCCAGGATGAACATCAAGGGTGAATCGTGAAGAAGCGCCGTTACCATTTCCACGATGGCCTGCTTGCGAATCACCATGGAGAGCGCGGCGAAAACGCAGTACAACCCAATCAACCTGCTGAGAAACATTGTGCGCGGCGTCATAGCATCCTCCAAAAAAACCCAACGGTCATTCTCCTGCAACCTCCTGCAACGTCTAGGCCCAGTAGGAGCGGTCGAGGGTGCGGTACTGGATCGCTTCGCTCAGGTGCTTAGGCTCGATCGACGCAGCGCTATCGAGATCGGCGATGGTCCGCGAGACTTTAAGGATGCGGTCGTGCGCGCGCGCCGATAATCCGAGACGCTGGATCGCTGATTCGAGCAACTTCTCGCCTTCCGCCGAAATCGCGCAGTGCTTGCGGATCAGCTTGGGAGGCATCTGCGCGTTGGCATAAATGTGCTTCTCAGAGCGGTAGCGGTCAATCTGGACCTGCCGGGCACGCAAAACGCGGTCGCGCACGGCCGCCGAGCTTTCGATTTCCACGTCGCCGCGCAGTTCTTTGTATTTCACCGCCGGGACTTCGATGTGAATGTCGATGCGATCGAGCAGAGGGCCGGAGATCTTCGAAACGTACCGCTGAATCTGCGGCGGCGAACAATGGCAATCGCGCGTGGCGTCGCCGAAGAATCCGCATGGGCAGGGGTTCATCGCGGCGGCGAGCATGAATCGCGAAGGGAAGCTGACAGAGATGGCTGCCCGCGCAATGGTGACGCAGCCGTCTTCGAGAGGCTGGCGCATCACTTCGAGGACGTTGCGCTGAAATTCCGGCAGCTCGTCGAGAAACAGGACGCCGTTGTGGCCGAGTGAAACTTCACCCGGGCGCGGCACGGCGCCCCCGCCGATCAGGCCGGCATCACTGATCGTGTGATGGGGCGAGCGGAACGGGCGCGCGCCGACCAAGCCTCGAGAGTCTTCGAGCAGGCCCGCCACGCTGTGGATGCGCGTGGTTTCGATCGCTTCCTCGAGCGACATCGGCGGCAGAATCGTGGGGATGCGCTTGGCGAGCATCGTCTTGCCCGCTCCCGGAGGACCGATCAACAGGATATTGTGGCTGCCCGCGCAGGCCACTTCGAGGGCGCGCTTCGCGGCCATCTGCCCGCGAACGTCGCGGAGGTCGACCGCGTAGTGGCTCGCCTCAGCGAGCATCTGCGATGTATCGACGGCAATCGGCTTGAACGATTCGGGCGCGTTGATCAGATCGGCGGCTTGCGGCAGCGTCTTGACGGGAAAGACGTTCACGCCTTGGACGACTGCGGCTTCGCAGGCGTTGACCTCAGGCACGACGAGGTTGTGGATGCCGCGCTCACGGGCAGCCAGGGCTGCCGAAAGCGCTCCACGAACCGAGCGCACGCTGCCGTCGAGCGACAGCTCGCCCAGAAAAACAAACGAATCGAGAATCTTGCCGAAGAAATTGCCATTGCATCCGAGCAGGCCCAACGCGATCGGCAGATCGAAAGCGGAGCCTTCCTTGCGAATGTCGGCGGGCGCGAGATTGACGGTGACGGTTTGGTGGAAGGGATAATCGAAGCCGCAGTTGCGCAGCGCTGCCTTCACTCGCTCGCGGCTTTCGCGGACGGCGTTGTCCGGCAAACCCACCACGTTGAAGATTCCGCTTTCGCCGGGACCAACGTCTACCTCGACTTCGACGAGATAGGCGTCAATTCCAAACACGGCGGCGCTGAAAGTCTTGAACAGCATTTTAGACAGTAGGCAAAATCTTTTAGGCGCAGAGCGTAACTCAAAACGCTAATTCACGCTAGGGATACTGCCTGAAGGGAGCAAGTCACGCGTCGGAGAGAGACTCGTCGAATCCGGCGGCTTCTTTCTTTTCCGGTTTTTCGAGTTCGCCGGCTTCGAGGATTTCGCCGCAGTCGAGGCATTCGACGTACTGCGCTTCGTTGTCCTTGGCGATGAGTTGCGTCCGTTTGTGCTGGCAGGTCGGTGTGGTCATCGCAGGAATCTCGCCGAAAGCCAGGCGGATTATAACACCCGGGTCGCGCGGAGCGATCGGCGCCCGCTCAGCCGTTGACAAATACGTTGATTGCAACTATGTGTCTGTGCTGCAGCTCACAGGCGGGGTGATTTGACAGCGGAAGCAAACGCGCAGAAACGGCTGGGCGGCCTCCTTTTCTACGGGATCGTCCTCCTGCTGGCATACCTCGTCTATCTGGTCTTCGCGCCATTTCTGGTATCGCTGGCATGGGCCACCGTGCTGGTGGTTGTGTGCTATCCGGCGTACGAACGGATAGCGCGGCGCGGCGGAGCGACGTCCGCCGCGGTTGCGAGCGCCGCAGCGGTCACTGTGATTGTGATCGTGCCGACGCTACTTGTGATGATCGCGTTTGTCCGGCAGGGCGTAGACGCGATGCAATCGATTGAGTTGCAGGTCGCGGGTGGCCACTGGGCCTGGCTCAATCATCTCTGGGCGGGAATCCAGGAGCGCTTCCCCATGGTCAGCGGCGAGAATTTGACCGCATCATTGCGCAGCTATGGCGAACGGGCAGCGGAGTTTGGCGCCGCGCGAGTGGGCGCGATTCTGGCGCACACTGCTGCGTTCATTTTCCACCTCGGCGTGACCATTCTCGCAATGTTTTATCTGTTTCGCGATGGCCACTCGATGGTCGATCGCTTGCGCGAGGTGTTGCCCTTCGAAGCCGCGCATCGAGATCGCATGCTGGCGGATGTGCGCAACCTGATTTTCGCCAGTGTCACGTCGAGCCTCGTGGCGGCAGCAGCGCACGGCATCCTCGGCGGCCTGGCATTCACGTTGACAAGCGTCAAGGAGCCCGTGTTTTGGGGCGTGATGATGGCGTTTTCCTCATTTGTGCCGGTGTTGGGGTCGGCGCTAGTTTGGGTCCCTATCGCGATCAGCCTGATGTTGGGAGGCCACGTAGGCCGCGGGGCCCTCCTCGTCGTTTTCTGCGTCGTCACTCTGGGAATTGTGGAAAACATCCTGCGCCCTTGGCTTATCAGTGGACGGGCGAAGATGAGCGGGCTGGTGATTTTCATCAGCGTGTTGGGAGGCATCAGCGTGTTCGGGCTTCTCGGCATCGTACTAGGCCCAATCATCGTGACGACAGCGGCCAGTTTGCTGGACCTGTACGCTCCGCGTGCGGCAGCTGGAAACTCTTAGTCTCGCTCGTGTACGAACCTGGCGGGCGGCATGCTAGAGTAGCGGCCCTTGGAAAAGCGGACGTCGTACAAAATGGGCAAGAACTCCAAACCGAATCATTCGGCGCTGACGCCGGATAAGCTCCGCTGGCGCTGCGATCCCGCGCGGATTCCCTTCGGTACGACCGCTGAGGTGGAGCCTGCCGGAGGGGATGTGGGACAGGACCGCGCCCTGCGCGCGCTGCGAATGGGCGTCGAGATGACGGCGTCGGGATACAACCTCTTCGTCTGCGGCCTTTCCGGCACGAGCCGCGGCGGCATGATCGTGCGGATGATCGAGGAGATGCATCCGGAAGTCGAGCCCGCACCCGACCGCTGCTACGTCAACAATTTCAAGAATGCGGACCGGCCGCGCCTGTTGACACTGCCGCGCGGACAAGCCAATGCTTTTAAGAAAGAAGTCGAATCGGGAATCGACTTTCTGCGGCGGCGCATTCCGCAGGTTTTCGAAGGCGAGCCTTTCCAGCGGCAAAAGACGCGCATCGTCGAACGTTTCACGCAGCGCGAGAAGGAGTTGATGGACGACTTCACGCGGCGCATCGCGCGCGATCAGTTCGCGCTCGGCCGCATGCAGGTGGGAGCCGTGGCGCTGCCCGAAATCTTTCCCGTGCTCGACGGCCAGATGGTTCCGATCGAGGAAATCCCCAAGATGGTGCAGGAGGGAAAGCTCGAAAACACCACGGCGGAAGAGATCGAGCGCAAATACGACCAGTTCCGCCAGGAATTCACCGTGGTCTACCGCCGGACGCTTTCGCTTTCACGCGAGCTGGCGAGCGAGATGAGCTATCTGGAGCAGGAAGCGGCGTCGGTGCTCGTCGATGGCGTGATCGAAGAGCTCAAGGAAAAATATCCGAGCACGCAAATCGCCGAGTATCTCGAGGAAGTGCGGCATCACGTACTCGACAATCTCGATCCGTTTAAGGAGCGCGAGGGCGAAGAGGAGCAGCCTCCGTCGGAAGGCGGCGGGGCACCGCGCCCGGAGCGCAGCGAGCGCGATCCTTTCCGCGTGTACGGCGTCAACGTGATCCTCGCGCACAACGAGCACGATCGCTGCCCGGTAATCTTCGAAACGATCCCGACGTACGCGAATCTTTTCGGCACGGTGCATCGCGCCTACGATGCGCGCGGCGGAGCGTGGAACTCCGATTTCATGGACCTGCGCGGCGGCTCGCTGCTGCGCGCCGACGGCGGCTTTCTCGTGATGTACGCGCTCGATGCGATGACCGAAACGGGCGTCTGGCGAACGCTCAAGCGCACACTCAATCACGGCAAACTCGAAATCCAGCCCGTGGACATGTTTTTCCCGTTCAGCGCGAGCGCGCTCAAACCTGAGCCGATCGACGTGCACGTGAAGATCATTCTGATCGGCGACCGCGAGATGTACGAGTTGCTCTACGACTACGAAGACGATTTCAAGA
>DASPVC010000017.1:0-105619 GCA_035622585.1 Candidatus Acidiferrum sp.
CTCCGCTGGTTCAATCACTGGCTCAAAGGATCGGGCGAATTCGCCGGCGAGCCTCGCGTCCGCCATTTTGTTCTCGGAGAAAATCGCTGGCGCAAAGCGGACGCCTTTCCGCTGGAGGCTGGCCACGCCCTCTACCTCAGCAGCGTCGGTCGCGCCAATTCCCGCAAGGGCGATGGAGTTCTGTCGGCCACGAAGCCTGCGGGCGAGGAGCCTCCCGACATCTTCATCTACGATCCGGAAGTTCCCGTTCTCGCGCCGGGCGGAGCAGCCGCGCCGCCCGGCCAATTCGATCAATCCGTGCTCGAACTCGGCAACAACTTACTCGTGTATACGACTGAGCCGCTCGCCTCGCCACTGCGCGTGTTCGGCATGCCGCGCGTCTCTCTCTACTGCGCCACCTCCGCCGCTCAAACCGATTTCACGGCTAAGCTCGTGCGCGTGCGCCCCAGCGGTGCGGCCGAACTCATCTGCATCGGAGTCGCGCGATCGAGTTGGCTTTTTGCGAGAAGCGGTTACGCCGCTGACAAAGTGCATCACTGGCAGTTCGATCTCGAACCCACCTCGTGCCTGTTTGCTGCCGGCGATCGCATTCGCCTCGAAATCGCCAGCAGCGCGTTTCCGCTCTACGACCGCAATCCCGGCAGCGGCGTTCCTTCTTGCCGCGCCACGTCCTGGGATTGGCGACGCTCCACGCAAATCGTGTTTCATACGGCCGACCGCCCTTCCGCGTTGCACCTTCCCGTCACCGAGGCGGCTGGATGAGTCCCGACTCCAACGTTCCGCAAATCGAGTTCGAGTCCGTCACCAAAAGTTACGGCACAGGCCGCCTCGTGCTGCAGTCGATCGACCTGAAAATCCTCAAGGGAGAATTTGTCAGCGTGATTGGCCCGTCGGGCTGCGGAAAATCGACCGTGCTGAAACTGATTTCCGGCCTCACGCCGCCCAGCGCCGGGACGATTCGCGTGGACGGCATGACACCCGAAAACGCGCGCGAGACGATCTCGTTCATTTTTCAGGATGCGACGCTGCTCCCCTGGCGCACCGTGATTGAAAACGTCGGTCTGGGCTTGGAGCTCGAGCGCGTCGCAACAAAACGCCGCAACGAAAAGGTTGCATCGCTGCTGCAATTGGTCGGCCTCGGCGATGTTGCCACCGCGTATCCGCGCGAGCTTTCCGGCGGCATGAAGATGCGCGCCTCGATCGCCCGCGCGCTGGCAACGAGTCCGCGATTACTGCTGATGGATGAGCCCTTCGCCGCGCTCGATGAAATGACTCGCGACCGACTCAACGAAGAGGTGCTCCGGCTGCGTGCGGAGCAGCAGTGGACCGCTGTCTTCGTTACGCACTCGGTCGCCGAGGCGGTGTTTCTCTCAACGCGTATCATCGTCCTCGCGCCGCATCCGGGGCGCGTCCATGCCGTGCTTCCAATCGATCTCCCATTTCCGCGCACGGCGGAGCTTCGCGAGCTTCCCGAATTCGAAGAGCTCGTCGGCCACGCCTCACACGTCCTGCGCGAGGCGCTCACACAATGAAGCAGCGCCTCACGACGGTGGCAAACGCGCTCGCAGTTTTCGTCGCGCTGCTGATCGTGTGGCAGCTCGTCCTGTGGATCTTCCGCGTGCCGCGTTACATGCTGCCCTCTCCGTGGGCCGTTGCAACTGCTTTCGTCAGGCGGTTTCCATCGCTGCTGATGTCGACGGCGATCACGGCGCAAGAGTCCCTAGGCGGCCTGCTCGCGAGCATCATCGTTGGCGTCCTGATTGCCCTGATCTTCGCGCAATCCCGCTGGGTGCGGAAGATGCTCTACCCCTACACGATTCTTCTTCAAACCGTGCCCATCATTGCGATCACCCCGCTGATCATCAACTGGGTCGGACCAGGCTCGGCCGCGGTCACCTTGATCGCGCTGATCATTTCACTCGCGCCCGTGGTTGCGAACACGACGCAGGGCCTGATCAGCGTCGATGAGAATTTCGTCCACCTCTTCCTGATGCACAACGCTTCACCCGCGCAGAGACTCTTCAAATTGCGCCTGCCGCATGCGGTCCCGTCGCTTTTTGTCGGCATCCGCATCGCGAGCGGCCTGGCGGTGATTGGGGCGATCACCGGCGAACTCTTCGCGGGCTCGAGCCAGGTCGGCGTCGGCGGACTCGGCTACTCGATCTTCTACGCGTCGAGTCAGATGCAAACCGACTATCTCTTTGCGCTGGTTCTCGCGGCCACGGTTCTTGGCTTCGGCTTTTTCTTCATCGTGATGTTCCTGGAGTGGTATTTCCTGCACAAGTGGCACGAGTCGGCGCGCGTCCCGGAAACGGAATAGTGGTGCAAAAGACCCCCCGAAAAATTGTCGAGTAACTCGTGCACCGATCGTTTGTTTTGAAGGAGTTGGAGCGAATTCTCACGATTATTCACGTGACAAAAGCTCCCTGATTCCCTATCATCAGGCTTGTGAGACATAACCCTCAACCCTTCTTAGGCTTTGCGGCGGACGCCGAGGCTCTTAGCTGCTTCCGCAAGTCCTTCTTAATGGATGCCAGCAGTTTCCGGGTTGGCATCTTTTCCAGCATCTTCCGTCTGGCTTTCTCCATGCGAGGCTCCCGATGAACCTAGTTGATATGAACGCCCTGTTTGCGACCGATGATAAGTGCCGCGAATACCTTGTGCGTCTCCGCTGGCCCGCTGGCCCGGAATGTCCGCGCTGCAAGATGTCCGTGATCAAGCTCGACACCGACAAGCAACTGTTCTACTGCAAAGACTGCGATTATCAGTTCTCCGTGACTGCTGGCACGATCTTCAACGACTCGCACTTGCCTTTGAGCAAGTGGTTTCTCGCTACGCTTCTGATCTGCGAAGCCAAGAAGGGCATGAGCGCGTGCCAAGTCCAGCGCACGCTCGGACTCGGAAGCTATAAGACCGCGTGGTATCTCTGTCATCGCATCCGGCACGCAATGATCGAATCGCAGAGACCGATGCTCGACGGCAAGATTGAGATGGACGAAACCTACGTCGGCGGGAAACTCTGGCACCAAGGAAAGAGCGCACGACTCAACAACAAGGAAGTCGTTATTGGCATCCGCAAGCGCGGTGGTGATCTCCGGTTCTTCCACACCAAAGATGCTCGCTCTGGAACTCTGCTGAAGTACATCCGAGAAAACCTCAGCGAAGATTTTGAAGTCCTGTTCACCGATGACGCCAGAGCCTACCGGGGAGCCGCGATGGAGTTCCGCAAGCAGGGACGGCACAAGACGATCCGCCACAAGCTCGGCATCTACGCCAAAGGCGACACCCACACCAACACCATCGAATCCGCGTTCTCTCTCCTCAAGCGCGGCATCATGGGTAGCTGGCATCGTGTGAGCGCGAAGCATCTTCAAGCCTATTGCACTGAGATGGCGTTCCGGTTCAATCGGCGCGAGAACCCAAACCTCTTCACTGATACTCTGCGGCACATGGTTACGGCCCCAGTGCTCACGTTCGAAAAATTAACTGCATAGGAGAAGCGATGCCAAGTCTTGAAAGTATGATCGGCAAACAAATCATCGCCCTAGTCCCGATGTTTTCGGAAACGAGACTGCAAACCATGACACTTCACAGCATCGAAAACGCTGGAGTGTGGGTAGAAAATCAATCATTTATCAACATGTTCCTTACAAAGCTCGGCGTTTCTGCCGCACCGAAAACCCTGATTTTCTTTTTGCCCTTCCACGAGATACGGTTCGTTTGGGATGCCTTGGACTCCCCTTCGCTTTCCGAAACAGGACTTGGCGTAAAAGTCTGAGATTCGATTCATGGTCGAGAATATCCGAAACATTTTGCATTCGAGCGTACCTTTCCACTAAAGTGGTGTCTGCGCTCGTAGTTCTCAAAAAGGCCTAGGCCCCGGTGCCAGCCGGGGCTTTTCTTTCTATGGCTGTCCTTCCAAATCCAGCTTACGTACCTTCACTGCAAATTCTTTCAAGCGTGTCAGGTACGTCTCCATATTTGATGCTGTGGTCTTTTCATCGAATTTCGAATTCGACAACTGACCCAACATTGACATTGTCCACTCCTCGATAGTCTGGAGATCCGCTTCCCATTCTTGGGACCTCGACAACACACGAATAAGTAAATTTGGGTCAGATCGAAGTATAGATACATTGGTTCCGTGCCCAACTTTTTGTCCGTCGAACGCTTTGACCTGCGAAACGATGTAGAGTGCGGCGACGAAGGCTTGGCTCGTTGTAGTTACAAACCTCGATTGACATAGATGGAGCAAATAGCGCACGAGCGGGGAATCCTGACCGATCGCATCGCAATGGTCCACCTCGCTCGTATATTTGCCGTCGGACAGAATTAGAGTCGGATAGTTCTGGTTGGGAAACGACACACCGAAAAGCGTATAGAACGTTTCGCGTGGCCTTAACGCGGCCTTGAGAGATTGCTGTAATCTCGTGTGAACGTCGGCTACATCTGCAACGTTCGCAGATGTCCCAAACTTGGATGCTAGTTCGCGTCGCAAGCGCCTTGCGGTGTCTATGGAGCCCGAATAGCCCCAAATCGCCCTGCCATTCACCCATTTAAGCCCGTCCAGCTTGAGTTCTGGAAACGTCAAGTTGTTCCCAGTCATCTGACTGTCTGCGGCAATTACAACTCCGTCACGGCAACGAAATCCGACGCAGAGTGTCATGGCAAACTTCCTTTTGCGCGGACGCATTTGCTTCCAACGGTCCGCTGTCGGCCTTGGGGTCACTCTGCACCCCCAAGCCTACTTTTGTCAAGGGAATAAGCGGCCGAATTCTACTCGGTTTTCATTGTCGAGTAGAAATGACCTCGGACGCGCGAAATCTGGCAGTGGAAATTGGCGAAAGGCTCGATTACGCACGCCGGCGCCCGCGCGGTCTCGCCATCTGCTGCGTCGCATCTCTCTCGTCTGCTCCATCGATCTCGCCCGAAAAATGCGCCGGGCCCGCTCCAATTGAGCAGAAACGCGAATCGAAAGGAATCGTCCTTGAGTACAGGAAGAGACCAGGACTAGAACTGGTGGTTCCGCGTTTCCGCGGTGGATGAGAAGGCCGGAAAGTCAGGCGGAAAAAGTTGAGGGCGCAACACGCTTTCGCATGTCGCGCCCTCTAAATCGAGCCGTAAAGTTCAGGCTTCCGAGTCAATCCGGCGACTCAACAGCCTTGCGGCGTGCCGGGTCTTCCAAACTGAGGCGTACAGCCTACGAGCCTTTCGATCCAGCTCGGCGCCGCGGAAGGGTTAGCTCTCACGGCATTCAAGCCGAACCGCCAAGCCCCGGAGGTTTGTTATCCGACCCGGTATCGCCCCGGCCTCTCAGCCGACGCGACATCCGAACCGGACCGCTATCTCTCCGGGCCCCGCGAGCCAGCCTCGCCGTCGCAATCACCGTTAGGCTCTTGCGACTTCTAGGCTGAATCGCGGGGTCTTTTTACTTCTCAGTTCGTCCCTGAATCGCGCTAGCGGTTTAACATTCGCGACCCCGGAACCGAACCGCAAAGTCTCTAAGCTTCCCGGTTCAATCTGGGGGGAAGATAAATCTTCTGAAACTCAGCGTCAATCACATCACGCGAAAATATCTGTGGAAACGTGTGGATGCGTGTGGAAAACATTTTGGGGACGAGCTCGTAGAATCGTGCGATCGCAACGCTACTCGACGGCGATTTTGGAGCCATGCTGCGCCGTGGCCGAAAGACGCTCGATGCGATGGTCGATCGCCGCGCGAATCCCTTTCAAGAATTCGATTCGCGAGTTCGTGAAGTGCTCGCGCACCTCTGCCGGAACATCGAAACAATTCGCGATGTGATCGATGAACTCGTGAACTTCCCGAGGTGCACCTCGCCTGCTTGCTGCGCTCTCGCCTGCAGGATTCGGTGTTGCCTGTTCGTTGCTCATTGTGTCTCCTTCATTTCGACTCTCAGAACTTGATTATCGAGCTTCGCCCGTGACGGAACCAGCGTCGCCATCGACCGCGGCAAGCCGATGTGCCTGCGCAGCGTGCCGATTTCGACCACCAGTTCGTCGCCTTTCTTGAAGAGTCCCACCTCGCCCTTTGCCGCGAAGGGGAGCAGCAGGCGGATTTCGTAAACGCCGTCCGTTTTCCCGAAGGTGTACGGCTTCTCGGTGCGCGTCACGGCCGCCGGGTCCTGGTCATGATACAGCACCTCCGCGAGCTCCCGCAGCCGCTGCTTGCCCAGGACTTCGCGCGCGAATAAGGGCACGCGGCGGACCGGAACGGGCGCGAAATATTCCTCGATCTCTTTCAGTACCCTCTCCTGCGACATGTGCCATTCGCTGAACCACGCGTCTTTCACTTCCGGAGGCAGAAGGCGATTGACGATGACCGAGTCCACGGTGAGACCGTGCAACGAAAAATAGACGAAGGCGCGTTGCGTCTCGCGCAAGACCATCTTTTCCGGATTGGTGACCAGCCGCACGCTCGTCGTATGAGGATCTTCCATCAGATCGTCCACACCCTCGAGCTTTTCGAAGAGAGTCCGGATATTGGCGAAGTAGCTGTCCGTGGGAAGCTCGAACGGGGCGACGCGATTGGCGATCGGGCGCACGGCCTTCAGCAGGTTCCGCTGGAACGGAAAAATGTGCTTCATGTACCAGTCGAGCGTGGTCGGCATGCTGATGAAGCGGAGCGATTCAGCGGTGGGAGCCGCGTCGAGCACGATCACGTCATAGCGCTGCTCGCGGCGGTATTCGTTGATGTACATCATCGCGCTGAGCTCTTCCATGCCGGGGAGAATGGCGAGCTCTTCCGCTTCCACGCCGCTGATTCCCGTCGTACGCAACACGGACGTGACGTAAGCAGAGATCTCCTGCCAGTGGCGCTTGATCTCTTTCTGGATGTTCAACTCGAAAATCGAGAGGCGGTCGCTGACCGGCAAGGGATCGGAGGTCTGCGTGTGGAAGAGATCGCCGCCGAGGTCAAATGAATCGGCGAGGCTGTGCGCGGGATCAATGCTCATCACCAGCGTGCGGTAATTCAGCTCGGCAAGCCGGACGCCAGTGGCGGCGGCGAGACTCGTCTTTCCGACGCCGCCCTTCCCGCTGAACAGCAGAATTCTCATAGCTCATTATAGCAATCGAAGCGCCATGCGGAAAAACGCGGCCAGCCAGCGTGCAGAGACGGCTTTCACGCGATTCACGCGTGCTCTACAATATGGACTCACCGCAGGCTGGCAGCAGCGGAATGAGGGCCAACGATGCTTCGATTGGAAACTGAAAACGGTTGGTGGCTGGTGACGCATCCCGATCACGCACGCCTCGCGGGAGCGTTTGCGGAGCGCTGGGGCAATGAGCGCTTCCTGCCGCCTGAGCCGCGAGCGCGTGTGCTGAAAGGAATCGCGCGGCACGACGACGGCTGGGCCGCACGCGACGCCGCTCCGCAGATTACACGGCAGGGAAAGCCAAGCGCGTTTTCGGTCGAGCTGGTCGGAAATTACTCGGCGTTCGAGGAAATCGATCTTGCCGACTATCTGGCCGTGCGCGATCGCGCGGTGCGACTAATCGCCGAGGAAGACGCGTACGCGGCGGTGCTCATCCTGATGCACACGTACAACTTGCTGAGTGAGCACGCCGACCGCTCGACGATTGCGCCGCAGGGTCTGCCGCTGCTCGATCAGTTCCTCGGGCAGCAGAAGGCGTTTCAACAGTCGCTGCTGCAGCGAATCGCGGCGGATTCGAATCTGCCCGGTGAGCAAAAGACCGAGGCGGCGATCCTCGAGCATTTTCACCTGCTGCAGGCGACGGACAATCTTTCGCTGCTGACCTGCGTGGATTTCTCGCGGCCCGCGAACTTGCTGCATCCATTGCCTCTGCGTGACGGCGGGCACGCGCGCGTCGAGGTGCGCTCGGCGGGTTCGCGGCACTTTGTGCTCGATCCCTACCCGTTTGCGGAGCGGTCGCTGAGTTTCACGTTTCCCGCCCGGCGCGTGTTGGGGAAGACGTTTGCGTCCGCGACGGAGCTGCAAGGCAGGTTCGCGGCCGCGCCAGTGGAGATGCTATCGGTGACGGTCAGCGCGGCCTAAACGAAGTATCGGAAGATTCTGGGGCGGCGAGGGATCGCCGCCCCATTTTTTTCGTGCGTCGCCTTCTAGAACAGAACGCTGAGCGACATCTGAATCTGCCGCGGGCTGCCGATGATTTTGTTCACATTGCCCAGTCCGAACGGGCAGTTGTAGAAGCCCGTGTTCGACGGTGTGCATGAGGTTGGGAGGGGTGTCGTTCCAACACTCGGGAAATCATCAAAGAACTCGTTTTGGGTCACGTCGTCGACCGGAATATCAAAGCTCGGAGTATTCGTGAAGTTGAAAACGTCAAACGAATACTTCGCCGAAACGCGCTCCGTGATTTTCGTGTTCTTGATAATCGAGATGTCAGCACGCTTTTGCCAGGACTGCCTGAAGATGTTGCGCTCGCCACTGGGGATGAAATTCGTCTCGTAGAGATCACCCGGCGGAATCGCGCCGTTTAAGTCGTCCGGGCTCAGGAGCGGAAGTGTGAAGCAGGAGGCCTGCAGCGCCGGCTGGCCGTATGCTCCGACATGGCCGGTATAGCAGCTCTTGGGCGTACGGCCGGCGACCAACGGTACGATGGGATTGGTAATGCCATCGGAAGTACCGTAGAAGATGCTGCCGACCGCGCCTGAATAGTCGATCACACTGAAGGGCTGACCACTCTGGAGGATCGCCGTGCCGGAGAGCGCCCAGCCGTCGATGATCTTTCCCTGCCAGGAAGACTCCGACGCGAAATTGTGGAGCTGGAAGAGATAGCTGAAGTTGAAGACGTGAGTGCGGTCGAAATCCGAGTTGCCATAGGCAGAACGAAGGTTGAGGGGATTGTTGCCGTTATAGAAGAGGCCCAGGGCGCTTTGCTCGTCCAGGGAGTGCGAATAGGTGTACGAGAACCCAAGCTGAACACCATGACTCATGCGCTTTTCGACGTGCGCCTGGACGGCGTTGTAGGCGGAAACACCTGCGGCGGTATACGACTCGGACTGGGACGAGTAGCCGATGTAAGGCACGCGCAAATCCACGTTGCCATTTTCATAGTTGGCCTGAAAGGACTGTGCCGGCTGTCCGTTGACAGCGGGCAGCGTGTCTCCTACGACGGTGTATCCGTACGTGAAGGATTGCGGCGCGACAGGGTTCGCCGCGATGTTGCATATCGGTTGCGCGCCTTTTACGATGCCGCCGCCGCAGAGGGGGTAGCTCGGTGATGCGATACCGGCCTGGTTGAAGGGTACGGGAATGACTTCGTGGCGGCCAAGATTCCCCACGTAGCCGATGTCGATGGCCAAGTCGTTACGCGGTTGCCACTGAATGTCCAACGTTTGATTCATCGTATAGGGGAGCTTGTTGGCGCGATTGTAAACGGCGAACGCGAACAGAGGCTGGCCCAGCTCGATGCCCTGAGCTACGCATGTGCCGGGAGCACCCGTGCAGCTGCCAACTCCTGCCGGTGCGTGCGGGAAATATTGGAGAAGTGTAGCCGGATTGCCGGTCGGTGGCGGACCTAGAGTGAGCCCCCAAGGATCTTCAAAATCTCCGCCGTTTGGATTACCGGCATTGACCGGACCTACGCACGTCGGCACGAAAGTCAGGTACAACACCGGCGAGATGTTTGTGCACGACTGAGGGAGGACGTACGGGGCCGTCTGATTTACGCCGAATGGCCCAGCGGAAATGATGCCGGTCGCGAAGCCGGGAGAGAGATATGAGAAAAGCTCTCCGCGGTCGTAGTACATACCCCAGCCCGTGCGGACGACCAGCTTGTTGTTGAACATCTTGGGGCTCCAGGCGAGACCAATCCGTGGCGCGAAACCCCATTGACGGCCGGTGAGAGTCGAATTGCTCACGCCTTTGGTCGGGAATTTGGAGTTGTTACCAGCGATAATGAAGCCGGTTTCTGGATTGCCGCTTGCGTCCAAATTGAATGAGTCTGTTACCGGATTGTAGGAGTAGCGGCTGGGATCGAAGTTGTACAGGAGGCCATTCTTTTCCGTAAGCCCACCGTTGTAATCCCATCGCAAGCCCGCGGTCACGCTCAGGTTCGGGCGGAGCTGGAATTTGTCCTGGATGTATTCGCCTGTTTCATTGGCCCGGTAATGGCGCCTCGCGTTGCCTTGCAGGAAAATGGTGCCGATGAAACCGTCGGTCGTGTACGGTGTGACCAAGCCCTGCACGAATTGCGAGAAGTCAGCGAAGCCGATCATGCCCTTGTTGGTTCGGTCATCGCGCGCGTTCAGCTGCGTGTAGGACCATGTACCGCCGAAAGTGATCGTATGACGGCCATTAATCCAAATAGCGTTGGCGGAAGGCATAAACCGGTTTTGGAAGATACCGGTGAAAGCACCTTGGGAAGCTGCTGTTTCGCCGAATTGGAGCGCCTCCAGTGCACCAGGGCTATCAGTACCCAAATCGTCCGCGATGGTGATACCCGGGAACGTGGTGTCGTTGGTAACGCTCTGGAAAGCGTTAATTCCTAGACCGGTGGGAGTAAAGCCGGGGGGCTGCGCAACGGTGCTGTAAAGTTTTTCACGGATAAAGCCAAACACTTCAGCAACGTTGAATGTCGGCGTAAGTGTCTGCGTGTTAGTTATGGTTGCGACCTGGCTGCCCGCATCCAAGTGCTGCGTGAAGCCGGCGACGCTGGAATAGGCGAATGGTGCAGTGCTGGGGTCATGCTGGTAATAGTATTTGAGAGCCAGCGTGTCTTTCGGGGTCGCGATGACGTCGAGGTTCGCGACTGCCTGGTTCGCCAAGAAGTAAGCTGCGCTGGGAACAATCGCGGTCTCCGGGAAATTGAAACTTGGAGTGTCGTAGCTGTCCGCGTAAGGAATCATGTATTGCCCGTTGGGCAATTTCGCTTGAAGTAGCTTCAGCGCAATAGGATCAATGTTAGCGGTCGTGATAGGGATGTTGGTGCCGAAAGGAAACTCGTTATTGACTACATCGACCACGCACTGCTGGAAAGCGGGGCTGGTGCGGTTGGCCACGCAGTTTGGGTCGGCAGCAGGGGTGAAGTCGACGGGCACGACGACCTTGCCGAGACCGATTTGCTGATCGGAGTCGTGGGTGTTCTGATAGGAGATGAAACCGAAGAGCTTGTTCTTGATGAGCGGTCCGCCGAGCGTCCCGCCGGGAACCTCGCGATGCAGTTCCGGAACCTTTTTTACTACGTTCGGATCCTGTTTAAAGAAAAAAGGCGCCGCGTTGAGCCAGTCCGTTGCGTGATGCAAGTACGCTTGGCCGTGGATATCGTTCGTGCCGGAGGCAGTGCTCATATCGATGTGCGCGCCGCTTGTGGAGCCCTGTTGCGCGTCGTACATCGAAGTGTTGACGCGGACTTCCTGAATCGTTTCGGGAGCAGGCGTGGGCAGAGCCTGGCCGATGGCGAGATAGGGCGAAGCTGAACTCTGAATCTCGAACGCAGCGGTGCTGGCGGCGCCGCTGACGCCGGTGTTGTTCACAACGCGCGCGGAACCCACGCTGCTGGTGCTCTTGCCATTAAAGAGGTTCTTGGCATCCACGCCGTTCAACAGGAACGTGTTGCTCGTGTCGCGCTGTCCATTGGCCCAAATGGGAGCGTTTCCCAGCCCGGCGTTCACGCCGTTGCCGCTAGGAAGTTCGGCGTTCACGCCGGGAGACAAGATTGCGAGACCGGTGAAGCTGCCGGTTGGCAGCGGAACGTCTTCAATTTGCACCTTGTCCAACACGTAGCCGTTCGTCGTATCAACCGCGTTGACGAGCGGAGTCTCTTCCACGGTGACGGTGGTGCTCACGGCGCCAACGCTCAGCGAGGCGTTTACGGTTACCGTGCGATTGGCTTGGACCGTGATCGAAGGGATCTTCTGCGTTTGAAAAGATTCGTGAGCGAATGTGAGAGTGTACGTGCCGATGGGCAAGTTCACGAAGGTATAGACGCCGCTGGCATCGGTCTTCTGAGTGCGCGTGAGTGAGGTTTGATCGCCCACCGCTGTGACGGTCGTATCCGGCACCGCGGCACCGGATGGGTCGGTAACGGCGCCAGTGATGCCGCCGAGCGTTTGTTGAGCTTGAGTGGGAGTCGTCAGAGCGAGAGGCAGGCACAGGAAGGAAATCAGGGAAAAAATGAAAAGACGAATCCGAGTCGTCATCGGCGCAAGCACCTCCTGAAATTGGTTAGAAACACCCCAACGACAATGCCCGCTGAAACCAGCAAAAGGAACTTTGCTTTCCTCGGCGGAGTTGACCGCCCAACCCTACGCTGCTCTTCAAACCCCGGAAACTCTGGATGGGAAGGTATTCCATCTCCGGGCCAGAGAAAAATCAATTGTTTTTCTCAAGCCGATCACATATTTCAATGCAAAAGCTGTGGAAAACCTGTTGACGGGCACCCGTCGTAAGGCGCGCTGGCATAAGGATTTAATGAAGCGGCGGGAGGGAACACTGCACGGGTGCGGCCGAGGAAAAGCGGGGCCGAGGATGCGCTTGGGCACGCCTCATACGTCTGTTATTGCCGGTACTTCTCCAGTGAAGCCAGCGCTCCCGGAAGCGGACGTCAAAAGATTTCTCGGGCGGGAAGTATCTGCTTCGGTAATAGGGCGCTGACGGTGAACATCGGTTCGTTGACGACCTGACTCAGGCGAAGGTGCAACGCCACGCTGCAGAGAATGTACGCGTGAACATCGGTGAAGCCCCACCGCACGACGAGCAGGTCGATCATACGCGATGTGGCGGCGCGCGCCGCCCCGACTGCGTCCGTCGCCGATTCGACGACGACCCACGAGCCGACATCCCACACGGGTTCGCGCGGCGCGGGAGAGTCGATCAAGGGAGCGGAAAGCGGCTGACGTTTGTGGAGATGAAAGCGAAAGGTGACTTCCGCCGGGCACTCGATGCCGTTGATGCAGACCTCGCCATCACCCTGCGCGGCGTGGGCGTCACCGGCGGAAAAGAGCGCGCCGCGATTCAGCACCGGCAAATACAGCTTGGCCCCGGCGCAGAGATCGCGGACATCCATATTGCCGCCGAAGATTCCGGGTGGGCGCGTGCGGAATTCACCGTCCTCCGCCGGTGCAACACCCATGACGCCGCAGAACGGCCGCAACGGAACGACAGCCGGCGCGAGCGAGCGCGTGGTGTCGCGTTCAAGCTGCCAATGAAAGAGAAATGGCTCGCGGAAACGGTCCTTCAGAAAACCCAGGCCTGAGATCACGCTCGACCAGCCCCAGCCTTTGTGCGCGACTTCGAGGATATCGATTTGCAGCACGTCGCCGGGCTCGGCGCCATCTACAAAGATAGGGCCCGTGAGCGCGTGGATGCGATCGCGATCGATTTGAAGGTATTCCGGAACGGTCATGCCGGGGCGGACCTGCGCACCGCTCGCGTCCTGACATTCGAGATGCACGGTGTCGCCCGGCGTGATGGTGAGGCGCGGCTTCAGGTTGCGATTCCAGCGCGAGTGCGTGGGTGCTGCGGAGAGAAAATGCTCGGCCATCGCGCGATTAGGCCTCCAGCTCGACGGTCATTTGCAATTCGATGAGCGCATTGCGCGGCAGCGCCGAAACCCCAATGGCAGCGCGCACGTGCCGGCCCGCATCGCCGAAGAGCTCGACGAAAAGATCGGACGCGCCGTTGATGATTTTCGGCGAATCGGCAAAGCCCGGTACGGCGTTCACGTAGCCATTCACCGTGACAATTTGCTTGATCGCGTCGAGCGAGCCGAGGTGCTGCTTGAGCACGGCGAGCTGCGTAAGCGCGCAGGACCGCGCGGCGGCGTAACCCTCTTCCACGCTGCGATTGGCGCCAGCCGTGCCGGAGATGACGCCCTCGGGACCGGTCGAAATCACGCCCGCGAGGTAGACCATACGGCCGACCGTCTTCGCGGGGACGTAATTTCCGCCAGCGGCAGGTGGCGTGGGCAGAACGACGCCGAGTCTCTGGAGCCGCGCGTCGATTCCTGCTGGCATGATTTCACGTCCTCCGCTCGACAGCTGCGAGAGGCAACTCTAGCACACTGCGGCGCTGGCGAGATTCCCAGGTCGAGCGACGAGCAGTTGCGCTAGTATGTGCCATGCCACGAATCGCGTTTGTCGTCCCTACGATTCTCGTCCTGATTCTATCGACCGGCAAAGTGGCGTTGGCAGGCGGCACCGGCGCACAGACAGGCCCCGCGCCATCCGGAATTCTGGCCAAGAAATTGAGCACGACGCGTTCTTCGCCGCTCGACCTCGAACTGGGCGGCGAACTCAATGGGTTGCCCGTAGGCGCGACGCGCTACGTGACGCGAGAGCAGCTGCTGGCTTTGCCGCAGGTGACGTTCACTGCGAGGAACGACGAAATGTTTGCAGGGCCGACGCAAGTGAGCGGCGTGCCATTCGAGGAACTGGTGCGCGCGCTGGGCCGCCAGCCGGGCTCCGATCTTGTGATCGCGGTCGCCAGCGATGGTTATCGGTCGACCTTTCCGAGCAGCTACGTCGCAGCGCATCATCCGGTGCTCGTGCTCCAGGTCAACGGAAAAGATCCGGCGGAATGGCCCAAGGACGCCGAGCACGGCAACGACATCGGGCCGTACACGGTGGCGTACGATAATTTTCTGCCGAGCTTCCAGATTTTCGCACACGCGGACGAGCAGCAAATTCCCTGGGGCGTGATCCGTCTGGAATTTCGGGATGAGAAAGCCGTATACGGCGCGATCGCGCCGCGCGGTCCGCACGCGAACGATGCTGCGGTGCAGGCTGGATACCGAATCGCGCAGCAGAATTGCTTCCGCTGCCACAACGCAGGCTCCGAGGGTGGGCAGAAATCAGGGCGTCCGTGGCTGGTGCTTTCGGCTTGGGCGACGGCGTCGCCCGAATTCTTCACTGCTTACGTGCGCGACCCGAAGACGAAAAATCCAAGTTCGGCGATGCCGGGGAATCCGAACTACGACGATTCGACGATGCGCGCGCTGATCGCGTATTTTCGGACGTTTTCAGCGCCGGCCCGATGATGCTGCGCGCCGCCAAGATTCTGCTCGTGTTTGGCGTGGCGATCTTCTACACGTTTGTCGTCTTCAACAATTTGACGGATTACGACTCGAACTATCAGTTCGTGCGGCACGTCCTGATGATGGACTCGACGTTTCCTGGTAATCACGGGATGTGGCGCGCGATCAATTCGCCGGCAGCGCACACGGCTTTCTACGTATCCATCATTGCGTGGGAGTCGCTGACGATGGTGCTGTGCTGGTGGGGCGGATTCCGGCTGGCGCGAATGTTCAACGCGAGCGCGGCAGACTTTCAGCGCGCGAAAAATGTTGCAATTGCGGGCTTGACGCTGAGCTTGCTGATGTGGCTCGTCGCATTTTTGAGTGTGGGCGGCGAGTGGTTTTTGATGTGGCAGTCGAAAACGTGGAATGGGCAGGAGGCCGCGTTCCGCATGTTCACTATCGTGGGGATCGTTCTTCTGCTGGTGGTGCAGCGCGAGGCTGAAGAAAGCAGCTAGTCCCGCGCCTGCGCGGAGTGTTCGCGGCGGATAGCGATGAGGAACCACACGAAGCCCGCGGCGAGATAGGCGAGGTAGATGTACGGCAGCTTGCCGTATGGTCCCTCCGGTACCGGATACAGGTTGCCGACGAGTCCTAGGAACATGGCGACGCAAGCCACCACGGAGAGGACGACTGCGCTTGCCCGGAACGCCCCGTGTTGCCGCAAATACGCCGGAAGTGCCGCGGCGACCAGCGCATACGTCACGATAAATCCGTACGTCGCAAGCGAACCCATCCAGCCGTAAACATCCAACCCGCTCGCGCCGCGGGCTGCCAGCACGACGGCGGGAAGCCCGGCTGCGATTCCGGTGACGACGATCGCGATATGCGGCGTCTCGTGTTCCTCGTGAGTATCGCGGAGCCTGCCGTGCACTAGGCCCGTGTGCGCCATGAGCAGTAGCACGCGTGCGGCCGCCGTGACGCAAGCCAGTGTGCAGGCGAACAGGCTCACGAGCACGCCGATGTTGATTAGCGTTCCGAGGACCGGGGCTCCGGCCACGCCTGCGAGCGTCTGCATCGGCGCCTGGCTATCGCCCAAGTTTTGTCCGACCATGTGAAATCCGAGGACCTCGGTGTAGGCGCACGCGACGAACATCGCCCCAGCGAGAAGGGCGCTTTGGATTACGGCGCGCGGGATCGTTTTCAGCGGATTTCGCGCTTCAGCGCCGAGCGTCGTGGCGCTCTCGAATCCCACGAAGCTGAATATCGCTAGCACCAGCCCGAGCCGCAGGCCGCTGCCGGTCATACCTTGCAGCTTGATTTGGCTCGCATCCAGATGAAGTCCGCGATGGGCGAGAACAAGAACCACCACGATCAGGATCGTAAGCAGCGACATCGCTTCGATCCAAAGCATCAGCCGCGCGGAAACCTTCACGTCGCGCCACGCGACCCACATCGAAATCGCAGTGACGATGATGGCGAGCAAGACGGCTGAGATCGGCCCGCCATGCGAAGGCAAGAGCACGAGGATCGCGTACTGATAGAAACCGCCGATCACACTCGAAGCCGTCGCGACGTAGGCGAGCAGGAGGCTCCAGGCCACGAGAGCCGTCAGCCAGCGCGGCAAGACTTTTGCGGCGTAGATATAGAGCGAACCCGGCGACGAGGAATGGCGTGCGAAGCTGGCAACGCAGAGTGCGACGAGAAGCACGCCAATCGTCGCCAGCAAATAGGCCAGCCATGTTCCATTGCCCGCGAGCGCGCAGACCAACGGGATCGTAACGGCAGGCGTGCTGCTCGGCGAGATCGTCGAGACAGATTGCGCGAGCGTCTCCATCGGCGAGAGGATCTCGCGGCGCAGGCCGTAGCCACGCATTTCGCCGGGGAGTTGCCCGCCACCTAGGGAGGCGTCGTCTGCGGATCGAGCCGGTGTGACCATGGCGTACGATACAAGTCTCGCGGTTTCGGCGCAAGACGCTCCGCGAAGAATGCGCGCTATAATCGCGGCTCTTCGTCAGGGCGCGCATCATGGGAGGCGTCATGGACTTCCGGCCAACGCGTTTCAGAAGGGTCCTTGCACTTGCCTTCATCGTGGCGTTGCTGGCGGGGTGCGGCTGGCGGTCGAAGGAAAGAGAAGAAGAGGCGGAGGAGACTGCACGGCCGACGATCGTCTTCATGACGGATTTCGGCGCGGCCAATGACGCGGTGGCGATTTGCAAGGCCGTGATCATCGGCATCGCGCCGGACGTGCGGATCATGGACATCACTCACCAGGTGACTCCGTTCTCGATCGAAGAAGGCGCGCGGTTTCTCGAGGGTGTGACGCCCTATTATCCGGCGGGCACCGTGTTCCTCGTCGTTGTCGATCCGGGCGTGGGGACGGCGCGTAAAGCGGTGATCGTTAAATCGAAGAAGGGGCAGTATTTCGTGCTGCCAGACAATGGGCTGATCACGCCGGTGATCGACCGCGACGGCTTCGAAGGCGCGCACGAAATCACGAATCCCGCGTGGATGATCGGCGACAGGATTTCTTCCACGTTTCACGGACGTGACATTTTTTCGCCCACCGCGGCGCATCTGGCCAATGGAGATGACTGGACGCAAGCGGGTCCGGAAGTGAGCCAGTTGGTGCGGCTCAGCCCGCGGGTCGCGACGGTGGACGCCAAAGGCATCACCGGGGAAGTGATTGGCCTCGACGATCCATTCGGCAGCCTGATCACGGACATCGAGGGCGAGGATTTCAAGAAGCTCGGCTACCAGTTCGGCGACCAAGTCACTCTGCAGATCGACAAAAAGCCGTACACGTTTCCATTCGTGAAGACATTCGCTGTCGTCCCGGTCGGTCAGCCGCTGGTTTACATTGATTCGCGCGGGCGCGTCGGCGTCGCGGTGAATCAGGGCGATTTTTCGAAGGTGTACGGAGTGAAACCGCCCGTGCCGGTGTCCGTCCCGCGCAAGAAGTGAATCTGCGCGGAAGCGCATTCCCTTCGGAGCGCTGCATGATCGTGAGCATGTGGATGACCCGCGACGTCGTCACCATCGGCGCGGACCGGCCGATCGCCGAAGCGGCCGAGTTGATGGCTCGGCGCCACATCCGCCGCTTGCTTGTGGTGGCTCCGGAACCGGACGAGCCCCGTCTCCTCGGGATTGTCTCCGCCACTGACATTCTTCACGCCTATCCCTCAGAGATAAATCCGTTCGCAGTAGTCGTGCGGCAGTCACCGGCGGAGCGCATGGCCGTGCGCGAGATCATGAAGTCAAACCTGCTGACGGTTGCGCCCGACACGCCAATTGAGGAAGCAGCCCAGTTGATGCGAGCTCGGAAGGTCGGCGCGTTGCCTGTGGTTCGTGAAGGAAAGCCGGTCGGGATCATCACCGAGTCGGACATTTTCCGCGCGTTCGCAACGATTTTTTCCTCATCGGGAGGTGGCGTGCGCGTCACATTTGCCATCGCCAAGCGCGAAGATGCGTTCGGCCTGATCGCTGGCATTGCTGCGAAGCATGCAGTCCACGTCCTGAGCTTGTTCACCTACATGCAGGGAGATGCGCCGGTCTGCGTGGCTCGATTGGCGGGACCCGGAATTGAGAGAATGCTTGAGGCTCTGTGGAAGTCAGAGCATCGCGTGCTCAACGTCGTGCGCCTCGATTGATCGGACCGCTGATGCGCCAACGAAAATCCAAAGCTGTTCAAGCCTCGCCATACGCCTAGGTCTTCGCCCGTCTCGTTCTCGCCTGCCGTCGAGTGAAAGAGAATTTACAAGTTGTTGACAACAGTCACGCAGCGTCGGCGCGTAGCATAACCGTGGATTCGACGCAGCCGCGCGCGTGCGGCGCGCGCGGATTCAAAGGTGCACCAGCACCGGCGGGCGCAGACGCTTCGCACATGCGTGTCGCCCGCGCGATCTCATACGGCCCAAGCCGAGCGAGGTCTAGCCAGGCGCGGGTGCGTTCGATGGTCCCATATTTACTGCCTTGATCGTCTACGAGGAGATAGATCATGAAGCCAAGCATTGCGCGTACATTCTGCCTGTCGGCCCTGCTTACGCTGTTTCTTTCAGCCGGATCGGCATTTGCCGACGGAAAATCAGACAACGATTCGCCCCTGATTCCCCAACTCGCTGCGACGCCAACTTTTTCAGATTCAACTATGCCCGGCAACGGCGACGTCAACCCCTATGGCGTGGCCTTCGTCCCAAAGGGCTTCCCGGGCGGCCATTTGCTTACTCCGGGCGATATTCTCGTTTCCAACTTCAATAACAGCGGAAACCTGCAAGGCACCGGGACGACGATCGTGCGAGTCAATAATGGAAATCCTCCGACTGTGTTCTTTCAAGGCGAGGAGGGGCTGGGCCTGACGACCGCGCTGGGGGTGCTGAAGGGCGGCTTTGTGCTCGTTGGCGATTTGCCGAGCACGGACGGTTCGGGAATATGCAATGCGATCAGCGGACCGGAGCAGAATGTTGGCCAGGGTGGCCTGCTCGTCATCAACCGAAACGGGAAGCTCGTGAAAACGCTGACGAGTGCGACGCTGCTCAACGGTCCGTGGGACCTGACGGTGAAGGACGATGGAGAGCGCGTGAAGGTTTTTGTCGCCAACGCGCTCAGCGGCACGGTCACGCGGCTCGACTTGCGCATTGTGGGTGACGGCGATGGAGATGCGGACGACAAAGTGATCGTCGAGCGAGCGACGCAAATCGCGTCTGGCTACGTTCATCGCTGCGATCCCGCGGCGTTTGTTGTCGGTCCCACGGGCGTGGCATTGGACGAAGAGAGAGACGTGCTCTACGTGTCGTCGACCGGAGATAACGCGATTTTTGCAATCCGCGACGCGTCGGATCGAACGACTGACGCCGGCATGGGAGATGTGGTCGTCAACGACCAGACGCATTTGCACGGACCGTTGGGATTAGCTTTAGCTCCGAACGGAGACTTGATTTCCACGCAGGGCGACGCGGTGAACCCAGATCCCAACCAGGTCAGCGAAGTCGTCGAGTTCACCCCCAAGGGCAACTTCCTGACCGAGTTCGAGATCGATCCGGCGGCCGGCGGCGCGTTTGGGCTCGCCATCGAGCCGCTGCAAGACGGGTTCGTGTTCGCCGCCGTGGACGACAATACGGTCGTACTCGATATCTGGGTCGTGCAGTAGCATCGGGCTGCGCCGCAGACGTTGGCGGCGTGGCGATTCCCTGCAAGCGCGGCGGCGAAGACTAGCAAGTCTGCGCCGCCGCGTAGTGGTGCACTGCGCCAGATGCGCCTGGGGCGGGCATGACTCGCACGATTCTGCCCCCGCGAGTTCTCTTCGTAGCCACCTACCGGTTTTCCTATCCGACGATTCCGCAACTTCGATTGACGCCGCGAGACTCCGCACCCTATAGTGGCTCACTTTTGTTCGGGAGATTCCGGCGTGCTCGAACGCGTGTTTCACCTCTCCGAGAACCGGACCACGGTGCGGCGCGAGCTGCTGGCCGGGCTGACGACGTTCATGACCATGGCCTACGTCGTCGTCGTGAACCCGCGGATCCTTTCGCAGACGGGGATGCCGGTCGAGGGCGTCCTGTTCGCGACCTGCATGTCGGCAGCGATCGCGACGCTGGTCATGGGTTTATGGGCGAACTACCCGATCGCGCTCGCGCCGGGGATGTCGCTCAACGCGTACTTCACCTACTCGATCGTGCTGGGGCGCGGTGTGCCATGGCAGACGGCGCTCGGCGTGGTGATGCTTTCGGGGATGCTGTTTCTGATCCTGACGCTGACGAAAGTGCGCGAACAGATCGTCAACGGCATTCCGGATTGCCTGAAACACGGCACCGCGGCGGGCATCGGGCTGTTCATCGCGTTCGTCGGTTTCCGCAACGCGAACATCATCGTCGCGAACTCGGCGACGTTTGTCGGGCTGGGCAAGATGTCCGACCGGCAGGTGATTCTGGCGCTGGTCGGCGTGCTGCTGATCGCGATTCTGGTAGCGCGGCGCGTGGGCAGCGCCATCTTGATCGGCATCGTCGCGATCGCGGTCGCGGGCATTCCGCTCGGCGTGAGTCACTGGCCGCAGCATATCTTTTCACTGCCGCATCCCGGCGGGACGTTTCTGAAACTCGATTTACGGTCGGCGGCGAAACTGGGGCTGGGCGAACTGATCTTCGTATTCTTCTTTGTCGATCTCTTCGACAACGTCGGGACTCTCGTCGGCGTTTGCGAGGAGGGCGGATTCATGCAGGACGGCAAACTGCCGCGAGCGAGCCGCGCTCTGCTGGCGGACGCGTTTGGCACGATCTTCGGCGCGCTCACGGGCACGTCCACGGTGACCAGCTACATCGAAAGCGCGGCAGGAGTGGCCGCGGGAGCGCGCACGGGGCTGGGAAATCTTTTGATCGCGGGGCTGTTTTTGGCGGCGATGTTTTGCGCGCCGATTGTGGCGGCAATACCGTCGTATGCCACGTCGCCGGCGCTCATTTTGGTGGGCGCGCTGATGTGCGGCGCGGTGGCGAAGGTGAAGTGGGGCGATTTCACGGATGCCGTGCCTGCGTTCCTGACGCTGATTGGCACGCCGCTGACGTTTAGCATCGCGACGGGGCTGAGCATGGGGCTGTTGTCGTTCACATTTCTGAAGCTATTCACAGGGAAGCACCGCGAGATCAGTCCGCTGATCTGGGTGCTGAGCGTGCTGTTCCTGCTGCGATACGCATTCCTTGGAGTCGAGTAGCTGCAGCGAAATCACTAGAAGCAGATCCCTCGTTGGCCGCCCGCAAGAAAACGAAGCGGCCTCGCTCGGGATGACAATCGAGAGCTAATAGGGAACCTTGTTGGGGGAACGCTCCCAGGCGCGGAAGGCTTCGAGAGACTCATCGCGCATGAGTTGCGTCATCGGAATCTTTCGGTCCGAGAACGGCTGCGCAAGTTCGCGATAGATGAGCGAATCGTCGAAGCCGGCCTGCGCCGCGTCGGCGGCGGTGCTGCCGAAGTAGACACGCGCAGGGCGCGCCCAGTAGATCGCTCCGAGGCACATCGGGCAGGGCTCGCAGGAAGTGTAGATCTCGCAGCCGGTAAGCTCGAAGAGGCCAAGCTTCTTGCAGGCCTCGCGGATCGCGACGACTTCAGCGTGAGCCGTAGGATCGTTCGTCACGGTCACGCAATTCGCGCCCTCGGCGATGATCTTCCCGTCCTTAACGACAACGGCGCCAAAGGGACCGCCGCGCCCCGAGCGGACGTTGTCGATTGCGAGCTCAATCGCGCGAGTCATGAATGGATTGCTCATTTGGCGAGTATAAAGCGAAGAAGCTCAAAGCGCGGGAGCTTAGGTCAGTTTGTTTCCGAATGGATCGCATCCAAGGAATACTCGCTGCGGATACGCCTGCGCACCGGTGCGGCGCTACGCGCCGTTTGTTTGTCGCGGCTGAAGCCGCGACCCCCTAAAAGGCTCCGCCTGCTGGAGCTGACGACGTCGCACCTGCCAATCAATAACCCGCGCTAAGATACTCTGCGCACTGCGAGTGTGTCGATGTGCTTAGGACATTAGCAGCCATGAAACAGCGGGCGTACATTTCGAGGCGGGTGGTGACGCCGGAGGGAGTGGGCGCGGCGGCGGTACTTGTCGAGGGCGAGCGGATTCGCGCGGTCGTGTCGATTGGCGAAGTGCCGACAGATGCGGAGCGCACCGATTTCGGCGACGCGGCGATTCTGCCGGGGCTCGTTGATTCGCACGTGCACATTAACGAGCCGGGGCGGACCGAGTGGGAAGGATTCGAGACGGCGACGCGCGCGGCCGCCGCAGGCGGGTACACGATGCTCGTCGATATGCCGCTGAACTGCTTGCCCGCAACGACGACGGTTGCAGCGCTGGAAGCGAAACGCGCGGCAGCGCAAGGCAAGTGCCGCGTCGATTGGGCGGCATGGGGCGGAGTCGTGAGCGACAATCAGGGCGACATCGAGCCGCTGGCGCGCGCGGGCGTGCTCGGATTCAAATGCTTCCTGATTCATCCCGGTATCGACGGTTTCACGATGGCCACGGAGCGAGAGCTCCGCGCAGCGCTGCCACACGTCGGGCGGACGGGATTGCCGCTGCTGGTGCATGCCGAGCTGAGCGGTCCGGTGGATGCGGGCACAGCAGCGCTGGCGGGCGCAGACTGGCGATCGTACCCGACGTATTTGCAATCGCGGCCGGAAGAGGCGGAACTCGCTGCGATTCGATTGCTGATATCACTATGCCGGGAGTACCGGTTTCGGCTACACGTCGTGCATTTGTCGACGAGCGAAGGGATTGCGCTCCTGCGTGCGGCGAAGGAAGAGGGCCTGCCAGTGAGCGTCGAGACGTGCCCGCATTATTTGCATTTTGCGTCCGAAGAAATCCCGGACGGCTCAACACTCCACAAATGCGCGCCGCCGATTCGCAGCGCAGAGAATCGCGAGAAATTGTGGCAGGGACTGCGCGAGGGCGTGATCGATCTTGTCGCGACCGACCATTCACCGTGTCCGCCGTCCATGAAGAGGCTCGAGGACGGAAATTTCAAGACGGCGTGGGGAGGGATTTCGAGTTTGTCGGTGGCGCTGTCGGTGGTGTGGACCGAGGCGCAGAAGCGGGGATTCGGATTGAGCGATATCGCGCGGTGGATGGCGGAGGGGCCGGCGCGGCTCGCAGGATGCGACGCGCGCAAGGGACGAATTGCAGCAGGATGCGATGCAGATTTCGTCGTGTTCGAGCCAGAAGCGGAATTTGTGGTGATGCCGAAGCGACTACACTACCGACATCCGATCTCGGCCTACATGGGACAGAAACTGCGCGGCGTGGTGAAAGAGACGTATGTGAGAGGCAATTGCGTGTTTGAAGATGGTGGGTTTCCCGGAGAAGCCAGGGGCAGAGAGTTTTCGGAACGCTGAAGAGGGATTCTTCGACTTCGCGACCGGACGTCCCGCAAGAGCGGGACGAAGAACGTATTCCGACCGCTTCGCTCAGAATGACGAGACCTGGGCGCCGATGCCCAACACGGCGCGGTTGCGGCGGAATGAGGCGTACAAAACGGCAGCGATTTCGTTCACAATAGGCCATGGCGGGGCGGCAGGGTGAGCACATCATAGGAGCGTCGACGCCGCGCAAGGAAGGGCGCGACAAAGTCACCGGGCGCGCGCGGTACATCGACGACCTCAGTTTTCCCCACATGCTGTACGGCGCGACGGTGCGCAGCCGGATTCCGCGCGGAACAATCAAGAAAATCAATTTTGGTCCGGGTATCGCGTGGAACGAGTACGTCGTGGTGTCCGCGAAAGACATTCCCGGGAAAAACTACATCGCGCTGATCGAAAACGATCAGCCGTGCCTCGCTGATGGAGGCGTCAATCACCCCGAGGAAGCGATTCTGCTGCTCGCGCATCCGGACCGGCACGCGCTGGCGAAAGCAGTGGCGGCGGTCGAGATCGAGTATGAGCCGCTGCCTGCGGTCTTCACGATCGAGGAAAGCGAGCGCGGCGACACAATCATTTGGGGCAAGGACAACACGTTCAAATCGTACCGGATCGAGAAGGGCGACGTCGATAGCGTGTGGGCGAACGCCGACTATATCGTCGAAGGAGAATACTTCACGGGGGCGCAGGAGCAACTCTACATCGAGACGAACGGAGTGATTGCGGCATTCGATGCCGAGAAGGGCATCAAGATTTGGGGATCGCTGCAGTGTCCGTATTACGTGCATAAGGCGATGATGGCCCTGCTTGGCTTGCCCGAGGACCAAGTGCGCGTGGTGCAGACCGAGACGGGAGGAGCGTTCGGCGGAAAGGAGGAATATCCGTCGATGATCGCGGCGCACGCGGCGCTGCTGGCGATGAAAGCCGGGCAGCCGGTGAAGATTGTCTACGACCGCGCGGAAGACATGGCGGCAACGACGAAGCGACATCCGTCGCGCACGCGGCACCGTACGGCGGTCAGCAAGGACGGCAAGATCCTCGGCGGCGAGATCGAGATTGTGATGGACGGCGGCGCGTACGTGACGCTATCACCGGTGGTCCTTTCGCGCGCCACAATTCATGCGGGAGGGCCGTATTACTGGCCGAATGTGCGGGTGCGGACGAAGGCTGTCGCGACGAATACACCTCCGCACGGGGCGTTCCGCGGATTCGGCGCGCCGCAAGCGCTGTTTGCGATCGAACGGCACATGGACAAGATCGCAAGGACGGTCGGAGTGTCACCCGCAGAAATCCGGCGGCGAAATTTCCTCAAGCAGGGAGACACGACGATCACGGAGCAGGAAATCCGCGAGCCGATCGATTTGGCGAAGCTGCTTGACCGCGCGCTCGAGCTAGCGGATTACGATGCGAAAAAGCGGCGATTCGCGGAAGAGAACAAGCGCAGCGCGTGCAAGAAGGGAATGGGGATCGCGGCGTTCTTGCACGGAGCCGGATTCACGGGCTCAGGAGAGCGGTATCTGGCATCGGTCGTAGGAGTTGAAGGGCGTGCGGACGGCGGCGTGCGAGTGCTGGTCTCGAGCACGGAATTCGGGCAGGGGACGAACACGGTGCTCTGCCAAATTGCGGCGGAGGCGCTGGGACTGCCGTACGAAGATGTGACGATCGCGCAGCCGGACACGATGGTTGTGCCGAATAGCGGACCAACGGTGGCGTCGCGGACAGCGATGGTTGTGGGAAAGCTCGTCGCTTCGGCGGCGCAGGGATTGAAACAGACACTGATCGCCGCAGGACTGTTGCGCGAAACATGCACCGCCGAGGAGTTTCGCGCGGCGTGCAGAGAGCATGTGGCGACACATGGAGAGTTTCGCTCGCTCGCGAATTACGAGTCGCCGGAGGGAATATTCTGGGACGACGTGAAGTACCGCGGAGAGGCGTACGCGACCTATTCGTGGGCGGTTTATGTCGCGGAAGTGACAGTCGATCTGACGACGTATAGCGCGACGGTGGATGATTTCGTCGCGGTACAGGAGATCGGGCGGGTGATGAACCCGGTGCTGGCGCGCGGGCAGATACTGGGCGGCGTGGCGCAGGGAATTGGCTTTGCGTTGTACGAGAAAGTAGAATGGCGCGACGGTCGCATGGCCAACAGCCAGATGACGAACTATATCATGCCGACGTCGGCGGATCTGCCCACGATTCGGGTGTACTTCGAGGAATTGGGGAACAAACACGGCGCGTTTGGCGCGAAGGGAATCGGCGAACTGCCGATGGACGGCCCGGCGCCGGCGATTGTCAACGCGATCGAAGACGCGGTGGGGATTCCGTTCAATCGCGTGCCAATGCTGCCGGAAGACATTTTCGCAGCGGTGGAGCACGAAGCCTCGCTTGCGGGAGTGCGATGAAGAAGGCTGCTGCGAAACGCGAAATTTCCTTCACGGTGAACGGCGAGCCTAGGACCGTTCGCGCGTATCCAATGGAGCGGCTGCTCGACGTGCTGCGGCAAGAGCTGGGGTTGACCGGAACGAAAGAAGGGTGCGGCGAGGGCGAGTGCGGTGCATGCTCGGTGCTGATGGACGGCATGCTCGTCGATAGCTGTCTCGTTCCCGTGGCGCAAGCGCAGGGCGCGAAAGTGGTCACCATCGAAGGCGTGTCGCGGGACGCGCGATGTCGCGCTCTGCAAGAGTCGTTTCTTGAGTGCGGTGGAGCGCAGTGCGGGATCTGCACGCCCGGAATGATCCTGGCCGCCGCGCATTTGTTGCAGAAAAGGCCGAAGCCGACGACGGAGGAAATCCGAGAGGGGCTCTCTGGAAACCTCTGCCGCTGCACCGGCTATATGCAGATTTTCGAGGCGGTGGCGGAAGCGGCGAGGCGCGCGGCGGTGCGATGAAGTCCGATCCGGCCGACTATGAATTTGCTGTGGCCGCGAGTTTGCAGGACGCCGTCAAGCTGCTGGCGGAAGAGCCGAAGCGATGGCTTCCGATTGCGGGCGGCACGGATGTGATGGTCCAGTACGCAGCGGGAACGCTCGGCGTGCGAAAGCTGGTCAGCATCTGGAATCTGCCGGAGCTGCGGCAGATCGAAGTGCTGCCGGGTGAGCTGAGGATCGGGGCGGGCTGCACGTACACCGATCTGCGTGGACATGGAGTTGTGGCGGGCGAGTTCCCGCTGCTGGCGCGTGCGGCGAGCTGGACTGGAGGAATCGCGAACCAGAACCGCGGGACGCTTGGCGGGAACATCGCCAACGCGTCGCCGGCAGCGGACTCGTTACCGGCACTGCTCGTGTACGACGCGGAGCTGATTCTGGTGTCGGCGCGCGGCGAGCGGCGCATGGCGTACCGCGATTTTCACACCGGCTACAAGCGGATGAATCTCGCGGCGGACGAGCTGATCCGCGCAATCTGTCTGCCGAGGGGGTTTGCTGGGTACGTTTCGTACGCGCGCAAAGTCGGCGCGCGAAACGCGCAAGCGATCTCGAAGGTGTGCATTGCGGCGCTTGGGCGAGTCGAGAATGGCGTGGTTGCGGATGCGCGCATCGCGCTTGGAAGCGTAGCGCCGTTGCCGATTCGCTTGGGCGAGACGGAGCGGGTGATCGCGGGGAAGCGACTCGATGCAGATGTGAGAGCACTCGCCCGAAAGACGGCAGTGTCCGAGACTCGGCCAATCGATGACATCCGATCGACAGCGAAATACCGCGCGGCGGTGGTAAGCAACCTCGTGGGCGAGTTTCTCGACCGGCTTGCAGGCGGAGAATCGAGCGGTGAGTGATGCGCTCGATCGCTGGAACCGATTGCCCGTAACGGAAGCGGAGGCGGAAATTCTGGCATGCTGTGGATCGCGAGCTTGGGCTCAGGCGATGGCGCGCCGACGGCCGATTGCCAGCGAGGCGGCGCTGTTCGCGACCTCGGACGAAACGTGGCGCGGCCTGAGCGAAGCAGATTGGATGGAAGCGTTTCGAAGCCATCCGCGAATCGGCGAGTCGCGCCCCGAGCGGCCGGCCGGAGCGAATTCCGCCGCGTGGTCAGCGCAGGAGCAGAGCCGCGTCGCGGCCAGTGAGGACGCCGTGAAGGCCGCGCTGGCGGACGGGAATCGCGAGTACGAGAAGCGGTTCGGGCATATTTTCATCGTTTGCGCGACCGGGAAGAGCGCTGAGGAGATCTTGGGAATCTTGCGGCGACGACTTGAGAATGACGCGGCGACGGAATTGCGTGAGGCGGCGGAGCAGCAGCGGCAGATCACGCAGATCCGGCTAAAGAGGTGGCTTGCGGGATGACGCGCATTTCCACGCACGTGCTGGACACGGCTCGCGGCGCACCGGCGAAAGACGTATCCGTCCATCTGGAGCGCCACGAGTCCTCCGGGCAGTGGAAGATCGTCGGCTCGGGACGCACGGACCAGGACGGGCGGTGCAACGAAATGCTGCCGGAGGGCGAACGACTTTCGCCTGGAATATACAGGCTGGCCTTCGACACTGCGGGTTACTATGCGGCGCAGGGTGTTCACGGGCTGTATCCGATCGTGCAGGTCACTTTTTCCGTGCGGGACGGCGAGGCGCACTTTCACATTCCGCTGCTGCTGAGTCCGCATGGGTACACGACGTACAGGGGAAGCTGAATTGACGATTACACTGGGCGAGAACCGTTACGGCAAGTCGCGCGTGCGGCTGATGCGTGTAAAACGCGAGAATGGGCGCCACGATCTGCACGAGTGGACGCTCGAGGTCCTGTTGCAAGGAGATTTCGAAAGCTGCTTCACCGAAGGCGACAACAGCAAAATCCTGCCCACCGATACGATGAAGAATACGGTGTATTCGCTGGCCCGGAAATCGCAGGCTGCGTCGATGGAAGGTTTCGCGAAGGAGATGATCGATTTCTTGCTGAGCCGCAATCCGCAGGTATCTCACGCGTCCATCCGCGTGACGCAGAAGGCTTGGGAACGGCTGACGGTGGCGGGCAAGCCGCATCCGACGACGTTCGTGCAATCAAGCGGCGAGCGCCAGACGACGAAGGTGGAGCGGGCGCGGAACGGGAAGTTTTCGGTCGCGTCGGGATTGGAGAACCTGATTATCCTCAAGACGGCGAAGTCGGGATTCGAGGGCTATATTCAGGATTCGCTGACGACCCTGGCACCGACATCGGACCGGTTGTTCGGCACGGCGCTGCGCGCCACGTGGGACTATCGATCTGCCGACGCGGACTTTGAGAAACTGCGCGAGAAGATTCGCGAGATTCTGCTCGCTGTGTTCGCGGAGCACGACAGCAGATCGGTCCAGCACACTCTGTATGCAATGGGCGAGGCAGTGCTGAACGGCGTCGCCGAAGTCAGCGAGATCGAGCTGACGATGCCGAACATCCACTGCCTATTGGTCGATCTGTCGCGTTTCGGGCAGGACAATCCCAACGAAATCTTCGTGCCAACTGATGAGCCGCACGGCTATATCGAAGCGCGCGTCCGAAGGCAGGGATAAGATTCGGTGCCGACCGACCGAGGAAAAAGATCCGCGGCAGAGACGGTGATCACGCGCTGCCGCAAGCTCGCGGGGTTCAGCGAGGAGCCGGGGCGGACGACGCGGACTTTTCTTTCAGCGCCGATGCGCGAGTGCCACCGCGAGCTCACGTTGTGGGCGGAAGCGGCCGGGGCCGAGACGCGAATCGATGCGGCGGGCAATTTTCGAGCTTTCTACGCCGCTGAGGAGCCGGAAGCTCCCCGCCTGCTGATTGGGTCGCATCTCGATACGGTGCCAGATGCGGGCGCGTTTGATGGAGCGCTGGGAGTGGTTCTTGGAATCGCGCTGATCGAGAACTTGCGGGGTGAGCGGCTTCCTTTCGGAATCGAGATCGTCGGCTTTTCCGAGGAAGAGGGAGTGCGCTTCAATACGCCGTTCATCGGCAGCCGAGCGCTCATTGGGAGGCTCGACGAGGCAATGCTCGCGCGGCAGGATGCGAACGGGATCAGCGTGCGCGCGGCGATTGAAGCGTTTGGGATGAACCCAGACGAAATTCTTGAGGCGCGCCTGCGGGGCGACGTATTGGGGTACGTCGAGTTTCACATCGAACAGGGGCCGGTGTTGGAGGAACTAAGACTTCCGCTCGGCGTTGTAGAAGCGCTCGCGGGACAAAGCAAGATGGAATTCACGTTTTTCGGGCGTGCGAACCATGCCGGCACGACGCCGATGCATCTGCGCCGGGATGCCCTGGCGGGGGCGGCGGAATGGATTGCGGCGGTCGAGAGGGAAGGGCACCGGGTGCCCGGACTGGTCGCGACAGTGGGAGCCGTTGATGCGAAGCCGGGCGCGACAAATGTGATTGCCGGAGAGGTGCACCTCACTCTCGACGTTCGCCATCGGTCGGATGACGTCCGCGTCGCGGCGGTGGAGACGCTGATTCGGCACGCGGAGCAGATCGCGGCGCGGCGAGGACTTTCCGTGCAGCATTGCATGATGCTGAGCCAGCCGGCGATCGCGATGGATTCGCAGCTTATCGAGCAGATCGAGGAAGCGATTCGAAAAGCCGGATGCGAACCCCATCGAATGGTCAGTGGGGCCGGGCACGACGCCATGATCCTGGCCGAAAAAGTTCCCGCAGCGATGGTTTTCGTGCGCACTCCCGGGGGCGTCAGCCACAGTCCCGAGGAGACTGTGAACGTCGAAGATGTCGAAAAGGCGATCAAGGCGGGAGCTCACTTGCTCAAATTGCTGGCCTCTTCGCCAGTGCTGCAATCAAGGAGGACTCAACGTGCATAATCTGGGCCAAACGCGGAGCGCCCGGCGCGCTGACCATCTGCTGCTGACTCCCGACACGTTCGTCCGCGCGCCACTGCCGGGGATGAAGCGCTGCACGGCTGTCGTACACGCGGGGCCGGCGATTGGCGCGGCGTTCACGCAGTACACCGCAGAGTTTGAGACGGGCGGGGAACTCGGCCACACGGACGCGCAGCGGTTCGTGTTCGTGCTGGAGGGAGGGCTCAAGTTTGAGACGAAGGGAAAGAAGGCGGAACTGGCCGCACGCGGATACGCATACGTTCCTCAGGGGCTGGCGCATCGAGTGGTGGCATCGCGCCAGAGCCGCGTGGCGGTGATCGAGAAGACTTACCAACCGCTCGAAGGGGCAAAGCCCCCGGCGCTGATCATCTCGTCCGAGGACGCTGCCGCGTCGAATCCGCTAGGGGGCGACCGGGACTTGCAGGTGAGATGCCTGCTGCCCGACACGCCGAGCTTCGATTTCGCAGTGAACACGATGGTGTACCAGCCGGGCGCGGCGCTCAGCATGGTCGAGATGCACGTGATGGAGCACGGCCTGCTGATGCTGGAAGGCGGCGGAATCTACCGTCTGGGAGATTCCTGGTATCCAGTGTCCGCTGGCGATTTCATTTGGATGGGGCCGTGGTGCCCGCAGTGGTTCGGGGCGATCGGGAAAATTCCCGCCAAATATCTCATCTACAAGGACTGGAACCGGCATCCGCTGGCAGCGAAATAGCGATGAAACTGGAAATCGATTCGGCGCGGCTGAGTTCTGAAATTGAAGCGCTCGCGCTGATTTCGGAGGCGGAGCCGCCCGTGGTGACGCGAATCGTGTTCACGCCGGCGGACATGCGCGCTCGCGGGTGGATGATCGAGCGGTGCAAGACCGCGGGACTTTCGGTGAGGCAGGATGCGATCGGCAACACGTTTGCGCGATGGCAAGGCTCCGATGCGGGAGCGCCGGTCGTCGGAACAGGCTCGCATATCGATGCGATACCGAACGCCGGGAAGTACGATGGCGTGGTGGGAGTGCTCGGTGGGCTCGAAGCCATACGCGCGCTGCAGCGCAGCGGATTCCGGCCGAAGAATTCGATCGAGCTGCTTGTGTTCACATCGGAGGAGCCGACGCGATTTGGGATTGGATGTCTTGGCAGTCGGCTGCTTGCCGGGACGCTCTCGTCGGGTGCCGCGGCGAAGCTGACTGACAAGAACGATGAGACGGTTGAAGATGTGCGCCGCAAAGCCGGATTTGGCGGAGAAATTAAAGACGTCAAACTGCCGCGCGCATATTACAAGGCGTTCGTGGAGCTGCATATCGAGCAGGGACCACTGCTCGAACGCGAGCGCGTGCCACTCGGCGTGGTGAAGAAGATCGCGGCGCCCGCGAGTGCGCGGGTTGCAATCGAAGGCGCGGGCGGACACGCGGGCGGAGTCTTGATGCCCGACCGGCACGACGCTCTGTGTGCGGCTTCGGAGTTGATTCTAGGGATCGAGAATGCGGCGCGGACCAGTGGATCGGCCGATACCGTGGCAACCGTCGGCATGTGCGACGTATTTCCCGGCGCGGTAAACAGCATTCCTAGCCGCGTGCGAATCAGCGTCGATGCGCGGGATACGGACCTCGCGCGGCGCGACAACGTGATGCGCGCGTTGGATTTGGCGGCGAAAGAGGTTGCCGGGCGCCGCGGCGTTTCAGTTCAAATTGAGTTGCTGAATGCGGACGCCCCGGCCGACTGCGCGCCAGAAGTGGTTGAGGCGCTATGCGCGGCGTGCCGAAAGCACGGCGAAAAATTCTTGCCGATGGTCAGCCGGGCGTACCACGATTCGCTGTTCATGTCGCACATTGCGCCTACGGCGATGCTCTTTATTCCCTGCCGCAACGGCTATAGCCACCGTCCGGACGAGTACGCCTCGATTGAGGACATCGCGCGCGGGACGCTTGTGCTCGCGGAGACACTGGCGAGCCTGTCTGCATGAAAGAGCTGCCTATTTGGACGTGCTAGCGCGGGCGGAAGGAATCGTAGCTTCGCGCTCGGACCAGTGCTCGACGATTTCCCGCACCACCTTGTCGCCGACTTGCTCGGCTGCCTCGAGCGATTCCATATACGCTGCATAGTTTCCGATGGCCAATTGTTTCAGGCTGTCCTCGGCGGATTGATTGGGAGCTTGCTGGTCGTAGTTGCTGATCGTGCGCAGTATGAGGACGCGTTTCATATCGACTCGGCCGGCCTGACTCAAGAACGTGAGCGCCTGCAACGTGCCCGTATCTTCCATGGCTGACTCCATGAAGTTGCCCTGGTCGCCGAGGTAATACCGCACCCAGGCGTTGGCCCAGTCGTCGAAGAGCGTTCCATGCCAGAAAGTGCTGCCCGAAAGGCCGTCCCCGTGAGTGATGAACGGCGGCCGAGTTGCGTTGGGATAGCCTTCAAATCCAGCGCGCGCCTTGCGGATCGAATCGGTATCGGCGAGCGGAGTATCCTTCGTAAGTTGGTAGGCCCATGTGACCAGCTGCGGATTGAGGGTGTAAATGGGATCGCCGGGCTGGATGGAGACGGGCTGTTCGTAAGGCGTCGCGTGGTGCATGGGTATCCGGCCGGTAGGCCAGCCAACGGGGATCTCGCGCGCGTCGATTTCGTAGGCGTAGTCACTATCGATCATGTGATCGATCCAGACCGCTGAGCCGAGCGAGACGTCGGCCGGGTCGCCGCCACCGATTCCGGCAACGAGCCAGTAAGCTTTGGAAAGATCGAAACGAGGGTCAAGCCCTAGCGCCATCACCGACGCGGCGGCTTTGGCCGTGCCGACGCCGGTCAGCAGGCCGAGAACGCCGTCCTTGTTGAGGCGAACGTGATGATAGCCGGCGTCGAGCGGGAGAATCTGGTCGAGGTGCTCTCGCTCGACCCAAAGCTGGTACTCGCCGGGAACATCTCCAGTGTCTTCGCCGCGTTCGAACATGGATACGACGACCACTTTGACAGGGATTGGGCCAGCGGATGACGTCGCTTGAGCCACGAGCGGTCTTGTGCAAGATGTCAGTGCGAGGAGTGCCCAGCAGAGACGAGCGACAGTGCGGCTCATGCGGAATCGTCCTTTGGGAGAATTGAAGCGGCAGTTGAGCGCCAGAAAGAGTTTACATGAACAGTCCGAACGCGAAATTGTCTTTCACGCGTTGAACGGTAGAATGAAGGCCCGTTTCGTTGGGGAAACTCTGTCGGGCAAAGGATCCGCCATGAGTAGCACTTTTCGATCTGCGTGTCTTCTCGCAACCTGTCTCGCGTGGTCTTTCTCCTCTTTCGGGCAAGCGAACCCGTCAAGCGCACCGCAGGGCAAGGTTGGAACCGGAGAGCAGCGGGCGGCGCGCGCACTCGACGCGGCAAGGGGAAATCCGCTCGACTTGCGCGCGTTCCTCGCGGGAATGCCGAAAGGCGGCGACCTGCACTATCACCTCGGGGGCGGCGTATATGCCGAGTCTTTCATCCGCGACGGAGCAGAGGACCATCTGTGCGTCAATCTCGCGTCACTGGCATTTGTCAAACGGCAGGCGACGGACTGCGCGAGCGGAGATGTACCCGCCGAGAAAGCCTTTCAGGATCAACATCTGTACGACGCATTGGTGGATGCTTTTTCGATGCGTGGATTCGTGCCGACGCCGGGCGTGACGGGTCACGACCATTTCTTTGACTCTTTTTCGAAGTTCAGTGCTGTGGATGTGCGACACACGGGCGAATGGCTCGACGAGATCGCGACGCGCGCCGCAGCGCAGAACGAGCAGTATCTCGAGCTGATGGTGACACCCGACTTTGCTCGCACAGCGATCCTCTCTCGAATGCTTGGTTGGCGCCCGGAACGCAGCATGAGCGAATTTCGCGAGCAGCTGTTTGCGCGCGGGCTGCGCGACGATATCGCCATTGCGCGCGCGTATCTGGACCAGAGCGAGGCAGTTCGTAAGCAGAGGGAGCATTGCGGCGACGTGAACGAGGCGCCTGCGTGCAGCGTACAGATCCGTTACATCTATCAGGTGTTGCGGGCATTTCCTCCAGAGCAGGTGTTCGCGCAGACGCTGCTAGGCTTCGAGACCGCGTCAGTTGATCCGCGCTTTGTCGGCATCAATTATGTCCAGCCGGAAGACGACCACACCGCGGTGGCCGATTACGCGCTGCACATGAGCATGCTGGAGTTTCTCCACAGCCTCTATCCGAAGGTGCACATCAGCCTGCACGCGGGCGAGTTGGCTCCCGGAATGGTGCCGCCGGACGGGCTTTGCTGCCATATTCGGCTTGCTGTCGAGCAGGCGCATGCAGAGAGGATCGGCCACGGCGTGGACGTGATGCACGAAGACAAGCCCTACGACCTGCTGAAAGAGATGGCGGCAAAGCACGTGATGGTCGAGATCAATTTGACGAGCAATGAGGTGATTCTAGGCATCGTGGGCAAGGAGCACCCGTTTCCGATCTACCGAAGGTACGGTGTTCCGGTCGCTCTTTCGACGGACGATGAAGGCGTGTCGCGCATCGATTTGACGCATGAATATGTACGCGCGGTCGAAAACTACGGACTCAGTTACGCCGATTTGAAAAAGATTGTACGCACGAGCATTGAGCACAGCTTCCTGCCGGGGGGCAGTCTATGGCGCGAGATGGACGGGTTTGGCCAGCCTGTCTCGGTCTGCGCGCAGGAGGCCCTAGGAACGGCCAATCCGTCGACTGCGTGTGCCGCTTTTCTCAAGGCGAGCGAGAAGGCGCAGCAACAGTGGGAACTGGAGCGAAGATTTTCTGTGTTCGAGGCGAGCCGTTAGACGAGACGGACTGCTATTGCACTAAAGCCCTTCGACAATGCGCTGAAGCTCGCGCGTGACCTCTTCTGGATCCTGATCGGCAGAGAACTGCACGGGCTTGCCAATCTTGACGCTAACCCTCCCGGGCGCGGCGAAATGTTTCTCGTCCCTTTTGAGCTCGAACAATCCATCCAGCCGCATGGGTACGACGGGAATATTCAGCCGCGTCGCGAGCAGACCGATTCCGGAACGAAAGGTCGCGATACGGCCGTCGGTAGTCGTCAGCCCTTCAGGAAAGACCAGAATATTCCATTGCCGGTCCACCAGATCGCCAACGAAGGAAAAGCTACGCAAGAATCCGGATTCTTTGGGCAGCGGGAAGACGTTGAAAAACGTCAGCACGAGAGGGTAGCTGAGGTGCTCGCTGAGCCGCTCGAAGAATCCGAGGTTCGTGGCCGGGTGGAGCATTTCCGCGAGGCGTTCGCCGCGCATTGCAGTGGCAAGCCGATGTCGAAAGCGCCGTGGCAGGGCTGCGAGAATCCAGCCGATGTCGACGTAGGTGACATGGTTGGAAATTACGAGCACCGGCCCGCGTAATCCGCGGAGATTCTTGCGGCCTTTGATTCGAGGCGCCGCGAGGAGATAAGTAGCCGGCCAGACGAGCAGGTAGTAGGCAGCGAGCCGCAATGCAGTGGTAAGCCAGTGCTGAGGCCAGCGCGGGAAAACGTGCTCGACCCTTGCCGCCTGCGGTTCACGTACGAGCTGTTCGAGTTGGCTGATCGTGGCTGCTTTGGAAAACTTGGCTTCGTTCAGATCCACTTGGTACCGGTCCTCCATCGCGCTCATCAACTCGACGCGATCGAGCGAGCTCATGCTTGCTAGGGCATTGGCGCTCTCTAGCGCGGATGCGGCGCCGACCGGGCGACCGGTGATCTGTGCGACAAGGCTGGTCACCGAATCCGCACCTTGCGACGCCTGTGACGAGCGGAGCCTTGACTCAGCTATCCCTCGAATTTTGGCGAGCGCGGGCTTCTGCGTCGGCGTCCGCGGAAAATCGGGTCCGGGCCAAGCGAACCATTGGCGGACCTTCTGGTACTCGGCAAGAGATTTGTTCGCCTGCTCGACGGCGTCGGCACCATTCGATTCCGCGTCTCCGAGGAGAAGAGCTGCGCAGGGCTCTTCGTTTCCGTCGCGGACCAACCCGAACACGACGCAATCGCGGACACCTTTTTGTTTGCGGAGGGCCCTCTCCAGATCCTCTGGGTAAACCTTCATTCCCGCCGAGGTGACGATAACGTTCTTGCTCCGGCCTTTGAAATAGAGCCGGCCGTCGGACCCGAGTTCCGCCAGATCGCCGGTGTGAAACCAGCCGTCCACGCCGACGACCGGCTCCGATCTCTGGCCCCGCCAGTAGGAGGCAGCGACATTCTCGCCGCGCACGAGCACTTCGCCGCTTTCGTCAACTTTGATCTCCATGCCGGGAAAAACTTTGCCAATCGAGCCTCTGCCCGTGCGAAAAGGATGATTCAAGCTGATGAGCGAAGTCGTTTCCGTCATGCCGTAGCCTTGAATCACGGCGTAGCCCAGCCGGTTCCAGAAAGTCTCCGTTTGCTCCGGCAGCGCTGCCCCGCCGGAGACGAACGCCCAGAATTTCCAGCCGAAGCGTCTGCGCACGGAGCGAAACTTCCACCAGCGCATGAGGAAATGGTCTTTCTCCGAATCGGCAAACTTCTTACGAAACTCGTCGAGGCGCCCTTTTTGTTCGATGCCGCGCTCGATTTCCCGCTGGAGAGATTCGATCAGCCTAGGGACGGCAACGAGCACAGAGACGCGCTCGCGCCGAATCGTCTCGATGGTTTCCCAGGGTTTCAACGAATCGATATGGATCACGGTCGCGCCGAGAAGAGGCGGGATGAAGAGCCCCATCATTTGGCCGAAGATGTGGCTCAAGGGAAGCAGATTGAGAAAGCGCAGAGGATGGAACGGCCTCTCGAAACGCAGATACTTGCGAATTTCTCGCTCCACCGGTTCAATGTTGGAGAGGACGTTGCCGTGAGAAATCACGACACCGCGAGGCTCGGCCGTCGTACCGGAAGTGAAAATGATTTCGAGGGTGTCATTGCGCGTCAGCGCGGGAGAGGGATATGGCAGCGCCTGGTGAGCCGCGATGGTCTCGGGAAGTGTCTCGATTGTGAGTGCCGGTGCGGCCACATCAGGAGCGGCGAGGTGACGGGAGCGCACGACCAGCTTGGCGCTGACGTCTCGAGCGATTCGAGCCACGAATTCCGGCGTCGATATCGGGTCAATCGGCACAGCGACAGCGCCGCGGAGGATGCATCCCATGAAAGCGATGCTCCACTCGGCTGAGCTTTCCGCCCAAAGGAGGACCGCGTCGCCTTTGCCGATTCCACGGGATTCGAGCTCCCGCGCGAATCGACGCGCGTCATCGAGAATGCGGCCGTACGTCCAGCGTTCCATGCGATAGCCGCGGCGCTGGGCGACAGCGGTTTCGCTCCGGCGGATGTCGTACTCGTTGACGAAGTCAACGAGGGAATCACGACGGGCTTGGATAGTCTCGTTCATACTTTCTGGCCCCGGCGCGCGGCCGCCACGTTTGCTTGATTGGTCAGGAAAAGCATCCGAGACTCTTCTGTTAAGATTCTTGCTCAATGGGAATCGATCAGCAAACGGTAGTTATCGGCGGCGGACTCACGGGCCTTGCCTGCGCGTTTTGGCTCCAGAAATTGGGTGCCCGCGTGACGTTGCTGGAGGCGTCGGATCGCGCTGGCGGCGAGATAGCGACGATCCGGCGAAGAGGCTTTCTTTTCGAGGCGGGACCGCAATGTCCGCGCTTTCCGCGAGCGGTCTGGGAGCTCGTGTGTGAACTTGGACTGGAAAAAGAATTTGTCAGCGTCGACCCGCGAGCGAAGCGTTTTGTGTGGAAGGATGGAGAGCTTCATCCCGCGCCACTTTCACCGTGGGGGTTGATCAAGACGCGCCTGGTAGGAATCGGCTGCAAAGCCCGGTTTATCGCAGAGCCGTTCCGGAATTGGCGGCCTCCGCAATCGGAGGAGTCACTGGCCCAGTTCGTACGGCGGAAATTTGGCGACGAAGCTGTCGATTACCTGGTGGACCCTTTTGCGGCCTCGGTCTATTTCTCTGGCCCGGAAGAAATGGGAATGGAGAGCACGCTGCCCTCCATCGCGCGATGGGAGCGAGAGTTCGGGAGCGTTTTTCGCGGAGGAATCCACGCACGCAGGAAAAATGGGAAACGGTCGGCGCCGGCCGAACGCTCTGCGACGAACAATCGGCCAGCTCCTGGCGTGCCGGTAACCGATTTCCTCCCGCCGCTGGGATCGTTCAGATCAGGATTTGCGACGCTTACAGATCGGCTCGGCGAGACATTGGGAGATTCATTGCGCCTGGGCGCGTGCGTCGAAGGTGTCTGTCCGGCTGCTGACGTCTCTCAGGGGCGATGGCGGATTCGGCTACGAGGGGGCGAGGAGCTATTGGGCGAGTCGGTCGTGACCGCGACGCCCGCGTACGAGGCTGCGAGGGTACTACAGCCGGTTGCGCCGCATCTGAGTTCGCTGCTCGGTGGAATCCCGTATTCACCGCTCGCAGTCGTGGCGTCCGCGTACGAGCGGAACCAGGTTCGACACTCGCTGCAGGGCTTCGGATTCAACGTGCCGCGGCGCGAGGGACTTCACGTGATTTCGTGCACATGGAACTCATCTTTGTTCGCGGGAAGAGCGCCGGAAGGGAAGGTCTTGATTACAAGTTTCGCGCGGCCTCTTCCGAATGAAGCTTTTTTCGAGATGGCGCCTGAAGCAACCGCCGAGATGGCTGAGGGCGAGGTTGCGGAGATCTTGGGAATCTCGGGCTCGCCCATTGACCGCGCAGTCTGGAAATATCCGCGTGCGCTGCCTCAGTATCGCGTCGGACATACGCAGTGGGTGGCAGCTATTCGCGATGCGCTGCGTAGCCTGCCGGGCCTACAACTTGCGGGGAACTATCTTGAGGGGCGTTCCATTGGAGACTCCATCGAAATCGGCTACCGCGCGGCCGAAGAAGTGCTGAGCGATCGAAGCTTCAGCGCGGCCAAGGCAGCCGAGGCTCGCCGCAGCTAAAGACAGGAGGCTTCTGCTCGGGTGATCGAGTACATCGTTGGAGGCATCACGGCCGTCCTGCTCGCAGGTGCGGCCTATCAGGTGCTTGGTGTGCGGAGGGATCGCAGACGGTTTCCACCGCTCGGCAAGTACGTGCAGCTAAGCACACACCGTCTTCACTATCAGGATATGGGCGAGGGTGGGCCGACGGTCGTGCTGGAGTCTGGCCTGATGAGCACGATGCTTACTTGGCACGGGCTTCAACCGGAACTTGCGAAATCGACCCGCGTGATCTGCTATGACCGAGCCGGCTTCGGCTGGAGCGATCCGGGCCCGGAGCCTCGCAACGCCGAACGGATCGTCGAGGAGCTTCGCGAGTTGCTACGCCGGGTGGAGGCGCCACCGCCGTACGTTCTAGTGGGTCATTCATTTGGCGGACTCACCATGCATCTGTTCGCAGCCCGCTATTCGCACGAGGTCTGCGGAGTGGTGCTCGTCGATCCCGTTGCCGCTGGAGAATGGCGGCCGGCCTCCGAGCGTGATCTGCATCGCGTCGCAATCGGCGCGAAAATCTGCCGGCGCGCCGCTGCGCTTTCGTACACAGGGCTGATTCGCGCCACGGCGGCGTTGGTTCAATCCGGCGCGAAAGGGGCCGCGAATCCTCTGATTCGAGCGATCAGCAAAGGCGCGCCATCAGACTCGAATTCCACAGAAAGCCCGTGGTTCTGGAATCTCCCGGCCAGCGAACGAGACATGGCACCTATATTCTGGACGCAGCCGAAGTTTTGCCGAGCGATCGCGAGCCAGCTCGAGCGGCTGCCGGAGAGCGCGGAGCAGGTGATCGCCGCCGGACGCCTGAACAAACCGCTTGTGGTGATTTCTGGGGGCAACGCGTCCCCGCGGCGCCTAGCCGAACACCGAGCCATTGCCGAGGAATCCCCGAACGGACGGCACATCATCGCTGACCGCAGCGGACACTGGATCACTGAGGACCAGCCGGAACTTGTGATTGGAGCAATTCTCGATTTTGTGGAGCTCGCGCGCGGGGTCGGCACCGCAGGATCCACGCGCGTAGGAAATGTGAGGTAAGTCCCGCTTGCACGCGAGAGGGGTTCCGACCTGCCTGGAATAGCGTCTAGGGCCTTCACCTGCAAGATCAGCGCGGTCCTACGATCACGAAGGTTCAATTCGTTGTGGATTTGATCGCTCGCGTGCCAGAATAGAAATTCAATGGCCAATAGATGCAGACTAGCGACGGCGATTTTTCTCGGATTGACAATGACCGGTGTCACAGTCGTGACACCATCGCGCGCGCAAGAACAAGATCCGGGACCCTCGGAGCAGCAGAATCAGCAACAGCAAGCTCAGCAGCAAACTCCGTCCCAGCAACAACGGCCGGCACCCCCGCCGCCGGCTCCGGCATCGTCCGGTCAGGCGCAACCCCAGCCCGGACTGACCACGAAAGAGCAACAAAACGTTGAACACGAGAAGAAGACAGGCACGTCGAAAGACAGGATTTTCTGGATACTTCCAAACTTCTTGAGCATCGAAAACGTTGATAATCTTCCGAGCCTCACTCCTGGGCAGAAATTCAAGGCGGTCGGCCGAGGGCTGATCGATCCGTTTGAGTTCGGATTGATCGGTGTCGTCGCAGGTCTCGGCCAGGCCAGTAACAGCATTCCAGAGTACGGACAGGGCGCCGAGGGTTACGGCAAGAGGTACGCCACGGCGTATGCCGACAATGCAGTCGAGAATTTCATGGCGAGCGCCGTGCTTCCGTCGTTTCTGCACCAGGATCCGCGGTACTACCAACTGGGCCACGGCGGATTTCTGCGCCGCGCCGGACATGCGATCAGTCGCCTCGTGGTTACGCGCACCGATTCAGGCGGCAGCCAGTTCAACTATTCAGAGGTCTTCGGCGCGGGAATCGCGGCGGGCATATCGACCTACTCATACCATCCGAACGGAGATAGGGGCGTCGGCACCGTGATTAATGTCTGGGGGTCGCAAATGGGCTGGGATTGCGCCACGTACATGCTCAAGGAGTTCTGGCCCGACCTTCGCCGCATACACGAGAAGAAGAGCGCACAAGCTCAGCCCTAATTGCGGGGAAACCAGGCCCTTCGAGCGGAGATGAGCAACACCGTTTGCAGCGATCGCGGGGAGCCCGCTCGCACGTCTGACAGTATTTCAAATCGTTTCGATTCAATCTTTGGTTGCCAGCAGTCTTTCAGCCACAGTTAAAGTAATCATTGAACGGCGCGAAGGGCTGCCTCGGCCAATTCCCCGGACAGCCTTGCAGGCGTGGGTGCGCGCTCACCGCGCGGGTGATGTGTGAGTATCGAAGTAGCCCTCTTTCATCGGACGGAATATCGCTACGGGCGGCCAGTCGAGCTGGGACCCCAAACCGTGCGGCTACGGCCAGCGGCCCATGCGCGCACGCCCGTGCTGGCCTACTCGTTCCAGGTCGAGCCTTCGCCGCATTTCTTGAACTGGCAGCAGGATCCACAGGGAAACTATCTCGCACGCCTCGTTTTTCCCGAAAAGGCGGATCGATTTGTGGTGACGGTGGATTTGATCGCCGACATGGCGGTGATCAACCCGTTTGATTTCTTTCTCGATCCCGCCGCAGAAGAGTTTCCGTTCGCATACGACGAAGTGCTCGAGTCCGAGTTGGCACCGTTCCGCCTGCTTGCGGCGACCGGCCCGCTATTCGAGGCTTTCCTACAGACTGCTAAGCGCGAGCCGACCCGCACGATCGATTTCTTGGTCGATCTCAACCGGCGACTGCAGCGGCAAATCCGATATGTAATCCGCCTCGAGCCGGGAGTCCAGACACCTGAAGAGACGCTTGCGAAGCGCGAAGGATCTTGCCGCGATTCGGCATGGCTGTTGGTCCAGATTTTGCGGCGGCTCGGATTCGCCGCACGTTTTGCTTCAGGCTACCTGATTCAACTCGTTGCTGATCAAAAACCGCTTGAAGGACCCGCTGGCCCGAGCGCGGACTTTACCGACCTACACGCGTGGTGCGAAGTGTACTTACCTGGCGCCGGGTGGGTTGGTCTCGATCCCACATCCGGACTTCTGGCTGGAGAGGGGCACATCCCGCTGGCCTGTTCTCCAGAGCCGATGAGCGCAGCGCCCATTTCGGGCCTGCTGGAACCGTGTGAGAGCACGCTTCATCACGAAATGAGGGTGCGGCGCGTGAAGGAATCGCCGCGCGTCACGCGTCCCTACGCGGAGGAGGATTGGTCGCGGCTCGTCGCGCTTGGCGCCCGAGTGGATCGTGACCTGGAGGCACACGACGTGCGGCTCACGCTCGGAGGCGAACCGACGTTCGTGGCCGCGGCCGATCCTGACGGCGCGGAATGGAACACCGAAGCCTTGGGGCCGACGAAGCGCACGTATGCTGGAAAACTCTTGCGCCGGCTCGCGGATCGCTTCGCGTGCGGCTACTTGCTCCACTACGGGCAAGGGAAGTGGTATCCGGGTGAGCAACTGCCGCGGTGGGCGCTCGGCTGCCACTGGCGCAAAGACGGAGAGGCGATCTGGCAGGACAAGGGACTATTCGCTACTGACAACACGCCGGACCCTGGGCTTCGCTCCGATCATGCTTGCCGGTTCATTGCGCGTCTCGCCGAAAAGCTTCAGCTCGATCCCTCCTTCTGTCTGCCGGGATATGAAGACGCCTGGTACTACCTTTGGAAAGAGCGGCGCCTGCCCGTGAACGTTGATCCGCTGAAGAGCGAGCTGAAGGATCCGCTGGAACGCGCGCGGCTGGCGCGAGTATTCGAGCAAAGACTCTCGCATCTGGTCGGATATGCGCTGCCGTTGCGCCGGACCGGGTTCGGAGAGGAACGGACGTGGCAATCCGGACCATGGTTCTTCCGGCCGGAGCGCATGTATCTCCTGCCCGGTGACTCGCCGATGGGCTACCGGCTGCCGCTCGACTCGCTGCCGTGGGTCACCGAGAGCGACTATCCATACATCCACGAGCGAGATCCGATGGTGCCGCGGCAGCCGCTTCCATCCCGCCAACGATTTAGATTCTCTGATCTCGAAGGCGAGCGCGCAGCATACCCTTCTGCTCAACGGGGTGGGCGCGAGGTGGGCAGACGCGAGCAGGTTCCGCTGCGGCCGCTGCCGGGGCAGTCTGATTCGAGAGTGGTCCGCACGGCACTGTGCACGGAAGTGCGCGACGGTTTGCTCCACATTTTCATGCCGCCCGCTGAAACGGTGGAAGATTACTTGGACTTAGCCGCGGCTGTTGAGGACGTTGCGGCCGAACTTGCACAACCCGTCGTGATCGAAGGGTACGCACCACCCGCTGATCCACGTTTGCTGCATCTCTCAGTTACGCCCGATCCAGGAGTGATCGAGGTCAACGTGCATCCCGCGGCCTGCTGGGACCAGTTGATCGCGAACACGCATGCCGTCTACGAGGAGGCGCGGGCCGTCGGACTGACCACTGAAAAATTCATGCTCGACGGGCAGCATGTCGGCACGGGCGGCGGCAATCATCTGGTTGTTGGCGGGCCCACTCCGGCTGAATCACCTCTGCTTCGTCGCCCGGACTTGCTGAAGAGCCTGGTTGGCTATTGGCACAACCATCCATCACTCTCGTATCTCTTTTCAGGGCTGTTCATCGGCCCCACGAGCCAGCATCCACGCGTGGACGAAGGCCGCGATGACGCCACCTACGAGCTCGAGATCGCTTTTAAGGCCTTGGACGAGGCCCAGGCTGCGCCGCCCTGGTTGGCTGATCGGGCGCTCCGTGATGCGCTAGTCGACGTCACTGGAAACACGCATCGCGCCGAATTTTGCATCGACAAGCTATATTCGCCTGATAGTGCTTCGAGCCGACGTGGCCTGCTAGAGCTTCGCGCGTTCGAAATGCCGCCGCATCCTCGAATGAGCCTGGCGCAACAACTGCTGCTGCGCGGGCTGATCTCCATGTTTTGGAAGAAACCTTACGACGCGCCTCTGGCGCGCTATGGCACGCGCCTGCACGACGACTTCATGCTTCCCTATTTCGTCGCTGGTGATTTCGCGGACGTCCTCAGCGATTTGCAGCGCGCGGGCTATCCGTTCGAATCCGCCTGGTTTGACGCACATCATGAGTTTCGCTTTCCACTGATCGGCAAGGTGGCATACCGCGGCATCGAGATCGAGTTGCGGCACGCTCTCGAACCCTGGCACGTGATGGGCGAGGACGCCGCGCTCGGGGGGACCGTCCGTTTCGTGGATAGCTCGGTCGAGCGGATGCAGGTGAAGGTCGCAGGCGCGACCGGCGAAAGGCATCAACTGCTGCTGAATGGGTGTGCGGTTCCGCTCCGCGCTACGGGACGCCAAGGCGAGTACCTTGCCGGAATTCGATACCGGGCGTGGCAGCCGCCGCGGGCGCTTCATCCGACGATTCCTGTGGATACACCGCTCGTGTTCGACCTCTTCGACACGTGGAACGATCGCTCGGTTGGAGGATGCACGTACCACGTCGCGCACCCCGGTGGGCGCAACTACGTCCGGTTCCCTGTGAATGCGAATGAAGCGGAGGCGCGCCGGCGTGCGCGTTTCTTTCCATTCGGCCACACTCCGGGCACTCAATTTCCGAGGCCCGTCGTGACTGGGGCGGAGCATCCACTGACGCTCGATTTGCGCCGCGTCAAGCGCGTGCGCGCAGCGACGCAGGCGTGAACTTTCCGCCGCAAGGCCGGGCGCACGTGGTCCACAATGGTATAAAGGACGGAGCGTGAGTTCACAGTACGACGAAATGGTTACTGGAACCGGCGCCATCCGGCCGCACTGGCGCGGCATGATGGAAACGGTTTTCTCTCTGAGCTCGGAACAGCTCTCTGAAAAGCTCGCGCGGGCCTCGATTCAGATGGCCGACGACGAAATCGTCGCGCTGCCTGAAGCGCATCCCACGTCCGCGGCGCCGTCTCTCGATCTGCTTCCGCTCATCCTGCCCGAATCGGAGTGGCAGACCATCGCGACAGGTTTGGTGCAGAGGGCGCGACTTCTGGACACGATCCTGGCGGACCTCTACGGCCCGCAACGTCTTGTCGAAGAGGGATTGCTGCCGCCCTACCTTGTGTTCGGCAATCCCGAATTCCTGCGCCCTTTGCGTCACGTGGAACCCCCGCGCGGAGCGCCGCGGCTCTACTTCTACGCCGCCGATCTGGTTCGTCTGCCGAGCGGAGAATGGCGCGTCTTCGCCGACCGCACTCAGGCGCCTTCCGGCGCGGGCTACGCTCTGCACAAGCGCAGCGTGCTGGCCCGCACGTTCCCTGAGGTATTCCGCTCCGCGCCGGTGCGGCGTCTCGATTCGTTTATCGAGCTGTGGCGGTCAAGTCTGCAGGCAATGGGCGACAACTCGACGGAGCTACCGCAAGTTGCGCTGCTCACGCCCGGCCCCTATAACGACGCCTATTTCGAACATGTCTTTCTCGCGCGTGCGCTCGGAATCGCTCTCGTGCAAAGTAGCGATCTCGCGGTTCGCGGTGAGAGCATCTACTTGAAGACGCTCGGTGGGCTTGCCAAGGTCGACGTCCTGTACCGGCGCGTCGACGGCGACTACTGCGACTCCCTGGAATTGCGCGAGGACTCGGCCTTGGGCGTTGCTGGATTGGTGCAGGTGGCTCGCCGGCAAAATGTGGCCATTCTCAACATGCTGGGCAGTGCACTCGTCGAATCGCCAGCTTTCACACCGTTTCTGCCGAATCTCGCCCAGCGTTTGCTGAGTCAGGACCTATTGCTGCCGGCAGTCACGACGTGGTGGTGCGGCCAAAAAGGGCCGCTCGCCGAAGTCCGCTCTGCCATGGACCAATTTGCGATCCACACGGTTTTTGATCCGGACCCGGTGCCTGTCGAGCCGGCGCTTTTGTCGGCCGAACGGCGCGCGGAGTTTGAGGCGCTTCTGCTGCGTTACCCGGAGCGGTTCGTGGCGCGGGAGCGAATGTGCCCGAGTCTCACGCCATGCTTGGCGCCCGAAATCGCAGCGCGTGAGGGCGAGCGTTTGATTCCAAAGCCCGTAGTGCTGCGCGTCATGGCCGTGTGGCATGAAGGCGAGTGGTACGCGCTGCCGGGCGGGAGCGCGCGAGTCGCCACAGGCGACTCCATCTACCGAAACATGCTGCGGCACAGTGACCTGATCAAAGACACGTGGGTCCTTTCAGAACAATCAGCCGACACTCACATCCCCGCGACGATATCCGCGCCCCACGCGGCGCCGCAGAGCGCACGACACGAGATTTCTCTGCGCAGCCGCACGGCCGATGATCTGTTTTGGCTCGGACGCTACGTCGAGCGCCTCGATGGCGGGCTGCGGCAATTCGTGGCTGCGCTCGACCGAATCGTGGCCGGGGGGCTCGGCGCTCGCCATCAAGCGGAGCTGAAACGCCTTGCCGGATCGCTCAAGCGCACGGGTTGGATCGAACCCGATACGGCTGCTGCTCCGGTGTACGCTGCCAAATTTCTCGAAGGCGTCATTGCTGCCGCTTCTGGCAGAGCACCAATGCGAGCCTGTGTTGACGGAATCCGGCGGCTCACGCTGGCCTCCCGCGACCAACTCTCCTTCGACATGTGGCGGTCGCTGCAGAGGCTCACCAACACCTCCGAATGGCACCTGAACCACGGTTCTCGTGAACCGGACCGTCTCCTTGAGAGCCTCAACGCGATCCACGAACAGATCGCTGCGTTCGCCGGTCTGGCCGCCGAAAACATGCTGCGCGGCGCGGCCTGGCGGTTCATGGACCTCGGACGCCGGATCGAAAGAGGGATCGCGTGCGCACAGGCAGTGGGCGGCGTGATGACGGGGCCGGCGAGTCAGGTCGAGGCGGGTCTGCGGCTTTCTCTCGAGTTGTGCGACTCGATCAACGCGTACGTGATGCAACATCCCGCGGAAATCTACTACTCCCAGGCGCTCGCGTTCGTGCTCGCGGACCCTCGTAACCCGCGGGCGCTGCGCTACCAATTTGGCCGGATTTCAGAGCACCTCACGGAGCAATCGGTTGGACGCGAGTCGGTGGACGTTGGCGCGGTCGCCTCATTGATTGAAGCCGTGGAGCATTTTCCACTGGAGATTTCGCACGCAAGCGACATGGAGGTGCAAGAAGAAGGGCTCTTCGATCTTCTTGACCGTACCGTTGGCTGTCTCATGGAATTGTCAGATTCGATTACGCGAACCTATTTCAGCCACATCGCTGCGCCAAGGTTCATGGGTTTTTCCGGACGGCGATTCTCGGAGCCAGCCCCGATATCCGCACCCGTGTCCGCAGAGGCGAAACGATGACGCGCTACGCCGCGCATCACGAGACGCAATATGGCTACCGGGCGCCGGTAGATATCGGAGTGCATTTGCTGCGCCTAACACCGCTAAGCACCACTGGACAGCGTTCGGTCAGTCAGACTCTGACGATCGCGCCGCGGCCCGCTCGCATGGAAGCGTTCCGCGACCATTTTGGGAACGGAGTGCACTACGTGTGTGTCGAAGCCATCCATGATGAATTCCTTGTCACCCTCGATGCCGAAGTGGACGTCGAGCGCGCGTCGGTGTCCGGTGACGGGCCGCCGTGGGAAGAGATTCGCGACGCGATGCGCAACGACGGCTTTCCCACCCCTTCTGGCGTCGCAGAGTTCGTGTATGCGTCGCCTCTTGCATTTCCGGAAGAGATCGCCACGGCATACGCGCTTGAGTCTTTCGAGAATGGCCGCGCGATCGTACCCGCCGCACGCGACTTGGTGGCTCGAATTCATTCTGATTTCGCCTACACTCCGAATTTGACCAATGTCACGACGAGAGTCGCCGAAGTTATCGCCCTTCGCCAGGGAGTGTGCCAGGACTTTGCCCACTTGATGATTGCCGGTTTGAGGGGTCTGGGTCTTCCTGCGAAGTACGTTTCGGGCTACGTCTACACGCGCTCCGGTGACGAGGAAGGCGCGCGGCAGGGAGGCGACGCGAGCCATGCGTGGGTGTCGGTTTGGTGCGGAGAGGATCTCGGCTGGATCGAATTCGATCCCACGAACAATCTGTTAGTTGAAAACGAGCATATCGTGCTTGCCTACGGACGCGACTTTTTGGACGCGACTCCGCTACGGGGCGTGATTCTCGGTGGAGGGCAGCACACGCTCAAGGTGGCCGTCGCCGTCAAGAATCTAGACGCGATCAGGAGTACGGCAACCGGCCCTCAGGATTCTGGCGGGTCGCTGAATCCGCCAGCGAAGCGAACGTCCGCGCGATAGCTGCCTTCCGATTCATTCCCGAACGATTCCTGGAAGCAAATCAATTACGGTTCACTCAGCAAGCTCTCGGGGTGTATAACGAGCGGTCGAGGGACGAAATCAGGATTACCACCCGGTCTCCGGATAACCGGTCCAAGCCGTGGGAGGGGGCGTTATGCGAATTTCGAGAGTTCTATATCTCAGCTGCGCGGTGGCTGTTGGAATCGGGGCGTACATGGTCGCCACGCGCGACAATCTGCTGGCCCAGCAGAAGGTGACCGTATCAGTCGGTCCAGACGATATCGGTGGCGTCGTCTCTAGCAACAAAGGACCCGAGGCCGGTGTCTGGGTGATTGCGGAGACGACGGACTTGCCGACGCGCTACATCAAGGAAGTGGTGACGGATGAAAAAGGCCGGTACCTCATTCCAGATCTTCCCAAGGCGAGCTACACAGTCTGGGCGCGCGGCTACGGGCTCGTGGATTCGCCGAAGGTGCAGGCCGAACCGGGAAAGCAAGTGGATTTTAGACCGACTGTGGCGCCGGACGCCAAAGCGGCCGCGCAGTATTATCCAGCCAACTACTGGTACTCACTGTTGAAGGTGCCGGAGAAAAGCGAGTTTCCGGGTACCGGCCCCACTGGTAACGGCATTTCTCCGAGCGTCAAGACTCAGGGCCAATGGATTCACCTGATCAAGACAGATAGTTGCGAGTCGTGCCATCAGGTCGGAAATCTCTACACGCGCACGATACCCTCGATGTTCGGCAACCTCGACCCGGCGCAGGCGTGGATGCGCCGCGTGCAGTCCGGACAAGCGGGTGGAATCATGCTGGCGAGTCTGACGCAGCTCGGAGCCAAGCGCGCGACAGAGGAGTTCGGTGATTGGACGACGCGAGTCGCGAACGGCGAACTGCCGGCAGAAGCTCCTCCGCGTCCGCAAGGAATCGAGCGCAACATCGTGATCACCCAATGGGACTGGGCCGATCCGAAGGCGTATCTGCACGACGAAATCTCTACGGACAAGCGCGATCCCCACGTGAATGCCAACGGCCTGATTTATGGATCGCCCGAAGAAAGCCGCGATTACTTGCCGGTGCTCGATCCGGTGCACAACACGATCAGCCAGCTAAAGGTTCCATATCGCGATCCCGACACGCCCGGGCAGCCGAAGCCGTTGCAGCCGTCAGCGATTTGGGGTGACGAGGCGATTTGGGATAGCCACACGACCGTTCACAATCCGATGTTCGACGAGCGCGGCCGCTTGTGGTTCACGGCGCGAATTCGCGGGAGCGACAACCCGGCGTTTTGCAAGCAAGGATCGGAGCTGATTTCCGCCAAACTCACTCCGGTGGAACGATCAGGCCGTCAGCTGGAAGTGTACGACCCGGCGACCAAGCAAGTCTCGATGATCGACACCTGCTTCGGCACGCACCACTTGCAGTTTACCGAAGGCGCGAACGGCATATTGTGGACGAGCAGCGGCGGTGGAGGCGGAGTGGTGGGATGGCTCAATACGAAAATTTGGGACCAGACGCATGACGCGGCGAAATCGCAGGGCTGGACCGCGCTCGTGCTAGATACGAACGGCAATGGCAAGCGAGACGCCTACGCAGAGGGCGAGCAGAACGTGGCAACGACGCCGGGCGGCGAAAGCTTGGGTGCATCGTCCGCCTTGAATGCGACGGCGGACCCAACCAAGGACACACGCCTCAATGCGGCGTTCTACGGGCTTGCCGTGGGCAGCGATGGAATGGTCTGGGGCACGGTCCTGGGTTTCCCCGGAGGGATCGTGCGCCTGAATCCAGGGCCGAATCCACCGGAGACGGCACTCGCTGAATACTACGAGGCGCCGTGGAATGATCCGAAGGCTCCCGTGAAGGGCTATTCGCCGCGGGGTTTGGATATCGACCGCAACGGTATCGTCTGGATCGCGATGGCCAGTGGTCACCTTGCGAGTTTCGACCGGCGAAAGTGCAAGGGCCCGCTGAATGGTCCCCAAGCGACGGGCCAGCAGTGTCCCGAAGGTTGGACGCTCTATCAGACGCCAGGTCCCAAGTTCAAGAACGTGACCGATTCCGGCAGCGACGATTCGCACTACTACGTTTGGGTCGACCAGTTCGACACGCTGGGACTGGGGAAAAACACGCCGATCGTTACCGGAAACGATTCGGACTCATTGATCGCGCTCGTGAACGGAAAGTTCGTGATTCTGCGCGTCCCATACCCGCTGGGGTTTTTCGCGAAGGGAATGGACGGCCGCTTTGACGACCCGAAAGCCGGTTGGAAAGGGAAGGGAATCTGGACTACGTGGGGCACGCGCACGCCATTTCACAGCGAAACAGGAAAGGGCACGTACCCGAAGGTAGTCCACTTTCAGCTTCGACCAAACCCCCTCGCAGACTGATGCACCGCTGAAGAGAAGGTGGCAGAGGCGCGTGAGACGCCTCTGCCGGTGCGTGTAGGCATGAGGGGAGCACTGAGGCAACTACGTCAGATCTTGCTGTTCTGTTACTCGTGGTCCTCCGCGTTCAATTCGGCAGCAACGGGCGTGAGAGTGCCGAATAAACCGTCAGCGTAGTTGTTGATGCCAGCTGCGAAGAAGAGCGCGGGCGAAGCAGACGGACTCGCTTGGTTAGCGCCACGGTTGTCGAACTCAAGTGCCCACAGTCCGTCGATTGCAATGGGGCTGCCAGTGGAATCGAGCATCAGTCCCAAGAAGCGGCCATCGACTGGATCGAATGCCCCAATCGTTCCGCCGAAACGGTTCCCGATCAGGAGATCGTGGCTGAAGAATCCGAAATCCTGCGGCGCGAGTGCGACGCCCCACGGCGCCATCAGTATCCCGGGGACGTTCTGGAGCCGCCGCAGGAGGCGGCCTTCGGTAGAGAAAATGTCAACGAATCCGCACTGTTCGCCGCAGCTGTCATCGGCGCCCGTCTTTGCGGAATTCTGCTTGGCGTAGGTGACCACGATGGTGTCGCCCACAGCCTGCACATTGTAAAGGGCGAAATCACGGGGGATGTGGTCATCATCGAACGCGTCTCCCGACATGCTGGCGCGCTTGAAGTTGGCGTCGAATTTCTCGACCACGTTCTGCGAGAAATTCGCGACGAGCAGGAAATGCGTGCCTTGCTTTTCATACCAGGCCAAGCCGGTGAAGACGGCATTCTCTTCGGTGACCTCGTTCACAGCCAGCTGAAGAGGTGTAGTAGCCGGGTTCCAGCCGGAAATCGTGCCTTCCTTTGTGACAAAGATGAATGCCGCAGGGCTGGCCGGCTTTCCGGGAACGTTGGTGATCTGAAAATCGTTCGTGCCGTTAAAGATGATGCCGGTCGGGTGCGACGCCCCAGTCTCGCCAGCGGCGTCGGGAACGACTACGGGGGATGGAGGTGAGACGATGTTTCCAGTGCCCGTATAGAGAGTCGATGTGCCCGTGCCCTCGTTATTTACCCACCAAGGAAACGAAGCGCCGCGCGCCATTCCCCAGGGATTCTTCAGATTTGGATCCTGTGTGGGAATGGATTCCCCGCCAATCGAGGCAAGATCTGAAACGAGATTCGTCTGCGTATAGTGCTGGCCGAAAGCGAATGTCGGCACCGACAAGGCTAGTGCAGCCATCGCGAGCGACTTACAAAGTTTCTCTACCGCTTTCATTGCTCATTCCCCTTTCGTCGAAGTCTCTTGCACGGTTTCCTCCCACCCCGGAAGGATTCCCCGGACAAGGCCCGCGCGGCGGTTGCGCCGCTGGGGGCGTGCGGCAATCACCGCGAGGGCTTCTCGTCCGTCCTGCACATCGCCCTGCTAGCGTCTTGAAAGGCCGCGCATCCGGCCAACAAGGCGCCCCGGGTCTCGCTGTGGCTAGGCATCGAGCTGAGCTTCGCCCGCGTCTCGGGCGAGGTAGTTCATTCGGTTGGCTTACGCCGAGTTTCCGATGCGTGCCCTTGCTTTTGCAGCCTGAGCCTAGCAGCGCGTCGATAGCGAGGTGTCACGACGGGGTCCCCGAGTTGTAAAAACTTTGTCACCAAACGCTGGAACGCTGGCGCCAGTGCTAGAGTTTCTATACCGATTGAATCTCTGCCTGGCGGGATTCATCTGAGGGGAATCAGCATTTCAATAATCGAGGCAACTCCGAGTCATGATCAGCGGTGTAAGCATCTGACCCAGGAACCGTGCCATCCGTTTTGCCAGACATCCCATGCAGGGACGTCTGAAGGCAAGCGATCAATCGCGCGGTTGGGAGGGTAAGCAAATGTCCAGCGCAGTAACGGCCCGATCAACGGAAACAATTCTCGTAATTGAAGACGATCACGCGATTCAGAGAGCGCTGAAGCGCCTGTTCGAGTCAGAAGATTACGGCGTGCACATAAGCGAAGACGGGAACACGGGCCTGGAAGCCTTTCGAAGCGTGCGGCCGTCGTTGGTATTGCTCGATCTGAGGCTCCCGGGAGTCCCGGGACGCGACGTCTGCCGCGAAATCAAAGGGGAGTCACCTCACCTGCCGATCATCGTGCTGAGCGCGAAAACCGATGTTACGGACAAGGTGCTGCTGCTCGAACTGGGGGCCGACGATTACGTAACCAAGCCCTTCAGCCCGCGCGAACTGCTCGCGCGGGTGCGGACCGTAATGCGCCGAGCGAGCACTTCGCCCATAGGCAATGTGTTCACCTTTGGCGACGTGACGGTGAATTTCGCGAGAATGGAGCTGACTCGATCGGGCCAACGGGTCGCACTCACGCCACAGGAATTCAAGGCGCTGAAGTTCTTCTCGCAAAACGCAGGGAGAGTGGTTTCGCGCGATGAACTCCTCAACGAGGTCTGGGGTTATCAGAACTATCCTTCAACGCGAACCGTGGACAACCACGTATTGAGGCTTCGCCAGAAGCTCGAAAAGGACCCTGCATACCCCGCGCATTTCAAGACCGTGCACGGCGCCGGGTATAAGTTCGTTCCCTGACCGGTTCGACGGACACGATAGATGAGCTGAGGCTTTTAGGCAGGCGAGAGGAACAGCTGAATGCGGGGCCTTCGACTCCGAACCAAGTTTCTGCTTTCTCTACTCATCGTCTCGACCACTTTCATGTGTGCGACGCTGCTGATCGTGCGGCGCACCGTGCAGCTTCAGGTGCGCACAGAAATCCTGAGCGATCTGCGCAACTCCGTCAATACGTTTCAGAACTTTGAGGCACAGCGCGAAGAAACTCTCACGCGTTCCGCCAAATTACTCGCCGATCTTCCGATCCTGAAGGCTGTAATGACTACGCACGACGCGGCAACGATTCAGGACTCGACTGCCGACCTGTGGAGGCTCGCTGGGAGCGATCTCTTCGTTTTGGGCGACCGCGAAGGCAAGATCGTAGCGTTTCATTCGAGCGCGTCGGCGCTCACGCGGACGGCCGCTCAGGATTGCCTCACGCGCTCGACCGATCCCGAGGCGTCACCCTACTGGTGGTTCGGCAACGGTCATTTGTATGAAGTGTTCATTCAACCTGTCTATTTCGGATCGGCTGCGCAGAATAGCCCGTTGGGCGTTATTGCGCTTGGGCACGAAATCAACGATCGAACGGCCAACGAAGTAAGCCGTATCGCGGCGAGTCAGGTCGCCTTCTACTACGGCGACTCGCTCGTCGTTAGTACCCTCGCGGCGACGCAGGAAGACGAGTTATCGCGTCAGTTGCAGCGTTTGCCCACACAGTCCGCAGCAGGCACCGAGGACATCCAGCTTGGCGACGAGCGGTACCTGATGGCATCCGTACGTCTGGCGCCCGGACCGACCGAGCATGTCTCTCTTCGCGTTCTCAAGTCATTCGATCAAGCAACACTGTTTCTGGACTCATTGGACCGAAGCCTGTTTGTTCTCGGCTTGGTCGCAATTCTCGCAGGCGCATTCTCCGTGTTTCTGATTTCTGACACGTTTACGCGGCCGCTGGCCAGCCTCGTGGGCGGAGTGCGAGCGCTGGAGCATGGCGATTTCACATACCCGCTGGAAGCGCGTGGCGGCGACGAAGTGGCAGAAGTGACCAACGCATTCGCCGGGATGCGGACCTCGCTCCGCAAGGCGCAGCAGCAGTTGGTCGATTCCGAACGGCTGGCTACCATTGGCCGGATGGCGAGTTCCATTTCGCACGATCTGCGCCATCCTATGACGGCCATCATGGCCAACGCCGAATTCCTCTCTGAAAACCACCTGGATCCCCGGCAGCGAGACGAGTTGTACAAGGAAATTCGAATCGCTGTGGATCAGATGACCGATTTGGTGGACTCGCTACTGGAGTTTTCCCGTGCCCGCAGCCAAATGCGGCTCGTGTACGGCAGCGTCGAAAAGACCGTTCAGCGCGCGATCCATACTGTGCGGGCCCGGCCCGAGTTCAACTGCGTTCACATCGCAATCTCCCGCGAGGGCCGCGATGAGGCGTGGTTCGATCCGAAAAAGCTGGAGCGGGTCTTTCACAATCTGCTCGTGAACGCTTGCGAGGCCGTCGCGCCCAGCCCCGGAAACGTCGAAATCGATATTCGCGAAATCGACGACATGTTGGAAATCCGCGTCTCCGATGATGGGCCCGGAATCCCTGACAAAGTAAGGGAAAGGCTCTTTCAGCCGTTTGTGAGCTACGGGAAAGAGAACGGCACGGGACTTGGTCTCACTGTCGTGCAAAAGATCGTGCAGGATCACGGCGGAGAGGTTTTCGTCGAGAGCAGTTCGACGGGGAGGACCGTGTTCAAGATCGTTCTGCCGGTGCAGGGATCGGTGGACGCCGTTCGCGAGAACGAGGCGCCCCATCCCTTACAGCCCCGCTAGGGCTCAGGCAGACCCGGCTGTACACGGCGCGGGCGTGCCGCGCATCCAAATCCACTGCAAAATCATTTTTGGGAGGTCCCAACATGCGGATTCGATTTCCCCATGCGCGCGTCTCGCGATTCGTCGAGTTGGCAATCCTGCTTGCCGTGGGCGCGACGGTAGTTCAGGCGCAGTCGGCTGGCAAGCACGAACAATCCACTTCGAACGACAAAATTAACGAGTCGCTTCAGGATCTGCAATCGCAGGTCGCCAAGCTGAAATCTTTGCTGGTCGAGCTGCGCGACGAGGTCGCTCGCTCTCACGCGGAGACGGCGGAGCTGCGCCATGAATTCGAAACCGCTCGCGCTGAATCCAACGCGCACGGCGTTTCAGATGCGATACCGCCGATTGGCAGCGCAACCAGCGCACGAGCCGAAGACGCGCAAAGCCTCGCACAGCGCGTGACCAAACTCGAAGAAGATCAGAATCTGCTCAGTTCAAAGGTTGACGACCAGTACCAAACCAAGATTGAAAGCGCTTCCAAATATCGCGTGCGCTTTTCGGGCATCGTGCTCTTCAGTCTTTTCGACAACGTTGGCGCGGTGGATAACGAGGACTTTCCGGCGCTGGCATCAGATTCCGGACCGCTCACTCCAGGAGCTGCGTTCGGAGGGAGCCTTCGGCAGTCCCAGTTGGGTTTTGAGGCGTTCGGGCCAGATGTAGCCGGCGCGCGAACGACGGCGGATGTTCAATTCGACTTCTCCGGCGGTTTTCCGAGCGCCCCGAATGGTGTCACCTTTGGCTTAGTACGTTTGCGAACCGGCACGATTCGCTTCGATTGGGGCCACACCTCAATTATCGCGGGCCAGGACTCTTTGTTTATTTCCCCGCTCGCACCTTCGTCTGTCGCGTCTCTGGCGGAGCCAGCACTCTCCTACTCCGGCGAACTCTGGAGCTGGACACCGCAGGTTCGGATCGAACACCGCCTGGAATTTTCCGAGGCGTCGGACCTGCTGCTGCAGGCCGGAATTCTCGATTCACTCTCCGGACAAACGCCGGCCTCCGAGTATCAGCAGGTTCCTCAGATAGGCCAAACGACCCGGCAGCCAGGCTACGCGGCGCGGCTTGCCTGGACCCATCGCCTCCTCGGCAGATCGTTCACTCTTGGTGAAGGGGGCTATTACGCGCGACAGGATTGGGGACTGAGCCGCAAAGTGGATGCCTGGGCTGCCACGACGGATTGGACTTTTCCGATTTTCCAGAAGTGGGATCTCTCGGGGCAGTTTTATCGCGGCCGCGCCGTGGGAGGATTGGGTGGCGGCATCGGCGGAAGCATTGTATCGAACGGTCCGATTGCGAGTCCGGCGACGCAAGTGCACGGGCTCGATTCGATGGGCGGATGGGCACAGCTGGAGTTTCGCGCCACCAGCAAGCTGGAGTTCAATGAAGCCTTCGGACAGGATAATCCCGAGGGCAGCGAAATTCGGAATTCGTCCTGGGGGCAGCAGAACTACTTCAGCCCGTGGCTGGCGCGGAATCAGACTTGGTTGGCCAATTTTATTTACCGTCCGCGTTCCGATGTGCTGCTTTCCCTTGAATATCGGCATTTGCGGACCTTCACGACCGTCTCTGAACCCTATTCGGCCGACCACGTCAACATGAGCGTCGGGGTTCTCTTCTGATGAATGCGCGTTCGTGCCGACTAGCAATCTGGCTGCGGCGGAGTCTGCTCCTGGCCGCAGTGGCACTGGCGCTCGCATGCGGAGCGTCAGCCGTGCCTCAGGCCAACGTCACAGGGCGCGTGGAAATTGTAGGCGCGGCGGACGGCAAGCCGGTTACGGATGCTTCTCAAGTCGTCGTCTGGTTGACGCCGCTCTCCGCCGTTTCCGAGACAGCGCCTTCACAGTCCCCGCAGCCGCTACGGCTCGTCCAACGACACAAAAGCTTCGACCCGCACCTGCTGGTCGTTCAGGCGGGATCGATGGTGCAATTCCCCAACGATGATCCATTCTTCCACAACGTGTTCTCGCTGTTCGAAGGCAAGCGTTTCGATCTGGGGCTATATGAGGCAGGGAGTACGCGCTCTGTGCTCTTCGACAAGCCGGGAATCTGCTATCTCTTTTGCAACATCCATCCGGAGATGAGCGCGGTCGTCGTCGTGCTCAAAACCCGCTACTACGCGGTTTCCGACCACGCGGGTGAGATCGCGATTACCGGCGTTCCGCCGGGCCGGTACGAGCTGCAAGTGTGGAATGAGCGTTCGCTGCCGGACGATCTGAAAAGCCTCATCCGGCAACTCGATATTTCGGGAAGCGCGTATTCGCTGGGCACAATTTTTGTTCGCTTAAATCCGAACCACAGCATGGCTCACAAGAATAAGTACGGCCGCGACTATGACAGTCCTACGCCGCCAAGCGTTCTCTACAGTCAGCCGTGAACGTGCCAGGCTGCGGAGGTCGATTGGTTAGAAACGAACGCGTCTCAGAGGCCGGTGTAGGTTTGGCGGCGGATGAATTCTCCGCTGCCCGCCTTGCCGACAAACTTTCCGTTTTCGATGATCGTGCGGCCGCGTGAGAGAACGCTCTTCGGCACTCCCTTCACGCGAATTCCTTCAAACATTGAGTAGTCGACGCGCATGTGATGCGTCTTCGCGCTGATCACCTGCTCCTGATTTGCGTCAAAGATGACGAGGTCGGCATCCGAACCGATCGCAATCGTGCCTTTTCGCGGGAACAATCCGAACAGCTTGGCTGGCGCGGTCGAAACGAGCTGGACGAAGCGATTCGGGGAGAATCGGTTTCCGTGAACGCCCCCTGTGTAAATCAAGCTTAGCCGATGCTCGATTCCCGGGCCGCCGTTCGGAATTTTTGTGAAGTCGTCTTTGCCCAATTCTTTTTGCTCTTTGAAGCAGAACGGGCAGTGATCGGTCGAGACGACTTGCAGCGTATCGTGCGTCAGTCCCCGCCAGAGTTTTTCCTGGTGCCATTTCTCGCGGAGCGGCGGCGTAAACACGTATTTGGCGCTCTCGAATCCCGGCAATTCCATCTGCTCGAGCGAAAGATAAAGATACTGCGGGCAGGTCTCGGCGTAGGCTGGCAGGCCGCGGTCGCGCGCCTCGCGCACCTTTTCCAGCGCATCGTTGCACGAAAGATGGACGATGTAGACGGGCGAACCGGCCATCTCTGCGAGCGCGATGGCGCGGCTGGTGGCTTCCCCTTCGGCCGTTGTGGGACGCGTCAGCGCGTGATATTTCGGCGCGCGCTTGCCTTCGGCCAGTGCGCGGCGGACGATCACATCGATCGCGCCGCCATTTTCCGCGTGCATGCAGATCAGGCCGCCATATTTCGCGGCCTGCGACATCGCGCGAAAAATGGTCGCGTCGTCCACCATCAACACGCCGGGATAGGCCATAAAAAGCTTGAAGCTCGAGACGCCGTCCCGAATCAGCGCGCCCATCTCTTCAAACTGCGCGTCGCCGAGATCGGTGATGATGCAATGAAAGGCATAGTCGATCGCGGCCTTGCGGTCGGCCTTCTTCATCCATGTGTCGAAGGCCTGCCGCAGGCTTTGCCCCTTTTGCTGGACCGCGAAGTCGATCAACGTTGTCGTGCCGCCATATGCAGCTGCGATGGTGCCCGACTCGAAGTCGTCGGCGCTCGTCGTGCCCCCGAAAGGCATATCGAGATGCGTGTGAACGTCAATTCCGCCGGGCATCACGAGCGTGCCGGTGGCGTCGATCACTTTGCTCGCGCCTTCGATCGGCAGATCCTGCGCGATGGCGGTAATGCGACCGGCAGAAATTCCGATATCGCTCGCGTAGGTGTCTGTTGCCGTGACTACAGTGCCGTTTCTGATGATCGTGTCAAAGTGCATCGTGCCTCCGAGCGTTTCGCGAGTTTAGGAATCTTAGGGCATCGGTGAAATGCCGCGCAAGATGCGATTGCCCCACGAATCCCCGCGCAATCGATCAGAGCGATGCTAGAATGGCGATTCACTGAGCTTGCCGCAGGCCCGGCAGCGAGTCACCACACCGGGCCGTGATGTTTGGAGATCCCGGCCGGCTTTCCCTATGCCGCTTCGCGACACAGCGCCGAAGCTTTCCCCGGAGCAATACGAAAAGAACTTCGCCGAAATCTCGCCCGCCATGACCCACCTGCAGGCCGCGACGGAAGCGGCGCGATGCCTCTACTGTTTCGACGCGCCCTGCACGATGGCTTGCCCGACGCACATCGATGTGCCGGCGTTTATCAAGAAGATTTCGACGGGCAACCTGCCTGGCTCGGCGCGGCAGATTCTGTCCGCGAATATTCTGGGGCACAGTTGCGGCCGAGTTTGTCCCACCGAAGTCCTTTGCGAGGGCGCGTGCGTGATGCACGAAAAGGGAGGGTCGCCGATCGAGATTGGGCGATTGCAGCGCTATGCGGTCGACTACGTGTTTGAAAATGATATTCGGCTTTTCCGACGCGGCGCGCCCAACGGCAAACGGATCGCCTGCATCGGCTCTGGTCCCGCGTCGCTCGCATGTGCGGCGGAACTTGCGAAATTCGGATACGACGTCACGGTCTACGACCGCAATGAACATCCAGGGGGCCTCAACACCTACGGCATCGCAGCGTACAAGTCGCGCGCATCGGATTCCGTTCGCGAGGCGGATCTGGTCGAGCAGCTAGGCGTGAAGTTCTGTCAAAAAATCGAGGTCGGGCGCGAGGTTTCCTTTGCCGACCTCGAAGCGCAGTTCGACGCCATCTTCATCGGCGTCGGGCTGGGCGAAACCTGGGAGCTCAACCTGCCCGGGGAAGACTTGCACGGCGTGTATGGTGCCATCGAGTTCATCGAAAAAACGAAAATTCTGCCATTCCACGAAGTCGAGGTTGGGCGGCGCGTTGCATGCATCGGCGCGGGCAACACGGCGATTGACGTGGTGACCGCCGCACGGCGCCTGGGTGCGGAAGTTGTCTATTTGATTTATCGACGAAGCGAACCGGAAATGCCGGCCTTCGCATACGAGTACGAGCTTGCCAAGCGCGACGGCGTTAGCTTTCTTTGGCAGACGCAGCCGATGCGCGTGCTCGGCGAAAAAGGAGCAGTGGCCGGCCTCGAATGCGTGCGGACGGAGCTTGGCGCGCCCGATGCGAAGGGCCGACGAAATCCAGCACCGGTACCCGGCACGGAATTCAAACTCGACGTGGATATGGTCGTGCGAGCGGTGGGACAGAAGCCGACGACGGATTTTCTGGAAGAAATCGAGGGCGTGCAAATCAATCCGGATGGCACGGTCAAGATCAACGATCACCACCAGACGGGCCATCCGAAATATTTCGCCGGAGGTGACTGCACCAACGGCGGAAAAGAAGTTGTGGATGCGGTTGCGGAAGGCATGGCAGCGGCGAAGGGCCTTGACACCTGGCTCGGCTCACCGCGTTCGGAGGGGAGGTAAACAATGGCTGACCTCAGCGTGAAATTTGCGGGCATCGCAAGTCCGAATCCGTTTTGGCTTGCCTCTGGTCCGCCAACCAACACGGGCGGCCAGGTCATGCGAGCCTTTGACGCAGGCTGGGGCGGGGCTGTGTGGAAAACCATTGGCCAGCCCATCGTGAACACGAGTTCGCGCTACGGCGCGATCGATTTCAACGGCATGAAGGTTATGGGCTTCAACAACATTGAATTGATCAGTGATCGCCCAACTGAAATCAATTTCCGCGAGATCTACGAAGTCAAGAGGCGCTACCCGAAAAATCTCGTCATTGCCTCGCTGATGGTCGAATCCAAGCGCGAATCGTGGCACGAAATGGTGCGCCGCGCCCAAGACACGGGTTCCGATGCGCTCGAATTGAACTTCGGCTGTCCGCATGGAATGAGCGAGCGGGGCATGGGCGCAGCTGTTGGACAGGTGCCCGAATACACCGAATTGATCACGGGCTGGGTGAAGGAAGTCGCGCGCGTCCCGGTGATCGTGAAGCTCACGCCGAATGTAACCAGCGTGACGCACATCGCGAAGGCCGCGGAGCGGGGGGGTGCTGACGCTGTCAGCCTCATCAATACGATCAACTCGCTCATGGGAGTCGATCTTGAGAACTTTTCGCCGCGCCCGAATGTGGGCGGCAAGTCATCTCACGGAGGCTACTGCGGGCCGGCCGTCAAACCGATTGCGTTGCATCTGCTCTCGTCCGTTGCGAAGATTTCGCGAATGCCCATCAGCGGAATCGGCGGAATCGGCTATTGGAACGACGCAGCGGAGCATATTTCGCTCGGCGCTTCGACGGTGCAGGTCTGCACCGCCGCAATGCACTTCGGGTTCCGCATCGTCGAAGACATGATCGACGGCCTCTCTCGGTACATGGATGGGCACGGCTTTCGCACGATCGAGGATTTTCGCGGGCAGGCGCTGCCGAACGTGATGGACTGGGGCGACCTGGATTTGAACTACAAGGTCATCGCCGAAATCAATTCGGAGGCGTGCATCGGATGCCAGCTGTGCTACGTCGCGTGCGAGGATGGCGCGCACCAGTGCATCGAGCCGTATCGCGAGTCAACGAAGAAGAATGCGAATGGCTTTGGAGTTCACGTCCCGCGAATCATCGAGGAAGAATGCGTCGGCTGCAATCTGTGTGCGCTCGTTTGTCCGGTAGAGAACTGCATTACGATGAAGCAGGTTGACGCGGGTGCCATGCCTGTGAGCTGGAACGAGCGGGTGAAGCAATCCTCTGCGAATTTGCCGCTGCCGTTCCCGAGCGGCGACTAGCTTTCCGCTGCCTCGCGGCCCACCGTAAGCGTCCAATACACGGCGAAACTAACACCGAACCCGACAAACCAGGCGTAGTCGTAAAGCACTCGAAGCGGAGTGTACAGCAATCCCACGAACGCGACCGCGCAGCCCGCCGCCAGCGCGAGAATCGCGCGCCAGTTCACGCCGCCTGAGAATTCGTACAAACCGTCGCGGCGGTACAGATCCTCAGCCCTTAGGATCCTTTTTCGGCGCACGAAGTAGTCGCAAATCAGGATGCCTGCCACTGGCCCGAGAAAACCCGAATAGCCGACAAGCCAGCCTGAAACATAGTTGCCATAGCTCGCCAGTAGCTTCCACGGCTGCATTGCCAGACCGATCAGGCAGGTCAGCAGGCCACCCATGCGAAAGCTGATTCGTCGCGGCCAAAGATTGGAGAAGTCATTTGCAGGAGAAACAACGTTTGCCGCAACGTTCACGTTGAGCGTCGCCATCAGCAGCGCAATCATTGCGACGACCACGGCAATCGGATTTCCCAGCCGCGCTAGAACTGTCACGGGGTCCCAGATCGCTTGGCCAAACAGAACGACCGTTGCGGACGTGACCGCGATGCCGATGAACGAGTAGAAGGTCATCGTGGTCGGCAGGCCGAGCGCCTGCCCGACCATTTGTTCCCGCTGTCCGGGCGCGTACCGCGTGAAGTCGGGAATGTTCAGCGCCACGGTGGACCAAAATGCGACGACTCCCGTAAGCGAAGGAACGAAGAACTTGAAGAACTCTCCGAACGTGGTGAACTTCGACGGGGTTGCGAGCATCGGCCCGAATCCTCCTGCTTTCGCGCGCGCCCACAGCAGCAGCGCAAGCCCAATCAGGAGCAGAAACGGCGCGGTGATTCCTTGAAGAAACCGGATCGTTCGGATACCCCGCAAGATCACGAACAGGTTCAGAGCCCAGAAGACGAGAAAACACGTGGGCACGCCCCAGCTCGCGTCGTTTTTCGCTGCGGGCGCCAGCGCTGCGATCATCGTGAAGATTGCTTCGCCGCCGATCCACGTCTGGATTCCGAACCATCCGCAGGCCACCAGCGCGCGCAGCATGGCGGGCACGTTGGCGCCGAGTACTCCAAACGCAGACCGCGCAAAGATCGGGAAGGGAATTCCGTACTCGGCGCCGGCATGTGCATTTAGCAGCATCGGAATCAGCACCAGCACGTTGCCCAAGAACACTGTAAAAATCGCCTGCTTCCAGCTCATGCCGCCCGCAATCATCGAGCTGGCGAGCAGGTAGGTGGGAATGTTCACGCTCATGGCGATCCAGAGAGCGGCGTAGTTGTACGTGCCCCACGTGCGGCGCTCCGCGGGTACGGGCGCTAGATCTTCGTTGTAAAGGGAGCTGTGGCGGACTTCCTCAGCCTGGAAGGCTTGCTCGCCCGGTCCAGTGGCGGAGGGAATCGTCGTGTCGTTCATCGTGGGGCGCTATTCATCGGTGGGTCACGGCCGACCGCCCGTGTAGTCGATGTACACGGCTTTCAACTCCGTGTAGAAATCGATCGCGACGCGGCCCATTTCCCGCAGCCCCACGCCAGTGGCCTTCGTTCCGCCGAAGGGGATTTGCGCCTCACTGGCAACCGTCGGCGCGTTGACATGGGTCATTCCGGTCTCGATGCGATCGACGAACTCGAAAATCTTGCGCACGTCATTTGTGTAAATCGAGCTTGAAAGGCCATATTTCACTGAATTGGCCACACGCAACGCCTCTTCAAAATCGGCAACGCGAATCACGGAAAGCACGGGTCCGAAAATCTCCTCCTGCGCGATCACGCTATCCCATGCCACATGGTCGAATACCGTGGGAGCGATGAAATACCCATTCTCATACTCGCGACCGGCTAGCCTCTCGCCCCCTAGCAAGAGACGCGCTTCCTTCTTCCCGACGTCCAGATAGCGCAACACGGTCTTCAGTTGCTGCTCGTCCACAAGCGGGCCAACATCTACGGCGGCTTCCAGCCCATTACCAACAGTCAATTTGCGCGCGCGTGCGACGATCATTTCCACAAATCGATCGGCGATCGCATCTTCCACCACCACGCGGCTGGTCGCGGTGCAGCGCTGCCCGCTCGATCCAAACGCTCCGAGCACGACAGACTCTGTGGCCATTGCCAACTCCGCATCGCGCAGAACCACCACGGGGTTCTTGCCGCCCATCTCGCACTGGCACTTTTTCATCTGCCGAGCGGCCTGGGCGTAGATGTGGCTGCCGACTTCGTTCGAGCCGGTGAAAGATATGGCGCGCACTGCAGGATCCTGCAGAAGCTCGTCGCCAACTTCTTCGCCTGCTCCGAGAACCATGTTCAGAGTGCCGGCAGGTGCGCCCGCCTCCTGAAAGATCTCCATGACCTTCGCCGCGCATTCCGGCGTGAGCTCGGCCGGCTTCAACACCACGGTGTTTCCGGCGACGAGCGCCGGAGCGGCCTTCCAAACAGGAATCGCGACCGGGAAATTCCAAGGTGTGATTGCACCAACCACGCCCAGCGGCTGCTTGATCGTGTAAGCGACATTCTTGGCGAGCTCGCTTGGGATCGTTTCGCCGCCCATCCGTCGTCCTTCGCCCGCCGTAAACTCGAGAACGTTGATGGACCGCTGCACCTCGACGAGCGACTCCTTGAGAGTCTTGCCCTCTTCGCGGCAGAGCGTGCGTGCGAGAGCGTCCTTGTGCTTTTCCATCAGCGCGGCCGCCCGGGCAAGCGTCTTTCCTCGGACTGGGGCCGGAGTATCGCGCCACGCCGGAAACGCAGCCTTTGCGGCAGCGACGGCGTCGCGCACTTCCTCGCGCGTCGAAAGTGGCGCAACACTCGTCACTTCTTGTACGTTGGCAGGATTTCTCCGCTCGATCGTTTGTCCCGAACGGGATTCGACCCAGCGTCCGTTAATGAAGTTTCGGCAGAGCGGCGCGGTGGCTGTGGCGAGGGTCATCGGTTTCGAGTCAGTCGGCTGCCTGCGCAGCGCCCGGGGTACGCGTCCTCACGATTTCGTCATAGCTCTCGGGGCGCCGGTCGCGATAGAACTGCCACGTCGCGCGAACTTCCTTGATCTCATCGAAGTCCAGGTCGGCGACGACGAGTTCGTCTTTGTCGCGGCTCGCCTGCGCGACGATCTTTCCGCGCGGGTTACAGAAATAGCTCTTGCCGTAGAATTCGCCGATGCTCCAAGGTTTTTCCGTGCCGACGCGATTGATCGCCGCCACGAAATATTGATTGGCCACCGCGTGTGCAGGCTGTTCCAGTTCCCACAAGTATTCGGATAGACCGGCTACCGTGGCGGACGGATTGAAGACAATCTCCGCGCCATGCAATCCCAGAATTCTCGCGCCCTCCGGGAAGTGTCGGTCGTAGCAGATATAGACGCCGACGCGGCCGTAGCGCGTCTCGAAGACGGGATAGCCCGCGTTGCCGGGTGTGAAGTAGAACTTTTCCCAGAAGCCGGGGTGGCAGTGGGGAATATGATGCTTGCGATACTTTCCTAGATAGGTTCCGTCGGCGTCGAATACCGCGGCCGTGTTGTAAAAGACCCCGGTCATCTCGACCTCGTAGATCGGCACCACCATGACCATCTTGTGCTTCTTCGCCAGCTTCTGCATGCGCGTGAGCGTCGGGCCGTTGGGCACGCTCTCCGTCAGTTCGTACCACCGCACATTTTGTTCGGCGCAAAAGTACGGCCCGTAGAAAAGTTCCTGAAGGCCGAGGATCTGCACGCCCTCTTTCCCCGCCTCGGCGATCATCTTCTCGTGCTTGGCGATCATCTTCTCTTTGATATCGCCCAGCGCGTACTTCTCAGGTGACCATTCACACGTACTCTGAATGACTCCGCAGCGCACGATTCGCGACATGCCTTACCTCCAAACGAGTTCCGAAAAGTCTACCCTGCTCGCGTCGGCCGGGCAACCCGATCACTTGCAGGGACACTCTGCGAACGATCGAACGGTGGCTACCGGAAAATGTCGCAGCTTCCCGTGCGGCGCGTTTCGCAGTGGGAAAATTCCTTTCTCGTAGCGTCGAAATTGCTTTTGCGTCTCGGATATTAGCTTTCCCGATTGCCGTTGATCCTAAGACGTGCGGAAAGTTGCTGCTGAAGCTTGTTGGAATAAGTTACGGTGATAGACCGATGGGATTGGATGGCAAGGCGCAATCAGTACGCGTCACTTTGCCGCTTGTGCGTGCGCCCAGAGCTGGCGGAGCCTGCGCATCGCGCTGAGCCCCTTCAGCTCAGTGAACTCTTTGAGCGTCTGCAACACGATATTGTCGTCCGGCAATATCTGGAACTTGTTCCATGGCGTTCCCATGATCGTGTCGAATCCGAGCGGCACGGCAAGGGTTAGAAATGCGTTTTCCACGAGTTGCCGCAGGGAGACGTCATCGAATTTCAGCGGAGGCAGCATGTTCCCGATATTTGTCAGGCCGCCGATGACGTGAACGCCCTTGAGTTCCTGGTCTTCGCGGATCGAACGGATGGCTTCGAGCGCCATCTTCGTGAGCCCTTCCAGATCGGATACGAGGCTGTGGATCGTCACGTCCACGAAGATGTCCCCGCGGGAGATTCCACATTCACGGACCAGCTTTGCAGTCATGCGTCGAGCGACACCCAGCACTTCGCTGGTCAATTTGTTGGATTTCGGCGAGCCGTCTTCGAGACGCTCCGACGCCATGAGGATTGTTTGGAACGGACGAATCTTGGCGAGTTCGAGCATCTCCTGGCGCGTTTCGGCAATTGAGTTCACGACAGGTTTGCGGCCTTGCGCCTTTGCCGGATCATAGGCCTTCAGGCAGATTTCCTGAACGGCTGCGCTCGGATAGTCAAAGCAAAGAGGCACATCCACGGCCGCTTGCAATGCTTTGATTACTTCTGTCAAGAAATGAGCGTCCTGATAGCCTCGCGGCCCGACAGTAACGTCGAGACACCATGCACCTGCCTGCACCTGGCGCACAGCGAGCGCCTGCAAGCCCGTGATGTCCTCTGCTTCGATCAATGCTTTCGTGGCTTTGAAACCCGGATTGATGCGGTCGCCGATGATGCTCACGCCGGGGATGGCCATGTTCGTCTCCTCTCAATTCTTCGCGCGGTTTGGAAAACGCATTGAGCGCATAAAAGCTCTGTTGAAGCGTACTGATCCCGCGAGCTCTATGTACTGGCTGCTGGCTGCGATGCTCTGGGCTGTGGCGCGGTGGGGGTACGACACCAGCGCGAGCTTGGCTCCCATTCCGGCCGCGTTGCCAACCTGCGCGAAGCGATCAAGCGGCAGGTCCGGAAGCATCCCGATAGCCACAGCACTTGCGAGATCGATGTAGTTCCCGAAAGCGCCGGCGATGATCACCTGGTCGATCTGCTCTTCGCGAAGTTCGGCCTCTTCGAGCAGCACTTGTATCCCAGCTCGGATCGCGCCCTTGGCGAGCTGCACGGCGCGGATGTCGCGCTGGTTAAAGACGACCGCCGCGCCCTGTGCGTCCCGTTCGTTCACGAGCACGAATTCGGGCTGTCCGTCGCGAATGCGCACGCGCGGATGATCCCGAGTCATGCGGCCCGCCCGGCTCACGACGCCTGCCTGATAGAGTTGCGCGGTCGCATCCACGACACCTGAGCCGCAGATCCCGACAGGGGGAGCAGTTCCAATCGTTTTGACGCGCACTTGGTCGCCGCAAATCTCGACGGACTCAATCGCTCCCGGAGCCGAGCGCATGCCGCATCGAATATGTCGGCCCTCCAAAGCCGGTCCCGACGGACAGGAAATCGTCGAAAGCAGGCCCTTGTGGATCAAAGAAATTTCCGTGTTCGTGCCGATGTCGAGGGCGATGACCGTCTTTTGTTCGCGATCGCTGCCGATTGCCAGGAGTACGGCCGTATGATCGCCTCCTACGAAGCCTGCGATATTGGCGATCGTGTGAACGTAGGCGCCGGGCGCGGCCTTGATGCCAATGTCGCGCGCCTTCACGTCCATTGCGTTTCCGGACGCCGCCACAAAGGGAACGGCTCCGAGATGGTCGACCGGCAGTTGCAGAAGCAAATGATGCATCACCGTATTGCCGGCCACGACAACGTCGGCGATTTGATCGGGGCTCAGCGACTGTGACTCACACAGTTCACGTGCGGCGTCGTTGATTCCCGCGACCGCCAAATCGTGGAGTTGTTTTTGTTTTTCAGGTGAAGAGCGCGCCTTACCAATGCGTGTAATCACATCGGCGCCGTGACTCGTCTGCGGGTTTTCCATTGCGCGACTTGCGAGCGTCCGGCCGTTGCGCAAATCGACCAGTAGCACCCCTATATTCGTCGTACCGATGTCGACAGCGAGTCCCGGCAAAGGCCCTTTTCCCGGCGGGATCACGCCAATGATCTCCCCGAAGCGGACGATCGCCACAACCTGGCCTGCCAGCGCGCGTAGCTTGCTGGGGAGCTGGCGCAGCACGTCGAGGTCGATTCTGGAACACGTGCCCGGCCATTTCTCATTCAGCGCGGTTAAGAGTCGATAGTCATCGGCGGCCGGATATTCCAGACTAGGGGCTGCGACTTGGACCGGGTACAGCCGCACGGCGGGATCCGGACGCACCCAGACGTCCTCACTTTCGACCTCCGTGCGCATTGGCACCGCACGAGCGCGCGCCGATATTTCTACGCGGCAATCGCCGCACGCGAACGTCTGGCAGGCTCGCCGCCAGTTGTCCGCGAGTTCCTCCGCGGAAAAAAACTCAAGGTCTTGCTGGGAAGGTGCTTCGACCGGGCCTTCTGTTACCCGGACGACACAGGAGTGGCACAATCCGCGACCGCCGCACACGCTCGCGATTCGCACGCCTGCACGCCGGGCAGTATCCAGCAATGTTTCAGACGGGAGGCTCCAGATATGTTGGCCGTCGGGCTCGAACGTGATCCAGTGGCCGGCCAGCGCCGATTCGCGCGCGCGAGTCACGGCGAGACCTCGGCGAATTGTGGTTGCCTGTGCGGACACCGGGCCCGTGCACCACAACGCGCGCAGCGATCTCCCCGGCTCCACTTCGGCATTCGCGTGCCAAATCCGACGACCATCGAAATGCTCTTGCGCGGCGTGAGCATTCCGCTGGCTGTCTGCGAAACGCATATTTCCTCGCTGTGTGCAAGTTCGAGAACCGGCCCCAGTTGTGAAATCTCAAAGCCGTCCTCGCCGGGGCTTAGAACGCCGCTGGCTTCTAGGCCAAGTTTCTCTGCCTCTGCTTGAATCAATTCTTCAAGTTGATTTCCCAGGCGAAATAGCGTGAGTGTCCCGATCTCATCGAGCATCACGGCCCGCAGCCGGTCGCTTGCCGCAAAAGCCTCGCTTACGTGTTTTTCAACCCCGCCGCCAATCGTGCAAACTCCGGCGGCCACTTGCACGGCGCCCGGCAAGTGGTGACCGAGCGTGCGTGAAGAGATTCGCTTGCCTCCCCGCAAATCGAGCCGTCCCGGTCCGCTCGAGACGACGGGCCAAACGTCGAAACTAAGCTTCGGCTGAATCCAATGGTTCGCTTCGATCCGCGCAAGCAGTTCTGCGAGCATCGCCATCATGCGCGTGGAAGCCAATCTCGCACGCCGGGACCCCCAGGAGGAAACTATCTCCTCAACCGTCAATGAAAGACGAAAATCCGTGAATACCGGCATGCCATCCTTCAGTAGATGCACTCTTTGGCGAACTCGTACATCGCCAGTACGTTCTCTGGCTTAGCCTCGTCCGGCACGCCTACGCCGGCGTCCAGAATGAAGCCGCCTCCGTCACCCACCACGTCGAAGAGTTTCTTGCACTGTTCGCGTACATCTCTCGGAGTGCCGGTGATCAGCATCGACGCAGGCACGTTGCCTCGGATGCATACCGTGCCGCGCAAGGCTTCTTTGGCCTTGATCATGTCGGTACGCTCGAAGAAGTAGACGCACTTGCCTGGCGGCACATCTTTGATGACGTCCAGCCGCGACGTGCAATCCCCCTCCCAGAGAACATGCGGATAGATTCCTGCCTCGATCAGCGCTAGCAGTACTCTGTGGAATTGCGGCCAGAAAAATGTGGTGAACTGCTTGGGCGACATGAACCCGTCCAATCCCCAGTGCAACGGAATAAAGATCATGTTCCCGCCAGCAGCTTTCACCGCCGCAATTCCAGCGCTCGGAATCAGTGTCGCGAGCCGGTCCAGCAGGCTCAGAAGCTTCTCTTTGTTACGAAACAGATCAAGCATCGCCCCCTTGGATCCGCGCAGGTAGTCCGCAGCCACATCGAATGGTGCGTGGCTCGTGCCGTGTGACGCGACCGGAAACCCAAGATCCTTCAGTTCTTGAATCACACGGGCCTGCGCGGCGCGCATCTTCTGCATCTCCTCTCCTGCGCGAATCAGCGTTCGTAGGGCGCGACGCACATCGGGTCGGGCGTACGCTTCCATGGATTGAATGATTCGCGTGTGGAGCACGCCCGGATACTCAGGCAATTGCGAGAGTGGCTCGAGCGCGCCAGCGACCCGCGGCATGTATTTGTGAAGCACGAATCCGGTTGGGTCGAGCAGGTAATCTCCGTATTCCTCCGCTGCCATGTATTCAGCGTCGAGGTATTGGAAGCCGACATCCTCGGCGAGTCCTTTGTGACCCGGCCATTCGAGCTGTTTGTAATCGAGGATGTCCATAGTCGGCCCGAACGCCACCAAGGCGTGCACCGGCTGGAAAGCATCCGGCTCTAGGTCGATGACAGCCTTGCGCAGGGCCGCAGCGAGACGGTCGTAGTCGTACATAGCCTCGCGACACGTCATGCCGCAGTAGCGCGCGACCCAAAAGTGCGAGAAGAGAATGGTGGGTAACCGGTCTGGTTCGCGAAGTTCAATAGCATCGAGCAAACGCTTCTGGCGCTGCTCGTAGAGCGCGGATGCTGTCGAAGCCGCGCTTCCCGCACTCATGCCGGTACCCAGTGCTTGCAGAGAGAGACGGCATCCATCGCATTGAGTCCGAAGGCGTCCGCGCCGGTGTAGTTCTTCACCGTTTCGTCCACCTGACCGCCGCCGATCATGATTTTGATGCTGTCCCTCAACCCCGCTTCCTTGATGGCCTCCACTGTTTTCTTCATCGCGTCGAAAGCAAGGGTGAGAAAGCCGCTGAGACCAACGACCTGCGGCCTGTGCTGCTTGATGCTGTCGACAAAGCTCGTGATCGGGACGTCGATGCCGAGGTCAATCACTTTGAAGCCGTTGATCTCCAGCATAAAAGTCACGATGTTCTTCCCGATATCGTGCAGGTCGCCCTGCACCGTGCCGATGACGACGGTCCCCGCAGTCTTCCCGCCAGAGGGATCTTGTTTGATTAGGGGCTTGGCCATGTCTCCGATTGCTTTGAGCATTTCGCCGGCAAGCATCAGCTCCGGCAGGAAGTACTCTCCCGCCTCGTAGCGTTTGCCGACGATCTCCATGGCCTCTCTGCAGTGGCCGAGAAGCTTGACTGGGTCGTATCCGCTGTCGAGCATCTCGCGAGCCAGCTTCACGGCATCCTCTTCCTGCATCTCGGCAATCTGTTGGACCAATTGCTTGCTCTTGTCGTCCAAGGTGAGCCTCCTCGTTTTCGGCGGGGCTGGTTCTTCCCCCCCAATCCGTACAGCCCCCCCGAAAGGCCCCAGAGGCCTCCGGGATTATCGAGCCGCCCGGTACCCTAAGTCGTGCACTAACTGTGCCGTAGGCGAGGGTGCAGGGCTGTGACATTCATCACCGCAGAGCGTGCCTACCATCACGCTGGTATGGACCTGCAACATTCACCATGGGGCCGAGGGGAACGCATTTCATGCTCGCGGGTCAGGTCGATGCTGCGCCGGCCCTCGGGCGAGGAAGTCATGGGAGGGAGCAAAAGCATGGAAAGCCAACCCCAAGCTATGGCGCCAGCAACGACATTCGAGGAGCGCGCCAAGCGGTGGAAATTCCCGGAAGGTATCGAATTCGCCAGCCCTGAAGTGCAGAGCGCCTACCAGCGCCGCGTCCAGATGTTCATCGATGTCATCACACTCAAGAAGTCAGAGCGAATACCTGTCTGCCCTGCGATGGGTTTCTATCCCTTCGTATATGCGGGCTTGACGTCAGAACAGGCAATGTACGACTACGAAAAGCTTGGGTACGCCCTTCGCAAATATCATGCGGACTTTCTTCCAGATTCCATGGCGGGAACTGCGCTGTATGGCTCGGGCAAGGTCCTCGAGATACTCGATTACAGGTTGTACCGATGGCCCGGCCACGGAGTATCTCCTCGCGAGCCTTATCAGTGCATCGAAGATGAATACATGCACGGAGATGAATACCGGCAATTGACGAATGACCCATCCGACTTCTTTATTCGCAGTTACTTTCCACGGATTTTCGGTTCCCTGGCTGCTTTGGCTGAGCTGAGGCTGTTTTCAGACGTTCTCGAGCTGCCTTCTGTAGGAACCGCGATGATTCCCTTCGGCTTCCCGGACGTGCAGGAGGCCCTACGGAAACTTCTGGAAGCAGGCCGAGCGGCGGTCGAATGGATTGAGGCCTGCCGTAAGATCGACCACGAAATCGTTTCGACCCTAGGTTTGACGGGGTTGATGGGCGGTTTCACGAAAGCGCCGTTCGACATTATTGGCGATACCCTGCGCGGCACGCGCGCGGTCATGCTCGATAAATTCCGTCAGCCCAAGGCGGTGCTCGCCGCCGTCGAGCGCCTTGTGCCGCTCGCGATCGACGCCGGTGTGCACTCGGCGAAGAACTCGCGTAGCCCGATCGTCTTCATGCCGCTCCACAAAGGTGCGGACAGCTTCATGTCGAGTAAGGACTTTGAAAACTTTTACTGGCCGACCCTTAAAGCGGTAATCGTCGGACTGATCGAGCAAGGATTTGTTCCGTACCTGTTTGTGGAAGGCGCTTATAACAAGCGGCTCGACGTAATCACTGACCGAGATATTCCCGTCGGGCGGACGATCTGGATGTTCGACCAGACCGATCTGCGAGAAGTGAAAAAGCGCTTCACGGGATGGGCGTGCTTCGGCGGGAATGTGCCGTCGTCGCTCTTGATCGCCGGTAAACCCGACGAGGTGAAAGCGCACGTCCGCCGGTTGATCGATGATGTGGGCCGCGACGGTGGCTATATTCTCTCGACCGGCGCGACCGTTGACAACGCCGTTGCGGCAAATCTGCACGCGATGATCGATACCTGCAAAGAATATGGTGTCTATCGATAGGGAAGGGGATTGATCTCGCAGGCCGGGCGCCACCTCAAATTTCTGAGGCTTGCTCGTAGGCACTCGGCTCTTTGGAGTCAAATCGAGAGTTTGGGTGAGGCCACAATCAATTGCTGGCTGCGGCGCGTGCGAGTATCGGATTGTCCGGGAAAATCCGTTCGCATTCCTGAACCATGCGCACAGCTTCGTTCGTGCGACCGAGATTGCGGTACACGTCCCCCAGCGCGATATACGTCTCTGGATCACCAGCGGGGAAATAGTGAACGACAGCTTCAAGCTGGACACGCGCTTCGTCCCAGCGTTGCTCGCGGCGATATATTTCGCCCAGCATGCGATGAGCGTTTCCGTTGTAGGGATCTTGGACGAGAATATCTTTGTACTCGTGTTCGGCGCCTAGCGTGTCTCCCGCCCGCAGCATGAAATCACCGAGCAGCAGCTTGGCTTCGACGGGAGGGTCGGTCTCCGCGGCGATTCGCTTCTCCTGCCAATTGATCGCGTCAGCCCAGTGACCGCGCGTCTGTTCGAGGAGAGCGAAACTCGCGAGTGCTGGAACGTCCTGTGGCTTGTGCGCCAGAACCTCTCGCAGGAGCGGTTCTGCGGTTGCGAAATCGTTCTGGACGCGGGCGATCTCCGCCAAACCCAGAAGTGCGTCCGTCGAAGATGGATCGAGTTGGCGTGCACTCTCCAAGGCCGACCGCGCGTCACCGAGGTTTCCAGACTTCATAAGCCACTCTGCGCGAAGAATCTCCGAATCGACTGAGGGAGGATAGCTCGCGAGCGCATTGAGCAAGCCAGCCTCGCGACCCCGATCTCCCAAGGCCGCCATCACCTGCGCCGCGGCCAGCAGAGCCGAGCGCTGATCCGCAACCGAGATGGATGCAGGCAAGGGATGCCACCGTTGTTGCGACAGCATCTGCACGTTTTCGGTGGATGCCGTCCGGGCGAAGATCGCACGCGGGGCCCTGTATTCAAGTCTCGTCAGATCGTCCGTGTTGCGAGCGGTACCTGCCACAAATCTGCGCAGGTCTTGATCGTCCAGGAGATTGTAGCCAAGAAGCGCTTCCGGGCTTCCTAACCGCATTTGTTCGTAGTCTTTTCGAAGAACCGGATCAGACCATAGGCGGTGTATGTGATCAAACGAAAGTGGCCCCGCTTGAGATTGGGCAAGCAGGACAATATCCGACGTCGAACCGCGCCATACCGTCACTTGAGGGAATTGCCTCGCTACCGTTCCCAGGACCATCCTTAGATCTTCCGGGAAAATGGTATATGTCTGTACCCACTGGACGAGCATGCCGCCCGGAGCGAGGCGTTCCCGCACCTGCCGATAGAATTCATCTGTGAACAGACTTGCCACACCGGCGATCCAAGGATTCGAGGGCTCCGAAATGATCACGTCGTATCGGTCCCGTGTCGTGAAGAGGAAATTGCGCGCATCGTCGACAATGATCCGCACTCGTGGATCACCGAGCACGTCCCGATTCAGCGGGCGCAGGTACTTGGCGGCGTGGAGCACAGCAGGTTCAATTTCGACGCAGTCGATTTGCTGCACCTCCGGATACCGCGCCACCGCAGAGGCGGTCATGCCGCTGCCAAATCCGATGATGAGCACTTTTCTGGGGGCTTGATGAAATGCCATGCCCACGTGACCCAGCATGAGCTGAGTCAGGCTGTCGCCGGTCGAGGCGTCCACTTTGCCGTTGGTTACCAGCGCGAGGTTGTCTTCGCTTTGCGTGACGGCGATGGAAGCATTCAGACCGTCCTCAGCGAACACTATATCGGTCATCCCGACGATCTCATTTAGCCGCAAGGTTTCGGGGTAGTACCCGTGCTTTGAAATCACGCCGAAATTAGCTGTCGCCGGATCGTAAAGCTTGCCGGAATGGCCGGTGAGTGCAGCGACTCCAGCAAGAATGGAAGTCCCCGCCAGGGCGTACTTTCGTCGCGGCACGTCGCGGGCGAGCAAGAAAACCGCGAGTAGTAAATTTACGACGCCCGTGTAAGTCACCAAACGAAAACTACCAATTGCAGGCACAAGCCAGAAGCCTGCAGTAATCGAGCCCACGATCGCCCCGATTGTGTTTGCCGCGCAGGCTTGGCCCACTGCTGCCGCTGATGGACTCTTTCCATTGTTCTGGTCCGCGATCAACATCGTCACTACGGGAAAATTGAAACCGAAGATGATCGCAGCAGGCAGCATGGCGAGGGCGCAGATCGCGAACTGGGAAACGACGAGCCCGCCAAAAGTGCTGTGCGTCGCCGTAATGAGGCCCCACAGAATTGCAGGCAGTCGTCCGAATACGATCAGAAAGAGCACGGCCGCAACGCCTGTCAAAACCTGTGTTGCGCTGAATGTGGTGAGAGATACTTTGCCCGCGCGAGCTACCCAGCTTTCGAAGACACGGCTGCCGATAGCGATTCCTGCGAGGAAAGTGGCGAGCATTACTGTGAACGCGTAAGTGGAACTGCCCAGAGTCGTGGAGAGCAAACGGGTCCACGCGATTTCGTAAACCATCGCCGTCGCGCCAACGAGAGCAAATGCGATGAGCAGAAATCGCGGTACTTTGGCGGTACCTGTCGTCGGCTCTGCGTCTTCCCGGTCGACCTCCACTTGCGTCTCCGCTCTAGCGGCACCGAGCGCCAAGAGGGCGGCCAAGACATTCAGGATTACGGCGAAGAAGATAGTTCGCCGCAGGCCAATTTCGGGCAACAACAGAAAACCCGCAGCCAGCGCTCCCGAGACCGCACCTGCCGTGTTCACCCAATAGAGTCGCCCCAACCGGGAGCCCAATTCGGTCGAGCTCCGCGAGAGGCCCCCCGCAAGAATCGGCAGCGTTCCTCCCATCAGAAATGTGGGGAGAAACAGTACTAGCATCGATGCCGCGAAGCGCAGGCCGACAAGGACCGGCATCGAGCCCGATGCCAGGTGGTAGGTCCAGAGGTAAAGATAGCGGACACCTGCCAAGCCGACCAGCGAAATAGCGCCGGTCAGCGCAATCAGCAATTCTATCCATCCGTACAAAGCCACCGGGCGGCTGTTACGCTGTCCCCACCGCCCCAAGTAGGCGCTTCCCGCTGCGATTCCTCCCATGAACGCGGCGAGAACGGTCGCGATCGCGTACACGGTGTGTCCGAACACAAGCCCGAGCGCCTTTGTCCAGGCAACCTGGTAAATTAGCCCCGCTCCACCGGAAATAAAAAAACACACGAGGACCACAAGGAACTTCGATCTGGACAAAGTCGGGGTGCTTTCTGACATTAGGAAAGGTTATCGGGCGCAATTTAGGACTGTCAATCATCGGCCTAGCGTGTATGTTGAAAGCAGCACCTGCAGACTAGGGCAGATGAGACCTGTGGCATTTACCGTAGCGGGTGACAGCGTGCCGCCAAATGAATCGTTCGCCATCCGTGATGCTGGTCACATCTTCCGCCGTGGAACTGGTTCTATATGAGGTTTCGTGGAGAGGGATTTGGTTGCACTCACACAGACGCGTCCTGCACTTTCATCCTCGCTGGCGTCTGCCCGGCGGCTCAAAGCGAGAAGGAGGCGCCAGTCCTACGCGGGAAAATTGCAGATTGACCTGGTGTCGCGGAGCGAACGGGAACTTTTCAAATGGTTTCTCGCGTGCTTACTTTTCGGGAAACCGATCCAGACAGAGATTGCCGAACAAGCGTACCGGGAACTCGTAGCCGCCGGCCTAACGAGTCCACGTGCGATTCTGCGTGCGGGGTGGGACAGGATCGTTTTCTTGCTCGACCGCGCGCATTACGTTCGATACGACTTCTCAACCGCAACGAAACTGCTGGAGGTGTGCGCGGAATTGACGCGGCACCATGGGACACTGACAAAGCTCTTGTCCAGTGCGCGGACACCATCCGAGCTCTCAAGAATGCTGCAGGAATTCAAGCATGTCGGCCCGGTCACGGCGCGAATTTTTTTGCGGGACGTTCGTCCGATCTGGTTCTCCGGAGCCGCAGGTCGTTGAGGACACCCCAGCGGAAACGGGAATCGTTTTGGCGTCTTTCAGCATCAAACTAATTGCGGCGATGTAGCAAGCTCCCCTCTCAACGTGGATTCGCTAAGCCCTTTCCTGTCAGTTAGATAGTTTCGTTGTCCGTGTCTTGCGATGGGCGCAGAAGTCGCGGCGGGAAGGGCTATTGGCATCTGGAGGCTACCGATACAGCCGTGGAGTTGAACGTGTTAACTGTGAACGAAGACATTCAAAAGGATATCGACCTGCCGGAACCGGAGGACGAAGCGGAACTCGCTTCCGCAAGCGCAGCTAGCGATCGAACGCCAGGTGATGGAGAAGATATCATCGGCGAGGAGACGCTGGCGCCGGGTGTGTCGCGCGAGTCAGCCGATCCTGTGGCCGTATACCTGCGTGAGATGGGGCGCCGACGACTGCTCGAACGCGAGGAGGAAGTTGCCCTGGCCAAGCGCATTGAACGGGGCCAAGCCCGAGCCATGAAGGCAATCTCTCGCTCGCCGGTGGTGTGGGCAGAGATCGCTGCTATGGCGGCAGAGTTGCGCCATCAGAACCGCTGCATTGAAGAGATGATCGAGTGTGGCGATGAAGAACTCACGCCGCGACAGCGCGAAAGCAAGACCCGAAAGGCGCTTGCGGTGTTTGACGAGGTTGCTGGGCTCTCCAAGGTCGCCACGCGGCACGCAAAGCGACTGTCGCGCCTCTCGAAGTCCAACCGGCCGGCTCTCGTCCGCGCTCGGTACCGTTTGGCGCGGACGGCTGTGGATATTTCGAAGCTCGTTCGTTCGATCCAGTTCAGTTTGGCCGAAAAAGCTCGTTTGACCAGAGCGATTCAGGTGGCATTGGACAACGCTTTGGCAGGTCCCCGTGCCGCGTTGAGAGAGATCGAAGCGACGGGAGGTTTTGGAGCGAGGGGCCTGAAACGTACTCTCGAAATGATACGGCGAGCTGAGGCGGAAACAGAGCAAGCCAAGAACGAATTGGCGGAAGCAAACTTGCGCTTGGTCGTGTCCGTTGCCAAGAAATACCAGAACCGTGGACTCGATCTGCTGGACCTGATTCAGGAAGGGAATATCGGTTTGATGAAGGCGGTCGACAAGTTCGATTGGCGCCGCGGATTCAAGTTCTCCACGTATGCGACGTGGTGGATCTGGCAAGCGGTCACGCGCTCTATCTCAGCACAGGCGCGCACCGTCCGCCTGCCTGTGCACATGATCGAGGTGATCAATCGGGTTTCGCGCACAAGCGAGGAACTCACGAAGCAACTGGGCCGAAAGCCCACTTTGGAAGAGCTCGCGCACCGAGCGGGCCTGCCCGAAAAAAAGGTTGAGGCATTGTTGCGGTCCGCACAGGAGACTCTGTCCCTCGACACGCCTATCGGCGATGACGAGGAATCGCATCTCGGAGATTTGATTGAAAACACGGCAAGTGTTTCGCCATCCGATGTCGTGATGGACCTCGACGTGAAAGAGCGGACGTCCGCCATCCTGAAGACCCTCACTCCGCGAGAGCAGGCCATCATTCGAAAGCGGTTCGGCATCGATGAAGATGGCGAGCATACGCTCGAGCAGGTGGGCCAAGTGCTGGGACTCACGCGTGAGCGCATTCGGCAGATCGAAGTAGGGGCGATGCGGAGCCTGCGCAAGTCCGAAGACGTGCAGCAACTGCGGACATACCTCCGGCGCGCGTCGTAATCACCGTGCTGCGCCTCCGCTTGATTGGCGCATCGTGCGCTAAAATCGGGCACCCAGCGTTTTGGCATCCTGCTGTGTAGGTCCGCTGATGTCCAGCCACTGCCGCTCCGGGTTCCATGCTGTCGAGGTACCGAAGCGCGCGCAAAGCTCTTCCATCTTCTGAACGATCGCCATCTGCCGGACTCCTTCTGCGCGGCGAGCCTGACAGCTTCGGATCAGCGTAGGATACAGGCGCACGTGTTCTGCGGTCCCATCTCGTGCCTCCAAACAGTAGATAAACGCCTCGTCGTTGCGTTCAACGGCGTCGACAGCGTAGTCATCGACAAAATTGCCGGCGCTATAGAAGATTGGGCATCCTTGATAGAACTCGATACCGCGAAAAACGTGGCAGGAGTGGCCGAAAACTACAGAAGCGCCGGCTTCGATCAAGGCATGAGCGAAGGCGACGTGCCCGGCTTCCGGCGCATAACCCCAGTTGCTTCCCCAGTGAGCAGACACAATCAACAGATCAAGCGCGCTTTTCGCCCGGCGGACGATGTCCAGAAGACCTTGTGCTCGTCGGTCCTTCAAGTCGATAGGAACGTAGAATACGCCGGGCTGACGTGCCTTGGCTTCCCACTCGGCTTCGTTATCGGTGAAGGCTACCAGCCCTATCGTCTTGCCTCCCACGTTAGAAATCGCGAGCCGCGAGCCCTCTTGAAAGTTAGCTCCGGCCCCGCTGTGCGCAATTCCCGCGCGATCGAGAATTTCAAGCATTTCGAACATCGCGTCCTGACCGTAGTCGAGAGTATGGTTGTTGGCCAAAGAAACGGCGTTGATTTTCGCGGCCTCGAGCGCAGCGATATTCTTGGCTGAAGAGCGAAAATGGAATGCCTTGGTAGACGGCGACCAGGGCGTGCCGCGATCAGAGATCACACATTCAAGATTGCACATCCGCCAGTCGGCTCTCTGCAAGATTGAGAGCGTATCTCCCCACGGATATTCTGGCGGCTGAGTTTCCAGTGCTTCGTCAACCATGCGCCCAAGCATGCAGTCGCCAAGCATCGCGAGCTGCAGCGGTTGATCGGATGTGCCAGTTCGACTGCCAGACCCTTGCCTCGATGACATCAGACACCGCCGCTGATACGGATTACGCCGGGCTGGCCCATTTGCCCTTCAATCGCGATGGAGACGGGCAGGAATATTTTGACAACCTCCGCGTTGGTAGCCAGATGTTGCGTGATCCGGGAGGATCGTATGGCGGATTCGCCAGAAGCAAGGGCCAAGGGCACCACAAGTTGATCGGCCAGGTAGTGATCGACACTTCCGTCCGTCGAAAGGAAGTCGCGCAGCTCGCCCACCGCTTCGTCCGCCACACGTTCAGCGGGCTTCCCGCGCGCACCAAGTCCATAGAAACAGCATTGCGAGCTTTCGAATTCGGCAAGCAGCAGTAGGAGTGTTCCTGGCGAAGCAGCGGGCAGCGAAACCACTTCGAATTCGGTGGCTGCCGCCAATTCACCGAGCTTGCGGAGTGCTTGCCGCTTCTGGCGCTCTCCTACTTCAGCGCTCAGGTTCGCCACAGCCGAGACGCCGCGGATTCGCCTAAGTGCTCCGCGTTCCACAACGCGCAGCGGAGAGAGTTTCGTGGCGGGACGGATTGTCGCGTGAACGCGTCCTCCCCCTCGCGGATAGAATCCCGCGGATTCAAGTTTCAGTTGGGCCAGAAAGCCGATCCTCTGCATGTAGTGGAGCCAGTGCAGCTGCAGATAGTGGAAGCAAGGACTCCAGGGCACATGCGTGCCACCGATGAGAGTCACACTCGACTCAGCGCTTCCAAAACTGAGGGGATACAGAACCGTCTGTAGTACAAGCGAAGTAGATCCAGCCGTGCCGATGTCGAAGCGAAACTCGCCGCAGCGGGTCCCGGCGGGCTCGAAGGCTAACTCCTGCGAACCGAACCGGTCGCCCTCGACGTGCGCCATTCCAACCGCACCGGCGGCTTCAACCGCCTTGAGGTGTTGGGGCATCAGCCCGGCTTTGGCTCGGCGGCGGCGAATGTTTGTCATGCGGAATGCTTTGCCGGTAATCACCGCCAGCGCGAGCGAAGTCCTTAAGACCTGACCGCCTCCCTCGCCGATCGATCCGTCGATGTTGAGCACTGGCTAACAACCCGCGCCGAGACCAGCAAGGGACCGTTGAGTTGACTCGCCCCGGAATCAGGCCGCCCTTGTTTCGATGGTAACCCTCCTGGCCGGAGAGGTCTTCAAGAGAACCACCTCCAGAATCCCGTCCTTCAGGGTGGCCTTGACCCTTTCCGCGTCGACCTCAGCCGGAAGGTCAATCGTCCGCAGAATCCGGTTCGAGGGCCATTCGGAGAAGATTGGTTTGAGTTGCGTCTCCTCAGGGGTCTCGCGGTTGCCGGTGATCGTCACCTTCCTCGGTTCGATGCGAACATCGAGACTACGGGCGCTGAACCCGGGAACTTCGGCCCGGATTCTGTAGCTCTCGTCCGATTCGGACAATTCCAAATGGACTGGGTGGAGAAGTTGTGCCTCTGCTTCGAGCCAGTCAGCAAGAGCGTGGCCCAAAGCCCGGCCCTTGCGTTCAAAGATGTCAAAGGCGCGACGGCCAATGGATTCGAGGGTTTCCTTGATGTCGTCTGTCATGCCGCCAATGCGGACCCTTACGGATTGCTCCAGCGTCGGCTGGGTCTGCGCAGCCGATCCTTGTTGCTGCATCTTATTCCTCCTCGCTCTTTATGAGCGTCTGTTCACCTTTTACTCTTCCGCTCAAACGAGGGATGTGATGCTCATCACTGGGAGGGGCGAACGCAAACGAGTTTGGCAACGGGGCGACGGCCAATTTCTCTTGTGCTGGGGCTGTGTGACGAACGACACAGCGAACTGCGGCCTCGCGCGCTAACTTGCGTCTGCGGTGAAGAACGCTTCGTTCCCGAGCAATAGAGAAAGCTGGGCTCTAGTAGACAGGGCACGGATCGATGGCTTAAGGTCCGGTCCCCATGTAGCCGATCCCGGAAACCGAGAGGAACGATGGCTCTACCGATCATCCAGAAGACGCAGCGCGACTGGGCCGTCACTCCCAATCTCGGTGACTATGAACAGGCGCGCCGAGCGTTCTCGTGGGAACAGGCCCGCGCACAGCTTGATGGACTTCCCGGCGGCCTGGGCCTGAATATCGCCCATGAAGCCGTCGATCGCCATGCGACCGGTGCTCGGCGCGACCATCTGGCTATCCGCTGGCTAGGCAAGGATGGCGACGTTCGCGACTACACCTACGGCGAACTTCAGGAGCTAACGAACCGGTTTGCAAATGTGCTCCGAAAGCTGGGCGTGGGCAAGGGCGATCGCGTCTACGCACTGGCTGGCAGGATTCCGGAGCTCTATGTCGCCGCACTCGGAACGCTGAAGCATCGAGCCGTGTTTTGTCCTCTGTTTTCAGCGTTCGGACCTGAACCGATTCGAGCACGCCTCGCCATTGGCAAAGCCAAGGTCCTGATAACGACCGAATCCCTTTACGAGCGAAGGGTGAAGTCCCTCCGGCCATCGCTGCCGTTCCTCGAACACATTCTTCTAATTGGTGACGATCATCAAGCGACGAATGTACCCGACACGGTCGATCTGTCTCGCTCCATGCGAGAGGCCGCGGACACCTATTCGATTGAAGCGACCTCGGCTGAAGACGCCGCTCTCCTGCACTTCACGAGCGGCACCACTGGAACACCTAAAGGGGCCGTGCATGTGCACAGCGCGGTCATTGCCCATCACATCACGGGAAAGCTCGCGCTCGATTTCCATGCGGACGACGTCTTTTGGTGCACCGCCGATCCCGGCTGGGTCACCGGGACATCCTATGGCATCATCGCACCGCTGACTAATGGAATCACGAGCGTCATCGACGAGGCTGATTTCGACGCGGAACGGTGGTATGGAATCCTGCAGTCTCAAAAGGTCACGATTTGGTATTCCGCGCCGACGGCTATTCGCATGTTGATGAAGGTGGGAGCTGAAATCGCGCACAAATACAACTTCCCGTCACTTCGGTTTCTTGCGAGCGTTGGGGAGCCGCTGAATCCTGAAGCGGTTGTGTGGAGCAAAGAAACCTATGGCCTGCCCTTCCATGACAACTGGTGGCAAACGGAGACGGGCGGCATCATGATCGCGAATTTTCCGTCGATGGACATTCGACCCGGATCGATGGGACGCCCATTGCCCGGGATCGAAGCTGGGATTGTGCAGCTGAAAGAAGATGGCTCCGTAGAACAGGTCCGGGAACCTGATGTCCAGGGCGAATTGGCCCTCCGGCCCGGCTGGCCTTCCATGTTTCGCGCCTATTGGGACGAGCCCGAGCGCTACAAAAAGTGTTTTGCTGGCGGCTTCTATTTGACGGGAGACTTGGCCAAGCGGGATCGGGACGGCTATTTCTGGTTCATCGGGCGCAAAGATGATGTGATCAAGACTTCCGGACACTTGATTGGACCGTTCGAAGTCGAGAGTGTCCTGATGGAGCACAAAGCTGTGGCCGAATCGGGAGTTATCGGCAAGCCCGACCCAGTGGCGCTGGAAATTGTGAAAGCTTTCGTCGTGCTTCGCAAAGGTTATGATCCGAGCGAAGAATTGCGCCGCGAATTGCTGGCGTTTGCGCGCACGCGGTTGGGCGCCGTGGTCGCCCCGAAGGAAATCGAGTTCGTCGCGTCCGTACCGCGGACGCGCAGCGGCAAGATCATGCGCCGCCTGCTAAAAGCCCGTGAATTGGGTCTCCCCGAGGGAGATACTTCCACACTTGAGGCTGACTGAATGTCCGCACGCGACATTTCGACACGTCCGCTTGTTGACCGCGATCACTCGCTGTTTTTGCTCAGGGAGATGTTGCGCATTCGCCGGTTTGAAGAGAAAGCTGCAGAGATGTACAGCCTTCAGAAAATTCATGGCTTCCTTCATCTGTATATCGGCGAGGAAGCAACCGGCGTCGGCGCGATGCAAGCATTCACGCAGCAGGATGCCATCGTCGCCACCTACCGCGAGCATGGGCACGCGCTGGCGAGAGGAATGCCGGCTACAGTTCTGATGGCCGAGATGTTTGGGAAGGCCACAGGCTGCAGCCACGGTCACGGCGGCTCGATGCATTTTTTTGATGTGAGCCGGCGATTCTACGGCGGCTATGCAATCGTTGGAGGCGGCTTGCCTGTCGCTCTCGGCTTAGCCCTGGCCGACAAAATGCAAAATAAGCAAGCGATCACGGGATGCTATTTTGGCGACGGCGCAGTCGCCGAGGGCGAATTTCATGAATCCCTGAACCTCGCGGCGCTCTGGAAGCTGCCCATCGTCTTTCTCTGCGAAAACAACCTCTACGCGATGGGCACAGCTCTCGATCGTCATCAGGCACAAACCGACATCAGCCGCAAGGCTAGCTCGTACGGGCTGCCTTCGAGTGCCGTCGATGGAATGGATGTACTCGCTGTCGAAGCGGCCACCCGGCAAGCTGCCGAGTTCGTCCGCGTCGGGAATGGTCCTTATCTGCTGGAGTTCCGAACCTATCGCTTCCGCGCCCATTCAATGGCCGACCCTGATCTGTATCGAACTAAGGAAGAAATTGAGAGCTGGAAGAAGCGCGATCCAATCGCGCTCTTCGAGACAAAGCTGCGAGACCTCGGGCTGCTGACCGACGCGGATGTGGCGCGCATCGAATCGGAAATAGGCGCGGAAATCGACGAAGCGGTGCGATTTGCGGAAGCGAGCCCTCGAGAACCGATCGAGGATCTTCTCAAGGATGTTGGGGGACAGCCGGCGCGATGACCAAGATGACCTATCGCGAAGCCGTTCGGGCCGCTATGCGCAAGGCGCTTAGAGACGACCCTCGCGTCTTTTTGATGGGAGAGGACGTGGGCCGCTACGGTGGAGCCTTCGCCGTGAGTCTCGGCCTTCTCAAGGAGTTTGGTCCAGAGCGCGTCCGAGATGCGCCTCTTTCGGAGTCCGCGTTCGTTGGCGCGGGCATCGGTGCAGCGCTGGGTGGAATGCGGCCGATCGTCGAGATCATGACCATCAACTTCAGCATGTTGGCCATGGATCAAATCCTCAATAACGCTGCGACGCTCCGCCACATGTCGGGCGGGCAGTTGAACGTGCCGCTCGTATGTCGCGTGGCTACCGGCGGAGGCCGGCAGATGGCAGCACAGCATTCGCACAGCCTTGAGGGCTGGTATGCCCACATCCCCGGGATCAAGGTTCTAACGCCGGCAACCGTTGCCGATGCCTACGGAATGGTGCTCGCGGCGCTGCGCGAACCGGATCCTGTGTTCATTTTCGAGCACGCAACCCTGTACCCGCTGGAGGGCGAAATCGACGAAGCCGCGCAAACATTCGATATCGCGCGGGCCGCTGTCGTGCGGACTGGCAACGACGTCACTTTGGTCACCTACGGCGGAACGCTCGGCAAGACTGTGGAGGCAGCCGCGCGTCTGGCCGCCGATGGCATCGATGCAGAGGTGATCGACCTGCGCACTCTTCGCCCGCTCGACACGCAGACGATCGTCAACTCCGTCGCGAAGACACACCGGGCTGTGATCATCGATGAAGCGTGGCGCACAGGAAGCTTCTCTGCCGAAATCAGCGCGCAGATCATGGAAAACGCATTCGACGATCTCGATGCGCCCGTGGCCCGCGTCTGCAGCGCTGAGGCACCCATGCCGTACGCGAAGCACCTTGAGGCAGCCACGCTGCCTCAAGTCGACCAAATCATCGCGGCTGCGCAGGAGCTGGTCCCCCACCATGGCTGAGTTTGTGATGCCGCAGCTCGGTGCCGACATGAGCGCCGGAAAGCTCTTGCAGTGGCGGAAAAAAGTTGGAGACCCCGTGCAGCGAGGCGACATCATCGCTGACGTGGAAACGGATAAAGCGGATATTGAAGTCGAGGTATTCTCGACAGGGACCATCGAAAAAATCCTCATTCAACCAGGCGACAAAGTTCCGGTTGGCACGGTAATGGCGCTGATCCGCGAAGAGGGAAAGCCCGCCGTTGCGGCAGTTCCCTTAGCGCCACAGGTGCCTCTCGTGCCGCCCGAACTCAGAGTTCCCGCGCCTCCTCCGTCGCGTGCCGTGCCGCCGATGGTTGCTGAGGGTGCGGCTCGGCTGCACATCTCTCCGGTCGCAAGGAAGCTTGCGGCTGACCTCGGAATCGATCCCGCTACGATTTCAGGTACGGGGGCCGGCGGGCGCGTCACATTGGAGGATGTTCAGCGCGCAGCGCAAGAGCAAGCGGCCAAGCCCGCGCCGGCAGCGGAGTTGGATCGCGCGGCGCGAATGCGGCAAGCCATCGGCGCGGCGATGGCTCGCTCGAAGCGCGAGATTCCGCACTATTATCTGAGCACCACGATCGATCTGAGCCGCGCGCTGGCATGGCTGACGCAGGAAAACCTCAAGCGTTCGGTCGAGGATCGCCTTGTCTACGGCGTGCTTCTGCTCAAAGCGGTCGCGCTGGCGTTGCGCCAGTTCCCGGAACTAAATGGGTTCTTCGTGGCCGGCAAAGCGACGCCAAAGCCCGATATCCACGTTGGGGCAGCAATCTCTCTGCGAGGCGGCGGACTCGTTGCCCCGGCGATTCACCATACCGATCGCCAAAGCCTTGGCGAACTAATGAAAAACTTTCGCGATCTCGTTCAACGCGCGCGCGCGGGCACGTTGCGCAGCTCGGAGCTGAGCGATCCGACCATAACTGTGACGAGCCTTGGCGAACAGGGAGTGGAAGCCGTCTTCGGCGTGATCTATCCGCCGCAAGTTGCTCTGGTCGGCTTCGGGAAGATTGTAGCGAAGCCCTGGGTTTCGGAAGGGCAGGTCACGGCTCGTCAGGTCCTTACTGCGACTCTTTCGGGCGATCATCGCGTTAGCGACGGTCACCGTGGAGGCCTCTTCCTCGCTGCCGTGGAGCATCTCCTTCAGGAACCGGAGCAGCTATGACGCGGGACGAAATCCGAAACGGTATCTTTCGGGCTCTGACGCAAGTCGCGCCAGAAGCCGATCCGTCGCGAATCAAGCCGAATCTCAGAATCCGCGATCAGCTGGATATCGATTCCATGGACCTGCTCAACTTCGTGATCGGCCTTCACAAGGAATTCAAGATTGACATCCCGGAGGCCGACTACCCCCAACTCGCGACGCTAGACGGTTGCATCGACTACCTCGCGAAGGCCCAAAACCGCCGGTAGCCTTGCAGCCAATCAGTTCAAAAAGTCGGGAAGGGAAGGATCGTCAAGATCCTAATAATTGGGCAGCTTGCACCTTCGCTACCAGGGAGTCAGAGTCTGATCAATCTGCCGCATTCCGTCCATACACAACTCGTAAAGGTCAGCCGCATGCAGTGCCTCACGGTCCTGTGGGGATCCTCGCCGCGATTTCGCACAGACTCTAGCGAAACCTGAGTGCCTGGAAGCAATTTGCCTTTAGTCTCATGCGCAAATGGAGTTTTGGATAGGCAGAGGAGCCGATGAACTCCTACTGTGACGCACGTCACCCGCGTTGGTGACTTCAAGCACGGAGGACCGCTGAACACCGGAGTAGTGTGGCGACGTTGTGAATGACCAGTCAGTCGGTCATCAAGGAAGCGGCTCGGTGGTCGCAAAAGACACACTACGATTGGACGCGCGAGGTCCCGCCGACAGACGGCAAAAAACGTGCGGGCCGCGTGAGCGGCAGATTCTCGCAGCCGCTTTCGAGGAATTCGCCGCAAACGGATACGCAGCAGCGCGGCTCGATAATGTGGCAAAGCGTGCGAACGTAGCGAAAGGAACCATTTACCTCTACTTCCCGAGCAAAGGCCGCTTGTTCCAGGCAGTCGTGCGGAGCTTGATTCGCCCCGTGCGTGAAAACTTTGATTCATACGTTGGGGCCTTCCCGGGTTCGGCGCGCGAACTCTTGTGCGAGCTGATCTCTCGGCAGTACGCGGAGGTGGTGACGAATCGAAAGGCTCGCGCGATCATTCGGTTGCTTGTTGCAGAAAGCCCCAAATTTCCCGGGCTCTCCGAAATTTATCACCGCGAAATCATTGAACCGGGCGTCCGAGCGATTCGGCTGGTCCTCGAGAAAGGCATCGCGTCCGGAGAATTCCGGAAAACGCAAGTAGCAGCCTTTCCGCAGATCATGGCCGCGCCAGCTATTTTGGCGGTCGTTTGGTTTCTGATTCTAGGAACCCGTGTCCATCTCGATCTAGACGCGTACCGCGCCGCTCACGTGGAATTCGTCCTCTCCGGCCTGCGGCAAATCGACGACTCTGGAGCTTCACAAGCGCCGGAGACGCCGCGCCAGCACGGAGGCGTTCAATGAATCGCGGAACTCGCCAAATAGCGCTAGCGGCGCTGGCGTTCGTTGCATTCGCGATCCATGCGTACGCGCAACAAACTTCACGGCGGCTTACTCTGCAGGAGGCCATCGGACTCGCGCTCAAAAACAACCTCAATGTTCTCGTTGCGGGGACGCAGGTGGACGAGGCTCGAGGCACGCAGGAAAGAGAGCTTGCGAGGCTCTTGCCGCGCGTCGGCGGCGACTCGTTCGCTAAGTTGCAAAACAGCAACTTGGCGATTCTCGGAGTGTCGTTACCGGGAATACCCACCGTCGTTGGGCCGTTCTCTTACTACGATTTTCGTTTCGCAGCGAACCAGTCGGTAATCGATCGGCAGGCCTATCACAGCTGGAAAGCGAGCCAGAACGAGGAGCAAGCCACGAAGCTCGACTATCAGGATGCGAGGGATCTGGTGATTCGGCAGACGGCGGGCCTCTACTTGGACGCTCAATCTGCTTTGGCCGAGGTCCAGGCGTCGGAATCGCGAGTTACCACATCAGAGGCGCTCGAAAAATTGGCCCGAGATCAGCACAACCAGGGCCTGGCGACGGCCGTGGACGTGGTCCGCGCGCAGGTGCAACTGGCGCGCGACCGGCAAACTCTCCTGGTGGCCCGCGACAATTATCAGACATCGTTGCTCGTTCTTGCGCGGTTCCTCGGTTTGCAGCCGGGCATTCCGCTCGAACTCGCCGAGGAGTTGGAGTTCAAACGTGTGGAGCCGCCCGCTCTCGAGCAGGCGGCGCGCGCAGCCTTGGACGCACGGCCCGACTATCGTTCGTTGCTCTCGCAGCGCGAATCCCTGGTCGAACAGCAAAAGGCTTCACACTCCCGGTATTACCCGACATTTTCTGTCAATGGGGACTACGGAGCGCTGGGGCGAAACTTTGCATCGATGCCCGGAATCGGAGAGATCCAGGGAACCATCTCGGTCACGCTCTTCGACCGGGATCGCAACGGCGAACAGAAACAACTCGCCAGCCGCCTCCAGCGGTTGAACGATCAGGTGGAGGACCTGGCTCGCGGCATCGAGCAGGACATCCGAAAAGCGGTTCTTGATCTCGAGTCCGCCGAGCAGCAGGTGGCCGTCACCGAGGTTGCCCTCAGCCTTGCCCAGCAGGAATTGAAGTTGGCGGAAGACCGCTTCCGCAACGGTCTGACGGACAACATCGAAGTGATTACAGCCCAAGACGCGCTGGCTGCGGCGCAGGATGATCGCATTGCGGCGCTCGCCCGTCATGCGGACGCGCGAGCAGCCCTGGCGCGCGCTCTGGGCGCAACGGAACAGAACTATCAGAAGTACCTCGGCGGATCCGGGAATCAAGCTGAGCAGGATCCCCTTGGGGGCCAGCGAGAATAAATATGAGGCGCTTGATCCTGATTCTATTGGTTGTGGCCCTTGCGGCGACTCTGGTGATCCGCTTCTATCCCCAGTGGTTCGGCAGGCGCTCCGCTGAAAACGAACTGAAGCTCTCCGGAAATATCGAAGCGCACGAGAGCCTGGTGAGCTTCAAGGTGCAGGGACGAATCATCGACTTGCCGGTGGATGAAGGCATGAGCATGAAGGCCGGCGACCTTCTCGCGCGGCTCGACAGCGATGATTATCGGCAGCAAGTCGAGGTCGATGACGCAACGAAGCGCGTCCGCGACCGGCAGCTCGCCCTCGGCTTGGCTGGCAGCCGCGTCCAGGACATCGAAGCAGGCAAGCAATCGGTCGTCGATGCGGAGGCGGACCTTGATCAGAAGAAGAAGGATTTCGCGCGCTACGAGGCGCTGTATGAAATGGACGAAGTTACCGGCCAGGTCCGGGACCAGGCCGCCACCGCTGTCACCAGAGCTCAGGCAACGCTCGAGCGGGCTGAACAGATTTACAACGAGCTCGTCGAAGGAACGCGAAAAGAAGAACTCGACGTGGAGCGCTCGAATGTCCGCCAGGCCCGCCAGAATCTGGAAATGTCGCGCATTCGGCTCAGCTATACGGTGCTGCGTGCGCCCTTCGATGGAGTCGTTCTGGTTCGGCAGGCGGAACTGGGTGAGGTCGTATCACCGGGCGCGCCGATCGTAACGCTGGCCGACCTGGATCACATCTGGCTGCGTGTGTATCTCCCAGAAACAGATCTTGGCAAGGTGCACTGGGGACAAGACGTGGATGTGCGAACCGACACATATCCGGGCAAGACTTATCGCGGGCATATTTCGGTGATTGCCTCGGATGCGGAATTCACGCCCAAAAGCGTGCAGACCGAAAAGGAACGCGTGACCCTGGTGTATCGGATCAAAGTGGACGTGGAGAATCCGAATCACGAATTGAAACCGGGCATGCCCGCAGATGCCTATATCAAGCTCAAGTAGCGGAAGTTGCCATGGATTCCTCCACTCCAGCGATCATCATCTCCGGGTTGACTAAGAATTTCGGCGAGGTACGGGCCGTGGATGGCTTGAGCTTCGATGTTCGTCCGGGAGAGATTTTCGGTCTTGTCGGACCCGATGGCGCCGGGAAAACCACGACGCTCCGCATATTGGCCGGCGTGCTTGACGCGGACAGCGGGGCCGCGACGGTCGCCGGCCACGACGCAGTGCACGATCCAGAGGGCGCGAAGAACGACCTTAGCTACATGTCGCAGCGATTCGGCTTATATGAAGACCTGACAGTGGATGAAAACATTCGATTCTACGCGGACTTGTTCGGCGTCGAACGCAAGAGACGGGAGCAGCATTCGGCGGAGCTTTTGGCGGCGGCGGGCCTCCAGGAATTTCGCCGCCGGTTGGCAGGAAATCTCTCGGGCGGAATGAAGCAAAAGCTCGGCTTAGTGTGCGCCCTGATTCACACACCGCGCGTGATTTTACTCGACGAGCCGACCAACGGTGTCGATCCTGTTTCGCGGCGCGATTTTTGGCGCATCCTCTACTCCTTGATCGCAGGCGGAGTCGCGATCTTGACTTCCACTTCCTATCTGGATGAAGCGGAGCGCTGCCACCGGGTTGGACTCATCTATCGGGGCCGCATGCTATTTTGCGACCGTCCCGACGAGCTAAAGAAAAGGTTTCCCGGCGGAGTGCTGGTCATTCGGACCTCCGAACCGAATCTCATTCGCGATGCGCTCTGCACGGCTGCTGCGGCGAAAAATATTCTGCTTTTCGGCGACCGAGTCCACATCTTTGTCGATGACGCGACTCGCCGGCTGCCCGAGATTCGAACGCATCTCGATGCGGTGGGCGTCGCGTACACGTCCGTGGAACCCGTCACGCCGAGCATCGAGGACCTATTTGTTTCGGCGGTCGAGAGAGAGGCGGCGGCTGCCTCGCCGGCAAGCGCGTCATGAACGATCGAACACCATCCGTGAAGGTCGAACATCTGACCAAACGATTCGGCACGTTCGTTGCGGTGGATGACATCAGTTTCGAGGCCGAGAAGGGCGAGATCTTCGGTTTCCTCGGTCCCAACGGATCGGGCAAATCCACAACTATTCGCATTCTTTGCGGATTGCTGCAGCCATCGTCTGGGCGCGCCGAAGTCGCTGGAGTCGACGTCGCGAAGAATCCGGAAGCGGTGCGCCAGCACATCGGGTACATGTCGCAGAGATTCTCGCTTTATAACGACCTGCGCGTTGGCGAAAACCTGCGGTTCTTTGCTGGGATGTATAGTGTGCCGGCAGCGGAAATTCCGCAGCGCATTGAATGGGCGCTGGAAATGGCCGGGCTGAAGGGCCGTGAGAATATGCCGACTAGCGCGCTTCCCGTGGGTTGGAAGCAGCGTCTAGCGTTGGGATGCGCCGTTCTCCACCGTCCGCCGATTGTATTTCTGGATGAGCCGACCTCGGGAGTCGATCCGGTTTCGCGCCGCCAATTCTGGGATCTGATCCACGCCATGGTCAGAGAGGGCGTCACCGTTTTCGTCACCACGCACTACATGGACGAGGCCGAATATTGCAACCGGCTTGCGCTCCTCGACCGCGGGCGCATCGTCGCTATGGGCACGCCCACGGAGCTAAAGAGCGAAAAGATGATGGGACAGTTGCTGCTGGTGGAGTGCGAGCCCCTCGGACCGGCCCTTGAGTCTTTGCAATCGGCGGCGGGCGTTTTGGACGCCGCGGTGTTTGGAAGCAGCCTCCATGTCGTGGTGACTGACGCAAAGGCGTCGATCCCACTTATCCAAGAGACATTGCAGGGCAAAGGCTTCCGCGTGGCGCGTGTGGAGCCGATCCCCCCGAGCTTAGAGGATGTCTTCGTGTCACTGACCTCTGCGCGGCAGGCGCCGAAGGAGGCAGCCGCATGAAATGGCGGCGCATTGCGGCCATTGCGCGGAAAGAAATAGTCCAGATCCTCCGCGATCCGCGAAGTCTTCTCATCGTGCTGGCCATACCCCTGGTCCAGCTCTTCATCTTCGGCTACGCAGTGAATCTTGACGTGAAGCACATTCCGCTGTGCGTGTATGACCGCGATGGTTCGCAGTCAAGCCAGGATCTCCTCAAGCATTTTCAAGCGACTGACTATTTCGACATCGTTCGAGTTTCGGAAAATTATCGCGATGTCGTGCAAGGCATCGACCAGGGAGTGTGCACGGTGGCCGTCGTTGTGCCGCCTCAGTTCGCGGAAACGCTCCGCTCAAGCGGCCAAGCAAGCGTGCAGGCCCTGCTTGACGCAAGCGACAACAATTCGGCCAGCATCGGGATGGGCTATGCACAGAGCATTCTCCAAAGCTATTCCGCTGGGATACAGGTCGATTGGCAGCAGCGGCACGGCCTGGCAGGTGGCGTCCCGGCTGTCACATTTCAGCCCCGCACGTGGTTCAACGAGGATTTGGAGAGCATGGCGAACCTCATTCCGGGCGTGGTGGCTCTGGTGATGGCGGTGGTCGGCGCGTACCTCACTTCCTTGACGATCGCGCGGGAATGGGAGCGCGGGACGATGGAGCAACTGATCTCCACGCCTGTCGGCAAGCTAGAGATACAGATCGGGAAGCTTTTTCCGTACTTCGTAATCGGAATGGTGGACACGGCGGTGTGCGGCGGAACCGCGCTTTGGTGGTTCGGTGTTCCTTTTCGAGGTAGTTGGGTCGTATTTTTTGGATGCTCGATGCTGTTCCTGATTGTCGTTTTGTCACTCGGCTATTTCATTTCGGTTACCGCCAAGAGCCAGCTCGGCGCGTGCCAGATGGCCTTGCTCGCCACTTTCCTTCCCACGTTCCTGCTTTCGGGATTTATTTTTCCCATCGACCAGATGCCGCTTGTCGTCCAGTGGGTCACGGCCGTGCTGCCAGCGCGGTATTACGTCACCATTTTGCGCAACGTATTCCTGAAGGGTACGGAAGTTCAGTTGCTGGCGCCGCAGATCGCGGCCCTGGCAGTGATCGCAGCAGTATTGGTGGTCCTCGCTACCCGCTCGTTTCAAAAGAGGTTGCGATGAGATTCCGCCAGGCTCTCGCGCGCATTCGCCAGATGCTCGCGAAGGAGTTTATCCAGACCCTTCGCGATCCGCACACGCGATGGCTGCTCTGGGGGCCGCCGCTCATCCAAATGGTCATTTTTGGCTACGCGGCCACCCTGGAAATTAAGCACGTCTCCCTCGCCGTGTTGGATTTGGATAACACGCAAGAAAGCCGGGAACTCGTCTCCCATTTTGCCGCCAGCCGATATTTTCGAATCGACAAGTACGCCGTCCGATCCGCCGAACTTCAGAGAGGCATCGATCGAGGCGATTTTATTCTGGCGGTGGAAATCGATTCGGGCTTTGCGCAACGCCTGCAAGGGGGCCAGGGGGCAACTGTACAAGTGATTGTCGATGCCTCGAACTCCAATACGGCGTTGGTCGCGCTCGGCTATCTCGGCCAGATCGGAGCGCAATTCGCACAGGACTATCAGATGAACCGAATGCGCGGGACAGCGCCGCAACTGGTTTCCTTCGTACCTCGTGTCGACCTGGAGGAGCGTCCATGGTTCAACGAAGGCCTCGAGAGCCAGTGGTATTTCGTTCCCGGCGTTCTGGGCAATCTCATGCTCATCCTGATCATGAACCTCACAGCGTTCGCCGTGGTGCGCGAGCGCGAAATTGGAACGCTCGAGCAGGTCATGGTCACTCCGATTCGCCGCTGGGAATTCATCCTGGGGAAGACGGTCCCTTTCTTTTTGATCGGTTGTTTCGATGCGACGATGCTCTTTCTCGTCGGCACGCTGTGGTTCGGCGTTCCTTTCCGCGGACATGTCGGCGTGCTGGCGATCGGCGTCACGGTATTCCTGCTGTCTGGGCTTGGACTGGGGCTCTTCCTTTCAACAGTCGCAAAAACGCAGCAGCAATCGATGATTACGGCATTCTTCTTCATCATGCCGATGACGACGCTCTCCGGTTTCGGCACGCCCATCAGCAGCATGCCGCCCTTTTTCCAAAAGCTCAGCTTCTTCAATCCCTTGCGCCACGTCCTGGTGATCCTTCGCAGTGTTTATCTCAAAGGCATCGGCATGGATCTGCTGTGGCCGGATGTCGCCTTCCTGGCCGCCTTTGCTTTGATAATGCTCAGCGTCAGCATCTTGCGTTTCCGCAAGTCGCTCGAGTAAGTGTCCACCGCCGCGATTCCCAGGCATTCTCCTCGTTTTACAAAGGTTCATACCGAATGCAATGAGGAATCACTGCGTTTTGGGCACGAATGATATTTGGGCAAAAGAAAAGCAGATGCGGCCCGCTTCTTGTGCCGTCCGGTTGTGGAACCGTGCATGAAGGTTTAGGCACAAGCGCGCGCGTATATTCGTAGTTTCGAATATACTAGACTTATATGAGCAGCGCATTGCGGCAGTTCAAAAGTGAGATTTTTCAGGGTCTTGCCAATCCCACCCGGATTGCGATTGTCGAGCTCCTACGCGAGGGCGAGCTATCGGCCGGAAAGCTGATCGAAAAGCTCGGCATCGAGCAGGCCAACGCCTCGCAGCATCTCGCCGTCCTCCGGGCCAAACAGATCGTTCTCAGCCGGAGAGCAGGCAATCAAGTCTACTATTCGATCCGCGACCATGCGCTGATCGAGGTCCTCGATATCCTGCGCCGCTACTTTTACGCTCAGCTCAGTAACACTGTGAACATGCTGCATGAAGTCGCAAGCGAGAAGCCAAAACCTCGCCTCAGAACGCACCGATGACGGACCACAGTCAATCGAAGCAGTCCCGCCTGGATCGCTTGTGTTGCGCAGTTGACCATGCCGCACACTTACTCCCGATGCAGGGGCCGATTGGCGTTTTCGTTCATCACAACACGCTGCATGCCTTCGAACACCTGTCCTTCGAGGAAGCGGTAATTTACGCGGCTCAGTTGTTCGGCGCCGAGCCGTACATGAGCGAAGCGGCTTATCGAGCCGAGCTGGCCCGTGGGCGGATCCTGCTCGTGGATGTCGACGCTGTCCTCGACCGGGAACCCGATTCTCTCGTCTTTGCGCGCTTGAGCCGGGGTTCGCTTCGCAGAGCGATGATTACACCCGGAGTTAGAGAATTCGATGCTGCAACCATTGTTTGGCGCACCGAACAGGGTGATTTGGCCAAAGACTTTCGGCGCCCGGCGCTGCGCACACTGTTTGAGGCCTGCTTTGCGCGCACGGTGGCTCATGAAGAAGAACCGGCTTCCCCTCGACCTGTAGACGACGTGATTCACCCGTGGTTGATTCGGCTCTGTTCGGTTTTTTTGGATCAGGGCACTGCCTATTGGCCTATGCCGAACCGCGACAAGGGCTTTTATGAAAGTGTTCGGACACTGTTTTCCCGGCACGGCGCAATTTTTCCCAAGTATCTGGTTGGGCTGGACGACGAGTTTGGAAGGCAGGAATGTCTCTCCTTTTCCGCCGCGGACGCGGTCCTGGACTATCTCGATAGTCAGTGCTTCCGAGAAGTCGAATGGCCCGAGATTCTCCAAGCCGAACTTCTGGCGCTGCCCGGCTGGGCGGGCTTGATGCACAGGCTCGAGAAAGATCCGGCCCTAGCGCCGCATAAGACGCTCCGTTGTTCGCTGATGGATTTTCTCGCCGTGCGGCTGACCATGTCCCGGGTAGCATCGCGCAGGGGCGCAGCCGAGGCAATTCCTGAAGAGAGCCCGCTGAAGACGCAAGAGAAACGGCGTCTGAGCCGGACAGCACGTATCTATGACGCGGCCCGCGTGCTCAGACTTTCGGCTGGAGAAGTAAACAACCTCTCCGAGCCCGAGTGGGCAGCGTTTGTCAGTGAAGTCAAAGCGTTCAATGGATTGGAACGCCGGCGAATCCTCCACCTCGCCTATGAACGGTGGCACGAACGCGAAATTCTCCGAGGGCTGGCCAGTCACAGAAAATACCGCGGTTTATTCGATCAACAGGGAAGGCCTCCTGCCCAAGTATTTTTCTGCATCGACGAGCGGGAAGAGTCCATGCGGCGCGCGCTCGAGGAAGCGGATCCGCGCGTCGAGACCTATAGCGCCGCTGGCTACTTTGGCGTGGCCGTCGACTATAAAGGAATCGACGATGCGCAGACCGCGGCGTTCTGTCCTGTCGTGGTCAAGCCCGAGCACGCCGTGGTGGAACAGCCGAGACCCGAAGACAGCGAGTTGCTCGAACGCCGTCGCTGGCGCAGGAGAATTCTCGGACTACTCATGCGGAATTCCTTCGTCTCTTCCAAGACCTTGGTGCGAGGCTGGCTTTCGACTTCAGCGCTCGGCCTGCTCTCGGCAGTTCCCCTAATCGGCCACCTCCTCGCGCCACGACGTTACGCCCTCCTGCGCGACTGGCTTAACAGAGCGTTTCTGCCTGAGCCCCGAACCGAACTCACCTTGATGCGAAACACCAAGCAGTCCCAAAGTGCGGTGGCAGGTCTGTTGACGGGGTTCGCTCCGGAAGAAAAAACAGAACGAGTAGCCAGCGTGCTGCGTCCGGCTGGTCTGGTACGCAGATTTGCCCGCTTGGTGCTGATCTTGGGCCACGGATCGACCAGCCTCAACAACCCCCATGAGTCGGCACACGACTGCGGGGCTTGCGGCGGACGGCGCGGCGGTCCTAACGCGCGACTTTTTGCCGCAATGGCCAATCGGCAGGAGGTCCGCGAGCGCTTGCGGGAGCAAGGCATCGAAATTCCCGCGGACACCTGGTTCATCGGCGGCTATCACGATACCTGCAGCGACGACGTTGAACTGTTCGATCTTGATGCCGTTCCCTCCACGCATCAACTGGATTTGGAGTCGATTCGCAGTTCCTTGGACCAAGCGAAGGCGCTGAACGCACTCGAGCGGGCACGGCGATTCGAATCGTGCGATCCGGATGCGGATGCAGGCCAAGCGCTTCGTCATGTGGAGGAACGCAGTGAACATCTCGCGCAACCGCGACCCGAGTACGGGCATTGCACGAATTCCGTTTGCGTGATTGGTCGGCGCAGCCTGACTCGCGGACTATTTCTCGACCGACGCGCCTTTCTGGTGTCTTATGACGCCGAACTGGATCCCGGCGATCACAGCGTTTCGGCGCTGCTTGCCGCGGTGGTTCCTGTCTGCGCGGGGATCAGTCTTGAGTACTACTTTTCGTTCGTTGACAACGATCGATACGGATGCGGCACGAAACTGCCGCACAATGTCACGAGCTTAATAGGAGTAATGGACGGCCACGCAAGCGACCTACGTACCGGATTACCCTGGCAGATGGTTGAAATCCACGAGCCTGTGCGAATTCTTTTTGTGGTCGAGACGACGCCTGACAGGCTGCACACCGTAATCGACGCCAGTGCCTCGCTGAAGCAACTCCTGAAGAATCGCTGGATTCGACTGGCAACGATGGACCCGGACTCAGGCCGCGTTCATGTGCTGAGAGATGACGGATTTGAAGAGTTCCGTGAGGCTTTGGAACGCCTTCCAGTGGCGCTTTCGTCCCATGAATGGTATGCCGGCAAGCTCCAACATCTTCCGATGGCCTGGGTTCAGACACCTCAAACAGCGACAGGAGACCGCGTGAAGTGAATCATTCGCAAGCCATTTTGGTTTTCGTCGTCGTAGCGCCTGGTGTCGTTTTCGGAATGTTTGCGTTGCTGTGGCTGCTTGGCTGGACTCCGGGCGAGCGCTTTCTATCCTGGATAACGGGCCTGACGTTCTCCGCCTGCTCGTTGGGAATTGCGGCGATAGCTTGGACCGTCATATCCGCGTCAAAGGGTGTTACGGTCGCTTTCGGCAATTGGTTTGCAGTAGGCGACTACCATTTTCCACTGGTGCTGATGGCGGATCGGCTTTCGCTGCCTTTTCTCGCGCTGGCGGTCGTGTTGTCAGGACTCATCGGGCAGTTCTCGGCCACCTATCTTCACCGCGAGCCCGGCTTCGTACGATTTTTTCTCTTGCTGCATTTGTTCGCGTTCGGATCTTTGCTTGCGTTCGCGGCAGGCTCGTTCGACCTGCTGGCAGCGGGATGGGAAATCGTAGGGATCACTTCGGTCTTGTTGATCGGGTTTTTCCAGCTTAGAGCGGCTCCTGTCGAAAACGGGCTCCGAGTGTTTGGCGTGTATCGCGCATGTGACATTGGATTGCTCGTGGGTGTTTTCGCCATGGATCATTGGGCAGGAACGGCATCGTTTGATCATGGCTTCCCAGCGCTGACGGGCGCACGGGCGGTAATCGTCTGTCTTCTCCTATTTCTTGCGGCATCCGGAAAAGCCGCACAGGTCCCTTTTTCAGGATGGCTTCCGCGCGCCATGGAGGGTCCGACTCCGTCGAGCGCCATCTTCTACGGGGCGATCTCCATCCATGCCGGCGCATACCTTCTGCTGCGGGCGCAACCCCTGCTCGCACATTCCGTGCTCGCTTCCGTTTTCGTGATCTTCGTCGGCGTAGCTACCGCCATCCACGGCACGATCGTCGGGCGTGCGAGCGCAGACGCCAAAACGTCGCTCGCGTACGCCACCTTAACGCAAGTCGGCCTGGTGTTCATAGAAATCGGCTTCGGATGGAAGTGGATTGCGGTAGCGCACATCTTGGGAAACGCCACCGTTCGCACGATGCAGTTTCTGCGAGCGCCGTCGATGCTTCACGATTATCACCAAATGCACTCCGCCATTGGAGGTGATGTCTCGCCGGCTGGTCGGCAAATCGAGGAGTTGCTGCCTGAGCGGGTCCAGTTATGGCTATATCGTTGGGCTTTCGACCGCGGCCATCTCGATACGATCCTGGACCGCTGGGTGATTGATCCTTTGCTGCAGGTCTCAGTGTATCTCGGAAAGATGGATCGCATCGGGACGCCTTGGACTATGACACGGCCCCGCAATGTGGCGCCGATCTCCTTGCACGGCCCGGCCGGACAGAGGGGCGACTAATGTCCGTTCCTAGCTGGGTTCTCGGTGCACCGTTTCTGACCGGTGTTTCGATTGCCTCTCCTTGGCTCGCCGCTGTCGTCCTAGCGGGCTATCGGCGGCACACACGCATTGTCGGTTGTCTGGCAGCACTCGTGTCGATCGTCGCAAGTGCCGTGCTTCTATGGGAGGCGCCGAGGGGCGAGTCCTTGTACCAAGCGTTGATGCTGCTATTCTCGTGTCTGACGCTCGGCGCGACTTTGGTGCTTCCGCGCCGCGATTGCACGACAGGGACGGTCGGCGGAATCCTGTTCCTGCTCGGTTCGACGCTCCTCGCGTATTCGACTGAGAATCTGCTCGTTCTGCTCGCCGGGTGGATTTTGTCTGTCACTCCCTTCTTGTGGGCGGGGTGGTTCCGTGCACGTACATGGCGTCCCTTGATTGGCCTCCTGTTCTCCTGTCTCGCTCTTGCACTAGCCATCGGACTAATCTCGGCCACCACAGGCGTCATTTCGATCAGTAACCTGAAGGGCCAAAGCCCCGGCGGGATAGCAGCGTTCGGGCTTCTGATAATTGCCGTGATCTTTCGCAAGGGAATTTGTCCCGCGCATGCATGGGTGGCAGATGCGGCCGAGGGTGGTCCTGCAATCCCAACCGCTCTTCTATTGAACGGTCATTTCGGAGCTTTGCTGGTTGCCAAGCTGATTGTGCCGCTTTTCCCGCATGTGGACACTCTGTTCCCGGTACTTTCCTATCTCGCCATCGCCACCGCCCTTTATGTCGCCATCCGAGCGCTTGCAGAGAATTCGCCTCGCCGCCTGCTCGCCTTTGTCGCTCTTAGCCAGTCCGCGTGTATCTTGAGCGGGTTAGAGAGCCGGACTGCCGAAGGCGTTGCCGGAGCACTGGTGCATTGGTTCGTGGTTACGGTCTCCACAGTGGGTCTTTTCGGAATTCTGCGGTTGCTCGAGGTGCGTTTTGGCGAGAACCTGACCGCCAGCAAGCATCTGGGATTGGCTGAGCACGCGCCACGCCTGGCGGTGTCGTTTGCGATCCTCGGGCTGGCATTGGTTGGTTTGCCGGGCACACTGGGTTTCTGTTCCCAGGACTTGCTGATCCACGGAACACTTACTTCGCATCCGCTCACCGGATTGCTGCTGCCGATCGCCACGGCGATGAATGCCGTAACCATTTTTCGTTTGTTCACTCGCCTCTTCTTGGGTAAGCGTCGAACGGGATTTACGGTGATGGCGGACGCATTACCGCGCGAGCGGTGGATCCTAGCTGCCAGTGTATTGTTCGTCGTCTTGGGAGGTTTATTCCCAAACGCGATCGTCGTGCAGCGTTCGGCGGAGGCTGATATTGTCGAGCAGACGATCCACACCTCGGCGAGCTTGGACCAACTTCGAAGGGTTGACGGGCAACCCGAAAACCGTCATTTACTGCCACGCCTCGTCAAAGCATCTAACCGGACATTTGTGACGGAGAGCCAGCGTAGCGCGCCCTCGGCGGCCACGCTCGAAGTTGAAGATTGGAAGTAGCGGGCGTCGGAGCCAATCGATGATGAATGACAAGTTCAAGGGGCCTCTTATGTCCGGCCATGGCATACGGCCCCGGCGCCTCCGTGATAATCACACCGGAACTCATCGAGACCGGATGCAGAGTTCGAAGCACGCGATTTTCTAACCCGGTCGTTGCGGCTCTTTTTTTCTCGCCAACCGATTTGCAAACCGCCCCCGCGTCGACGGGAACCTGGCAGATAGGCGAAGTTTATCCGCAGAACGAAACCTCCCAAGGATTATCTATCCGGATTGGTGCAATTGGAAAATGAAGCTGGACATTACGGTTCGAGTTTCCGATATTAATGGACTGTTACAGGCCTTCCGCGTAACGGATTCATATTCTGGCCTGAATGGCTTCGTACGCTGGCCGACGTGAAGGAAAATTCATGATGACGGCTGGATACGCCGATCAAGACTATGAAGCGGTACAGATTGTGACGTCGGAAAAGGAATACGCGCATGAGACGACTCGTCGCGACGTTCGCATTCTTGCTTTTGCAATTTCCCCTTATTTCCCGGGCGCAGTCTGCTCTAGCGGTTGCCACGACCAGCCTTCCCGCAGCCTCTGAGGGCGTAGCGTACTCCTTTCAGCTACAGGCTACGGGCGGGGTCCCGCCTTACACGTGGGCGATTTCTAGCGGCGCCCTTCCGGCAGGCCTCTCTCTCAGCTCTGGCGGACTGATTGCAGGGACGCCCACTTCTGGAGGCGCATTTAATTTTACGGTCACGGTTACCGATTCCAGCAGCGGCGGTGGCGGCAGCAGTGGCGGTGGCGGCAGCAGTGGCGGTGGCGGCAGCGGTGGCGGCGGCAGCAGCGGAGCGATCATATGCGTCCAAGGTTGCAACACGCCAGTCTTAAGGAACTGGAATAACGGACCGGATAACATTTCTCTTCCTAGTGCCATCGCTCCTGGGGACGCTGTAGTCTTGATGGTAGAAGGAACTGTCCCTGGCGGCAGCTTCACAATAAAGCCGTCCGGCGGTACCGATACATTTACGCAACTAGTTACTGCACAGACTTCGGATACCTTCCAACATGCCACCATTTTTTACGCCTGCAATTCGTCCGGCGGCTACAACGGCGTCAATGGTACATGGCCTGGAAACAATTACGGAACCGCCGTTCTGTTGGATCTATCTGGCCCCGTGTCCTTTTGCGTAGACGGCGCCGGTATGGCAAATTCCGGAACCGGAACTTCGCCGTCAGTCGGACCGCTTACTCCCTCGGTTGCTAACGATTTCTTCGTCGCGATATTGTTTAATCCTAACAACAACCCTATAACTCCAACTTGGCCGGGAGCGACATCTTTAGGAACCGCATCCTACGGAAACGGAATTTTCTTGATTCTGAATAGCACAAGCAGTAACCCCCAAACGGCCTCTGGAAATATGTCTTCGAGCAATTGGGCTGCCGTAATGGGTGCCATCAAGCCGTGAGGATTCCAGAATGAGAAGACTACTTTATCTCGTCGCGCTCTTAATTCTCGCCTCGATGCCAGTTAAGGCGCAGCAGCATGCGACTCAAGCTCTGACCCTCACGGTTGGCTCTAGCTCGGGAGCGCAACAGGCAAGCCAAGCCCTCACACTTACGGTCAGCGCGGGCGCTCGGGCGCAGGCAACGTTTTCGTTGACGGTCCTACATTCCCTAATCGTAAGTTGGCTGGCCGGGACGCCCGGAGCAAACCCGATCGTGGGGTACAACGTGTTTCGCAGTAACAGGAGCAGGGGACCATATTCGCAGATTAACTCGACTCCCGTTTCCGGTCTAACGTACTTCGATCCGGGGCTAACTTCGGGAACGACCTACTACTATGTAGTTACGGCCGTCGATAGCGAAGCAAACCAAAGCCTTGCCTCTCCCGAGGCGGCCGCAGTGGTACCCGCGCCATGAAGACTTCCGCCGACTTCAAACGCCTATTTGGGGATCACGATTGAAGTGTGAAGCGGAGAAGAAAGCTTGGATCAGTGAAACGGCGAATCATAAACAACGAGATCGCGGGTGTCCTACGCCTATCTGAACGCACGGTCAAATGGCCTATGCATTTAGTTTTATCTGCACTCCGAGCCGAACGCCCACCAAGAATTATGAGACTTTTGAGACGATTCGAAATGCGAGTTTTTCTACTCCAGATACTCGGGTTCGCCTTGTGTCTACCGGCTAGGGCCCAGATTACGATTGCGACGGAGTCTTACGACCAAAGCCGTGCGGGCGTCAACGCCTCGGAAACCGTTCTGACGCCAGCGTCCGTCGCGAGCGCCGCGTTTCAGAAGTTCTTCGCGTGGCAACTGGACGGGTATCCGTACGCTCAGCCGCTTTATATCCTCGGATCGCCAGATCTATTAATCGTGGCGACGATGAACGATACCGTTTACGCGTTCAATGCAGACTCGACGTTAGCCGTGAGTCCGATTTGGGAGGTGAATCTCATTCCGAGCGGTGAAGAGACGGTTTCGACTTTCGTGGGCAATCCGACCGGAATACTGAGCACTCCGGTCTATGACCCGTCGACGACCACGATTTACGTCGTCACGTACACGGAAAATATCTCCAGCTCCGCACTTATCTACCGGTTGCACGCTTTGGACCTGAGCAGCGGAGCCGAAAAGTTCTTCGGCCCGGCGGTGATCTCGTCGGCGACTATTCTTGGTTCAGAAAACAGCCAACGCGCGGGACTGGCTCTAGCGAACGGGCAGATTTACGTCGGATGGGCGTCTTGGGGCGATGCGCAGCCGTACGTAGGTTATGTCACGGCATATTCCGCGTCTACGCTCGCTTTGAATGGTTCGTTCGCGGTCGCCACATCGGGCGGCGGCGTCTGGCAATCTGGTATGGCTCCCGCCGTTGATGGCAACGGATCGGTTTACTACGCTACCGGAAACGCCTACACGGGCGACTGCAACTACGGAGTGACCTTCGGAGAGTCGATCCTGCGGTTTACGAATGCGTTGGGAGCCAACCTTGGCGACTGGTTCACGACTTCTTATTGCACAATCTACGATGGACAAGACGCCGACCTTGGCTCGACTGGACCAATTCTGTTCGATAACGGCACGCTGATTCTGCAACTGGACAAAGACGGTGACCTTAGGGTGCTATCGACGGCCTCACTCGGCAATGAAGCGACGAATGATGCGCAAATCGTGCAATACCTCAACATTGACCCTAGCGGCGGTTGTGGGGGATCACCGGTTTATTTCAACAACACCCTGTACGCCTGGTGCACGGGCGATTATTTCAAGACGTGGACATTCAACGGGACGAATTTCAACACATCCCCAGCGCTCACCGGGAGCACAACAACTATCAGTGGCAGTCCACGTAGCCCGTCAATAGCGATTTCAGCCAATGGCACATCGAACGCGGTCGCATGGGTCTTGCGGCCAACTTCCACATCGAACCCGAAGCCTGGTGTTCTTGAGGCATACGATCCAACCACTCTCACGCTACTCTACAGCAGCAACACAAACGCAACTCGGGATAGCTCGGGTAACTGGATTCCTTTTCGCCAGCCGGTTGTGGACAACGGTAGGGTGTTCGTCGACTCCGCCTCCTCGGAAATCGCGGTTTACGGCGTAGTGAACCCAAACGATCCGTCGCCACCGAGCTCTGTCTCGGTCGTCGTCCAGTAAATAAGGGAGATACGTGTCCCTGCCAAAAACTCCGTTCTGATTGAGCCAGTTGAATTTGGATGGGTATCGCTATACGTTGCTCCCGGCATGTTCGCGATCGTTCTCTCGCTGTTCCACTCGATTCGGCAAGGCCTCCGCGCCCGAGCCGCGCTTCACGCGGAGATCCTCGCCCTTCGCCATCAGCTCTTGGTCCTCGAGCGCTCCAACCGTTCCCACAAGGTACGACTCGGCGTCGCGAGTGACCGAACAGCTCTTGGCCAACATTCCGCGCCTCGAACCCGTGCGCGAGATTCTGCACCTGCATACTAGACACTACGCGGGAGACGAGAAGTGCGGAGACGGAATCACGGGTGATGCATTACCCTGGGGCGCTCGCGCTCTGAAAATCGTGCTGGATTTCGACTACCTGAGTTCCAATCACGAAGCGAGGGATTCCCTGAGCGTGCTGGCCAGCCGCGAAGGTTGGTACGACCCCGCCATCCTGAAGGCGTTCATGGATTCGCACGGGGGCGAAGACAAGGAAGTGAGGTACTGCGATCTGCGCGTGCGCGAGATTACCCCTGGGATGCGATTCGCCCAGGACGTCCGTTCTACAAAGGGAGTTCTCCTGATCGCCAGAGGACAGGAAGTGAGCGATAGCTTGATCGAACGACTTCACAACTACTACTTCGCAATGGGCGTTCGAGAACCAGTTCGCATGGCTGTTCCTCCCCGAACGTCTCCAGCCAAACCATCCGCCATCGAGGTCGCTCCCGCCCCGAGGTGAA
>DASPVC010000018.1:0-34853 GCA_035622585.1 Candidatus Acidiferrum sp.
CATCACGAAAGTGGGTTGTACTAGAAGTCGTCGTGCCAACCGCAAGGAGGCAGACGCCCAAGGTATGACTCATGATTGGGGTGAAGTCGTAACAAGGTAGCCGTAGGAGAACCTGCGGCTGGATCACCTCCTTTCTAAAGAAAAAATAGTGCACGACCTGTGTCGGTAGCAGGCACGGCGCTCCAACGGCCTCTCACGGGGCCGGCTCGGCGATCTCAAACTTTGCGCGAGAAATCGCGCAGAGCAGAATCAAACCCTTCGAAACTGCCACTGGCAGTTTCTCAGGGTAAACGGGTTCTGGCCTGTCTCATCCGATGTTGTAAGAGCACTCAGACAAACGCAAAGCCCGGTCCGATGAAAATCGGATCGGGCTTTTTTGTTTTTCGGCGTGGAGCGATCCGGATGATTTCAGACCGGGGTTCAGAATCGCGGAAGGCAAACGAAAGGGACCGAAGCCGCTCGCGCGACATCGGTCCCTTCCATCCCGAGGAGACTAGTGGCCGGGGACTCCGACCGGGTCTTGCGAAAAGTCGAAGAAATCGAACAGGTCGCTGATCGCCGGGCTGTTGATCGGCACGTATGGGTTGCCCCATATTGCGATCGGGTTCGGGAAGTTGTCGCGGCTGCGGTGCGTTACCGGAGGAATGTTCCAGTTCCGCTCGATGAATTTGAGGATCGAAACGTGATCCGCATAGTCATGCGAGATTTTTCCGCCGGTCGCGTACGGAGACACAACCAGGAAGATGATGCGCGTGCCGTCACCGAAGAAGTCGAGCGGTTGAACGTAGCCGGAATCGTAGTAGCCGCCGCCCTCATCCTCGGTGATGAAGATCGCCGTGTCCTTCCAGTAGGGAGAGTTCTGAACCATTTGCACGATGTTCTGCGTGAAACCCTCGAAGAGGTTTAACTTCGACGAGGCTGGGTGGCCATCGACGTAGCCGCTGGGCTTGACGACGGATACAGCGGGCAAGCTACCGTGCTGGATGTCGTAGTAGAGGTTGAGCGTATCCTGAACATGGGCGTTGCGGACGGCTGCGTCGGCCATGATCGAGGTGTCGTACTGAAACGGGTTGCAGATGTTGCAGTACTCATCGGCGGTCGGCCCGTTGTATCCCCAATTGAGCTGGTACGGGTCGTTGACGTAGTTGTTCCACTGGTCGCCATAGTATTTCCACGAAATGTGGTTGGCGATCAGATCGTCGCCGATGCTGGGCGTCGAGGACGGCGGAATCGTAAACGGTGTGTTGGCCGGATTCTGGTCAATGTAGGCATTGGCGCCGTTGCCGAACCAGCCGGGGTTGTAGTTGTTCAACAGATAGTAGTGGCCCTTTTCGCAGCGCGGATCGATGCCGATCTGTGCGAGGTAATTAACGATCGGGCCAACCCCCGGCTGAGATGGATCCGAGCAGTCGCTGTACGATCCGCCACCGGAAACCGGGGCTGGTGAATAGGGCGGCGGATAGCCGGCGTTGTAACTATTGCCGTAGCCGTCCTCGGTGTACCAATTGTTGGTGCCGGGTGCCGGGTTCGGGTTCTCGATTTCAGTCACGATGCCAGCGTCGGGATTCGGGCCGCCATTATAGGGCGCGGTATACACCAACTGACCCTCCGGCGGTACGTATGGGGTTGCGCTATTGGGGTCGTAGAAATAGATCGCGTCGCCGTGGCCGAACATGATGTGGTTGGCGCCCGTGCCGCCGTCAACGGATTGGTGGAAGTTGTCGCTCATTGCAAACGTATCCGCAAGGCTCTTGAAGTACGGCACGTCGCCCTGCTGAACGTTGTAGAAACCGAGCGCAGTAGAGCCTTCACCGGTGGTCGTAGCCTTGGGAACGGCCGGCAGGTAATTCGTCGTGAAGCAAGGGGTGACGTCCGCGTCCGTCGAGCACAGCGGAGGCTGTGCTACACCATCCGCACCTGCGCCGACGGTGACCTCGACCCAGGAGAACAACTTGTGGTTGCAGCCGGAGGGATTGTCCCAACTCCAGTGGAGCAGGCTGCAATTTTCCTGCTGCCACATCTGATAGAAACGATGGACCGGGCTCGCTGCGTAGTCGTTGTAAAGGAAGGTGTTGCCGTTGGTCAACTGGAACGGTCCGGCCGGCAACGTCGTGACGTTGGTTATCCGGGTATCAGGCGTATATTTCTTCTCCAGGGTGCCGCCGCTGGCGAGGTCCTGATAATAAGAATACGTCGGCAAGCCATTTTCTGTCAGTTGCGCGCACGCCACGGCCGACTGAAGCGAATTGGTCCCGCAATAGCTGCTGGCCGAGAAATAGCCGTAGGCGCCGCTCGGACCGCCGACCAGGGGTGCGGGCAGTTGGTCGCTCGGGAATAGCTGCTTTGGCGGGTCGAGCAGGAAGGTATCGGTATCCGTGGCCGCCAACTGATGGGCCTTCTCGAAATTGCGGCCTGGAATCGCGTTCTTGTTCGCGTCTAGCGCGATGATGCCTTCGGAAAGGAGGTTGTTCACAGTCTGCCCATTCTTCGGCACGTAGGTGGCGAAGACGTGGTCGAAGCTGCGGTTTTCGCCAATAATCACAATGACGTGCTTGATGGGCGAGGTCGTGTTTCCATCATTGGAAGCGGGTGGTGGCGGAGCCGCGCTAGCCAAAGAGGCGCCGAACATAAACTGGACGAGCGCAACGGAAGCCAGCCCGATGCGCAAGCAGTGCAAAAGCTTAGATGCAACGCGCTTTAGAGACATTCCTCCTCCTATTCGTCGTAACTACGGCTGGGACGGAACAGGGATACTCGGACTGTATTACGCACGGATTTCCCACTGGTGAAACGGGGAACAAATCTCACGTTAAGGGACTCGAAGTGAGCGGCAGGGGCGATTCGCCGGGACTGCGTTAGTCACCACCTGTGTGCAGTTTCGGCACACCGCAGAGGCGCACGGAGGAGTTTTTCACACGGGGATTAGACCGCTTTTGATTGAGACTCTGAACCGGCCCTGCGGGCTCGACGCGGATAAGCCCCATCATCCCATTGTCTTCGTGCTCGAGAAGATGGCAATGGTAGACGAAGTCGCCGACGGCGTTGGGATCACGAAAATCCAATCGCAGCCGGACGGTGGGATAAGTGAGCGCTTTGCCGTCATAGTAGGGAACATTGACCGTATCGCGGAGAAACGGCTCGTTGACCGGCCTGCCCATATAATCGAGGAGCATGAAATGGAGCTGATGAATATGAAATGCGTGCAGCTCGTTGGATCGATTCTCAATAATCCAATCTTCGACAGTCCCCTGCCTGGCGACAATATTTGGAACGCCTGAACTTGGATCGAACGGGGCCGGGGGCTGACCCTCCACAGTGATGTAGAACTCGGTTGCACTGTTGGGATTGTCGGGCTCAAGCAGCTTTTCGGAGAAGTACAGGCGCCGGGTAACGACGGGAGTCACGCTGCCCAACCATGGTTGGGACGGCGGGGCGAGCGGAGCCGGCTCAGCGGAGAGCACAGAGCGCGGCTCCGGTGCGTCTTCCGAAGCGGTAATGGTGGCGAGCGCCCGGTTGGTGTCGTTTTCGCCGCCCGGTCCCGTGTTCACGCTGCGGGTCACGAGGAGCCCCGAGACGCCGAGCGGAGGCCCTTTCACGATGAATTCCACTCGGGCGCCCGGCGGCACTCCCAGATGCGTCTGCGAGTCAACGAAATCTGCCGGCATTCCATTCTCGTTCAGTGGCACACCATCCATAGCGACCAAACCGAGCGGCTGAGGCTTACGGTCAAACAGAACTTCCAGATTCAGATACGTAATTGCAGAGGCATTCAGCACCCGCCAAAGTTGCTGCTCGCCCGGTTTGATTTTGATCGTGGCGGGCGGATAGTCCGGATACGGCACGGGAACGAAGTTGATCGAAAGGTCCTTGGCGGGCTTGCCGAAGCCGGTGCCGTTGTTCGCGGAGTCCCCATCACGGTCGTACAGCATTTTCGGCACAACGGGTTCGGATTTGGAGGGCGGCGCATTCGGGTTCATCAGGTCCTGATCGCGAATAATCAGCACGCGCTCCGGCAGGCCCGCTACGGCTTTATCCGCACGCTCGATTCCTTCGACGATGATCGCGCCAGATGCTCCGCCCAACACCTGCACTTTCGTGAGACCGTGGACATGCGGATGATACCAGTACAATCCGGGCGGCTGGTTTGCGGGGATGCGAAACCGGTACTGAAAGGGCGGATCGCCCGGCTGGATCGACGTCTTCAGGACATCATCTTGATGGCACGTCGCCGGAATCGTTAGCCCGTGAAAATGAAGGTTCGTGGACGTCGACGTCATGAGGCCACGGGTGCAGGCATTTTCGTCGGCACGCGCGTGCGTGTGGTGATGGCCGGGCACGGCGGCGGCCTGGCTGGAGTCCGTGAGATTATTCCTGAGATTCAAGATGACGAGATCGCCGGGCTTCACGCGCAGATTAGGCGACTCGTGGCCGTTCGAGTCGATGTAACAGTAACGGGTTGAGCCGTCCGGCTGCGGGGAATTGCGAATCGTGAGATCCACCCTCAGCACGCCGTTGCTGCTGCGCAAATCTTCCGGTTCGCTGACGACGCTTCCTGGGGACGGCCGAGGGCACTGACTAGCTGGAGCTTCCTGAGCATTTAAGAGTGAATGGGCTTGGGCGAAGCACAGGGTCACGAACGCGACAACTATCAGTCTTCTTGAAAGCCGGACCATTCTGGCACGCCAAATGGATGCTCATTACGGACACACCCACTCCTGATTCCGCGGAGGTTATTCCAGCAAGATGAATCGCTGATAAATGGAGCATTACTCAGCAGAGCCAGAAAGCTGCGAGCGCAATTTGCAAACAAAGGAAAGCCCCCGGTCCGACGCGCGTCGAACCGGGGCTTTTCGTTTCTCCTGCCGCGAGAATGCGCGGATCGGGACGAGTCTAGTGACCGCCGCCGAACTGCACAGCGGGCAACAACTGAGTGTGCTCCATCCGGACCGCGTCGAGCGCGAACGGATCCAGACCGAGCGCGGCGAGAATCGTGGGAGCGATCTGCGCCGTCTCGACTGGAGCCGTGACCGTCTTGGGATTGAAGCCCGGATTCGAAACCAGCAGGATTACGTTGGTGTCGTCGTGCGAGAAACCGCCGTGCTCGGCAAGTTTTTTGCTGCTGCCGGAGTAAGTGACACCGACGTTGGGCGTGACGATGATGTCGGGGGTGCGCGGATCACCGTTGGGCGGCAGCCCGGGAGCGTTGAACATCTGCTCGACGCCGGGACCGTAGAAAATCTGGCCAATGCCGGCGATGTTCGCCGAGGCCGGAGACTGGCTCTCGAGCATCGAGACGGCCTCAGCGGTCTGGCTCGAGTTGGAGAGCCAGATCAGAGAGATATCGTCTTCCGTGGGTCCGAGTCCAGTGGGATTGTTGGGAGACTCGGAAAACGGCAGCAGGTTCGCAAGGATCGTGGCTGGAGAGGTCGTGATGGGATCGTTCGCGGAATTCGAGATGCCCAGATAGCGGGAAGAATCCACCGGACTCTGGCCGTGCTTGGCGCTGATAACGATGAGGGTCGAGCTGTAAATGCCGTTGGCTTTCAACGCCGCAACCATCTCGCCGATCGAGGCGTCAGCGAATTCGATCTCGCTCAAAAGTGAGGCACTCGGTGTTCCCTGCGCGTCCAGGTAGCCGCCCTTCACTTTTGGGCTGAGCGACTTCTCGATCAGCTTCTGCCCGATGCTCACTGCTTGGAAATTCATCCCGAACACCTCGGGCACGGGAGCCGCCGCGGCACCACTGTGGGTCTTGCCACTGATTTCATTCAGGATGGCATTGACCTTCAGGGTGTCGTAACACTGAATGTTCTGGAAGCTGCTGGTCCAGGTGCTCGATGCTGACACTGCGGTCTGATCGGGCAGAGGATTGCAACTGGTGGGGCCCGCGCTCACGCCTGGCAACGCCACCGGAATCGAATTGATCTCCGGCGCATAATAGTCGTCGAGATTCGTGCCGTTCCCCGGACCGGCAACCGCGGAATATGACGGATGCTTGTCCGACCAAGCGGTGTAGCCGCCGGCGGCATGGACCACGCCAAAAACTGTATTTGTTCGAACAAAGTTCCAAGGGTAAACCGGTGCGCATCCTTGGGCCGGATCGCGTACCAGCCTGTTCGGATCAATGGAAAGAATCCCGCCGTCAACGCCCTTGGGTGCGCCGCCATTCAGTTGAGTTTGATCGATGTCGATTCCTTCATCGAACTCCGTTGTAGTTCCAATTGGCGCTGTGAATGGCACGCAGGCGCCGGGGCTGCCTGCCAAGCCGTCGCCTGTCGTGGCTGCTGGGGGATCCAGTGAACGGTCGTACGCATCGTCGTAGAATGCTCCTACGCTGCGCGGAGAACCACCGGTCACAAGAGCCATCAACCCCGGGAACGAATCGGATGGCTTCGAAGTCGAGGTATTGAGATAGTTTACGCCGGTTTGGGCGAGTTCTGCGAGATTCGGGCAATACGGCGATCCACCGTTGACTCCGCTGATGCCCTTCGAGCAGTTGATGAAGTCCAGAGCGTGCATGCCATCAATGCTGATTAGCAGAACGTGACGAATGCCGCGCCCGTTGCCGCCACGGTCTTGCGTACGCGCGACCGGAACGATTAATGCTGCCAACAACGCGGTGCTCGCGAGTGCCACTACCCATGTCTTGCTTTTGCTGATCATCAGGAATCCTCCTCAACAGAACTGATATTCTTCGTTCATTTCGCCTCGTTAAAATCCCTGTCAAACCTCAGTTGGAAAAAATCCGTCCGATTGTGGTTGTCCTCTCCTCTGGCGACCGGGGGCTGTGCCAGGACAGAATTAGCTGAGATTTCACAGGGAAGTAACGCCTGCGTCCAACTCTGGCGGCTGATACTGGCTGCGATTCTCGTGGAGGGCTTACATGAAGGCAAATAAGCTAGTACTGGGCAGAGCCGTGCTGGCGGCAGCGCTGGCGCTGACGTCGTCGACAAATGGCGTTGCGGCTGACACGAGTAGTGTGGGCTCGGGGACGATCAAGCATGTGCTGCTGTTGAGCATCGACGGCATGCACGCGGTGGATTTGTATAACTGTACGCACGGGATTGCGGGCGTGAACGACGGGAATCCGTACTGCCCGAACTTGTCAGCCCTGAGCCAGACGGGGATCAACTACGTGGCCACCTCGTCGTCGAAGCCTTCGGACTCGTTTCCCGGACTGGCGGCACTGGTTACCGGGGGCTCGCCCAAGACGACCGGGCTTTACTACGACGTGGCGTATGACCGGACGCTCGACGCGCCAACGATTACCACGGGGACCGGCCTGGCCGGGGGACCGTGTGCGCCATACGGACTACCGACCGGAACAACAACGGATTACGACCAAGGCATCGAGTACGACGATACCAAGCTGAACGGCGGGGCACCGGGTGCCCCAGCGACCGAAGGCGGCATCGCTTCGATTGACCCGAGGAAACTGGTGCGGGATCCCGCCAGCGGGTGCGCACCGGTGTATCCGTGGAACTTCGTCCGGACCAACACAATTTTTAGCGTAGTCCACGCAGCGGGGGGATACACGGCGTGGATCGACAAGCACGCGTCGTACTCGTTTACGGCGGGGCCAGGGGGCACGGGCCTGAACGACTACTATTCGCCAGAGGTGGATTCGACGGTAATTGCTCTGCCGCGCATAAGGACCTCGCAAGGCGCTTTGTGTTCGCCGATCCGCGATACAGTTAGTAGCCTCTCGTCGTGGACGAACAGCTTCGACAACATCCAGTGCTATGACGCGTTGAAGGTGCATGCATTACTCAACGAGATTGCCGGCAAGACTCACGACGGAGCGCCGGCGTCGGTGCCAGTGCTCTTCGGCATGAACTTCCAAGCCGTGTATATCGGCGAGAGCGTCTCAGATCCGGGCGTAGGCGTGGGAGGCTATGAGAACGCCGCCGCAGCGCCGAGCGATGAGTTGCTCAAGGAAATCGAATTTGTAGACTCTTCGATCGGCGACATCATCGCCGCGCTCAAGAGCGCGGGCATTTATGACGACACGCTGATCGTCATTACGGCGAAGCATGGGGACTCGCCGATCGATCCGAGTCTTTACGTTGCTGACGGCACGAACACACCAGCAACGTTGCTGGCCCAGGCTGGAATGATCCCCTTTTCGGAATCGCCGCTGAACCCAACGGGCATCGGCGCAACCGAAGACGATGTGTCTGTGCTCTGGCTGAATAAGGGTGCGAGCGTGACCGCAGCCGTGCAACTGCTTGAACAGAACGCGGCAGCGATCGGTCTCGGCGAGATCTACTACGGGCCGACACTGGCGCTGAACTACAACGTGGGCGGTCTTGGGCCGGGTGAGGATCCACGGACACCGGACATTATCGTGACGCCGAACGTAGGCGTGACGTATTCAAGTGACCCGACAATGATAGGCGACCACGGCGGATTCGGACACGACGATACCAATGTAATTCTATTGGTAGCTAATTCAAGTTTCACGGCGCAGACAGTCTCGGCCCCAACGGCAACCACGGAGGTCGCACCGACGATCGTGAAGGCACTGGGACTCGATCCGAAGGCGCTGGACGCGGTGAGAGCGGAAGGCACGCCAGTGCTGCCCGAGGTTTGGGCGCAGCTCGCACAGTAGCCGCTAGCAGGGCAGGAGGACCACGCCGGCAGTTCCTGGTTCCCTCGCCCTGGGGGCCACAGCCCGCAGAGGATCGAAGTTATTTCTTCGGTGGCTCGTAGAATTCGACGAACGCGCCGACATCGGGATCGCGGACGAGAGCGACGCGATAGCCGCCCTTCATCTCCACGATGCCATCCGACACGAGCTTGATGCCCGCGCCCTTCAATCGCCCGATGAACGCGTCGATGTCTGTGACTTCGAAGCCTACGTAGTTCACGCCGATGTCGGTGATGTCGTAGGGTGCGACCGTCTTGCCACGGTTCTCGTATTGCACGATCTCGAAGCGGATGCGGGCGTCGCGATCGTTGGCGAGAGGAAATGTGCCGTTGAAGATTTTTATGATGTTGCCGTGCCCGCCAACGGCGGAATCCAGGAAGTCGCCGCTCATCCATTGCGACGGCGCGGTGGGAAACTGTTCGCCGAGCAGAGCACCATAGAAGCCGAACGCCTTGTCCGGATCGACAATGACAAGGCCGATGTGGTTGAAACCAGGAGGATCGGCCGGTCGAGCGGGTCGTCCGTTGGAAGCGGGCACAGCGGGACGCTGCTCGACGATTTCGACGTCCATGCCGTCGGGATCGGTAATGTAGGCGAGAGTGCCTTTGGTTTCTCCGGGCAGGGCAATCAGTTTGCCATCCCACGTGCGCGGCCAGAGCATGTTGGCGGCCTTCAGATCGGCCCACAGCTTCTCGGCGTCGGGAACGGTGAGATCGATGTGAGTTGCGCCCATTTCCCAGGCGGTCTTGCCCTTCATGACATTGCGGCGCTGTATGCCTCTGAATTCTCGCAGATAGAGGGTGAAAGGCGTCTGCTCGCCCAAATTGGTGTTGATCTGGAGTTTCGCCATGCGCGACTCGACGCCCTTGGTGCCATGAATGCGATTGAACACGTCGTCCTTGCGCCAAGATTTGTCGACGTTGGGGACCTCGGTGAAGCCGAGCAGCTTGTAAAAGGCGACGGATTTGTCGAGGTCGGAAACCATGCGGCCGTCGAACTCCATGCCGACGACGGTGCCTTTGCTCGTTCCCAGAAATTGAGGAGCGGCATGGGAGGACGGAGAAAAGATCACGGCGGCGAGCGCGAGCAAAAGCGCGCAGCCTGCTGCCAGAGTCACAGCCTTAGACGATGAGAACCATTCTCTGCTCACATTGCCTCCCCAAACCGAGCGGCGATTTCGACCGCGAACTATGGCCTTTTTGCGCAGCACGAGCGTTTTGCGGCGTATGTGTAGCATTGTTCGCCGCGAAGTGTCCAGACACTTAGCTTGGATCGCCGGGGGTACCGGAGCGCACTTAGACGGACGCCGCTCCGAAGAATGGCGTTCCCAAGAGTCAGAGACAGATCACGCTATTTTGCGGGGCCGGGTACGAAAACCCTGCTCGGGGCGGTGATCGAGATGTTTCGCTGCTCCGTGGTGACCTTGAAGCTGCGGAGTTCGCCCTTGAGTCGGGTGCTGCGAGCCGTGGTAAACGTCAGGAGATACTGGTTGTGCAGCACCATGTCCAACTGATCAAGAAACGGCGTAAATGAAACCGGCGTCTCGATGCCCTGGAAGAACGCTTGGCCGCCGGTCTCGCCGGCAACCCGGGTGAGATTGCTCTGCGCGAGGGTCAGGCGGAAGGAAGTGCGTCCGAGGCGACCGACGCGGGCATAGAGAGTGTGGACTACGATCCCGGTTTTCTGCGCGCTCGTGATCGCGCTATCGAGATCGGGGCTTTCCGGCAGGTCGCCGCGAAGGCGGTCGTGGCCGTCGCCAATGATCAGAATCTCGCGGCGGCCGGGCATCGATTGCAGCTTCTTCAGAACGTCGATCAGGGAAAGATAGATGCTGGTCGAGGTCCCGGTTGGACCCAGCGTGATCCGGAGTTTTTTCGCGGCGGCATCGTGGTCGGCGCTGAACGGTGAGACTGTGAGCGTCATACCGCTGCTGGCGTAGAACAAGCCAACATTTGTCGACTTCGGCTGCGCCTGGATGAAGCGACGCACTTCGTCGAGGTGCGAGGCGAAATCAGCGCCGTCGTCGATGAGGATTGCAAGCTCGAGCCCTGCTTTCTCGCCTTGCGCGGGAGTCCAGTCGATGACGTCCTCGCGCTGGCTGCCGGTATGCACGACCACGTCCGATTTGCCAAGCGCGGGCGGCGCCGTGAAATTGGGGCCGAGAATGGTGACCACCGTTGTGACCGGTACCTTCGCGGGCTTCGCTTGTGTTTGGGCGTGAAGCGGAAAAGTGCCAAAGAGAATTGAAGCGAGAAGGGCTGAGCGCGAGAGCAGCTGGGCGAAGCGGATCATGTAGGGCGCCTCCAATTGAAAGATGCGGCAACCGCCGAAAGGGTGGCACGCGGATTGTAACGCCGAGGCGCCTGGAAATCTTCAACGGAGCAGGCGATTTGTTGAGTGCGGGCGGCAATGTCGTTTGCATATGGGATTGACGGGAGGTAAGCTTCGGCGTCGCTGAAGAGACGCAGAGGGCGATTTGTCGAACCGAGCGCAGAGCGAGGGGAAAGAAATGCGAGGATTGGGGCGAACTGTGGTGCTGTTGGCAAGCATGGCGATTTCATCGTGTGCGATCGCAGCACAGAATGCGGCTGCTGGAGGTGCGCAGGAAATGGATCGCGCCGCGATCGAAAAGGCCGTGCAGAACTATATGGACGAATGGAACAAACACGACGTGCACGCTGTGGCGATGACGTACACGGACGACTGCGATTTCGTGAACAACTTCGGGACCCTGACGCACGGACGAGCCGGGATGGAGGCGATGTTCGGGCCCTTCATGACCGGCGTTTACAGCGAGACGCATCAGACGGGCAAAGTCCGGACGGTTCGGTTTGTGAAACCGGACGTGGCGGCGGTGGACGTGGACTGGGAAATGACCGGTGCGAAGAATACTGACGGGACCGTGCGGCCCACGCGGAAGGGGCTTCACAGCCTGATCATGACGAAGCAGAGCGACGGATCGTGGCTCATCGCCGTGATGCACGTCCACGAATTCACGAACACGCCGCAGCTCACGCCGCCGCCGGGACAGCCGGTTGGCGCGATGAAGCCGTAAGCGGCAAGAATTCGAATGGGCTACTTCTGAATTGTGACCTTGGTTGCGACGTAACAGACTTCGGCCCAGCGCGCCTCGACTGACACGTCGGCGCCCGGCTTCAGGCCGCCGCGATCCACCTTCAGATCGTCCGGCAAGGTCACCCAGACGGCAGGGCTCGCCGCCGGTTTTACATCCAGGGTGTTTCCGCTTAGCGAGAGAACCACGCCCGTAATCTGCACCGGCTGGGACGAAGCGCTGCCGGACTGGGCCAAGCTCGGAATCGAAGATAGGAGCAGGACGACCAGAAGAAAAGTAGTTCGCAGCATACGATCCTCCACGATTCGGGCTCTTGCCTGCACGACTCAAGACCTCGACGACAGACTCGCCGTGGCGAGGAACTGGGGCGGCTTGCGGTGTTTCGTAGCCTGCTCGAAGGCGTAGGCGATCTTGACAAGCTTCGGCTCGCTCCAAGCGCGCCCAAAAAAAGAAATCCCCACAGGCAAACCGAAAACGAAACCAGCGGGAACGTTGATATTGGGATAGCCCGCCACGGCCGCGAGAGACGAGCTTCCGCCCGTGTCGTGGTCGCCGTCGACGAGATCGATCAGCCACGACGGGCCGGCGGTCATCGCGACGAGCGCATCGAGGCGATGCTTGTCCATGACCGCATCGATTCCCTGCGGGCGCGTGAGGAGATGATTTTTCGCGAGCGCATCCTGATAGGCCTTGTCGGTCAGCGGACCCTTTCTCTGTGCTTTTACAAACAGGTCCTGGCCAAAGTACTGCAACTCGCGATTGCCGTGCTTCTCGTTGAAATCAATGATTTCTTTCAGCGAACGAACGGGCGCGTTTGGCGCAGCGGCCAGATAGGCGTTCAGATCGGTTTTGAATTCGTAGAGGAGGACGGCCAGCTCGGAGTCGTCGAATTGTCCAAGCGATGCGATCTCGACGGGATCGACGAGCACGGCGCCCTCGTGTTTCATGGCATCGAGCGCCGCGCCGAAAACAGAGGCGACGCTTTCATCGAAGTCGTGTTCCTTGCGGACGATCCCGAGCCGCGCGCCGCGCAGGCCCGCACGATCGAGAAACTGCGTGTAATCCGAAGGCAGCTTTTCCGGACGAGATTTTGTGGCGCGATCATCGGAATCGGCAGCGGAGAGTGCTCCGAGGAGTGTGGTCGCATCGGCCACGGTGCGGCACATGGGGCCGGCAGTGTCCTGGCTATGCGCGATGGGGATAATTCCTGCGCGGCTGACGAGCCCGATGGTAGGCTTGATGCCGACAACGCCATTCGCCGCAGACGGGCAGACAATCGAGCCATCGGTTTCGGAGCCGACAGCTGCGGCGCAGAGATTCGCTGAAACCGCTGCACCCGAGCCGGAGCTTGATCCGCATGGATTGCGATCGAGCGCGTAGGGATTGCGAGTCTGGCCGCCGCGCCCGCTCCAACCGCTCGAAGAATGAGAAGAGCGGAAATTCGCCCACTCGCTGAGATTGGTCTTGCCAAGGATCACGGCACCCGCCTCGCGCAACCGGCGCGCCACGCCTGAATCTTTCGGCGGCGCGAAGCCGAGAAGAGCGAGCGAACCGGCGGTCGTCATCATGTGGTCGGCGGTGCCCATGTTGTCTTTGATGAGGACTGGAATTCCGTGAAGCGGGCCGCGTGGGCCTTTCGAAGCGCGCTCGGCATCGAGCGAATCGGCGATCGAAAGAGCTTCGGGATTGAGTTCAATGACGGAATTGAGGGTCGGTCCCTGGCCGTCTACGACCGCGATGCGGGCAAGATATTTTTCGACGAGAGAGCGCGAGGTGAATTGGCCTGACTTCATGCCGTTCTGGAGATCGGAGATCGTCGATTCGTCGAGTTCAAAAGTTTCCACAGGTGGTGCGGGCGCGGCAGCAGATGCAGCTGCAAAAGCGGGCAGGGCGATCGATGTGGCACCGAGTTTTATACCGGATGCGAGAAAAGAGCGGCGGGTCGAAGCGGGAGCACTGTGCGAGTCGGTCGGTTTCTCCCGGCGCATGGCGCGGCGATTGTACCAACATCGCAGGAGCGAATCATGAGGAAAGCAGCTCGATCGCGGCGTGACAGGTTTCGCGCGGCTGTAATCGGCAATTGCTTGTAATCTGCCCCGCGTTCCCGTTCGAAGTTCGGTATCGCGAACAAGTTTTATGTGGACGATCTACGATGAGTTGATTGCTTCGGTGCCCCCAGATTCCGTCGTTTCGGGATATTTGGCGGGATTGAGTTGGTTTCTCGTTCGCTCGACCGGGGTCGGCGCCGCCATGCGGCCACGAGAGGACTGGGGAACTCTACCGGAGTCCTCGCGGACAACTGGCATTAAGACGCGCGACCTCGCCTGCTGGATCAAGTCATGGGACTGGTATGAGGCGGCCCTCGGGCTTGCCGCCGTCAATTCCCACCTCAACGCGCCAACCACGTTGCAGCGTGCTTGGGGTTCGTTATCGGACCCAAACGCCAGCGAGGATGTCTTTACGCGGGTTCTCGACGATTTGCGAGGGAAGAAAGTGGCAGTCGTTGGGCATTTCTTCAATTTGCAGCGCATCGCGGCCGTGTGTGAGTTGTCGATTTTTGAGCGCCGTCCGGGACCGGGTGATCTGCCAGATCCGGCGTGCGAATACATCCTGGGAGAACAGGATGTCGTGATCATCACGGGGAGCGCGTTGATTAACAAGACGCTGCCCCGCCTTCTCGAACTCAGCCGCCAAGCGCGGGTGATCGTTGCAGGGCCCAGCACACCCTTGACGCCGATATTGATGGAACACGGTGTCGAACTTCTTGGCGGCCTCGTTGTGCACGACGAAGATTTGGTTTGGAGGATGGTAGGCCAAGGAGGGCGGCACGAATTATTTGATCACGGTTCGCGTATGGTGACGTTCTCTCGAACTTCATTTCGCAGGAACCCCACCTTCCCGGTTTCTTCCTGAGTCCTGTATGCGATCAAGGCCGAGAAGGCGTCTGGATCTTTCGGAACCGGCTGGCACTCGAACGTCCTCACGTATCGGAATTCGATCGCCTCTCTCCGCAGCGCGTTCTCGATCGTCCCGAGGTCCTCGCTCGCGGCATGCTGCAATACGATCACTCTTTTTTCGCTCACTCCATTTGTCTTCAATTCGAAAGCCGCCCCTAGACAGTTCCAGTCGATCCGAGTCGAGCATACGATACGCTATTGATTGAACGTGATAAAGTTTTGGCTTGGGGGAACGGAATGCTGCTGTACGCATTGGCGTTTGCCGGGGGAATCCTGACGATTGTCAGCCCTTGTATTCTTCCGGTGTTGCCATTCGTCTTCTCCCGCGCGGACCAACCATTCCGTCGCAGCGGCCTGCCTCTGCTAGCCGGCATGGCCGCCACTTTTGCGCTGGTTGCAGCCGTGGCGACGTTTGCAGGCGCGTGGATTGTCCGCGCAAACCAGCTCGGCAGGATTGTGGCAATCGTCATCTTTGCGGTCTTGGGTTTGACGCTCGTATTCCCGAGCCTCGCGGAGATTCTCTCGCGCCCATTCGTGCGAGTGGGTGCGAGCGCGCAGAACCGAAGCGGCGCCGAGCCGAGCGTCGCCCAGTCGCTCATTCTGGGCGTATCGACTGGGTTGCTATGGGCTCCTTGTGCCGGGCCGATCCTGGGATTGATTCTCACGGGTGCCGCGGTGGAAGGCGCGAGCGCGCAAACGGTGTTCTTGCTGCTTTCCTTCGCGGCCGGCGCGTCTCTTTCTCTAGCCGTGGCGCTTCTTGCCGGGAACCGAGTCTTTGCACTGATGAAGAGATCGCTGGGAGCTGAGGAATGGATTCGCCGCGGACTGGGGATTGCCGTTCTGGCCGGCGTCATCGCCATTGCGTTCGGATGGGACACCGGGATTCTCAGGCGAGTCTCGCTCGCGGGCGGCACGTCTGGTTTCGAGCAGCGGCTGGTCGATCACTTGCACCCCGTAGCCTTTGCGCGAGGAAGCGAAACACTTGCCGCAGTAGAGAAAGTGCAACTCGACGAGGAGGGGCGGTTTCCCGGCCTCGACGGAGCGGTCGCTTGGCTCAATTCCCCGCCTCTCACGACAGCCGGCTTGCGCGGCAAAGTGGTCCTGATCGATTTCTGGACCTATTCCTGTATCAATTGCCTTCGAGCGGTCCTGTACGTGGAAGCGTGGGCCGAGAAGTACAAGAACGATGGCCTGGTCGTCATCGGCGTTCATACGCCCGAGTTCGCATTTGAAAAGGACCAAGGGAATATCGCGAAAGCCGTCCGGGATTTGAAAATCACCTATCCAATCGCGATCGATAGCAATTACGGCATCTGGAAAGCATTCAACAACGAATACTGGCCGGCTCACTACTTCATCGACGCGCAAGGGACGATTCGCTACCACCATTTCGGAGAGGGAGAATATGACAAATCCGAAGAGGTGATTCAGGAACTTCTCAAGCAGAAGGATGCAACTTTGAAGGTTGCGGGCCTCGTCCAGGTGAGCGGCTCGGGGGCGACAGCCGCGCCGGACACGGATGACATTCAATCGCCGGAGACTTACATAGGATACGAGCGGCAGGAAAACTACGTTTCGCCTGAAAAGATCCTGCGCGACGCCGAGGCCTCGTACAGTGCGCCGGGTCGAATGGACGTTAACAACTGGGGACTTGCCGGAAAATGGATCGTGGGCGGAGAGCACGCGGCGCTCGTTTCCGCGCCAGGCAAGATCGTGTTTCGTTTCCATGCGCGCGACCTGCACCTTGTCTTAGGACCGGGCAAGGATGGCATGCCGATACGATTCCGCGTGCTGGTGGATGGCGCACCGCCCGCCCAGGATCACGGTGCCGACACGAACGCCAGCGGCGAGGGCACAGTGACCGGCTACCGCCTCTACCAGCTCATACGCCAAAAAGGGAAGGTGGAGGATCGCACGTTCGAAATCCAATTTCTCGATTCGGGCGTACAAGCCTATGCGTTTACGTTTGGCTGATAATCCGGAGGACTCGATGCTGAAGCACAATCGCGAGAACAGGTCCGTCGGCCGGAGGGCATTTCTCATTGCCACGGGCGGTGCACTGGCGGGGCTAGCCTATTGGCGTTATGCGAGGCCCTCACCGGTCACAGCCGAGCCGGCTGCGCCGGCGGGGCCACCGAAGCAAGTCAACATCGTGGAGTTCACCGACGACGGCGTACGCAAGGACGTCGTCACCGTTCCCGCGATTCGGAAGACCGAAGCGGAATGGAAGGCGCAATTATCCCCCGACTCTTTCGAGGTCACCCGGCACGCCGGAACGGAGAGAGCCTTTACCGGTGCTTTGCTCAACGAACACGAGAAGGGCGTGTTCCGCTGCATCTGCTGCGATACGGCTCTTTTTAGCTCTTCTACGAAGTTTGATTCCGGCACCGGCTGGCCCAGCTTTTGGGCGCCGATCGCCAAGGAGAATATCGCTGAGTCCGAAGACGACAGCTTCGGGATGCAGCGCACGGCTGTTTCATGCCGCCGGTGCGAAGCGCACCTCGGGCACGTTTTCAATGACGGTCCACGCCCGACCGGCCTGCGCTACTGCATGAACTCGTTGGCGCTGCGATTTGTGAAGGCCTAGGTCTTGCAATGCCTCGGCCGGAAAGACCCGTCTGCGCGCCGAAGGGAGAAGCGAGATGAAGCGAACTCTGGGGTACTCATGTCTGTTTGCAGCCGCTGCGCTTTTGCTCTTCTACTGGGCCGGCAACAGCTTTGCGGGCGGAGCTACCGTCCTTCCCGATGCCAAGGTTGATGAGGCACGCGCCGCCACCAAGGGTCAAGAGACGCTCGTCTTGGCTGGCGGGTGTTTTTGGGGGATCCAAGCCGTTTTCGAGCACGTAAAGGGCGTGACGCGCGCAACCGCAGGCTACTCCGGCGGAAGCGTGAAGTCTCCAAGCTACGAAGAGGTCAGCAGCGGCGAAACGGGGCACGCCGAGTCGGTGGAAGTGGTCTACGATCCATCGCAAGTTACGCTCGGTCAACTGCTGAAGGTGTTTTTCTCGGTGGCCCATGACCCGACGCAGTTGAACCGGCAAGGCCCGGACGTCGGAACGCAATACCGCTCGGCCGTTTTTTTCGAGACGCCGGATCAGCAACGCATTGCACAAGCCTACGTGGACCAACTCACCGAGGCGAAAGTCTTCTCAAGACCGATTGTCACCCAAATCGTGCCCTTTAGGGCGTTCTACCGCGCGGAGGATTATCATCAGGACTACGCCGTCCGCAATCCTGATAATCCGTACATCCTGATCAACGATTTGCCGAAGGTCGCCAACCTGAAGAAGCAGCTTCCCGATCTCTACGTCAAATACCGCTGAGCGCCCGGCGAGCGGGGCGTGGGCGGGTCTTCGCGTGAGCCGCCAGATCAACCCACATTCTTCACCAGCCCGTTTCGGTCCAGCACGTCCCCGAGCTGCCGGCCGTTGTGAAGCGCGCAATATCCGCGGCGAATTCCAGCTTCCACTGCCGCCGTGGGGCTCTCGCTATCCGGATTCGCGGGCCGCGCAAACGCACGCGTCATGATCTCCAGGCACTCGTCGAACTCGCCCAGCAGTGCCTTCCACAACTGTCAGATTGGCGATGCGCCTCACACAGCAGACTGAAGCCTCTCTTCAACCATGCACGCCACTTCGCCCGTGTTCACGAGAACCCCTTGCCGTCGCAGGTAAGCCGGAATTCCTGCGCGGCTCCCAATCCCGGAAAACTTGAAAGAGTCCGGCTGCAGATTGGCTCCGAATCCGGCGAACGTAAGAAAAGTATCCTGAAGACTTACGAGGCCCGCGTCGAGGCGGTCGCCAATACGCCGCGCCTCTTCTTCCGTGTCGGCAATCACGGCCGCCGATAATCCGAAGTACGTATCGTTTGCCAGGTGTACTGCCTCGTCCTCGGTCGAGTACCTCATCACAGGCATCACCGGCCCAAACGTCTCGTCGACCATGATCTTCATCCCGTGATTCACGCCGGTGATCACCGTTGGGCGCATATACAAACCCCCGCCGAGATTCTCGGATTTTCCCCCGGTCCGGATTTCGGCGCCCTTGGAAAGCGCATCGTCGATGTGTGCATCCACAATCGCAGCCTGTCGCTCGAAGGTGAATGGACCGATGTGTCCTTGCTTCGGGTCTGGGTAATTCAGCTCGACGCGGTTCGCTTCTTTCACAAGCAGGTCGACGAAAGCGTCGTGTACGCTCTCGTGGACATAAATCCGCTCGATCGAGAAACACACTTGTCCTGTGCTGTGAACGGCCCCGCGCACCACCGCCTTCGCTGCGCGATTTAGATCTGCGGATGCCGTGATGATCACCGGATCTTTGCCGCCCAGTTCCAGAATCGCCGGAATAAAGCGCCTCGCGCACGCCTCTGCGACCTTGCGCCCGTTCGGCACGCTGCCGGTGAAATTGATAATGTCCGCATTTTCGACGATTGCTTCGCCGGTATGCCCGTCGCCGACCACGAAAGTCAATACCTCTGCCAACTCGGGCACCTCGCGAATGGTTTCCATCATCGGTTTAACGAACCGTGGCGCGACTTCGCTTGGCTTGACGATCACCGCGCAGCCTGCGAAGAGTGGCGGAATGGCGTGCAGCGTCGAAAGCATCAGCGGCGCGTTCCATGGCCCGATGATGCCTGCCACCTGGTACGGGCGCAGATTCGTGTCGTACTTGATGTGCGGTGTTCGCTGGACGACCCCGGAGCGCCGCAATTGTTCGAAAATCGCGGGTGCCGCCGAGCATAGCCGCCGAATGCTGCCGATCACCATGTTCGGCGCCACCTCCGAGATCTGGCCGCCCCCCGTATCGACTGAGTCCGCCGCGCTCAACGCTCGCTTGTGTGTCTCAAGGCGATCCGCCCACCGGCTCAACAGATCGATGCGATGCGTGATCGGCGCACGCCCCCACCGCTCCTGCGCTTGCCGCAGCTTCGCGCAAATCGCGGCGATCTCTTCGGCTGACGCCGGTGTAATGTATGTATCGATCTCACCCGTGCGCGGGTTGCGCACCGGCAATGAGTTTTTACCAGTCGGTTTCTCTGGAGCGACCGTTGCCATGAGGCACCTTCCAACCTGTGCTGTTCGATTTACTTCGAGCCGTCACATGGATACAGATTGCACCGGTTATGATACATTCTGCGTCGTTTTTTGACGAACATCACGATTCCGAGAACGAGAGACTGAGGATGCCAGCTCCACTCCGCAAGGCCATCGTTCGCGCGACGGGGATCGTTGCGTTCTTTGTTGTTGCGGCCGCTTCGTTCGCCGCGCAGAAGGTGACCGAAATCACGCTTCCCGGCACGCGCGTGTTTCCCGAAAGCATCACTTCGACGCCCGACGGAACGTTGATCGTCGGCAGCCTCGGGCACGGCAACATTCTTCGCATCGCGCCCGGCAAGACCGATGCAGAGGAATGGATCAAAGCGGGCACCAACGGCCTGAACTCCGTCCTCGGCGTCTTCGCGGACGAGAAGAACAAGCTGCTGTGGGTCTGCTCGAACAAGCTTGGGGCCACGGGCGATCCGACAGCAGTGAAAACCTTCGATCTGAAGACTGGCGCGGCCAAGGATTCTTATACCCTGCCGGGTGACAGGACTCTGTGCAACGACATCGCAGTCGCGCCCGACGGAACGGCCTACATCACCGACACGTTTGGGGGAGCCGTCGACATGTTGAAGCCTGGAGCGAAGGCGCTCGACGTTGCCGCGAAGGACCCACTGCTGGCCGGAGCCGACGGGCTCGCCTTCGCCAACAAAACGACGCTCTACGTGAACAGCGTGACGGCGAACAAAATTTTGCGTGTGGACCTCGGGCCCGACGGGAAATCCACGAAAGTCACCGACCTAACATTGCCACGGGCGCTCGATCGACCGGACGGCATGAGGGCCCTGGGCAAGGGGCGCTTCTTGCTAGCGGAGAATTCCGGCAAGATGTCGCTGGTCACGTTCAATGGAGACAACGTCGTGCTGACAACCCTCAAGGAAGTTTCGGCCAGCACTCCTGCTGTGACGGCTACCAAGGGCATGGCGTGGGTCGCCGAAGGCAAGCTCAACTACATGCAGGACCCGGCCATGAAAGACAAAGATCCCGGAACTTTCAAGATGTATGCTGTGCCTCTTCCGAAGTAGCGATTTGCAGCTCGAATAAAAGCAAGGTTAGTCGGCACTTTGCCGTCTTGCGTCTCTCACTGCAACCGGCGCAACAACATCCGTATCAGCGTATGTTCGCCGTCGGCGTTCGCCTCGCACGCCCTCGCTTCCATCAGACCAGTTCGAGGATCGACCGCTACAACCTCAAATTTCAGGTTCCAGGCGTGGCTGTTTCCCATCGCGGAAAGCTCGATTATCTCGCCGATCTTCGGCAGTCCCGCGTCCATGGCGGGCGCTAGTCTACTACGATTATATTCAGCTTCAATCGCCAGATTAATGTGACTCAGATCGAAAACGGGCTCTTTCAAGCTGGCCGTCGGGCGCCAAGTTGTTGCGCGGCTGGTGCAGTTTGTGATATCGATTGCCGGCTCAACGGAGGTGTCGGGCTCAACCCTGGTGTTGCCTCTTTCTGTGTAAAACATCCGTTCAGGAGACTCTTCAATGGCAACTACGAATGCCGGCCACGTCGAACAGGTACAGGCGGCTGCCGTCTTCAACCGCTGGCTGATTCCAGTGGCGGCCGTTGCGGTTCACATCTGTATAGGGTCCGTCTATGCGTGGAGCACTTTTAACCGCCCCATTCACGCCGAATTTCCTACCTCCCCGTGGTGGTTTAGCCCGCCGTACACGACTTTCACGACTGCGCTCGTGCTTCTAGGCCTTAGCGCGGCGTTCATGGGGCCTTGGGTCGAACGACGCGGACCACGCGTAGCCGCCACAGCCGCTGCCATCTTTTTCAGCTGTGGATTGCTCATCGGCGGCGTTGGAATGGCGATTCACCAATCGATTCTCGTGTGGGTCGGGATGGGCTTGATCGGCGGCATCGGCTGCGGCCTGGGCTACATCTCGCCAGTCAGCACACTCGTGAAATGGTTTCCCGACAGGCGCGGCATGGCGACCGGCTTCGCCATCATGGGTTTCGGGGGCGGCGCGTTTCTGGCGGGCTACCTCAATCCCTACCTGATGGCCCGCGTGAGCGTATCGAAGACGCTGATGTTGCTCGGTGTCGCGTATTTCATCATCATGATGATCGGTGCGAGAATCATCCGGCGCCCGCCCGTTGGATACAAGCCCGAGCACTGGCACGGCCCCGCAAAAGAAAATCCGATGATCAGCACGCGCAGCGTCAGCCGTAACTACGCGCTGGGCACTGTGCAGTTTTATCTGATCTGGGGAATTCTGTTCATCAACGTGACGGCCGGCATCGGAATTCTCGCGCAGGCCTCCCCGATGTTTCAGGACCTGTTCCGCAAGACCGCCCTCGAAGCGGGCCTCTTTGTTTCGCTGATCAGCGTATTCAACGCGTGCGGCAGAATATTCTGGGCATCGCTCTCGGATTTCATCGGGCGCCGCACGACCTACATCACGTTTTTCGTAGTGCAATTCTTCCTGTTCCTGCTGATCCCGAGACTTGCTGCCGGCGGTAAAATAGTTCTGTTTGAGGCGGCGGCGTTCACCGTCTTCACGATGTATGGTGGCGGGTTTTCGACCGTCCCCGCCTTTCTCGCGGACATTTTCGGAGAGGAAAATGTCGGCGCGATTCACGGCTCATTGCTGACGGCATGGAGCGCGGCGGCTGTCGTCGGTCCCGTCATCATCACGCAGCTTTCTGAGCGAGCGAAGGCTGTGCTGAAGCCGGGAGAGAGCCGCGTCCACATCTACGACCAGCCGCTGCGGGTGCTTGCCTACATGCTCGTGGTGGGCCTCATCCTGACGCTGCTCGTGCGGCCGTTGAAACACACGGAAGCGAAATAATGAGCCTCCTACGCGTTCCTGCAGGGTGCAGGGTGCCCGAACGGAATGTCTTTTTCACCGTCGAGGAAACGCAGCGCATCCGCAACAGGCCGTTTTTGGAGTGGGTGCGGCACAGAATTGGGCACAGTCGCCCGCCGGTGAAAAATCCGCTACCTCTAACTGACAGAAAAGATTGGTGGGCCTGGACTGACTTGAACAGTCGACCTCACCCTTATCAGGGGTGCGCTCTAGCCACCTGAGCTACAGGCCCGTGCGGGAAAACTGCGAAGAGCAGAAACAATTCTATCACGCTGCCCCAAAAGCAAAATAGGTTTCGTCGCGGTTGCAGCGTGTTTGGAGCGGCGGAAGCGCCAGCGAGAATGCGCGGCGCATCGCGAAGAGCTACAGCTTGTTGAGGCCGTCGAGGGCGGCGACTTTGTAGGCCTCGGCGAGCGTCGGATAGTTGAAGACGGTGTCGCGGAAGTAGTCGATCGAGCCGCCGTGGGCCAGCACGGCCTGGCCGATGTGAATGATTTCGGTGGCACGCTGGCCGATGATGTGGACGCCGAGCAGCTTGCGCGTGTTGCGGTCAAAGAGCATCTTCAACATGCCGGTTTCGTCGCCGAGCATCATGCTCTTGGCCAATTCAGCATATTTTGAAATGCCCACCTCGTAGGGGACCTTGGCGGCGGTGAGCTTCTCTTCGGTCTGGCCCACCATCGAAATTTCGGGAATCGTATAGATGCCGTAGGGAAACAGCTCGGGCATGTGCTCGGAGGGCGCGCCGAACATGCGGCAACTGGCGAGGCGGCCCTGTTCCATCGAGGTGCTGGCGAGCGCGGGGAAACCGATGATGTCACCGGCGGCGTAGATATGCGGGACAGCCGTCCGGTAGCAGTCGTTGACGGCGATCTTGCCGCGCGAATCGGTCTGCAGGCCCGCCGCTTCAAGGCAGAGCTGGTCGCCATTGGCCTGCCGGCCGACGGCATAGAGCAGAATGTCGCCCTGCACCTTCTTGCCGCTTTCGAGCTCGGCGAAGACGCGGTCGCGGTCCGTATCGAAGCCCACACGCGTGACTTTCTCTCCCAGGCGAAAGGTCGTACCCATCTGGCGCAGGTGATAGGCCAGCGCTTCCACGATTTCGCGATCGACGAAATCCAGAATCAGAGGCCGCTGATCGATGAGGGTCACTTCGGAGCCGAGGGCGGCCATGAACGACGCGTATTCGAGGCCCACGACGCCCGCTCCCACGACGATGATTTCGCGCGGCAGGGTCGCGACGCCGTTGAATTCGTCGGTGTCGAAGATGCGCTTGCCGTCAAACGGGATGTCGGGGCTGCGGGCAGGACGCGTGCCGCAGGCGATCAGGATGTTCTCACCATGAAGAGTGATCTTTTCGCCTTCGCCCTGGACCTCGACGGTGTGAGGATCGGCAAAGCTCGCCAAACCCTGATAGACCGCCACGCCATTGCGCTTGAGCTGGGCGCGAATGACTTCGGTTTCGCGGGAGACGATGCTGGTCACGCGAAAAGCAAGATCCTGTAGGGAGACGTCTCCATTGCCGCGATAGTTGTTGCCGTAGAATGTGCGGACAGCGATTCCGGTCAATTGAAAAATGGCTTCGCGGACGCTCTTGCTCGGAATCGTTCCCGTATGGACGCACACGCCGCCAATCATCATCCGGCGGTCGATGACCGCGACGCGTTTGCGCAGCTTGGCCGCGCAGATGGCGCCTTTCTGGCCGGCGGGGCCGCTGCCGATGACAATGAGATCGTAGTTTTGGTCGTTCATGTTGTGCCGGGACGCCTGCTTCAAAATTAGGGCGGGACAAAGCCCAGGATAATTTCCACTCCAAATCTTACAGGAATATGAATGGCGAGGCGACCGCCCAATCCGTTGGCAGCATCGCGGAAAGAGCATTGGCGTTTAAGCGTCGCCACGCTAAAGCCCTGACGGATTCAGCCGAGGACGATCAGGTCGATCTCGACGCGCACATCCCGGGGAAGGCGCGCCGCCTCAACGGTCGAACGAGCCGGAGGATTCGTCGAAAAGTAGCGCGCGTAGACTTCGTTCATCGCCGCGAAATCGTTCATGTCCTTCAAGTAGACAGTGGCCTTCACGGCGCGGTCGAGGGACGAGCCGGCAGCCTCCACGATGCCTTTTAAGCTATCGAGGACACGAGCTGTCTGGCGCGCAACGTCGCCTTCCACAAGCTGGCCGGTCGAGGGATCCAGCGCGATCTGGCCGGCGGTAAAGATGAATCCGTTGGCTTTGATCGCTTGCGAATAGGGACCAATCGCCTTAGGCGCTTTGTCGGTAGAGATAACTTCCTTCATGGGGCCTCCCTGCCGTGATTTGACGTGAGAAGCTCACTCGCCCGTTTCTTCTCCAGCGGGTCCGAGCGGATAGCGATCGCGAAAATCCTGCGGGATTCCCTTTTCGTTGAGCCACAGGCGAAACATCTTTCCCAAGTTTCGGTTTGTCGATTGTTCGAGAGCCGAGCGCAGGCCGTCGTAATCGACTTCCTGGCCTCGCAGCAGCGCCACGACGTGAGCCAATCCCTTGCGGACGTCGCCAGGGCCGCAGGCATCTTCGAGCGCGACGAAAAAAAGCGGCGCCTTGGCCAGAGCGATGCGGCGCGGGCCGATGGGATCGGTCAGCATCGTGACTCCCAGCGGCGTCTCGTTTGCGTGCGTGCGGGCTTCATCATAGCGGCGAAGATAATCGAGAACGCGACGGCGGCGGCCGGCCGCGCCATTGCGGGCCTCGTCGATCACGATGGTGGCGTATTCCGGCAAGCCCTCGCCGATGCCGATCGACGCATCGGAGTTCGGACGCAGTTCATCGCCGAACCAATTGTGCGCAAGGGCATGGGCGACGATATCGAGAAACTCACTGCTGTTGACTCCAAGCGCGAGTGCGGCAGGATTGACGATCGCGCCACCGGGAAACGCCGCGGCGGCAGCGCCGTCTTCGCCGGAAACGTGCGCACGCAGTTCCGGCGACTCGACGATGTGCGGCGCGGAGATATTCTTATCAAGAGGGCCGAAGTCGGTTTCAAGTGTGCTCCACGCAGCGGCGATCTGCGCTATGGCCGGAGCCGGGTCGTCTTTCAGTGGTTGGAGTGTCCAGAAAGCGGGGGAGTGCGCGCGGCGATCCGCAGGCGCGGCGCTGTAGCGGCCCGCCACGACGAACGGCGGCAAATCGTCTTTGGACAGAACAAAGCGATACGCGGTTTCGGCACCGTCTTTCTTCTGGCCTTTCGGCGTTCCTCGCGCGAGGACGAAGAAATCCGCGGGCACGCGGATCGTGTAACTCACGGGATTCGGCGACTTGGGATTAGGAGCGAACAGGTGCTTCGGCGGCAGAAGCTCAGGGAACCAGCCGCGCGAGCCAAGATGAAATGCATTTTCCCCAAGAGTAATCCGCGAGCCTGAATTTTCGGGAGACGCAAGCGCGTAATCGATCGAGAGGTTGCGAATTTGTTTGCGAACCCAGGGCGATTCAAGCGGAATGCGGAGAGCGTTTGGCTGGCTGATCTCGTAATCTCCGGGGAGCGTTGCGGGCGTGACGGCGCGGCCATCGATCTGGATGCGAAGGCCCTGGCGGCCGAAGGCCTTTTCCTCCGGAAAGTCTGCGTCCAGGAACGTCAGATCGCTATTGCCGATATTCTGCAGCTTGTACTGCGAGTGAATTTGCAGTTCAGGGGTCGAGCCAGCAGCATAACGGATTTCAGAGGATTGCGTGAGGATCCTGTAGCCGGGAGCAAGCGGAACAGCGCACGAATATCCGCAGAGCAGCATGAGCGTCGGAATGAGGCAGAGAGCAAGCGAGCGCGGAAGCGGACGATTCAAGGTGCCACGATTCTACCGAGGCAAGATCGAAGTGAAAAGAAAAACGCGAAATGGCGCTATGTGGGCGCAAGCCACCGACCAGAGCATGCGCATCTCGATCGACGCACACGTCTCCTCGCGGGTCCGACGCCCGAGATTGACCGCCGGCGCGCTGCGCGTCGGGTTGCGGGGGCGTCAGTAGGTCTGGGCCGACGGTGCCGCGTGCGCGTTCAGGAACTTGCAGACGTCCTTGACCGCGTTGCTGAGCAAGGTAGTCTCGGTCACGTAGATCGTGTCGCCGCCGTGCGCGACGATCTGGAAGCGGTAGTCGCCGGCCCAGCGCGCGTCCAGCAGGTAGTCGGAAGCCTTCGGATTGCGATTATGAGTGATGACCACGTTGGGGCACTTCTGGCTAAGGTGCTTAACGATTTCGACGGGATCGACGTTCGATCCGGGCGACAGCAAGAGCTTGATCTGCCGTGCCTGCGGTTCAGCATTTCCCACGGGCACGACGCAGGCGAGGAATACGATTGCAATTGCGGCTATAAAGGACTTCTTCAGTGACATTGCCGAATCTCCCTTGGTCCGGCTCGTTCGGGCCGGATATGAATCACCGTGCAAAGGGCGCCGCGAACGGATTATGAACGCGCCTGCCGGGCACGGCGCAAACCTTTCCTTTAATTAGAACACTTTTCCGGGCGAAATGTTGCGTGGCCCTTTCAGGCTGCCCGTCGGCTGGCGGCCCGGGCGGGGTTGTACTATGATGCGCCGCAATCGCCGCACACTCCCTAGAGTAGGAGATCCAATGTCGAGTCCAGCATCGCAGCACGCGTCCGGCGCGAGCCCGCAAGCGCAGATCATGCAGCTGGGGATCGGGTACATGCAGGCCGCGTGCCTCTACGTCACGGCTAAACTCAGGATCGCCGACTTGCTGGCGGCAGGGCCGACGCCCGTATCAGAACTTGCCCGCCAGACGAACGTGAAAGAAGGCCCTCTCTACAGGGTAATGCGAGCGATCGCGTCCGCGGGAGTCTTTCGCGAAGTGGCGCCGCACACGTTTGCCAATACGCCGCTATCGGAAACGCTGCGCGCCGATATTCCCGGTTCGGCGCTCCCCACCGTGCTGTTTCTCTGCGATCCGCTGCACCTGCGTACTTTCGCCGAGCTTCTGCATTCGGTCGAAACGGGTGGAACGGCTTTCAGGAAGATTACGGGGATGGAGCCGTTCGATTTCTTCCGGCAGAACGATGAGGAAAATCGCGCGTTCAACGCGGCGATGACCTCGATCAGCGCGCACTCCGTGCCTCCGGCGATCGAGGCGTACGACTTTGGCGAGTCGGGCACGGTGGCCGATATCGGCGGCGGACACGGGATCTTGCTCGCGATGATTCTGCAAAAGCATCCCGGGCTGCGCGGAATCGTATTCGACTTGCCGCATGTGGTCGAGGGAGCGAAACCGCGGATCGAATCGCTTGGGCTGGCGCCGCGGTGCGAGGTAGTAGGCGGAGATTTTTTCGAGGCAGTGCCGGCCGCGGACAGCTACGTCATGAAGTCGATCATTCACGATTGGGATGAACCACGGGCGCTCACGATTTTGAAAAACTGCGCGAAGGCCATGCGCGGCCCAAAGGGCAGGGTGATTTTGATCGAACAAGTGATCCCGGAAGGCAACGAGCCGAGTCTGGCGAAATGGATCGACATGGAAATGCTGGCGATGGCCGGAGGGCGGGAGCGAACGGAAGCAGAGTACGCGGATCTGTTTGCCAAAGCAGGGCTGCGGCTGGCGCGCGTGGTTCACGCGCCGTCGCCATTCAGCGTGATCGAGGCGGCGAAGGCCTAGCAAGACGCTGCTCAAGGAGGGCGCGACGGAAAAGTTCTCAGTGGGACGCTCGATGACGCAGATACAGGCCGTGGAGACTCAGGCCAAGGCCACTCAAGAAGAGCAGCGGCAAAAGATAATTCGCTAGAAGTGACGGCACCGGAACCGGGAGCGTCCACATGCTTGAGCCGCTGGCGAAGTAACCGACTACCGCAGCCATGAGCATGAAGAGAAGCCCTCGGCGGATTCTATCGCCGCCGACCGGAGCCACAGCCTTCCGAGCCACCGCTTGGGGCAGGGTTTCGCGGCAGTGGCTGCATTGGGTCAGCTGGTCGTAGACTAGCTTGCCACAATACGGACATTCTCGAAGCGCCATATCCAGCTCCCCCAGGAAGGCCTGAGCTCAAGATCGCTCCAGGCCTCCGGAAATCGGTTCCCCAGCTAATCGCTGGTGCAAGCCAGCTTCCATGGCTTAGCTTAACCATACTAAACACTTAGCTCTCTGGAAAGTTGCGCAGAAGCAGTGGCCATGTGCCAAAACGTAACAATCCCGGAACCGCGCGGAAGGGCCTTTGACCGATTTGCGCCCTTTCGGCCCCTGCGCTAGCGCCAGCCGCTTAGCTCTCGTAGGGACGTGATGTGCGCGACGTGATGGCGGCTGTGCCAGGCGTACTGCGCCAGCAGGAAATCGACCGTCGCGAGTCCCCAGCCCGGATGGCGGAATTTGCGGGGCCAATCGGCCGGACCGAGCGAGCGCAGGAGGATCACCCAGCGCTTGTGAAGGTTTTCGAGCAGTGCCAGCGACCATTCGATCGGCGGGGTTTTCGTATCAGCCAGTTCGGCCCAAAGCTGTTCTTCGTAAGTCTTGATCATCGGCTCGTCTTCTGTGAGGGCGAGTTTGAAACGCGTCAACGCATTCATGTGGCTGTCGGCAAGGTGGTGAACGAGTTGGTGAACGGTCCATCCGCCGGGGCGATAGGGCGTCTCGAGTTGCGCGGGAGTGAGGCCGGCGACCGCGGAAGCGAGGCGAGCGGGCATTTGCTCAATCTGAGAAATGCAGGCGGCGCGCTCTGGGTCCGTCAGCTTCTCGACTCGCTGGAATTCGCCGATGGGATAGCGCAAGTCCGCGTTCATGCGTCCTTCTCGAGTAGCGCAGCCATGAGGGCCGATAACTTCTCTGACGTTCGCCAGCGGAGTTTGGAAGCAAAGGCCTCGCGGCGCGCCGCCAATCGCAGGCGTTAGCGGCCGGCGTGCGGCTTGGCGGCTTCGTAGAGAGGCGAAAGCTCGCGAAGGCGCTTTACGGTTTCGACCACGCGGTTGGCAACGTAGTCGACTTCCTCTTCGGTGTTGAAGCGCCCCAGACCAAAGCGGATGGAGCTGTGCGCCAAATCTTCGGAAACGCCGAGCGCGCGGAGAACGTGGCTCGGCTCGAGCGTCGCAGTGGTGCACGCCGAACCACTCGATACGGCAACGTCGTTGATGCCCATCAGCAGCGCGTCGCCTTCGACGCCCGCGAAGCTGAGATTGAGATTGTTCGGAAGGCGATGGGCCATCGAGCCGTTGACGAATGTGTCGTCGAGGCGGCTCGTGATCGCGTGCTTCAGTTTGTCGCGAAGGCCGCGCAGGCGCTCGCCCTCTTCCGCCATTTCCTTCTGGCAAATCTCGCAGGCTTTGCCGAGGCCGACGATTCCCGGAACATTGAGCGTGCCGGAGCGCAGGCCGCGCTCGTGGCCGCCGCCATCGATCATGGGAGCGATCTCGACGCGCGGATCCTTGCGGCGGACGTAGAGCGCACCGACGCCTTTTGGTCCGTAGAGCTTGTGCGCCGAGATCGAAAGCAGGTCGAGACCGAATTTTTCGACGTCAACGGGAATCTTGCCAACGGACTGCGCGGCGTCGACATGGAAGAGGACTTTCTGTTGCTTGGCGATCTTGCCGATTTCCTCGATCGGTTGGAGCACGCCGATTTCGTTATTGGCGTGCATGATGGAGACCAGAATTGTTTTCGGCGTGATGGCGCGGCGCAAGCTTTCGGGATCGACGAGGCCGTCTTTGTCGACCGGGAGGTAAGTCACGTCGAAGCCGCATTTTTCCAGGTGCTTGCAGGTGTCGAGGACGGCCTTGTGCTCGGTCGCCTGGGTGACGATGTGATTGCCCTTGGCGCGATTGGCTTCGGCCGCACCTTTGATCGCAAGATTATTCGACTCGGTTGCGCCGCTCGTGAACACGATCTCGCGCGGACTGGCGTGAATCAGCCGCGCGATCTGCCCTCGCGCGGTCTCGACGGCTTCTTCCGCTTTCCATCCGAATTCATGGTTGCGGCTCGCGGCATTGCCATATTTCTCCGTGAAATAGGGCAGCATGGCTTCCAGCACGCGCGGATCGACCGCCGTGGTCGCGTGATTGTCCATGTAGACCGGGAGTTTGAGCGCCATTTCAGACCATTCTAGTTCGCTGGGGCGCGACCCGTCCAGCAAGCCCCGCCTAGCGCCAACCCGCGCAGGCACGGCCACGTTAGCCGCGGCCGATGAAGGGCATCTTGGTGGCCATGACGGTCATGAACTGGACGTTAGCGTTGAGCGGCAGCGACGCCATGTAGACGACGGCGCGCGCCACATCCGCGAGATCCATGCGGGGTTCGACGGCGATGGTGCCGTTCGCCTGCGGGACACCCTTGTTCATTCGTTCCGTCATTTCTGACGCAGCGTTGCCGATATCAATCTGGCCGCAGGCGATATCATATTTTCGACCGTCCAGGGAGGTGACCTTCGTCAGACCGGTAACGCCGTGTTTTGAGGCCGTGTAGGGTGCGGAATTCGGCCGAGGGCTGTGAGCCGAAATCGAGCCGTTGTTGATGATGCGCCCGCCGCGCGGGTCCTGGCTCTTCATGATCTTGAACGCTTCCTGCGTGCAGAGAAACGCACCCGTGAGGTTCGTATCGACAATGGACTTCCAGTTTTCGTACGACAGATCCTCCAGCGGCTCGGCGCGGCCGGAGATGCCAGCGTTGTTGAAGAGCAAATCGAGCCGGCCGAAGATGTCTTTGGTTTTCGCGAAAAGCTCACGCACCGCGGCAGGATCGGTGACGTCGGCAGGAACAACGAGCGCTCGAGAACCGCTTTGCTTGACTTCGAGTGCGGTCGCCTCCAAGGTTTCCTTGCGACGGCCGGCGAGAACCACAGAGAAACCGTTCTGCGCGAGAGAAACAGCCACGGCTTTGCCGATTCCGGTCCCCGCGCCGGTAATGATGGCTATCTTTGACGGCGGTTCCACGAATCGCCTCCGCTACGAGGGACAGCAGCTTTCCAGAGCCTGCGCGTGAATCTACACGAATCGAGGGTGTTTCTGCACCTGACTTGCCTGGAAAGCAGGGATTTGCGTAATTAGCCTTGGCGGGATGGCGCCCACTTTCTGAGGAAGGCTGTGACGTCTGCAGGGCCGATGCGTAAGCTGTTTTCGAATTCGCCCTGCTTCTGGCTGTAGACCAGCTTGCCGTCAGAATCAAGGACTGCGAGACCAGGAATACCCTTGTTCAGCGGAACGCCGTACTTATCGGCGAGGTCGAGATTCCTATCCTCGTCGCCCACGTTGACGTGCACGACGTGGTAGTTCGCGGTGACCAGCGGCGCGATGGCCTTGGAATGAAACGCCGCGTCAAGGACATGGCAGTCGTAACACCAGTTGGCGCCGAAGACGAGAATCACGCGCTTGTGATCTTTCGCGGCGGCGGCCAGGGCCGCGTCGATTTCTGCGCGCGCCTCTTCAGGCGGGGCGTAGAGGTCTGTCTTCGGTTTGACGGGCTCCGGCAAGCGGCGCGGCGGATTTGGTACGAGTTCGCTGCGGCGCGTAGCCACAATGCGCCAGTCACCGCCTTGCTGCTGCCAGAGCTGATGCATTCCTGCGACGAACGGCTGAGGGCCGGAAGCCGTTGGCAGAGTCATCTCGATTCGAAGGACAACTTCCACAAGTCCTGCTTGTCGCGGCTCGACCGTGAGAAGCTTCGCATTTAGGCCGCTTGGCCCTTTGGCCATCACAGCGGACCAATAGCGCGCCTCGGCTTCGGGCTCTTGCAGCGTGCCGGAGTCCGTCTGCACTTGCGCAGGAGGAATTTTCGAATAGAGCGCGGCGAGCAAAGCTTCGTTTCCGGATTGCAGCGCGGCCTTCCAGCGATTGATCGGCTCGAATGTGGACTGAGCAATCAACGCCGGAGGCCAAAGAAACAGCATCGCGGCAGCGCAAACCGTTCGGCTGATCTTCATCGTTTCTCCCGAAGCCAAAGCATGTTCGCCGAATTCTACCGCAGGCGCACACCGGGTCCTAGCAGACGCGCCGACGTACAGTTCGTTGGCCTAGACATCGTTCGGCTGATACAATGTGCGCGCATGGCTGATTGGCGGCAGATTCAGGCGAGAATTCGCAAAGCGAAAAGCAGTCCCGAACCGGTGTCGAAACTTTCCGAACTATTCAAGCGCACGCGCGACGCTATGGTGGCGTGGGAACTCGGCGCGATCGAAGAGAAAGCCGATCACAAGGAAGAAGCCGGGAACTGGTACACGATTGCGGCACAGCGCTTTCGCCGCGCCGACTGGAAGAAAAAGGCTGAAGAAGCGCTGACACGTCTCGGCGTTGCGCTTCCCCCGCCACAATCAGAAGCGGCCGCGCTCGAACGCGCGGAACCCACCGAACCATCGCGCGCGCCGGAGATTAAATCCGAAGAAGCCCAACCAGCCGCGGCGCCGAAACAAATTCCGGAAGAGGAGACGGCACAAGTGAGCTCTGAGGGGCAACCGATGGCTGAAGGCGCTGAAACGGGAGAGCCGGGGCGTAAGAGGCGGCGACGAGGGCGACGCGGTGGCCGCGGCCGGCGCCGCAAAGGAGCAGGAGCGCCCGGCCTGCCAACACAGGCTTTTGCAGAGCGGCCCGCCGCAACTGTGGCGCAGCCTGAAGCGGCGGCTCCTGTCGTGGAGCGCCGGGCATTTGACAGATTAGAGACCGAGCCGCCAACGCCGGAACAGTTGCGGCCGGTTCTAGTGGAGCCTCCTTCGCCGCGGCTGCCGTCAGAACGCGTAGCTCACGGACGCAGCGATCCGGCCGTGGCGTCACGCATGGCGCATCTGGAATCGCTGCTGCGGCGGCTGTTGGGCAGCCCACTGCACAAGCTGGATGAAGCGGATGAAGCACCGGCGGGACCGGGCGTGTTTCTGCTCTCCGAGTCCGATCAAACCGCGTCCTATTACATCGAGGCGTGCCAGACGCTTCGCGTGGGACTTGGCAATCTGCTGCGCGGCGGGCGAGGAGGCAAGGGCAGCCGAGGCGGGCGAGGACCTTCGGAAGAAAGCCTTAAGGCGAAGCTGGCTGAGAATCTTGGGATCGATGAAGGGAAGGTATCGCAGTACCTGAAAGACCACTGCTGCGTCCGCTGGATTCAACTCGACGACGACGCTCCACTGCTGGCACACTTCGCGATCGCTGTCCTGCGCACACCCCTGAACCTGGATTGACCTGTCCCCAACCCGCTTCGGGCGTGTTTCACCTTGGGCGACTTGACCCCGCTGGGCTTCGGCTGGCTACCGTTTAACCCCCGATATGCCCCTTTGGGTGCAGCAGCCTAGACTGGGGGGCTAGATTCCTGGCAAACTCTGGTACCGTAACCGTTTACGGGTGCATTGGCTTTCTCTAGGGGTCGGGCTTCCGCGGGGCGTAGGGGCGATTCCAGTCCAAATTGTTTTGCTGAGGAAAGGCACAAGACTATGTCGATGACAATCGGCAATCGCGTATGGAAGTCATTTGACTGGGCGCTGTGTAAGACAGCGGCTGCCACTTTCAACACTGTGAAGTTCTTCGACAGCATGAAGGCGCCGAATCCGTCGTTCACGCCGAAATGGTCCGATAAGCCTCTGCTCAAGTCCTGGGAGAAGTCAAAGCCGACGCTCGGCTGGCCGCGCACGACCGATTCGCTGTGCCCCGACTGCGTCAAGGAAGCGCGCGAAGCGATCCTGAATGGCAAGAAAGATTGGATGGACCTCGTCCACGAGAAAGTGGGCGAAATCAAGGCGCAGATCATCGAGCGCGACGGGCAGGTCTGGATGGTGAAGGAGTGCCCGCAGCACGGCAAGTACGAAGACCTGATGGCCGTCGATTCGAAATTCCTCGCATGGATCGAGAGCCAGTTCCCGGGCCGCGACATTCCCGCACACAACGACGAAAAGCTCCACCGGCACGGATCGAGCACCGTGCGGCACGGCCGCGGCGCGGTGCTGACCGTCGACCTGACGAACCGCTGCAACATGATGTGCGATCCCTGCTTCATGGACGCGAACCAGGTGGGCTACGTCCACGAGCTGGAGTGGGATGAGATCAAGGAAATCCTGGACAACGCGCTGCTGATCAAGCCGCGCCGGCAGATGTCGGTGCAGTTTTCGGGCGGCGAGCCGACGATGCATCCGCGGTTTATCGACGCGGTCGCTTATGCCCGGAAAGTGGGCTACAACAGCGTGCAGGCGGCGACGAACGGCATCGAGTTCGCGAAAAGCAAGGAATTCTCGAAGAAGGCCTTCGAAGCGGGCATGCGCTACGCCTACCTGCAGTTCGACGGCATCGGCAACGACGCGAACAGCCACCGGCAGGTCGGCAACCTCTTCGA
>DASPVC010000019.1:0-46343 GCA_035622585.1 Candidatus Acidiferrum sp.
GCCGTGTCGGGGATGATGATGCCGCCCTTCACGGTCTCCTTTTCTTCGAGCCGCCGCACGAGCACACGGTCGTGGAGCGGAGTGATGTTGACTGCCATTTTTGCGATTCCTCCGAAGGTCTGCTTGAGTGTGACTTGGAGAAGAGCGCGATTAGCACTCCTCGCAAGCGACTGCTAATATAGCAAACTCGGATAGCGAGTCAAGGAAAAAGCTATCGATTTCGCCTGCTTCGGAAGCCGACGCGGACCGAAATAACATACCTTCTTTCAGCAAGTTGGAGATGCAAGGATATTCCGACAGTTGGCCGTTGAGTTGGCAGAGGGCCGGGGCTAGAATCCTGTGCACAGAGGCGCTTGGTGGCCGCTCTCTTCTACATTCGGCTGGTCGCACTAACGGCTGGAACGCTCGTCTACCTGTTTCTGATCGCGCTGATTTTGGGACACCGGCGGCCGAGGCTATTCGAGCGATTGCTTTTCTTCCTCATACTCTCGCTCTTTGCGATCTACGCGGGCGGGCTGCTCGAAATCAATGCGCGGATTGAGTACGGTTCGCCACCCGACACAACGCGGTGGTTCTATGAGGGGCTCACAGCGTTCGGTTTGCTTCTTCTGCTTCCGCTCGTCTGGCATACGCACTATGCGTATCGGCGCCAGATTCGAGGCTCACCGCCGACCGTTTTTGCAAGGCCGACGCTAGTCCTCTTTTACTTCTTCGCGGCTTGCGAGGCGGCCTACGCGTTATGGCTGCTCCCGAACTTCGACCATGGCCGGCTAAATACTGCCATTGTGTTGAGCTCGTTGGTGAGCGGGTGCCGGGAGATGCTGCCGGCGGTCGCCTTCACGGATGTGCTCTTCGAATTTCAAGATTGGGCCGCGGCAAAGAATCTCACCGAGCGCCGGCTCTTCCGAGGATTGTTTCTTGTTTCCGCTCTCCTCGCGGCGCTGCTGCTTTTCAAGGAAATTGGGGCGATTCCTCTGTTGCAGAAAGAGGCTCTCCTGACGGCCATCTTGTGTGCAGGAGTCCTACCAGGAGCGCTCCTCATCTACTACGCCTTAAAACACAATTTTCTCGAATATGGCGCGCAGAGGAATTTGGTGTATGCGCTGTCGGCGACTTTCTTGGCGCTGCTGTATCTCGCGCTGGTGCACCGGATCAGCGGCTGGCTCGCGCCGGTTTTCCCACCAGAGGCGACGGCGAGCGTCCTGCTGTTTGTGCTGATTTTTCTCTTCGAGCCCCTGGAGCGCGTGATCGGACCGGCGCTGCATCGGACGCTTCGCGAGCGGATGGACCGTACGCAGCGGATGAGCGTTGAGTTGCAGAGCGAAGCGAGGCACGGAGATGTCGCGCAGTTGATCGCGCGCGCGGAGAATCTGATTCGCCAGGAATTCGGGCTTGCCGCCGTCCGAATTTCGATCCCGCACGATTCGGCGATCAAGCCTCTCGAAGCGCCCGGCGGCCTAGGTCACGTGGCGCGGATTCCGCTGCTGAAAGACAAGAGAGAGGTCGGACTGCTCGAAGCGGCCTCGACTGGAGCGTTTTTGACCGGCGAGACCAGCGCTGCGCTGGAATTTCTGGCAGAGCAGCTTCCGGCGATGGTCGATCTGTGCCAACTGATCGGAGAAAAATTGCGTCTGGAAAGAGAGCTCGCCGAGCGGGAGCGCATGGCGATGCTCGGACAGATGGCAGCGAGCGTGTCACACAATCTGCGCAATCCGCTCAGCTCAATGAAGACGATCTTGCAGGTGCAGCTCGAAAAGCGCGATTTGCCGCGGGACGTGCGGCACGATTGCGCGCTGGTCCTCGACGAAATCAACCGGATGAATGCGAAGCTGAGCCAACTGCTGAAATTCGCGAAGCCTGCTGCGAGCGGAGAGCGCGTGGCGGCAGTCGAGCTGGCGAAGCAAACCGTAGCGCTCTTCCGGCACGACGCCGAGCGGCGGAACGTGATCGTGGAGCTGGAGGCGCCGCGCGAAGAGGTCTTCGTCGTCGCGTCGGACGAGGCTCTGGGAGAGGTGCTGTCGAATTTGGTGGTCAACGCGATCGAGGCGCAGCCGGAAGGCGGGCGAGTCCGCGTCAGTTTGACGAAGAAGGGCGAGCGCGTGGAAATCTGCGTCGAGGACTGCGGCCCTGGAATTTCAGCAGAGCTGCGGTCGAAAATATTCCAGCCGTTTTTTACGACCAAGGCAACCGGCACGGGCCTGGGTCTTTCGATCGTGGCGCGGCGCGTGGACGAGATGGGCGGAACGATCGCGTGTGAAAGTCCTCTCAAGGACGGCCGGGGCAGCCGGTTTCGCGTGACACTGCCGCTCGCTCTTGAATCAGAACAGCGGCCGAAGCTGGCAGAAGCGACGTGACTGCAATGAGCCGCGCGCCCATCGAACATGACGGATACCGGAGTGTGATAGGTTTGGGGTTTCCATGCAGCTAACTCTGCAAAGCCACAATGCGGGAGACGTGGTGGTCGTGCGATGCCGCGGACGGATCGTCAGCGGCGACGAGGCAGCCTTCCTGCAGAGCGAGCTGGAGAAACTGACGGGGCTGACCAAGAACGTCGTGCTGCAGCTCGCTGAAGTCAGCTACGTGGATAGCGGCGGGTTGGGAGCTCTGGTTCGCATCTTCGGGCGACTGCGGGCGGCGCGCGGCGATCTCAAGCTGTGCGAGATGTCGTCATTTGTCGGCCAGGTGCTGCGAGCGACGAGTCTGCTGAGCGTCTTCAATACCTACGCGTCGGAGAAAGAAGCGATCGAGGCGTTTTCCGGGCGGCCGCCCGCTGGGGGAGGCAGCTTCCACGTCGCGAGCAATCGAATCGTCTGCCTCGGCAGCTCCCGCGATCTTCTGGCGTACCTGAAGGTGTTGCTTAAGGACCTGGGGTGCGAGGTGTTCACCACGCAGTATCCGTCCGATGCGGCAACGCTGGCGACGGGCGCCCGGAGCAGCGTCGTGATTTGCGGACCTGAGCTGGCGGCGGACGGCGCGGCCATCGAAAAACTGCGACAGAGCGCTCCCAACGTGCAAGTTCTCCACTTGCCAGCCGACTTTTCCACATCGGAAGCGAGCCAGGCGGGGCCGGAATTGGTGAGCCGGGTGCGGTCGATGCTCGCACCAACGCGATAATCGTGGGGATCCGCGAGCAAGGCCATGGACGGAATTGGGAAGGCGCGGCGTGCCGGGCTAAAGAACCGGCGCTACGACCAAACCTCGGACAAGAACATCGGAAAAAGCAGATCCCTCACCGCCGTCCCCGACCAAGAGCGTCGGGGCCGGGTTCGGGGTGACAGAGCATGGTAGCGGTCGGTTGAAAAACGAATGGGGACGATTCTGATTGTCGACGATGAGGCGGCGGCGCGGTATGGGATGCGGCGCGCGCTCGAGGGGCACTATCGGATCATCGAGGCTGGCTCGGCGCGCGAGGCGCGAGAGGCTGTTTCGCGTGAAGCGCCGGCGCTGATCCTGCTCGACCTGATCATGCCGGAAGAAGATGGCAACGCGTTTCTGCGCTCGCTGCGTGGGAGCGGAGACGAAACGCCGGTGCTGATCGTTTCCGCGCTCGATACGGCGCGCACGGCGGTCGAGGCGCTGCAGAACGGCGCGAACGATTACATCGTCAAAGGTTTCGACATCGAGGAACTGCGCAAGCGGGTGGCGAATCTCGTCCAACTCGCCGAGTTCGGTGCTGAGAACCAGCGGCTTCGCCGCGAGCTGGTGGCCGACGGGCAATTCGGGCGGATGCTTAGCGGGTCGGCGGCGATGCGGCGCCTATTCGAAATGGCCGAGCGCGTGGCGCCGACCGATGCGACTGTTTTGATTCTGGGCGAAAGCGGAACTGGCAAGGACCTGCTCGCGCAAGAGATTCACGCGCGTTCGCCGCGGGCTGAGAAGCCTTTTGTCGCAGTCAACTGCGCGGCGCTGCCGGAAAACCTGATCGAGTCGGAGCTGTTCGGCTACGAGCGCGGCGCGTTCACAGGAGCGGCGCAACAGCGCAAGGGGAAATTCGAGCTGGCCTCTGGCGGGACGCTTTTTCTCGACGAGATCGGCGACATGAATCCCGTCACGCAGGCGAAGGTGCTGCGCGCGCTCGAAAACCGGAAGATCGAGAGGCTCGGCGGGTCGCAGTCGATCGACGTGGATGTGCGCGTGATCAGCGCGACGCACCGCGATCTTTCTGCGGAAATTGCGGCGGGGCGGTTTCGCGAGGACTTGTATTATCGCCTGCGCGTGGTGACGCTTGAAATTCCCGCGCTCCGCGCGCACAAGGAAGACTTGCCGCTGTTGGCTGACGCGTTTCTCGCGCAACTGGGAGCCCGCCACGGGAGGAAGGTCCGGCTGAGCCGCGAGGCGATGGATGTGCTGCGTCGGTACGACTGGCCCGGAAACGTGCGCGAGCTGCGCAATGCACTCGAACGTTCGCTTGTGCTCTGCCGGACCGATGAGATCGTCGCAGCGGACTTGCCCGAGGAGGTAAGAAACGGTCGAGGCGCTATTGGGACCCTGCCGCCCGGGGCAGGGGATTCGCTTTTGAGCGACGCCGATTTTCGCGAAGCGAAGCGGAAATTCGAAATCGCATACTTGAAACGAAAGCTCGAAGAGCACCGCTGGAATGTATCGCAGACAGCCGCGGAGATCGGTCTGCATCGGCAGAGTTTGCAGGAAAAGTTGCGCGAGCTGGGGATACAGAGGCCGGGGAAAGGCTGAGAGGGGCGAACAGCAGATCCCTCGCCCCCATCCGCACACAGCGCGGCTGGGCCCGGCATGACAGCGTGATAAACGGGCGCGCCACGCCAAGCATGTTTACCGGGCACAGCATGCTGTGCCCCTACGAAGAAGGCAAGAAGCGGCGATGAGCTCGGATCGGCAATTTGCGGGATTTGTGCTGGCGGGAGGCGCAAGCTCGCGGATGGGGCGAGCGAAGGCGCTGCTCGAAATCGGGGGCGAGCCGGTGCTGGTGCGCACGGTGCGGCTGGTCGAATCGGTGGCCGGGCCAGCGACGGTAATCGGCAATGCGGACGCGTATCGATCGCTTGGACTTCGCTTGATCGACGACGACTTGCCCGGCGGGGGACCGCTGGGTGCGATTGCCACCGCGCTGCGGGTGTCGAGCGCGCTGTGGAATCTCGTGGTCGCGTGCGACCTGCCGTATCTCACTCGAGAGTGGCTGGACTACCTGGTGCGACGCGCGGTGGCTTCGCAAGCAGACGCTGTGCTGCCGATGAATGTGCTCGGCGTCGAGCCTCTCTGCGGCGCGTATCACAAGCGCGGCGAGGCTGCGATTCGCACGGCGCTCGCGAGCGGCGTGCGAAAAGTCACCGACGGGTTGAAAGACTTGCGGGTCGAGATGATCGAGCCGGCGGAGTGGAAAGCCTTTGATTCCGATGATCTGCTGTTCAAGAATATGAATTCGCCCGAGGATTACGAGGAAGCCAAAGCAAGACTGGATGCGGGCGCGCGATCCGGCGAAAGATGAGCGGTCACTACCTGGAATTTCAGCACGTTTCCATGTCGTTCGACGGGCGGCCCGTGCTCAAGGACGTCAGCTTTTTCGTCAATCGAGGCGAGACGGCCGTGATCATGGGGCGCAGCGGCGTTGGAAAATCCGTTTCGCTGAAGCTGCTGATGGGATTCCTGACGCCGGATTCCGGGCGCATCATCGTCGCTGAGCAAGACGTGACCGGCTGGACGGAGAAGCAGTTCGAAGAAATTCGCCGGCGCGTGACGATGGTGTTTCAAGCAGGAGCGCTTTTTGATTCATTGACCGTGGCAGAGAACGTGGCGTTTCCGATTCTGAGCCGCGGCGGCAGGCAGGACTTCGAACAGGTCAACCGCCGCGTGAACGAATTGCTGGAGATGCTCGAGGTGGCGCAGTTCGCCGACCGTCTGCCGGCCGACCTGAGCACGGGAACGAAACGCGCGGTCGCTATCGCTCGCGCGCTGGCGGAAGAGCCGGACGCGATTCTCTTCGACGAGCCAACCACGATGGTCGATCCGCTGATGGCGGCGCACATCAGCGATCTCATCCTGCGGCTGAAGAAAACGCTGCGCAAGACCTCCATCGTCGTCACGCACGACACGCACCTCGGAAAAAAGCTCGCCGACCACGTAATTTTTCTGCACGAAGGGCGGCTCGGATTTTTCGGCACTTGGGCTGCGCTCGAGGCTTCGAGCGATCCCGTCATAAAGAATTTTCTCCTGCAAGATGAATTGATTCCCGCGCTGGACTCAACTCTGTGAGCGGACCCACGGCCTCGGATCCCAAGAAGCAACTGCGCCGGGCCATGGGATTCTGGGACGTGCTGCTATTCAACATCGCGGCTGTGCTGGGGCCGCGGTGGATCGCAGCGGCGGCGCACAACGGCACCTCTTCGATCAGCCTGTGGGTGCTTGCTGCCGTGCTGTTTTTCTTGCCGACGGCGCTGATTGTGGTCGAGCTCTCGACGCGATTTCCGCATGAGGGCGGGCTCTACGTCTGGGCGAAAGAGGCGTTCGGCGAGTTTCACGGATTCGTCACGGGCTGGACGTATTGGGTCTACACGTTTTTTTACTTTCCGGGGCTGCTAATCGCGAGCGCGGCGATGGCTGCGTACGTGGGAGGGGCAGGCGCCGCACATCTCGCGCAGAGCCGGCCATTTCTGCTGATCGTTTCGATCGTGATGCTCTTCTCCGCAGTATGGCTGAACATCATCGGCCTAAACATCGGAAAGTGGCTGCAGAACGCAGGCGGCGTCGGCACCTATGTCCCGCTAATGATGTTGATCGGTTTGGGGGCGTATCTGTGGCGTGCGCACGGCTCGCAAACGCATTTCACAGTGTCCAACATGATGCCGGTGTGGAATTGGGGCACCGTGAATTTCTGGCCGCAGATCGCCTTTGCGTTCACCGCGCTGGAACTCTGCTCGACGATGAGCGAGGAAGTGCACGAGCCGCACAGGACGTTTCCGCGGGCGGTTCTCGGCTCGGGCGTGCTGATTGCGCTGGCGTACATTCTCGGGACATTCGCGCTGCTGGCGATCGTTCCGGCATCAGACGTGGACCCGAAGAGCGGCGTGTTCCAGGCGCTGACGACCGGTTCGACGACGCTGGGGATTGCGCTCTTCGGGATCGTCGCGGCGTTTCTGGTGCTGTTTGGCAATGCGGGCGGAGTGGGCACAACGGTTGCGGGCGTGGCGAGAATACCGTTCGTTGTCGGAATCGACCGATACATGCCCGCGGCGTTCGGCAAGATTCATTCGAAATGGAAGACGCCGTGGGTGTCGATCCTCGTGCAGGCGGGCATTTCGTGCGTGATCTTGCTGCTGATTCAGATCAACGAGACGGCGAACACGGCGTACCAGATTTTGGTCGATGCCGGGACGATCCTGTATTTCATTCCGTTTCTTTACATGTACGCGGCTGCGATTCGGCTGGCATATCGTCCGGACCGCAATGCGAATCCGAATGCGGCGCTGATTCCCTGGGGAAAATTCGGCGTGTGGCTCGCCGGGATGCTTGGATCGGCGGTCGTGCTGGGCGGGATCGTGCTGTCGCTAATTCCTCCCGCTGAGGCGACGAACGCTTGGCGGTTCGAAGCAAAACTTGTCGGCGGGACTCTGGGCGCTTTTCTTTTAGGGCTGGTTCTCTATCTGCGAGGCGCGCGAGCGAAGTCGCGCGAGGCCGAAACCGCGCAGGCACCAGTCAACTGAGCGAATTGCTGAACCGCAAGAACGCGGCTGCGAAGGCATGAATCTCGACTGCGTATGACTTCCAAGGCGCTCCTCCACGACGCGTTTCGGACCGGCATCACGATGAAGGGCGTGGACGGATTGCTGGAGGCGCTCGGCGGCATCCTTCTGTGGTTCATCAAGCCCTCGGCGATGAGCCGGGCGCTGCGCGTGCTGAGCCTGCACGAACTTTCGCGCGACCCGCACGATTTCATCGGAATCCATTTGCTGCACATTTCGGAACGAGTGGCGCACAGCGATCCGACCTTTGCCTCGATTTATCTGATTTGGCACGGCCTCGCGAAGGCAGGACTGTCGGTCGCGCTATGGCTCAACAAGCTGTGGGCCTATCCTCTGGCGATCTTCGTTTTCAGCCTTTTCAGCGCGTATCAGATTTATCGATTCAGTCACACGCACGCAATCCCGCTGCTGATTCTGACGATTTTCGACGCTGCGATCGTTTGGCTGACATGGAAGGAATACCGCGTGCGCAAAGCGGAGAAGGAAGAAAGCAGCGCAGCCTGAAGGTTTCAGAATCCCTGTTCAACGAGTCGCGCAACGGTGAGATGGGAAGTCGGGCGGCCCTTGCGCGCTTCGAGCAGGCTCTCCACATATTTCGCAAGGATGTCGCACTCGAGATTTACGGCGTCGTGCGGGCTCATCGCGCGGATGTTAGTGTGCGCATAGGTGAACGGGATGACGGCGAAGTCGGCGACGCCGTCCTGCCAGCGCGCGACCGTAAGGCTGATGCCGTCGATTGCGATCGAGCCTTTTTCTGCGACGTAGCGGCGCAGGTCCTCCGGCACGCGCACCGAAAGCCACCAGTTGTCGCCTTCGGGCACGAGGCGCGTGACGCGGCCGATACCGTCGACGTGGCCTTGCACGAAATGGCCGCCGAGGCGCGCACCGGCCGCGAGCGGGCGCTCGAGATTCACGATATTTCCAGGTTTCATTTCGCCGAAAGCCGTGCGGCGGAGCGTCTCACCCGACAGGTCGGCGGAAAAACTGTCGGCACCGAATTCGGCGACGGTGAGGCAGCAGCCGTTGACGGCGATGCTGTCGCCGAGCTTCGTCTGCGCGGCGATTTCGGCGGCGTTCGCGAAATCCACACACAGGCGCGCGCCATTTTCGGTGCGCTCAAGCCCGTCAATTCTTCCGGCGGCTTCGATGATTCCCGTAAACATCGTGAAAGTATCCTTCAACAACGAAATCCGGGCGATACGGATTCACCGAAAGATTCGTGAGCGCGGGCGATTTGGGAAACCACGCCGAGGGAACGCGCGCCATCGGCACGCCGCCCACGCCCATGATCTTGGGAGCGTAGAACAGAACCATCTTGTCGACAACGCCAGCCTTGAGAGCGGCACCATTGAGTTCCGCGCCAGCCTCGAGGAGGACGTGGAGAATCTCGCGGCGGCCAAGCTCCTCAAGGGCTGAGTCGACGCAGACGTGGCCGCGGCGGTTCCGCGTGCGAACGACTTCGACGCCTTTCTTCGCCAGCGCACGCGCTTTTACTGAGTCAGGCGGTTGAATCGTGAAGACGAGCAGATCGCCGCGGGCTGATTTGACTAGCTTCGAATTGAGCGGCAGGCGCAGCCGGGAATCGAGCACGACGCGCAGAAGCGGGCGGCGGCGCGGCAGGCTGCTGCGGTCGGTCAGGAGGGGATTGTCGGCGAGAACGGTGCCGATGCCTGTGAGCAGCGCGTCGGCGGAGTGCCGAAAACGATGAGCGGCCTCGCGCGAAGCAGCGCTGGTAATCGCCGTGGGATGGCCGGGGCGCATCGCGATCTGACCGTCGAGGGTGAGAGCAGTCTTCAGAGTCACGAATGGAAGCTTCGTCCGAATCCATTTTGCGAAGGCTTCATTGAGACGCTTGGCGCTCTCTTCTTCTCTGACGTGAACGTCGACGCCCGCGCTCTGCAATTCGGCGAAGCCGCGTCCGGCAACGGCGGGGTTCGGGTCTTTCATCGCGGCGACGACGCGAGTGATGCCCGCTTCGATGATCGCTTTCGTGCAGGGGCCCGTGCGGCCGGTGGTACAGCAGGGTTCGAGAGTGACGTAAAGAGTTGCCCCGCGCGCTTTTTCGCCAGCTTGCTTGAGCGCGACGATTTCGGCGTGGTCGAGCCTGTCGTATTCGTGGAAGGCTTCGCCGAGCTTTTGATGTCCTTTTGCGACGATTGCGCCGACATGAGGATTCGGATGGGCAAGGCCGATCGAATCGTAGGCGAGCGACAGGGCGCGCTGCATCAATGCGGCGTCGGCGGGCAGGGACTTAGCGTTTGTTGTCATGGATCGCCGAAGAGCAGACTCGTTCGCAACGGAAGAGGGATTCTTCGACTCCGCGTCCCGACGCGGAGAACGGCACGGCCGTTCTGCGCAAGAAGAATGTCGGGACAGTCCGCTCAGAATGACGAACTGAGCAACGGGGGCTAGTCGAAGAGAGAGTTGACATAGGTTTGCGCGTCGAAGGGTACCAGATCGTCGATCTGTTCGCCCGTGCCAACGAAGCGGATCGGCAGATTCAGCTCGCGCGCGATGGCGACGACGATACCACCTTTCGCGGTGCCGTCGAGCTTCGTGAGGACGATTCCCGTGACGCCCGCGTGGCTCCAGAATTCGCGCGCCTGGTTGAGGCCGTTCTGGCCGGTGGTCGCGTCGAGGACGAGCAGGACGTCGTGCGGCGCATCGGAGACGAGTTTGGCGGCGGTGCGCTTCATTTTTTCGAGCTCGGCCATCAGATTCGATTTCGTGTGCAGGCGGCCGGCGGTGTCCACGATCACGACATCGGCGGAGCGCGCTTTCGCGGCGGAAAGGCCGTCGAAAATCACGGCGGCAGGATCGGCGCCGGATTTCTGCTTGACGACTTCGACGCCCGCGCGGCGTCCCCAGACTTCGAGCTGTTCGATGGCTGCGGCGCGGAAGGTGTCCGCGGCGCAGAGGATCACGTTCGCGCCTTCTTTCTTCAGGCGATTCGCGAGCTTGCCTATGGTCGTGGTTTTGCCGGTGCCGTTGACGCCGACGACGAAAATTACGCGCGGGGGAGGGATCGTCTTGCCGTCAGGAGCGGCGGCGGGCGCTTCGAGGATTTTCAGGACCTGGCGCTTGAGCTCTTGGCGCAACTGCCCCGCGTCGTCGATTTTGTGCTCGTTGACCTGTTGGCGCAGCGCGGCGAGGATTTCTTTCGTAGTGCGCACGCCGATGTCCGCGCCGAGCAGCGCCGATTCGAGCTGCTTCAGCAGCTCGGGATCGACGGGGCGGTTGCCCGTCATCAACTGTTCGACGCGCGCGGCGAGTTCGGTGCGCGTCTTGCCCACGGATTGCTTCAGTCGCTCGAGAAGCGTCGGCTCGGGTTTTCCGAAAAGGGAAATCATGAATGGTTTCGCGTATCAGAGAAACAATAATTCTAGCAGAGCGCGGGCACTAGACACCTTGTGCAGAGACGTATGCGTTCCGCTACCCTCTCGGGCTGTGCCGCGCTGAAGCCCGCGGCGCTACGTCCAAACCTGAAACCATCTCGCGGATCGCAACGGGAAACGGGGCGCGCCCTCAAACCTGATACCATCTAGCCGAGATGAGCGAGCGATTCGTGTTTGCTGATCTGCGCGAGGTGTTCGCCAAGGCGAACGAAGAGAAGTCCGGCGATCAATTGGCGGGGATCGCGGCGCGGTCGGAGCGCGAACGAGTTGCGGCCAAGCGCCAGCTTGCCGATCTGCCGCTCGCGGAAATTGTCGCGCAGCCGCTGATTGATCCCGACGCTGACGAACTCACCCGCTTGATCCTCGATACCTACGATCGCAACGCCTTCCAGCCAATCCAGACCATGACCGTGGGCGAATTGCGCGAGCACATCCTCGACGACGCGACAGGCGAGGCGGAGCTGAAGCGGCTTCAGCGAGCGATCATCCCTGAAATCGCAGCGGCGCTGGCGAAGATCATGAGCAACAAAGATATGGTCCTTGCCGCCGCCAAAATCCGAAACGTGACGCGCTGTCGCAACACGATGGGCGAGCGCGGCGTGCTGGGAATTCGCGTGCAGCCGAATCATCCGGTCGATGATATCGGCGGAATTCTGCTCGCCGCGTTCGAGGGGCTGCTCTACGGCTGCGGCGACGCGGTGATCGGGGTGAATCCGGCCTCGGATTCGGTCGAGACGGTGAGCGCGATTCTGCGCGCGCTCGACCGGCTCGTCGAGACGTACAAGGTGCCGACGCAGACTTGCTGCTTGGCGCACATCAGCGCGCAACTCGCGGCGATGGAGCGCGGCGCGCCGGTCGATTTGCTGTTTCAGTCGATTGCGGGCACGGAGGCTGCGAATCGCAGCTTCGGCATTTCGCTCGCAATGTTGCGCGAGGGCCGCGAGAAAGTCCTCGAACATCATCGCGCGCGAGATGTGGCGTGGGTGGGCACGCACGCGATGTATTTCGAAACGGGGCAGGGAAGCGCGCTTTCGGCGGAGGCGCATCACGGCGTCGATCAACTGACGCTCGAAGCCCGCGCGTATGGCGTGGCGCGGGCGTTCGATCCGTTTCTCGTGAATAGCGTGGTGGGATTTATCGGGCCGGAATATCTTTACGACGAGCGGCAGATTGTTCGCGCGGGGCTCGAGGATCATTTCATGGGCAAACTGCTAGGCCTGCCGATGGGCTGCGACGTCTGCTACACGAACCACGCCGCGGCGGACCAGAATTCCGCGGACAATCTGCTGGTGCTGCTCGGCGCGGCGGGCTGCAACTACTTTATGGGCGTGCCGTGTTCGGATGACGTCATGCTGAATTATCAGAGCACGAGCTATCACGACGCGCTCGCGGTGCGGCGGCTTTTCAAGCTGCGGCCAGCGCCAGAATTTCTGGCGTGGCTGCAGACCTCTGGGATTTATCGGGACGACGAGCCGGCGCTGCTCGATGCGCCAGCGCGAAAACAGCTGATGGCGCGACTGGTGGCATCGTTGGCGGATTCCCGGTGAGAGACACAGCGACGGCATACCGCCGCACTCCACATGGCATTCCTCGCAGCGCGCGAACGCCGAGAAGGCAGGATCGAGGCAAGAAAGTTCGCCGGGCACGATATATCGTGCCCCTACGAAACCTGCGTCTGATGGCTTGGGTAACGCCAAGCATCTTTGCCGGGCACAGCATGCTGTGCCCCTACGAAGAACCCTGTTGCTTCCGCCGAGGTGAATAGTCGAATGACGGACAAGATTGACTCGCCGCTTGCAGCACGCGACTTGCCGGAAACTGTCCGCAAGATTCGCGCGCGGACGCCGGCGCGGCTGCTGGAGGGGCGCGCGGGAGCGGCGTATCGCACAGCAACGCAAATCAGGTTGCGCGAAGATCACGCTACGGCGCGGGATGCGGTGCGGGCGGAATTCGCTTTGCGGGATGCTTTCGGCGCGGAGTTTGTCGAGAGATGGCAGCTCTTTGAAGTTTGCACGAAGGCTGGCAACAAGGACGAGTACCTGCTGCGGCCCGATCTCGGGCGGCGTTTTGACGAGGCATCGCACGCGCTGATACAAAAGCGCTGTTCGCGCGGCAACGATTTGCAAATCGCGATCGGAGATGGGTTGTCGGTGACGGCGGTGAAGGTGCAGGTGCCGCTGCTGTTCCCTCTGCTATGTGAAGGCGCGCAGGAGCGGGGATGGAAGGTTGGCCGGACGTTTGCGATTCGGCATTGCCGCGTGGGCGTGCTGAACGAAATCGGCACATTGCTTAATCCCAAGGTTGCAGTGCTGCTGATCGGGGAACGTCCGGGGCTGGCCACGGCCGAAAGCTTGTCGGCATATATGGCTTACCGTCCGCGCGAGTCGCACACCGACGCGGACCGCAACCTCATTTCGAACATTCACGCGCGTGGGCTGAGCCCGCAGGCTGCGGCGGAGCGCATCTTGAATCTGGCCGCGCAGATGATGAAAGCCAAGTTGAGCGGAAGCACGTTGCGCGAGGAATTACCGGCACTCGGGGACTCGTGAGCCCCGCCGCGACTACTTGCCGCGGGTGGCGCTGCGCATCGGTTCGGCGCTGCGCGCCGGTTGGGTTTTCGTCGGAGCTTAAGCTCCGACCTCCTAAACGACGTCCTGCGCGGCGGCGAGTAAAAGGAAAACCGAAGAGAGGTCCCTCGCTTTGCTCGGGACTAACGATCCTTGTCGGATCGTTAGACTTCGACGAGGGTGGCGGAGAGGCGGAGGCGGCCGTCGCGGACGGCGGCTTCGAGGGCGCCGACGACCTGCGGATCGAAGCGCGTCACGGCGAGCGAGCGGATGCGTTCGAGCGCGTACTCGAGGTCCATGGCCGACTGGTAGGGGCGGTTGGTCGTGATGGCGTCGAGCGTATCGGCCACGGCGATGATGCGCGCCATCATCGGAATTTGATCGCCGTGCAAGCCGTAGGGATAACCCTGGCCATCCATGCGCTCGTGGTGCAGCTCGATGCCCGGCAGAACCTCTTTCAATTGCGCGACGGGCCGCATGATGTTGGCGCCCTTCACCGTGTGCTGCTTCATCAAATCGAATTCTTCGTCGGTGAGCTTGCCGGGCTTTTTGAGCACGCGGTCGTCGACGCCGATCTTGCCGACATCGTGCAGGAGCGCTGAAATCCGCAGGCGGTCGAGGTCTTCGGCACTGAGCCCAAGGCCATCGCCCAAAATCAGCGAATACTTTGCGACGCGGCCCGAGTGACCGCGAGTGTACGGGTCCTTCTCATCGATCGCGGCCGCGAGCATGCGGATCGAGCCCAAGAACAGCTCGCGATTTTCTTCGGCGGCGTCCTTCAGTTTGTCGACGAAATCCTCGATGTCGCTCGCCATATTGTTGAACGTTTCGGCGAGCTCGCTGATCTCGGCAGCGCCCGTGACGGGCACGCGTTCGTGGAATTCGGCGCGGCTGATCGCGCGAGTCGATTCGACGAGGCCGCGGATCGGACGGGTAATGCGCACAGCGAAGAGATATCCGAGGAGCAATGCCACGAAAGTGACGCCGACGACAAATTGCAGAGCCTCGGAAGTCAGTTCGGTGACGCCAGCGTCCACGCGGGCATCGTCCAGGCTGCGCTGCGCGATCACGGCCCAGCGGAGCTCCGGAATCGTGCTGTACGTGCCGATCATTTCCACTTTCTTGTTGTGCTTGTCAGGATTCGGGACAACGAAGTTCGTGGTTTGCGTTGCGCGCAATTCCTGCGGCAATTCTCCAAACTGCTTGGCCAGCGGTGAGGTGGACATCACGTTTTGCCCGGGGACCATCACGCGCGCGTCCGGGTAGGCGACGATCTTTCCGTGCGCGTCGACGATGTAGACCGCGCGGTCGCGCACGCTCGCATCGCGGAGCCAGCCTTGCAGCCGTTCGAGCGAAACGACGGCCGCAAGCATGCCGGAATACTGGCCGTCGGCAAACAGCGGCACGGACATCACGAGCGCGGGCCGATTATCCTGACCGGAGGCAAACGGCTCGCTGATCGAGTCGAAGCCCTGATAGCTTGCCTGAAAGGCCCGCTTCAAGGCCGCGTCAACGAACGGATCCCGGTCCGCGCCGACGTTGCCGGCTGTGGGGCCCTTGGCCTCGCGGCTGACGGCGGTGACGTAGAGGATGTCGGGATTGCTTTCGACGAAATCTTCCAGCAAACGTGAGAGCTGCGGCGTGTGGGCGGGGTCATCAACGTTCTGAATCCAGCCCGTTACGGCCAAGACCTGGCGCTGGCTGAGGAGCTGCTGACGCAGTCCCTGCTCGAATTGAAGGGTTTCGTTGGCCAGCGAACGGGTCATTTCGCTCTGCTGGACGCGTTCGGTATCCTGCAGCTTTTCTTCGCTCAAGCGGAGCGCCTGGCGATGATAGAGCCACATCGGCGTGACGCTGACCAGCAGCAAAGCGCCCAGCACGATCCAGAGGATACGCAGGCGCCGCGTTCGAATGTTTCTGAATGGGTGACTGGGCATTCGGATCCCGCTGCAAAAATGCTAGCGAACGAGATGGGGCGGCACAACGGGACTATGGTACTGGGGTTGCCGCATAAGCCACACGGCTTGTGTCACTTAGGCACACCCCCGCGGCCGCGTTTCTACGGACGGCGCGAGCCCAGACGGCTTTCTTCACCGGCGATCAGGCGGCGCATGTTGTCGCGGTGCTTCCACAGCACGAGCAGCGAGATCAGGAGGGTTCCCAGCAGGACGAAGTGCCGCGGGGCGTGATGGGGCGCGTAGAAGAGGTAGATCAGCACAGGCATCGCCGCCGCGGCCGCCATCGAACCGAGCGACGAATAGCGCCAGAAGGCCACCATCAGAACCCACACCGCTGCCGCTGCGGCGACAGCCTCTGGGCAGATCGGCAAGAAGACGCCGAGGCCGGTGGCGACTCCCTTGCCGCCTTTGAAACCGAGCCAGACTGGGAACATGTGCCCGATCACGGCGATGACGGCAGCGGCCATCATCCAGCGCACGCTGCCGCCGGTCCAGCGTCCCGCGATCCAGACCGCGAGGTAGCCTTTAGCGGCGTCGAATAGCAGCGTCAGCGCTCCAGCGATGGCGCCTGCGCTGCGCGTGACATTGGCCGCGCCGATATTGCCGCTGCCGATGGTGCGAATGTCCGGCCCTCCACGCGCCTTCACGATCAGAAGACCGAAGGGGATCGAGCCGAGCAAGTAGGCAATCGGTGGAATCAACCAGTGGACGTTCATGCGGCTTCCTTCACGAACGTAAAGCTCCTGAGCTTCGTATACTCCGCGCCCGATCTGTGCAAGACACTTTCAAAGAGGTGAAATTGCGACTCGCGCGTTGAGCCGAGATCGAGCGACTGCAGTTCCTTCACAGCCTCGACCAACTTGACTGCGCCATGCGGCGATTCGAGGCGAGCAAACGTCAAGTGGGGCACGAAGTCGCGCTTCTCGGATGGGATTTTTAGGGGCTCGAGAGCGCGCTCGATTCCGGCGACAAGTTCCGCAAGATTCGGCGAGGATTCGATCCCGCCCCAGAAGACGCGGGGGCGGCGCTCCGTTGGAAAAAATCCAACGCCGCGAAAATGCATGTCGACGGGCGCGTCCGAATGCACGCCCGCGAGGGCTGCGGTGATCTCCTCAAACTTCTCCGGTTCTATGTAGCCGATGAATTTCAGCGTCACGTGCATTGCTTCCGGGCGCATCCAGCGCGCGTCCTTGCACAACGGCTTCAGTCTGGCGATCAGTTCCCGAATCGCGTGGCGAATTGCGTCCGGAAAATCGAGTGCCACGAAGAGCCTCACGCGCCGGCCTTTTTCGACGCAGGCGGATACAGGAAATAGCGCCGCACGGCATCGAGCGCATTTTGCATGGCGAAGAAACGGATGCGCTCGCGGTCACCGGGAAAGCGCCAGGCTTTTTCTTGCGCGCCCTTTTGATCCGCGATTCCGATGTGCACGGTTCCAACCGGCTTTTCGGGCGTGCCGCCAGTCGGTCCGGCGATGCCGGTGATTCCGACCCCGATCGTCGCGCCAGTTTGCTTGCGAATGCCGTCCGCAAGCGCGAGCGCCACTTCGGAGCTGACGGCTCCTTTGGCCTCGATCAATTCCGCCGGAACGCCCACGAGCTGGGTCTTCAGTTGATTGCTGTAGCAGACGACGCCGCCCAGAAAATAGGCGGAGCTGCCGGAAATGCTCGTCAGCCGCTCGGCCACCAAGCCGCCCGTGCAGCTTTCGGCGACGGCGATCGTCGCGCGATTTTCGGTCAGAATCCGCGCGACGACTTCCTCGATCAGCTCGCCGCGCGTCGAGACGAGATTTTCGCCGAGCACGAGGGCCATCCGGCTCACCAGCTCATCGAGGCGCGCTTCCGCGTAGGTCGGATCGGCCGACCAGATGCGCGGGTGCAGTTCGATGCCTTTCGCGGTGGCGAGGATCGTAGTTTCCGTGTCGGCGTACTCGGCGTAGAGCGGCGCGACACGCTGGTCGACCTCGGACTCGAAAAGCCCGACGATGCGAAGATCGCGCGCATAAAGGCGCGTCTTATTGCCGAGCCTCGCGAGGCGTGGCGCCACCTCCGCTTCCATCAGGGCGCGAAGCTCGTTCGGTACGCCGGGCAGCAAAATCAGGATGTGGCCGTCTGACTCGATCCATTGGCCGGGCGCGGTGCCGCGTGGATTCGGGAGCACGTCCGCGCCCTCGATCACGAGCGCCTGGCGCAAATTGATTTCGGGCATGGCGCGGCCGAAGCGGCGGAATCTCTCCTGCAACTTGCGAAGAACGGCCTCGTCCTGCAGCAGCTTTCTGCCGAGCAGTTCCGCGACCGTCTGGCGCGTGCGGTCGTCATCGGTCGGGCCAAGCCCGCCGCATGCCACGACAACGTCCGCGCGCGCGAGGGCGTGCTGAAACGAAGAGCGCATTTCGTCGGGCGCGTCGCCGACAACGGCTTTGTGAATTACGGAGATGCCGAGGCGGTTGAGCTGGTCGGTGAGGAAAAGGGAATTGGTGTCAAGCCGATAGGGCGTCAACAGCTCCGATCCGACGGCAATGATCTCGGCATTCATGCTTTAGGAGTTTTACTCGATGGCGGTAAGCGAGTGCAAGGGAGGGCAGCGGTGTCGCTCGTTTGAGCGATTTGGCGAAAGATGCGAGAAGAAGGAAAGCAGATCCCTCACCCCCATCCGCAGAAAACGCGGCTGGGTTCGGGATGACAACCGAATCGGGGCAGCCGGCGAAAAAAGGAGTCCCTTCAGATGGCTGAGCGCCGATCTAGCCGTTCAAAGGCAAGCCCTCGACGTCCCAGTCGAGGGAGTAAAGAGCGTTGTTGGTGGCGATGAAGGCGCGGTGCGAGGGAAGCAGCGCCAGACCGACGATGTTGCTTCCGCCAAGCACGATTTCCGCTTCCCCCTGCGGCGTGAGCCGCACGATGCCGCGCTTGCCAGCGAGCGACGCCGCCACGTAAAGATTCCCCTTCTTATCGAACGCGAGGCCCTGCGGCCGGCCGAGTCCGCGGAAGAAGATGTCCACTTCACCGGCGGGCGAAATCTTGTAAACGCGCTCGTAGCTCGATGTAGTCGGCCCGGCGACGTAGAGGTCACCCGACGGGCTGAACGCGAGATGGTACGCCGACATAGACGGCTCAAGCGTAGCGAATACGAAAATCTCGCGGTCGGGGCCGATCTTGAAAATTGTGCCGCTGCGATCGCCGACGTAGAGGTTGCCCGCTTTATCGAATGCGATGCCGGTAGCGATGCCCATGCCCTCGACCCACTGTGTCGCGCGGCCATCCGGCGAAATGCGATGCACCGTGCCATCGTTGCGGCAGGAAACGAAAAGATTGCCATCGCGGTCGATGGCGAGGCCGGTGGGGTTCATCAGCTCGGTGATGAACGGCTTGACCGTGCGATTCGCTGTGATCTTGTAAAGCGAGACGGGAACTTTCTGACCGCGCTGTCCGCTGAAGGTGACGTAAACGTTTCCCTCGGAGTCCACGGCGGGATTGCCAACGGGATGCAGGTTGTCCGCGATCTGCTCGCCGAGAGCGATCGGAAACGGGGCGCTTTCGACGCTGCCCATCTTCACGCGGACCGCGCCCCCGGACGCGCCTTCCGGCACGCAGGCGACGAGGAAATTATCCGCCGCAAGCATGACGTTGGCGTCGGCGTTGCCGAACTGCACTTGTGGCCGCGTGTGATTGCGCACGGCGAAGCCCGTGCCGCGAATGGCGATCTCGCCGCCTGGCAGGGCTGCGGCGGGCTTCACGCTTTCAATTCGCGGTGCTCCGTTGCTTTTCACGGCCAACATTTTCGCGTTGTCATCCCGAGGTGAAGTCCCGCGCGTCTCTTTTCTTCCCCTCGTCTCTTGAGGGGCGCGGCACGCAGACCGAGGGATCTGCTGTTTCTTTTTCCGCTTGCCCCGCTACAGTCCCATCGCCCGCGCGATCCATAGGCCGATCCCCGCGTACACGGCGGCGATCCAATCGTCCGCCATGATCCCCCAGCCGCCGGGCAGCGACTCCGCTTGCCGCGCAGGAAACGGTTTCCAAATGTCGAACAACCGAAAAAGTATAAAACCCACTAACAAATATTTCCAGCTAAGGGCCGTATCGAGGGTGATGAGGCCAAAAAACGGGCTCGCCCATTCAGCAGGCTCGGGCCGCCACCAGATTGGAACGGCACAGCCGAGCATCAGTGTGAGGTGCTGCCCCGAGACCTCATCGATTACTACACGCTGCGGGTCCTTTTGACCCCAAAATTGGGCCGCCCGTAGTGAGCTCCACACACCGATCGTGCCAACCGCGAGGCCAAGCACACATTGGAGCGCTAACACCGGGTCGATAAAATGGCCCGCGGCTGAGATAGAAACGGCGTTGATATGCAAGTCGGTGAGGAGGCTCAAATACACGTTGAACGGAAGCATGGCGACCAAGAGCCCGGCTAGCGAGCCAAATGTGCCGGGGGCGATTGGAGCGTAGCCCAGGCCGCAGGCAGTCGCGACGAAGAGGGCGAATCGTGGTTTGCGCGGGGGCGGTGCAGCGGCATCAGGTTGCGGGCCGGGGCTCGCGCTCACTTCTTAGCGCCCTCGTCTGACCCTTGCAGGTCCTTCTCCAGATTCTCGAACATCGATTCGTCGAAGGCAGGCGAGCTGACGACATACTTCTCGCTCGACCAGTTGCCGAGATCGAGCAGGCGGCAACGCTCGCTGCAAAACGGAAAATCGGCGTCGATTTCCGAATCGGTGGATTTCTTGCAGATCGGGCAGTGCCGCTTCATGTATTCAGGATACCGCAAAGCGGGCGTGGTTTGCGCAGTGCCGGCCTGTTCGGTCGGACCGAAACGGCCGGCAAGATGCCCTTCGGCTTCGCTCAGGACAGGCCGGCGCTACAAGAGCTGGTTTGCCGTATCAGCCGTGGCGCATGGCAACAATCGCGCCAGGAAACTGTGCCGGGCACGACTCATCCCCCAGGCTCGACTCACCGTCGACCTGGGGGCCCCATGTTTCGTGCCCCTACAAGAACGAGAGGTTCCTTCGCCTGCTAAGCGTTTGGCTTCCCGCCGTCGTTTTTCGGCTGGGCGCCGCGTTCGACGGTGGAGAGGCCGTGGTCGAGACCGAGGTGGATCACAGCCAGCCGGGCCGCGTGCATGTCGTATTGCGCGGAAAGGTGGCCGCGATAAATCGAGGCGTCGCGGTAGTAACGCTGCATGCGCTCGCCATCCTTCGCGGCGCTCGAACTCGACGTGCGGAACAGCATCTCAGTGGCTTCCCAGGCGAGACGTCCGGCGTGTTCGATGCTCGCGAAAAGCTCCATGTCCTCTTCCATCGTGAACGCCGGGCCGCCCGCGCAGCCGCGGCGGCAATACTCCATGTAGGCCTCGCCTGCGTTGAGGACGAGCCGCTTCGCCGCGTTCATGAGTCCGAGCGCGAGGCCCAGGTAACGCTGATAATCGTGATGCAGGTACCGCGGCTTGATCGGAGGATAGAGCGTGTTTTTCGTGCGAATGATGTGCTCGTACTCGTCGATCGCGGCATAGCCCAGGCCGACCATCACAGCGACGAGCTCGGCGTGGAAGAAGGAGAGGCAGCGGCCCGCGTACATTGGATTGCCGTGAATGCGCAAACCCGGAGTGCCTTGCGAGAGGTCGATATTGAGCATGTCGATGTAGATCACATGGCTTTTGGGCACGCGCGCGCCCTCGACGACGATCGAGTTTGAACCGCTGCCCTTCATGCCGAGAATCGCGCCCCAGTCGTCGAGCATTTTCCACTGCGAGCGAGGAATGAGCGCGACGCCTGCGCGCGGCGGGCCTGCGGGATCGTCATGGATCAGCACGCTCGGCATGAAGTGCGTCGCGTAGGGCGCGCCGCTCGCGTAGCCCCACTTTCCCTTGACGAGCCAGCCGCCGTCGGCGGGTGTGGCCGTGCCGCTCGGGGCGGCCACGGAGGGCGCAGAAAAATCGCCCGTGGGACCGAAGCCCTCGGCCTGCGCTTCTTCGCCGAAATACGAGCCGAGCATCAACGTGTGGCCCGCGCCGACGATCAAACACCAGCCCGTGGAAGGGCAGCCGCGCGCGATTTCGATGCCGATGCGGTAGTAGGTCTTGAGATCGAATTCGTAGCCGCCAAACCGTCGCGGCTGCATGCAGCGATAGAAGCCCGCCTTCTGAAATTCGCGGTGAATGGCCTCGGAGTGGACGCCGCGGCGCTCGGTTTCGTCCTGCTCCGCGCGCAGACGCGGCCGGAGCGCGATCGCGCGCTCGATCATTTCGTCCGGCGTGAGATTCGGTTCCGGGACCGGGACGGACTGTCGATCAATTTTCGTGACGCTCATTGGGCGCGATTATACACACGTCGCTGAGATGGCCGCATGCTCAAAATCGTGTGCCTCAGCGAGTGGCGAGAATCGGGAAGAGATCACCGGACTGAGCAGAGCTTCGCGCGATAGGTGGCGCTGAGAATTCGACGACGCGGCCGATGAGGTCGTAGTCTTTCGCGTCGGTGACTTCGAGCGTGGCGAGAGTGCCGGGCGCGGGAAGTTTTTCAGCGTCGGTGAGGCCTTCGAATTCGGTGACGTACACTTTGCCGTCGATTTCGGGTGCCATGCCTTCAAGGCGTGCTTCCCAGACGAGATCGGTGTCCTTCGAGAGGCCTTCGAGCATCACCTGCACGCGTTCGCCGATGCGGCGGCGCAGTTTGCGCCTCGAGATCGATTTCTGGAGCGACATAAGCGCGTTCTTGCGGCGCGAGATGGTCTTTTCGTCGAGTTTGCCCTTAAGCGCGAAACTCTTCGCAGCGTCCTCGTCCGAGTAGGCGAAGACGCCCATCCAATCGAATTCAGCAGCGCGCACGAAATCGCACAGCTCGCGAAAGTCTTTTTCCGTCTCACCGGGAAAACCGACGATGAACGACGTGCGGAGCGAAACTCCCGGAATCGCGCGGCGGATCTTTTCGAGCGTCTTCAAGAACGCATCCGCGTTCGAGCCGCGCTTCATGCGCGCAAGGACGCTGCGGCTGGCGTGCTGGAGGGGAATATCGAGATATTTCACGAGGCGCCGATGCTCAGCGATGGTATCGAGCAATTTGGGCGTGATGCGGTTCGGATAGCAATAGAGAAAGCGAATCCAGTGCAGATCTTCGATCTGCGCGAGGCGAGCGAGCAGGGTGGGCAGGCCGTCGCGCAAGCCGAGATCTTCGCCATAGTAGGTCGTGTCTTGTCCGATGAGATTGACTTCGCGCACGCCCGCAGCCGCGAGATTTTCGGCTTCGCGCACCACGGATTCGAAGCGCCGACTGCGGAATCGTCCGCGCAACTGCGGGATTACGCAGAAAGTGCAGGGATGGTCGCATCCTTCGTTGATCTTGATGTACGCGGTGTGACGCGGCGTAGAGAGCACGCGCGGCGTGAGATCGTGATAGAGATACGTCGGAAGTTCGGCGGCGCCCGGGTCAGCTTGCGTCCCGCCTTCGCATACTTCGAGAATCTTTTCGACCTCGCCGGTGCCGATCACGGCGTCGACTTCGGGAATCTGCTCGCGAATCTCGTTGCGGTAGCGCTCGACCAGGCAACCGGCGACGATCAGCTTTTGCGCGCGGCCGAATTTCTTGTATTCGGCCATTTCGAGGATCGCCTGCACGGATTCCTGCTGCGCGGGCGCGATGAAGCTGCACGTGTTGACGACGATGACGTCGGCTTCGTCCGCGCGAGGCGTGATTTCGTAGCCGGCGCGCGCGAGCGTGCCCATCATCACCTCGCTATCGACGAGGTTCTTCGGGCATCCCAGGCTGACGAATCCGACCTTCGGCATTGCGGAACGGTCCTTGAACGTGCTTGCAAACACTGAATTCTAGCACGGCGCGTCGAGAAGCACCGGAGGAGGGAAGCAGAAACGGCTACGACGCGAGGGATTCGAGGCGGCGGAGCTGTTCGTCGCCGCCGATGACGATGAGGCAGTCGTCCGCGTGAATCACGGACTCCGGCGGGGGATTGAAAATCATTTTTCCTTCGGAGTTTCGGAGGGCGAGAACGATGACGCCGGCCTGGCGCGGAATTTCCGACTCGCCCAGCTTCTTTCCGATGAGATTCGACGTGCCCGAAATGTTCACTTCGCCGATCTCGAAGTCCAAATGCCCGCGGCCGAAAGCCGCATCCACGAAATCAAGCACATTGGGGCGCAGCAAAAGCTGTGCCATGCGGTGGCCGATGAAGTGGTAGGGCGAGAGGACTTGCGACGCTCCGGCGCGCAACAATTTCGAGGTCGCTTCCTCTTCGCTGGCGCGCGCGAGGATTTTCAGGTCAGGACGAAGGCCGCGCGCCGTAAGCACGATGTAGATGTTTTCCGCGTCCGAGGCGACCGCGGAGACGAAACCTTCAGCCGTATCGATACGCGCTTTGCGGAGATTATCTTCGCTGGACGCGTTGCCGATGACGACCGGAATCTTTTCTTCCTCGGCCCAGCGGGCGCGGACCGGATCTTTTTCGATGATCACAACTGCCGCACCGCGGGCGTGCAGCTGGCGGGCGACGGTGCGTCCGACGCGGCCCGCCCCGCAGACGATGTAATGGCCGGAAATCTTGGAGAGTTCGCGTTCCATGCGGCGACGGCCAATGGCCTTGCCGAACTCGAATTCTAGCAGCGCCTGCGAAATGGTGGCAATCGCAAAGCCGACCGCCGTGACCGTGCAGACGATGAGAAACGAATCGAAGATGCGCCCTGCATGAGTGAGGGGATGGGTCTCGCCGCTGCGGAGCAGGGTCATGGTGGTGAGGGTCATGTAGAATCCGTCGAACCACGACCAGTGCTCGACAAAGTGGAAGCCGGCGGTGCCGGTCAGCAGAACGACCGCGAGAATGATGAGCGCGAGTTCGATACGGTGGCGAGTGCTCATAGAAGAGAAACAGCGGAAGGAATCGTGTAGCCGGAAAGAACGATTGTCAACCGCGCGATTCTATTTCTTGTTTATCAGCAAATTGTCGTAATTCTTGTTGTTTTGCTCGCAGACGTATTCCTGCAGATCCCATTCAGGATGGAGTTTCAGCGGGCCGCCGTAGCGCCACGGCGCGGCGAAGACGTTCGGGTCATCAATGGTAGCGACGTAGCTGATCGTGTCGTAGGAGGTGCGCGTGTAGCGCTCGACGACGTGAAACGCGGTCGTGTGATGGTAATCGTTGGCGACGACAGTTTTGTCGTTGAAGCCGGTCACATCCACGACGAGCGTGTCGCCCTCCCAGTGCCCGACCGAATTGCCCATGTAGGTGGGATCGAGATCGTCGGGGTGAGGGCGGCCGTCCGTGGGGATCACACGAAACATCGGATACGCCTCGTAGAGAATCACCACGAGATCGGGTTTCTGCACGATCTGCAGCGGGTAGGGCCACATCGTGGACTCCGGAACTCCCGGCGGGACGCACTCCACCGTGGGGCCAAGCGCGCTTTCCTCCGCAGTGAGCTTGAAATGTTCCGCGCCGGGCTTCAAGACGGGCTTATCGATCGGCACGATCGCAAATCCGCCGATGTACACGCCGGAAAGATCGGGATGGTTGCTCATGCGAGGAATCGGCTGGTCTTTGACGTCGGTACAGGGCGGCTCGGCGCTCGCTGCGGAGGGATTCGATCCCGACACGGTCACGGTGACCGAGCGCTTGTCATTGCCGCCGCGGCCCTTCGCCGTGAGCGTGTACGTCGTGGTGAAGGCGGGAGTGACCTGCCGGCTGCCGCGCGCGGGAATCGTGCCCACGCATTGATCGATCGACATGTTGTCCGAGTTGAATGCCGCCCAGGTCAGAGTGACCGTTTCTCCGGCGCGGATCGAAATGGGCTCCGCGGTGAACTTGATGATGTGCGCGGGCGGCCCAATCGGGAAACCCTCCGCTCTGGCTGCCGGCGCTTCTGGTTCCTGCGCCGTCGCGGGCTCGCTAAACCACACGGTCGCCGCGAAGAGCGCGGCAACTGCGGTTCGGGCCGTCATTCTGCGTGTCATGTTGCCCACTCGGGTCTCACGCGAGCAGAGAACGCCCGCGACTGCTGATGCATGTTAACGCAAACGCGATGGTTGGCCAGCGAGTTTGTTCAAGCAGAAGGGCTGGCCGAATCGGCGTCGCCACTGGCTTTTCGCAAACGCAACATGCGGAGAATCCAGTAGGCAGAAAGAGCGGCGAAGGCGTGTTTAATTGTGTGGCCACTTACGACGCGCATGAACGAGAAGACGATGCGGTCGGCTGCTTCGAAGGTCTTGGCGACGCCGTACAGCGCGAGGGAAACGGCGAAGTCGAGCGTTCGCGTGTAACGCGGCGAAAACAGCGCGATGATCAGGAGCAAGACCAGCACGGAGCCGAACTGCGCAATCGCGTATGGGCGCAGGTCGCCGCGGCCGTGCGACTGCGTGACCTCCCAGTAGACGACGCTTCCCGCGCCGATGGCGATAAGCGGAAAGAGCAATCTCACACCAGCAGCGACGTCGATCCGCTCGGCGACGAGCGCCGCGACGAGCGACATGAAGCTGATCGTCATGGGAATACGATCCCAAACGAGTGTGTGGTCATTTGGGTTCCAGTGATACCACGCCGAGCCGAAAGCCGTGAGCGTCACGCCGGCAAAGAACGCGAAATAAGGCCAGCGCTCGCGCGGATCGAGAAATGCGCCGCTTTCCGCGGCGCGCAGCGCGAACCACATACCCGGCAGTCCGACGAAAAGGAATAGCACGTTCGATGCGACGTTGAAAAAGTTGGGAACCCCGAGGAAGGCGCGCTTGTCCGCGAAGTTGTGATAGGCCTCACTCTGCGGGATCGCGGGGAAGAGATAGACGGCGAAGACCGCAAGGAGAATCGCGCCGAGAAGAATCCAAACGCGCCGGGTCATATTAGTAGGTTTCGGATTTGCTTACAGCGAGGTAGCTGAGTCTCGAGTTCGCGAATCTTGCTTCGATGTACGTTGTGAGGTCGTAATAATCGTAGTTCTCGTGAAAATCCTTGTCGCTCATATCCGGATTTTGCTTTCGCCGCTTATTGAGGTTTTCGGCCGAGGTTTTCTTCCGAAGATGGTTCCAGTAGACGAGCTTATCGTTGGCGAAGGCGGTGGGTTTTCCGAGGATGCTTTCAACCTCGTCTGTTGTCATACCCAGTTGCAAGCCGGACTGGGTGGCAGTCTTTCGAAAAACTAGGTTTGACTCAACGCAGCGATCAATCCCGTTCCAGGAGGGCCTGCCCGAAAAAACGTAGAAGTTCTGCTCGACCTCACCTGTCTCAAAAATCAGATACACCTTCTCAGAGTTCCTGGGCGACACGTAGCAGGCCTGATGTCGGCCGGTCGAGGCATCACCGCGTTCAACCAGACCGGCTGTCCCGAGAATTTCGGCCGCCTTTGCCAGCAAATCGTCGTCGTCCAAGTCCACGCCCAGGATTCGGAAGTTGGAAGCGGCCAGATCGCGCTGCTGTGGCTTCAGGTGCTCAATCGAACCATCGCCGCGCACGATCGACCACCAATCGGAGTTGTCTCCGCGGTAAGTAGCCGACGGGCGCTGAGCTACAAGCGGTACAGCGAGCGACAAGACCGACACAAACAGGATTACAGTGAGTGCGCTGTTTTGTCGGGAGGGCTTATGGGAGCGAAGGGAATCGCGGATGGACCGAAGGATCGAGGACATCTGCTCGACGGGAGCGGCGTGGTCACCGAAGCGGGCGGACTGATACAGCTCCGTGAGCTGTGAGACCGGCGCGGACAACTCGCCTGACGGAATGGCCGAGGCGAATTCCAGCGCCGTCTGCGACGGGGATTTCTTCCAACCGCGCTTTTCGAGCAGGCGCAGCATTTCGGAGTACTCCAGCGCGGCGAGGCTGGCGGTGAGATTGCCACCGCGGCGGGCGCGCAGGCTCCAGCGCGCGACGGCGTAGCGAATCATCGCTTGGCCGCGCAAGCTGAAGAGCAGCACCACGAGAAATGCCAGCAATCCCGGCAGAAAGTATTTGGAAGATTCCAGGCGGTGGTCGAGCGCGAGCAGCCACTGCATGGTGGCGCGCTCTTTGGTTCGATAGAGTTCGCGCGCGTGATCGCCCCAGGTGCGCGAGGATTTTCCGATATTCTGTCCGAGGGTCAGCTGGTGTGAGAAATCGTAGTTGATCACCCACTCGCCCCAGGCAAACTGAAACCAGTCCCAGTAGAGGCTGAACTTTTCAAATAAACCGCCATGGTGAGCATAGCCCGGAGGCGTGGGATCGAACGTGATCCAGCCGTATTCCGGGAAAAAGACCTCAACCCACGCGTGCGCGTCGCTTTCGCGGACGATGTAGTCGCCGCCGACGTCGTTGTATTGCCCGGGCAGGAAACCCGTAACGTAACGCGCCGGAATTCCGATCGAGCGCAGCATCACGGCCATTGCCGAGGCGAAGTATTCGCAGTTGCCGGATTTGCGCACGAACAAAAAGTTGGAGAGTGGATCGTCGGTCGGAGGGCCGCTCAGGTCGAGGGTGTAGGAATAGTGCGCGATTAGATAACGCTGGATGTTCGCAGCCTTATCGTACTCGTTGTTGGAGTTGCCCACGGCATTCTTGGCGAGCGGCTCGATACGCGGATCAAGCGGCGGAAGTTGCAAGTAGGTTTCGCGAATCGACTCCGGGAAGATAGCCGGGGCCTTGCGCAGTTCGGCCGGCGGCACTACGGGGAGCAGCGACCTACCTTCGTAGCGGATCTTGATGCTGTTGTGTCCGGAGTTAAAGACCGAGCCGGTTTGATCGACGAGCAGATTGGGGCTGTGGGGCAATCCGTCGGGCCGGGGAGATTGTTCGCCGAAGCGTCCGCGGATGGATTCCGGACGCGGAGCGATGAAAACCGCGTCCGTGGCGATCGGCTCCATCAGCACAGTGTAGTGAATAGGGTAGAACTTGGCGCGCGTCAGGATGGGCGAGCCCAGCGTGTATTCGCCGTAGCCGTTTGCCACTACCTCGGTCTCTTCGCGCGTGGGAACGAACCACCGTTTGCCGTCGAACGTGGTGAGACCGATGCCGCGCCAATGGACGTCCTGGGCGCGCGCGGGATCGTCCACACGGATCCGCATGACGACGGACGGATTCTTTTGAATCTGCCCGATCTCGCCGAGTGGGGCGTTGTCGCTGAAGCCGGTCATCAGCGCGGGTTGGAGACTGAGCGCGCTCAGGTAGCCGGTGGTGAAGCGAGGAATCAAAAAAAAGATCACGATGCCGATGGCAAGGGCGCTTACTGCTACAAGAGCAGATGTGAGACCGAGCGCGCGATTCAATCGCCGGGCGAGCGGAGAATCGGACTCGAGCGGCGGCGAAGCGGCTCCGGCGGCGCTACGGCGCATCTCGAGCGCCACAAACGTCGAGACAGAGAGCATCAAGAAGACCGCGAGCGCGACGAGGAAGCCCGTCTCGACTGTCAAGATCGCCGAAGCCAGCATCGAAGCGACGGCCAGAACTGCGAGGAACGCGGAATCGCGGTTCGTGCGAGCCGAGAATAGCCGGACCAGAACGGCGAAGAGCAGCAGGTGAATCGCAGCCAGCAGCGCCGCGTAGAGCGCAGGATTGGGCGCGTCCTCGGCAAGCCCTCGCGATAGCACCCACAGATCGAACGGGAAGAACAGGAAATAGGCAAGAACGAGCCACGTGGCGACCCGCGTCGAAAGCTCGGGACCACGCCCGCGGAACACGCGGACTCCCTTATAGATCAATGCTGCCGGGGGAGCCAAGGTTGAAAAGAGGTCAAGCTTGCCGGTCGAGACGATGGCGAGCACGCCGGTTGAAACGAGCAAGTAGAGCGACACCTGAAAGTATCGTTGCACCGCCGGCAAAGAGTCGGCGACGTCAGTGCCGCCCTTCACCATCGGTTGGGCCGCGGAAGACATGGTGATCTTACGATGCTAGCACTGCGCCGAAGGGGCCTGCCCGCCCGCGAAGCGGAGTGGTAACGGGATAGCCCGCAATCCACAAAGTGAGATAGCTACTCTCTTATGCCTGCGCGGCGGCCGCGGCGATCTTGCGCGTAGCGCTTGAGATTGGAAGTTGCGCAAGGCGGTCGAGCGAGAGTGCGCGAGTGCGGGGGCCTTGCGGGAGTCGCGCGACGCGGGCAAGAAAAGGCAGCAGCGTGATATTTCGGAACGTCACACCGTGGCGCGCCGCAGGCAGGGTTTCCAGATGGAGAGTAGTCGAATCGAGCCGGAGCGTTTTGCAGAGATGCCGTGCCAATTCCGCCTTTGGTTCGCGCGCCACTTCAACGGCAGGGAATTGCCACATGCGCGAGAAGAGGACGCCATCGTGGGCGCCGGGATCGCGCACGAGCAGCGTGCGGCCGCGCGGATCGCGGAGGATCGCCGCAGCAATCTGAATGTTGACGGCTTTGCGTTTGCGGCGCGGTGCCGGAATCTGCCCAGTGAGATTGCGTGCGCGGGCCCGGCAGAAGCGCGCTATCCGGCAGGCGCTGCACCGAGGCGATTGCGGCGTGCAGATCGTCTCGCCCAGTTCCATGAGAGCCTGATTCCAGTCGCCGGGCGAGGCAACAGCGAGAAGCTGCTGCGCCATATCCGAAAGCCGGCGCCAGCGGCGCGGCGCGCGCAGGTCGCCGCGAACGGCGCCAAGGCGCGCGAGAACGCGAGCGACGTTGCCGTCGAGCACTGCGAGCGGAACATCGTAGGCGATGCTGAGGACCGCAGCGGCCGTGTAGCGGCCGATGCCGGGAAGCGCGAGAGCACTGTCGAGCTCGTGCGGGAATTCGCCGTTATGGCGCGCGCCGATCTCTTTTGCGGCGCGATGCAAGTTTCGCGCGCGGCTGTAGTAGCCGAGGCCGGACCACAGCCGGAGAACTTTCTCTTCGCGTGCGCGGGCCAGCGATTCGACCGTCGGAAACCCTTTCAGGAAGCGATCGTAATAGGGCAGGACGGCGGCGATGCGCGTCTGCTGGAGCATGATTTCCGCGACCCAGATGCGGTAGGGATCGCGGCTGCGGCGCCAAGGCAGATCACGCCGATGCACGCGAAACCACGCAAGCAGCTGGCATCGAAGGCTCTTGAGCGTCCGTGCGGAGAGCGGCATGCGCATGCGCGCGGTATTGTCGCACAGCGACACGAATAGAAATCTGAAAAGCGATGGCCAAGCGTTGACAACAGAAAAGCAAGAATCAGGCGGGGATCACAGGTGGTCTACGAAGAGTAAGTAAGAGGAGGACCAGAGCGAAGTGGGAATGGTCCGCTGGGCGCGAGACGTGAGGATGATCTTGAAGATTTCGCGGTCGTTGCCGAGTTCGTCGAGAAACGCGCCGCCAGCTGCGGACGTATCCGGCTGAACCAGTGCGAGCTCGCGCAGCGCGTCGTAGATGATTTCGCCGGCGGGCGCCATCGGCGTCGAGAAGCGATTGGTGCGAAATTGCATCACGGCGCGAACTTCGTGGAAGTGCCACGCGATGCAGGCGGCCATACAAACAGCGCGCTCGAAACGCTCGGTGTGCTCGGCCGCCGCAAGTTCGCCGAGATCGGCGCGCGGCGGCCCGATGAAAGGATCGAGGACGAGCATTACGCGGCGCTCGTCCTCACGGGCGAATTCGCGGACCATCATCTGCCCTGATTTGGCGGTGACCTTCCAATCGACGAAGCGGGCGCTGTCCGTCGGCCGGTACTCGCGCAGCGAATGCAATTCGTGGCCTCGGCCGCGATAGAAGCTCGCCATCTCGCCGCTCAGCAGGGGCAGAACTTCGTAGAATTGGTCGGTCGGCTCAACGCGCGGATACACCGTCATCTCGATCGCCGAATCGACCTCACGCGTCTTCTCGAAAAAGCCGAAGGGGAATCGCGTGCGAATCCCGAAGGCATCCTGGCGGAAGACGCCGCGGCGGGGAAAACGCAACTCGACCTTCTGGCGCGCCGCGCTCTGGCGCGGGATGTACGGAAAGAAGACGGGGCGCCGCAGAATCTCTCCCGGTGACTTCTTGCTCCCGCCGACGACCAGCAGCGAAAACGAGGGCCACGCCTGCTTTTCATTGCGCAACTCGAGTTCCGCGAGCACCGGCTGCTCGGCAAAGATGTGCTCGGGCAGATCGAATCTCAAATCGATGCCGGTGAGCACCACGCGCGAAAGCACTCCCGAGATCAAAATGCCGGCAATCATGCAAGCGAGAATCAGGAAGAGCAGGTTGTTGCCGGTGTTGACCGCCGCCAGGATCAGGATGAAGATCGCCGCAAGGTAGATCGTGCCGTCGCGCGTGAGGCGGTAATCGACCTGATAGGCGAGCCAGCGCAGGCTGGTGCGCTTCGCGAGCGCGGGAACGATCGCGATCGCCACCCATCCGGCGATGGCCAGCGCCATGGCCGTGGTCACGGCGGCGAGCCAGATGCGCCCCTCTTGGGCTGCGGCTGCGGAAAAGAGCGCGACGACGAGCGCCACCGAAAGCGCGACCATCGCGATGCCGAAGTTTTTCCAGCCGGGGCGGTCGCGACGTTGCCAGGCGCGGGCGATGGCGGAGTCGGTCATGTTAGCGGCGAGAACGGCCTACTTCAGGGGCTAAAGCCCTCTCTTCTTCTTCAGCTGAACGCCGGGGCTGAAGCCCCGGCCCCTCTAAACTACTCTCTGGCTTTGCGCGGCGACCCGAAAAGCGATCCCTCGGCTCGCTCCGCTCGCTCGGGATGACGATGCTGATCGCATCGTCACAGCGGGACACGCGTTGTGTCGAGGATCTCGCGGAGAATCGCTTCCGCCTGCTCGGATTTTTTCTGCGTGGAGACGTAGCGCGAGCTGACGACCACGCGATGCGCGAACACGGGAATGATGAGCCGCTTGAAGTCGTCCGGCAGGCAATAGTCGCGGCCTTCGAGAAAGGCGCGCGCCTGCGCCGCGCGATGCAGCATCACGGCGCCGCGCGGGCTGACGCCGAGGCTGAGCTGCTCGGTCTGGCGCGTGCGCTCGACGATTTCCAGCGCGTAGTCGAGCAGACTGTCGTCGACTTTGACCTGCGAGACGGCCTGCTGCATGGCGACCACGTCGGCGGCGTCTATCAGCGGCGCGACCTCTTCCACGTGTCCGGCGGAATGATTGCGAATGATCTCTTTTTCGCTCGCACGGGAGGGATAGCCCATGCGGATGCGCATCAGAAAACGATCGAGCTGCGATTCCGGCAGCGGGTATGTCCCGTGATGTTCGATCGGGTTTTGCGTGGCGAGCACCAGAAACGGTCGCGGCAGAGGGCGCGTGTGATTGTCCACCGTGATCTGCGATTCGCTCATCGCTTCGAGCAGCGCGGACTGCGTCTTAGGCGTCGTGCGGTTGATTTCGTCGGCCACGATGATATTGGCGAAGATCGGGCCCGGCTTGAACTCGAATTCCTGCGACACGGGATTAAAGACGCTGATGCCGATCACGTCGCTCGGCAGCAGGTCCGATGTGAACTGAATCCGCTGGAACGAACAATGAAAGGAACGCGCGAGCGCCTGCGCGAGTGTGGTTTTGCCGACACCGGGAACGTCTTCGATCAGCAGGTGGCCGCGCGCGAGCAGCGCCGTGAGCGCAAGATGGATAACGTCGTCTTTGCCTTTGACGACGCGCGCGATCGAGCGCTGCAGCTCGGCGAGACGGCTGCTGGAGGCGGCTAGCGTCGTGTTCGTCGCGGTTTGCAATTCGTTAAGCCTTCTGTTACAAAAAGTTAGCTGCGGTCGTTGCCTGCTGCGGGCGATTAGCTCAGTGGTTAGAGCGCTCCCCTCACACGGGAGAGGTCCAAGGTTCAAGTCCTTGATCGCCCACCATGCCTCGCTTTGATTCTGCCACCGGTCGATAGGCTGCCTGAAATGGTGATTTGGTGTAGTGTGCTCAAGAAGTGGCCGATGCTTCCAGGACAAGGCTAGCTAGAATGGGAACGATGAAGCACGATTCTGTCGTCCAAATTGCGGAGGCCCAGTTAGTTTCTGGGCTACTTGCGAGTGATGCGATTGTACGTGAGCGTGTCGTCGGAATCTGCGGTATTCCCTCTGATGCGATTGATCTGCAGTGCGTTCCGCTCGTTGACGTTCCGGCTCCGCCTGACAATAACGGTGATGTCGACATCTTGCTCTTCACACCAAAGTGCCCAGACCGTGTCACAGCCGTCGAGGCCAAGCGAGTCGTGATTCCGTCAACGGCAATTCGAAATGGGGTGGCATACAAGCTCGAGGAACTAAAGAAAGGCGTCAAGCAGGCGAACAAACTGGCAAGGATTGGATTCCATCAGGTCTATCTCTACATTTTTGTTGTTGTGGACTCTAGGGAACAAAACGCTGGCACAAATTCGTTGGCCGGTGCCCCAAGAGAGATAGATGGACAGGTCGAAAGCGAGATCTCGAAGCGCTTGCACGAATTGGAGCCTCGCGTTGGCTTGTACGCATGTCACCTCATACAGCCTGTCGATTCGGAGCCCTTTTACGAAGACTCCTTTCTCGGTCGTCTCCATCGCCCGGCATCACCGGTACAACAGCCCACCGCGCTTACAGATTGGGTTGATCGGCAATGTCGTCGACACGTCGGATGACACCCATGCTGAAATTCATACGGGTGCTCGCGCTGGGGGCGTGGGTGGGCGCGATCGTCTACTTTGCGGCGGTGGTGACGCAGGGCGCGTTCGCGGTACTGCCGAGCCGGGACGAGGCGGGGCTGCTGGTCGGGTTCACGCTGGGCGGGCTGCACCTGATGGGCCTGATCGCGGCGGCGATTTTCGTGATTGCGTCGGTGGCGCTGACGAGATCGCTGCGTGCCTTTGCTGAGCCGGCAGTGTTGGGAGTAATTCTGATGGCGGCGCTGACGATTGCGTCGCAGAGCCACGTGATTCCGAAGATGGAGGTTCTGCGCAGTCAGATGGGATCGGTTGATGCCACGCCGCCAAGCGACCCGCGGCGCGCGGAATTCGATCGGCTGCACCGCGTTTCGGTTGAGATCGAGGGTGCCGTGCTGGTGGTTGGATTGATCTCGCTGTTCCTGACGATGCGGCGGGAAAACAGCGTTTAGAACGGATCGAGCCGGGAAATCGCTGCGGGCGGGCATAGTTCGAGGCTAACAATAAAATTATCCACGGCGATGCGAAACCCTGTCAAGCCGTTGAGAATGTAAGGAAAAGTCACGCGATTATATACTTCATTCCACGAATGGGTATATAATGCAGTGACCATCCTCTCGCCATATCTGCGGGCCGCCAATCTATATATGCTGAGCGTGAGGACTGGTGGAGGCAATGCGAAATGGGCAACTGGTTTTGGCAAGGGACTCTCACCAGTGTTGCGGCTACGATTTTGTGGCTCGGAGGCGCGACCGTGTTGACTTGGATCAGATACAAATGGCCTAAATACGGCTCGCTTGCATTGTATTGGATTGCAAGTGCAGCATGTATAGGCGTTCTGTGGCTGGCTACGACCGGGTACGTACCATTCACCAAACATCAGCCAGAAGTCACTCCCGACAACATTGAGCAAAACCTAAAGGTATGGTCAGAGGATTTAGGTATTCCCTATGCGTCACAGCCCATGCCAGATACTTACTTTGCTTTTTCCATGACTACCCGTTCGGGGACGCAATTTCAGGTAATTAGATCGACAAAGGAAAAACCAGCTTATCTTCAATTCCAATCGCAAATGACACTGGCACCTGACCTACAAGCTCTGATGGGAACATTGGCTCCTTCTCAGGTTGAAGAAGTGACGCAAGAAGTCACTGTCGAATTGGCAAAGAGCCGAGTCGGCTTTACGATGGCTACAGCTAGTACCCAACAACCGAACGGAAAGCCGATAACGCAAACAGTCATACTCCTTCAAAAGGGTGCTCCTATTGCGAGTCTCAATGAGTACAATTTTTCTGGATATGTCGATGACATCGAATTTACGGCGCAGTTAGCGAAAGCAGCCACGGCGGTTGCTTTGAAAAGAACAAGAATTAGGCGACTTTGATCAATCTCTTGTATTCGAGATTGGGAGACGCAATTAGCTTAAGAATTGTATCGCGGAAAAGGTACGGATTTTTGCGGTTGTTGAATCGGAAGCACATTTCATCGAGGTAGGCCGGGAGATGCCGGACGCTGACATGATGCCAAGTCCCCATGAGACCGCGCTTGAGCAGAGAGAATGCGTTCTCGACGGTGTTGGTGTGAGTTTCCCCGTCCACGTAGATTCGGCTCTTGTGTTGGATGGTCTTGTGCCGCTTCATACCCGTTCGCCGCATCGCATCGGGATAGGCAGGCCACTCGTCGGTAATGATGACATCCACATCCTCGGCGATGTTCTCGCTGATGTACTTGGCGAGGCTGGCCGACTTCGCGTTCTTGGTGTGGAACATGCGCAATTCGCCATTGCGCTTGCGAATGCCGACAACGATTTCCTTGTTCTCCATGCCCCGGTGTTTCCCGTAGCCCTTGTGCTTGCCGCCGACGTAGGTCTCGTCCATCTCGACCGTACCACCCAGCTTGGGCTTGCCCGTTTCGAGCATGGCTGCCCGGATGCGATGACAGAGATACCACGCGGTCTTGTAGGTCTTAATTCCGAGCGACCGCTGAATCTGGCAGGCCGACATGCCCTTTTTGGCTTCGCAGAGCAACACAGTGGCGAGAAACCACGTCACAAGGGGCAAGTGAGTATCGTGGAAAATCGTGTCCACGGTAACGGAGAACTGATACTCGCATGAGGCACAGAGGAACTGGTCGCGCTTCACAAGGCGGTAGATTTTCGTGGCCTTGCAGTGCGGGCAGACCACGCCATCGGGCCAGCGAAGCTTTTCAAGATAGGCGCGGCACTTGGCCTCGTCTCCAAAGCCATTTATCATCTCAACGAGGTTCATATTCATGTCGAGCATGAGTCACTCCAAGCGGAAGAAGAAACACCCAAAGGACATGACCACGGATGAAGCCATGCGGCATCTGTTCACCCGCAAAGGCCACAAGCTGATTAAGAAGCACGTCCGAGATGTCGAGCGTTCAAGCACGACGAAAGACTAGCAGAATGGCGAAGTGGAGTCAAGTATATAATCGCGAAAAGTCATCCAAGGCGGTGAAGGCGCGAGCAATCCGCCGTGGCGTAGGGCGGTCGCCAACTGTGGCGTGCGAGGGCAAGCCGCCGAGTGCGCGCTGAGAGTCGAGGCGCTCCTTTCAAACCTAAAGAGGGATCCTTCGGCTGCGTCCCGCGCGGCCACGACAACCGTGGCCAAAGAAGGTACGCGCAGGACTCCGCTCAGGATGACGACGTCACGCTTTTCTCGCGGCGCGTTTCTTGCGGATCGTGCGCGCCATCTTCGGCTTGGGTTTCGTGATCTTACGAGCGTCCTTGCCGGCGAGCTGCACGGCGCGCCACATGTACCAGCTTGCGACGGTGCGATAGGGCCGCCAGCGCTCTCCGAATTTCAGCAGCTCCTTCGGCTTGGGAATGCTCTTCTTCCGGTAGGTGATCGCCCAGCCCTTCTGCACGCCGTAGTCGTGGATCGGCAAAACGTCCGGGCGGCCGAGCCGGAAAATCAGAAACATCTCCACGGTCCACGCGCCGATGCCGCGGACGGAAATCAGCCTCTCGACAAGCTCCTGATCGGTCATTTTCTCCGCTTGCGCGAGCGTGGGCACCACGCCTTCGATCGTCTTCTGTGCAAGGTCGCGGACGGCGGCGACTTTCGCGCGCGAAAGTCCAACCTTGCGCAGCGTTCGCGTGGGCACGCGGAGCAGCTCTTCCGGGGTGGGGCAGCTGCCGTTCGAGCCCAGCGCCTGGATGCGAGCAAAAATCGCCCGCGCGGCCTTGCCCGCGATGCTCTGGTGCATGATGGCTTCGAGCAGCGATTCGTAGACGCTGTCGCATTCGTCGAGCTTAAATTGAAACTCGCCGACGCGTTCGATCAGCGCGGCAAGACGCTTATCCGCGCGCGAAAGGTGCGCGTGCGCTTCGGCGTGGTCGAAGGGCAGGGGAATCGTGCTGGTCGCTGCGTTCATGATCTCGCTGCGCTAGTTCTTGGCGAGAAGGTCTTTCAGGCGCGCCCAGGAATCGGCGCGCGCTTTCTTGTTCGCGTCGTTGGCATCGGGCGCTTCGCCGGCTCGCATGAAGCCGTGTCCCGCGCCGTCGTAGGTGACCGGCTCGTAGTATTTGCCCGCTGCCTTCATTCCTGCGGTCGCATCGGGGATGGTGGCGTCGACGCGCGCATCGTTGCCCGCATAGAACGCATACACAGGCGCGTGGATGCGCGCCATTGCGTCCTTGTCCGGAGGACCGCCGTAGAAAACAAACGCGCCAGCGAGATCGGCGCGATTCGTCGCAAAGCGGAAGCTTTGCCCGCCGCCCCAGCAGAAGCCGACGACGAAGAGCTTGCCGGTCGATGCGGGCAGCTTCTTCCCGTAGTCCGCGACGGCGAGCAGATCGGCGGTCACCTGGTCGGGATCAAGATGGCTGACGGCTTCCATCGCCTTGCCCTGATCGAAGGAAGAGCTACGGCCGCCGTTCGGTCCCATGCCGGAAAGCAGATCGGGGGCGACGGCGATGTAGCCGGCCGCGGCAATTTCGTCGGCGAGATCCTGCACCCAATCGGTCATGCCGAAAATTTCGTGAATGACGATCACGACCGGCGTCTTGTCCTTCGACTCGGGGTAGGCGACGAACGTTTCCACCGGGCGGTTCCCGTGTTTGATGGTGACCCATTCGCGATGTCGCGGCGAATTTTCGAGAGCGGCCTTCGCCCAATCCTGCGCGGATACCGCTCGCGCGGCCAGGAGAGCCAGAACAAGCGCCACAAGCTGCGAAAAACGTTTCATGCGATCACCTCGGCGGTCGCGTCGGGAGGCCGTGATCATATACGCCGTTTGCGCGGCGAGGCAAGCGCGGGGCGGGACCGTCATGGGAACTTGCCGCTTCGAATGCCGGCGTCACGCGCCCGCACCAACACTGAAAGCGGAGGCGACGTGGAGCTTGCGAAGCATCGAGCGCTTCTTTTCCTGATGAGATTGCATGCGGCGGAGAATGTCGTCAAGGATGCGCACAGCGGTGACGATGTAGGGACCCTTATTGAGCATGACGCACTCGGCGCGCTCACCCATCGCCGCGTCGGTTACTTCCGCACGCGACGGAACGCCGCTTTTCGCCAGCGATTCAAGCACCTGCGTCGCCCAGATCACCGGCATGTGCGCCGCTTCGCAGATCCAGAGAATTTCTTCCTGCACTTCGGCGAGGCGTTGGTAGCCGCACTCGATCGCCAAATCGCCGCGCGCGATCATCACTCCCACGGCGCGGCTTCTCATCGCCGCAAGCAGCAGGCGAGGCAATTGTTCGAATCCCTCGCGCGTCTCGATTTTTAGGATGATGCCGAGATTTTCGCCGCCCAGCTCGGCCAGGCGCGCTTGCAATTCGTGGACGTCGGCTTCCTTGCGGACGAACGAGTAGCCGACGATGTCCGCGTGCTTCACGACGAACTCCAGCGCTTCGAGGTCGTCCCTGGTGAGCGACGAAAGGCACAGCGCGCTTTCCGGAACGTTGATCCCTTTCTCGGCGCCCAGCTTCTCGCCGGTCGGGCGAGCATGCGTGATCTCGACGCTGACCTTCTCGGAGTTCACTTCGCGGACGACGCCACCGATTTTTCCATCGTCAAACGCGATGGGTTCACCGGCCCGCACGCCATCGAAAAACTCGGGAAGCGTGACGCTGATGCGCGCGGGGCTGATCAGTTGTTTTTTCTTGTCGTACTTCGCGGGGCGGCCTGGTTCGAGCGAGCGCGTGAGGACCAACGCGTCGCCGACGCTAAGGCGCAGCGCCTGCTCCTTGGGCGGAATTTCGCCGACGCGAGTGCGGCGCAGCGGCTTGGGGACGGTCTTTTTCGCGCGAGGCTGCAGTTCGAGTTCGAGTCCGGCGACGACGTAGGCGGTCCGTCTCGACTCGGCCCAGCGGCTGTTGCCGTCGATACCCGAAATCGTGAGTGATCGAGCGGCGCCGCGCGCGTCAGTGAGGCGAACGCGATCGCCCACCTTGCCTCGCGCAAGCCAATCGCCAGGTACGGGAATGCAGGCGTCGGCCTTCGCCGGTGCGTGCTCGGGCTGCGAGGCAGGAGTGAGCCAAACGCGCGCTGGCGAGACGACGCGCCCGAAATCGTCGCGCTTGGGGCGGAATTTCAAGACTGCCGGACCCGGTTCGATCGGCCCCGTTCGCAGTTTGGGCCCTGCCAAATCCATTGCGACCTTGCACGACTTGCCCAGTTCTTTCTCGGCGCGGCGCAGATTGCGGATCATGCCGGACCACGCCTCGGGGCCGTCGTGCGCGCAGTTGATGCGCATGCAATCCATGCCATGAAGAACGAGATCGCGGACCAGATCGTAGTCGGTGGCCGCTTCGGTCGGCATGGTCACCATAATGCGAACGCTGCGGCCAGCGGGCGGCGGACCGAGGAGAGCTTCGGTGTTCTTTTCGAGCAGCTCTGCACCCTCGCCAATTTCAGGAGCGCCTTCCGGGATCTCAGCAGGATCCGCATTTGACCCAGCGAGGCGACGAAGGGCGTTCATCACAGCGTGCACTCCGCCGATGACGTGAGGCTCGGTGCGTCCGAGGGACGAAAGCCCGAGGGTGGCGAGCTGAGCCTGCAGCTGGCGGATATCGTGGCGACGCAGCGCGAGGTAGTGAATCAGGTTTGTCGCGCTAATGCGATGTTCGGGATGCACCGCGGCCGAGTCGATTTGGCCGGAGGCTTCGAGGCTCAGCATTTCCGAGCGAAGGAAGTTCAACTGCTGGAGCAATTCTTGGGGCTGCAAGCTAAGTTCGTCCGCCATGTCTGCCTACCTGAGGGAAGCTTTATTCTACCGAAAGTTCATTACAGGACTGTGACGGGCATCACGCGCCCGGACGGACGGCGCGGTCGAGCGCCTGTGCTAGTATCGAAAGCTTATGCAAACAGGAATTATTGGGCTGCCGCTGGTAGGGAAGACGAGTCTTTTCAGGATTTTGACCCGGGCGCGTGTCGAAGCGCACGCGGCTCCGACACAGGCGCATGTGGGGATCGCGCGGGTGCCGGATCTGCGCGTCGCAAAGCTGGCCGAAATCTTCAAACCGAAGAAGATCACGTACGCCACGATCGAATACGTCGATATCGGCGGCATTCAGAAAGACCGCGAGAAGAACAAGGCCTCGCTCGTGCCGCTGCGCGAGGCGGACGCGCTGGCGCATGTGGTGAGGCTGTTCGAAAACCCGGCGGTGCCGCACGAAGCCGGTTCGATCGACGCGCTGCGCGATATCGTGAGCGTCGATCTCGAGCTGATTCTGAACGATCTCGAGCAGGCTGCGAAGCGAATCGAACGCGTCGAGAAAGACCTGAAAAAGAAAAAAGATCCGCTGCTCGAAGCCGAGCTGCAACTGCTGAATCGCTGCCAGGCGGCGCTCGAAGCGGAAACGCCGCTGCGCGAACTGGAACTCAAGCCCGAGGAACAGAAGATGCTGACCGGTTTCATGTTCCTGACGCGCAAGCCGATGCTATACGTCTTGAACCTGGACGACGAAGAAGCCACCGAGATCGACCGCGCGGTGGAGAAACATCATCTCGAAAAGCTGGCGTCGAAACCGCAGACGGCCGTGGTGCCGTTTTGCGGAAAGATCGAAGCCGAACTCGCGGAGCTCGATGACGCCGAGGCCGCCGAAATGATGCGGGCGTACGGGCTCGCCGAGTCGGGGCGCGACCGCTTGATCCAGGCGAGCTACCGCCTGCTCGGCTTGATTTCGTTTCTCACGTGCGGCGAGCCAGAATGCCGCGCGTGGACCATTCGCCGCGGCATGACTGCCCAGGAAGCAGCGGGCGCCATCCACACCGACATCCAGAAGAATTTCATCAAGGCGGAAGTGGTGAACTGGGAAGACTTGCTCAAAGCGGGCGGATTTGCCGGCGCGCGCGAGCGAGGGCAGGTGCGCCTCGAAGGAAAAGAATACATCGTGCAAGACGGCGACGTGATTCTGTTCCGGCACGGCGGATAGTGGAAACCGAGACGAAGGGTACGCCGAAGAGAGATCCATCGACTTCGTAGCCGGACGTACCGCGACAGCGGGACGAGATTCGACGTCCGGCTACTCCGTTCAGGATGACGATGAGGTGACCGATTGCGGTCCACGGAGACAACGCGAATCCTTTTGGGGCTGTTGCTGGGACTAACGGCAGCCGGGGCAAATGTCTTCGGCGGATTGCTGATTTCCCAGCGGCAGTGGTCTCGCCATTATCTGAAGTACTTCATCGCGCTCGGAGCCGGGTTCATGCTGGCGACCGCCATGCTGGAAATGATTCCCGAGTCGGTGAAGCTGAGGGGCGACAGCTCGTCGATCTTCTTCAACAGCACAAACGCCGTTTTTGTCTTCGCTCTCGCCGGATATTTTCTGGTGCATTTTTTCGAGCACACCGTTGCGCCGCATTTCCATTTCGGCGAGGAGACGCACCACGCCGAAGTTTCGCATGCGCACGCAAGCTATGCCGCGCTGCTGGGACTCGTAATTCATACGTTTTTCGATGGCGTGGCGATCGCCTCCGGGCTACTGGTATCGGCGTGGCTCGGCGGCGTAATTTTCGTCGCGGTCTTCCTGCACAAGATTCCCGAGGGATTCACAGTATCGTCGCTCATGCTGGCGAGCGGGCAAAGCCGGCAGATGTCGTTCGCGTCCTCTGCGATTCTAGGAGCGGCGACGCTGGGCGGTATGGCGCTGATGTTTGCGCTGCGGAGCGCCGTCGTGGACGCTTTGCCGTTTTCGGCAGGCGTGACGCTGTACGTGGCTGCATCGGACCTAATCCCTGAGGTGAACCGCGAGCCGCATGCGGGTATGGCCGTGCTCGTGTTCGTGGGCGTGGCGATTCTGCTGGCACTGAAGATGCTTTTCCGCATGTAGGGAGCATCGAATGAGGATCCATGGAGACCCTCGAATTAAAGGCCGACCGGGACTTGATCGCGAAGCGCATTTCGGCTTTGACCCCGACCGATCAGCGGCGGTGGGGCCGCATGTCCGTCGGGCAGATGGTTTGCCATCTATGCGATGCGTACCGGAGCGCGCTCGGGGAGAAGGCGGTGAGCCCTGCGACGGGATTCTTCCAGCGCACGATCATGAAGTGGTTGGCTCTCCGCGTTCCTTTGACGTGGCCGAAGGGAGTCCGGACGCGCCCGGAGGTGGAGCAAGGCGTGGGCGGCACTGCGCCGGTGGAGTTTGAGCGGGACCGGGCGACGTTGATCTTCGTCTTCGACCGGTTCTGCGAACCGTCGGCCGACCTCGCACCGACGCACCCCTTCTTCGGCCCCATGACCCGCCAAGACTGGCTTCGCTGGGGCTACTTGCACGCGGATCATCACTTGCGGCAGTTCGGCCGGTAGCTGGGAGCGGCATCTGCTGCCTGCAACTGATCGATTTTTCTAAGCTATTTTCCTGCAATAAGTTACGAGATTATTCGTGTCGCGCCGACCTCGGAAATGGCACAATTCGGTAGCCGATGCGCCATTACACCCTTGGGCATGTGGCCGAGCCGCAACTTTATGGTCTAGAGCGTGTTAGTTAGACTGTGGAGGCTATGGCCAGGAGCGACGTCCAACTGATGCTGGACGTGAAGGCGGGGGACGATGCGTCCTTCGACTTCCTGTTGGTGAAGTATCGCTCGCCGCTGGTCAACTTCCTCTATCGTATGGTGCGAGACCAGGCAACGGCGGAAGACCTGGCACAGGACGTGTTCTTGAGGGTCTACCGGGCGCGGAGACAGTATACTCCGAGCGCGAAGTTCACCACGTGGCTCTTCCGGATCGCGACGAACGTGGCGCTGAATTCGGTCCGCGACAACCGGTACCAGAAGATGGAAGTATCGATCGACGCGCCGGTTAGCGGCGAGGAAGAGTCGGCGCCGCGGGAGCTCCCGGCGCGCGAAATGAGGATCGACGAGCATCTGGTGGAGCGCGACCGGGTGCAATTCATTCAGCGAGCCATCGCTTCGCTGCCGGAAAAGCAACGCGCCGCCGTTTTGCTGCATAAATATGAAGAGATGGACTACGCGGAGATCGCAAAGATTCTAGAGTGCACGGAGGCGGCGCTTAAGTCGCTGCTTTTCCGTGCATACGAAAACCTGCGCGTGCAACTGGCGCCGCTGGTGAACCAGCAGGTGCCGCAACGGGTGGGAGAGAGAAGGCCATCATGAAGTGTGAAGACGTCTCAGTGGAACTTATTTCGTATGTGGATCGCCAGATGGATTCGGCCGAGCGGCGCGAACTGGATGAGCACCTAGCCAATTGCCCGGCTTGCCGGACACGCGCAGAGGAGTTTCGCAGCGTTTCGAATCTGTTGGGCGAGCTGCCGCCGATCGAGCCGTCGTTTGGATTCGATGCGCGCATTCGGCAACGGGTAGCAGCGGAGCCGCGCCGCGCGTGGTTTAGCTGGCTGGTGCCGCAGCCTCGGCTGGCGCTCGCCGCAGTGCTGCTGATCGCGCTGACGGTGTGGGTGGCGAAATTGCCGCCGAACAACTCGAATTCGGCCGCGACCACGGCATCGAGTGAACAAGACTTCAACGCGATCAAGAATCTCGGAGTGCTTGAGAACTACGATGTCGTCACAAAGATGGATGCGCTTTCGGAATTGGTGCCTGCGGCGCAGGAGACGGCGACCCCGGAAGGCGATCAGACTGAGAGCAACGATTAACCGCGAGACACAAATCGTGCGAACGTTCCTAAAAGTCGGGTTGTGCGCCCTGATGCTGGGGCTTGCGGCTCAGGGTGGTTCCGCGCAGGACGGCCAGCGGCTGCGACAATGGCAGGCTCGCAGGCAAGCGCAGCAGCAGCGGCGCGCCAATTCTGGGCCAAATGTGAACGGGCATCCCAACAATCAGCCGAATGCTCGTGGGATGATGGGCCTGCCCGGGCCTTGGATCCAGAAATTGAGAGACATGCCGCCCGACGAGCAGGAACGCTTCATGCAAAACAATCAGCGCTTCCAGGGCCTGCCGCCGCAACAGCAAGCGCAAATTCGCCGGAATCTCGATAGGTGGAATCAGCTATCGCCTGAAGAAAAACAGGCGGCGCGCGATCGGGAAACGGCCTTGGAGCGTATGAGCCCGGAGCAGCGCGACTACGTCCGCAACACGCTGCTGCCGAAATGGCAGGCGATGCCGCAGGATCGGCGCCAGGCGATCAACCGCCATTTGGCGATGCTTCGCAACATGAGCCCGGCGACGCAGCAGGCGGCGCTCAACGATCCGCGGTTCATGCAGGGGCTCAACCCGGACGAGCAGTCGATGCTGCGCGACTTGAATTCGCTGCGCAATCCCGCTCCTGCCGCGCAAGCGACGCCGCAGTAACCTCGCAAGGCCTTCCCACAAACTGCCACGGCAAGAATTCGGTTTGCTCGCGTGTTGACTCTTACAAAACATTTTTCGGGTTTTCCAGCCATCGACCGCAACCAGTCGCGGAAACGCAAATGAGCCTCTACTACGGCTTGTGGTTTGTCGCGTTTCGAAGCATGTAGCAGTGGTTCCAAACCGACCGAGCTCGCTCAAAAATACTTTCTCATTTTTGAAACATTCCGCTTGACAAGAAAGAGAACCCGCCTACAATCGGGCGAAAAGTGGGATGAAGTGGTAGGCAGTGGCGAAGAAGGGAAGCAGATGTAATGCGGTGGGTGAGGCGAGCAAGAGAGTGAATCGCAGGTCCGACGCTCCGGTCGAACTTCTAAAGGCCAAACATGCTGCGGGGCAACTATCTGGCAACGGCGGACGAGAAGGGGCGGGTGAAAATTCCCGCGGACTTCCTCGCCGAGCTGCAGCGGTTGGGCAAGAAGTTCTACGTTACGAGCGCGACGGGCGATCACGCGCGAATCTATCCCATGAAACGGTGGGAAGAGATCGAGCGAAAGCTCGCGAAGCGGTCATCCTACAACCCCGCCAGGCAAAAGTTCCTGGCACGAACCAACTATTACGGCCAAGTCGTAGAGATGGACGGGCAAGGGCGCATTTTGATTCCGTCCATTTTGCGGGAATCGGCGGAGATCAAAGGCGAAGTGGACGTGCAGGGCAATTTGACGTACCTGCAGGTCTGGAATCACGCGCGATTCCTCGAGCAATTGAACCGTAATCCGGTCACGGCGGAAGACATCAAGGCGTTTGACGAATTGGGCGCGTAGTTTTGAGCGTTTTGCATACGCCCGTTCTGGCCGCGGAAGCGATTGAGTGGCTTCGCATCCGGCCTGACGGGACTTATGCGGATGCCACGACGGGTACGGCGGGGCACGCAGTTGAGATTGCCCGGCGGCTGACCACGGGGCGGCTGCTGGCGATCGATCGCGATCCGAAGGCGCTAGAAATTGCACGAGAGAGATTGAAGCCGTACGAAGAGAAGGTGGTTTTAGTGCACGCGGAATTCTCAAGAATCGGCGAACTGCAGGGCGAAATGAAGATGCCTCCGTTTGACGGAGTGCTCGCCGATCTAGGGATTTCAACGCTGGAGCTGGAAAGCCCTGAACGCGGATTTTCCTTCCGCTGGGCCGGACCGCTCGATATGCGGATGAATCCTGATTTGCCGCTGACGGCGGCCGACATTGTGAATCACTGGCCGGAAAAAGATCTGGCCGACCTGCTCTATCGCAAAGCCGAAGAGCGGGATTCACGCAGAATCGCCAGGGCAATCGTGCGGGCGCGGCCTATTCGCGACACCGAACACCTGGCAACGGTTGTGGCAGGGGCCCAAAAAGCAAGGGGAAGGCAGAAACTGCAGCCCGCGACAAAAACGTTTCTGGCGCTGCGGATAGCGGTGAATCGAGAAGAGGAGGAACTCGAGCAGTTTCTCAGTCGGACCCCT
>DASPVC010000020.1:0-3627 GCA_035622585.1 Candidatus Acidiferrum sp.
GAGGTCGGGACGATCCTTCATCGCGCGATCGATCAGCGCCTCGATGGACATTGTGAGTCGTTCCGGCAACGGCGCACTCCTTTGGCTGTCAATCACGATGTTGGGAGACGGATCGGCTCCCACCGCTTCAGTCAGCGTGACCCGCGCAATCTTTTCGTCCCCATCCGCGGATTCCTCGTCGAACACAGCCTGCGCCGTTTCGGCCCGGGCGTTCAGAACATCGGGAAGAGTGGCGAGCCCGTTGTTCAGCCTGTTTTCAGCTGCATCCTGCGTGGTTTGCGCAGTCCGCAGCGTGTCCTGAGCGGCCTCCAACCTTTCCTGCGCGGTCACCAGTTGGTAATACGCGCTGGCGACGCGAAACGCCAGCGCTTGATTTACCTGAATGACATCTGCGCCCGCGGCGAGCTTCTCCTGTTTCGCGGTGTCCACCTTCGCTCCGCGTTTACCAAAGTCGAAGATGAGGTATTGGAGTGTGACTTCCGGCCGAACGAGGGGCAGCTCGACCATTACGTAACCGCGAGGAGCCAGCGGTTCCGGGAATGGATTGATCAATCTCTCGTCGCCGAAGACAGCCAGACCTTCTAACTCGGGATAGTAAGCGCTTTTTGCCAAACCGAGCTCGCGCGCCTTCTGCTTTGCGCGCTCCCAGATCGTACGCGTGCTGGGGTTGTGATGTTCGGCAACGTCGATCAACTCGGCCAGCGTGTACGGGTGAGCTGGATCGAGAATCGCTGTTCCCTCGCGGGGCGTTTCGCGAGCGGCGCAGTCGGCGACAGCTGCCGGAGAAGACACTCTGCCCGCACATTGCCCCGCAACTCGCGCCGCGCAGAAGGCGAGAAGCAGCGACAAAACCAGAATATTCAATGATGGGCAGTATTCGATCAATCGAAACTTCTTCCGGTTCATTCGCCGAACTGCGGAACGCGTCTTTCGCCCTTCAGTAGCGATTAAGGCAGAGGTGCGGAGCCGAGTCTATTGGCCGAACGTGTTGATCGATCCCAAAGTATCGGTGGACATCATCTGCCCATGTGTCCACGATCAAAATGCGTAGGCCCCAACACGACCCTCTGATGCGAAGGTGTTGGTCGATACCTTCGTCCAATAGATTCGATCCTTAATTCTGTGGCTCAATCGAAATGTGGCGGACACAATTGCGACAAAACCTCGACATATCTGAGTCTGCTGAATATAAGCATGGAATCGACCAAGCGCGATCAGCACCGAATGACCTCACTTCGCTGCCTGGCCAGTTTATCTCTGGCGGCGCCGCTGTTGTTGGTTGGCTGCTCCCACGCGCCGGAATACAGCATCTTCGGATCTTTTTTCCCCGTGTGGATCTTCTGCTCGGTCGGTGGTCTCGCGCTGGCGACGGGCGCACGCGCCCTGATCAGTCGCACTGTTATCGCCAAACACTTGGCTGCGCCAGTGCTTTTTTATCTCAGCATGGCGATCTTCCTCGCCTGTATGTTGTGGCTGCTGTTCTACAGCTAGGGAAACGCGATGCCGAATCAAGACACTGGCCAACCCGAGCAGGACAATCACATAGCAAAACTAGACTGGTACGGCCGCGTCTTCACTGCAGCTGTGGTTCTGCTGGCGATGGTGGGTTTGATTGCTGTCTACTCGGTCACAATCCGGCATCCCCAGACCGATGACGCGGAAATCTTTGCCAACTACATCGGAATCGCCCCCGTGGTCGAAGGACCCATACTCGGCCTGAACGTCGCCGACAATCAGCGCGTGAAACAGGGCGATCTACTTTTCGAAATCGACGATCGGCCCTATAAGTATGCCCTTGACCACGCAGTGTCGGACCAGGCCGCCCTCGAAGGCCAGATCGTCGACGAACGGCGGCGCATTCAAGCCGAAGTGCATGCCGTCAGCGCCTCCGGCGCGGCAACCCGCAGCGCCAGCGCCAACGTCGACCGGGCGCAAGCCTCGATCCGTGAGGCGGAGGCTGATGTCGCCCACTCTGAGGCTGCGCTGGATCGGGCCAGGACCGAGTGGGCATACGCCGAAAATAACCTGCACCGCGTCGAACCCCTGCTCGTCAAGCAGTTCGTTACTGTTGACCAGGTGGACCAGGCACGCACCACAGAGCGAGCCAGCGCTCAGTCCGTGCACGAAGCCGAATCGCAATTGGCTCTCAATCGAGCGCACCTCAACTCGATGCTGGCCGCCTTGGCGCAGGCCCAGGCTTCGGCAGAGCAGAGTACGGCGCAGCTTCACCAATCGCAGTCCAGCGTACTGACCCTCGATCCCCTCGTGGCCCAACGGCAGGGGCGGGCCGCCGCAATCGCCAACGCCGAATACAACTACAATCAGTGCCGCGTCTACGCTCCATTCGACGCACGCGTGACCAACCTCGTCATTTCCGAGGGCGCTTATGCCCACATCGGACAGGAGATTTTCACATTAATCGACACTCGCGTCTGGTGGGCGCTTGCGAATTTCCGCGAGACGCAGCTCAAGCATATCCAACCTGGTATGACTGCGGACATCTACGTTATGTCTGACCCGGGATTGCGATTTACAGGCGTCGTCGAGAGCACCGGATATGGTGTGACACCCGATCCTTCGTTCTGGGGACGAATTGCCCCCGGCCTGCCGGACGTACAACGTACCCTCAGCTGGGTACATCTGGCCAGCCGCTACCCCGTCCGCATCCGCATTGAGTCACCGTTCTCGGATGCCATTCGTCTGGGAGAATCTGCAGTGGTCGTGATCCGCGGATACAAACGGAAGCCTTAATATGGCGACTCGGGCCGCTGAAATTCGCTACCAGCCAGCCGGCCAGGCTGCCTCTTGGCCTTGGTTTCGGGAATTCATCCGGTGGGAACTTGCTCCGTATCCAGGACGCGTCAACACGGTCGTCCGCATGACGGTTACGGCCACGCTGGTCATGATCGTCGTTGTGACGTTCCGCATTCCTAACCCATTCTTGGCCGCTTTCTTTTCAATTCTCCTGGCTCGCGAAAATCTCGCCGCTACTTGGCGTGGAGGGCGAATGGTCGTCCTTGGATTCGTCGCTGCGAGCCTCTACACCCTGCTCGGGATGATGCTGTTCCGCGGTTACCCCATTACTCATTTCTTTTGGGTGATCGGAAGTTTGTATCTGATCTTTTTCGTGATTCGCACGGCGAATAACTACGCAGCGGCAGCGGCTTTCGCCATTCCGATCGCCGTTGCCCTGCCGATATGGGACCGCTCCGTGCCGAGCGAAGTCCAGGTCGAAAATACTCTCTGGCTCGTCTTGGTCATCGCCGTGGGCGCTGGCGTCACTGTGGCAACGGAAGCGCTATACCGCATCTTCGATCGCTCCGATCCGCTCATCACATCCGTCGACGATTTGTTGCTCGCGGTTCAGCGGGTCGTTGAAAGCATTGCCAGTCTCCGTGTTCCATCGAAAGAGATCCTCGCCAGAATTCTTCAATACCAGATGGTCGGCACTGGCCGGCTCAGAACGATGTTACAGCGCCAAGGCGTGGACCCCACCCGGCGGGCGCAGCGCACCGCCCTGATTGCGATAGCGGGCCGGCTCATTGGTCTGGCCGCGAATCTCATGCGCGCTCCCCTCCGGCCCAGCGAGGACGATGCGATCCGCCTGCGCGCACTGTCCAAGAGCCT
>DASPVC010000021.1:0-27915 GCA_035622585.1 Candidatus Acidiferrum sp.
GCTTTCAGCGAAGCCGGATCGGGCGGGCACTTCTACATGCCGGTCAGCGAAGTCCGCGAAAGCGCCGGACGGAAAACCCTCAGTGCGACGAAGAGCTTCGTCACCAGCGCGGGCGAGGCGGACAGCTATGTTGTCTCAGCGCGCAAAGCTGGAGCGACGGCGCCTACGGAAACGAATCTCTACGTCATCGCGAAGGACGCGCCGGGATTTTCGACCCAGGGGCGATTTGAGGGGCTCGGCCTGGCAGGAAACGCCAGCGCACCGATGTCGCTGCAGGATGTGGCTATCGACGATGCGACGCGCCTGGGAGCGGAGGGCACCGGGTTCCAGAGCATGCTCGAGGTCGTGCTGCCCCATTTTCAAATCGGCGTGGCCTCGGTTTCGGCGGGGCTCGCAAAGGCAGCGCATCAGGCGATCGTGGCGCGAATGGGCGCGCGAAAATATGAACATGCGGGCGGCGCCGCCCTGGCATCGATTCCACGCGTGCAATTTTTGGTGGCTGAAATCACGTTGGCGGTGAACACCGGCCACGCTTTTCTGCGGGAAACGATCCGCAAGGCTCTGGCGGCTGATCCAGCGGCCATGCTCGACGTGCTGGGTGTGAAGGTAGCCGCAGCGGATGCCTGCCTCGCCGCTGTCTCGCGGGCGATGACGCTCGGCGGCGGTTGGGCGTTCGGCAAGCGTGGAGGGCTCGAAAGAATCTTCCGCGACGCGCAGGCGGCGGCTGTGATGGCACCTTCGAGCGACGTACTGAAGGATTTCATTGGCAAGGCGAGTCTGGGTCTGCCGCTCTTCTAGTGGCGAGCCGACTTCAAGGGGGTAGCATGTCGAAAGCACCTGCTGGGCATGCGTTAAGGATCGGAGCGGTCGCGTACGATCCGAAGGTTGTTACGATCTGGGAGGGTTTCCTTCCATACTTCGCAAAACACGGCGCGGAGATCGATTACGTTCTGTATTCGAACTACGACGCGCAGGTGGAAGCGAATCTTTCGGGGGAAGTTGACGTCGCCTGGAATTCACCTCTGGCCTGGGTGAAGAGCCAGATTGACAGCAAAGGGGCGTGCCTCGCCATCGCGATGCGCGATTCCGACCGCGATCTCACCACGAAAATCATCGTGCGTACGAATTCGCGCTTCACATCGCTCCCCGATCTGAAGGGAAAGACGATCGCCGTGGGCGCTTCGGATTCGCCGCAGGCGACACTGATTCCGCTCAATCTGGTGGCGGAAAGCGGTCTCGATCCGTTTCGCGACTGCAAGGTTCTGTATCACAACGTGATGGTTGGAAAGCACGGGGACCATGTCGGTGGAGAGCGCGACGCGGCGAGGGCGCTTGCATCCGGAGCCGCCGACGCGGCCTGCGTGCTCGATGCAAACTATGGCGTGTTCGTCAACGAAGGGACGCTCGATCCGGGCACGACGCGGGTCTTGGCAACCACTCCGGCCTTCGACCACTGCAATTTCACGGTACGCGCGAGCCTGCCCACAAATCGTTGGAAACCGTTCGTCGATGTGCTTCTCGGCATGTCTTTTCGGGACTCCGAGGTTCGGGCGTTCATGGAGATGGAAGGGCTGAAGAGGTGGCTGCCCGCGCGAACGACCGGCTACACACAGCTGGAAAAGGCCGTCGAGCGATTCAATTTCTACGGCGGAGCCGCCACCTCCGCTGGAACCTAGGCAACCGGCCGAGCTGCTCCCGAGAAATGCCGGACTCCACACCAAAACAAAGAGTCGAGCTCGAAGATCTCTCGCTTCACGAAGGGGCCGCGGTGCTTCTGCGGCAGGCGCTCTCCCGGCTGGCGACGGGCGAATGGTGCGAGGTGCACGGCGATTCGCCGGAACTCGCGGACCATCTTCTGGCGTGGTGCCGAAAACAGGGCCTGCGCTGCCAGACACAACAAGGCGCGCCGCAAACCTTTCGCATCGAGGCACCGGGACCGGCGCCGCTGATCTTGACGTCGCAAACGGAAACCGCCGAAACCGCCGAGCCCGATTGGGGAATCGCGCCGCGCGGGGCGCGGATTGAGCGCGGAGGGCCTGAGTTTGGGTTCACGCTGCGCCAAAAGCGCGACGTGTGGGCGCGCGAGTTGAACTCAATTTATTCGCAGGCTACAGCGAATCAGTGGTCTGCAGCGCGAGACATTCCGTGGCACCAGCTTCCGAAGTTGCCGGCGGACGTCGAAGCCGCGGTCGCTCAGGTCATGACGTTTCTCACGGAAAATGAATTCGCCGCACTGTACGTCCCGGCGCGATTCATCCCGCGGATTCACCCGCACTATCGCGAGGTCGTGGAAGTGCTGGCGATGCAGGTGGTGGACGAAGCGCGCCACGGAGAAGCGTTCACGCGGCGCGCCGAAGCAGGCGGCGCGGGGCTTGGGACAACGGCGATCAGCGGGCAGCTCTCCCTAAAAACGCTTCTCGAAGAGCCCGACTTCACCACGGCGACGTTTCTGCTGTGCGTCATGGGCGAGGGCACGTTTCTGACTCTGCTCAAGTTTTTGGCTGACCACGCGCCTGATCCAGTGACTGCCGCTTTGGCGCGTCTGGCGCACCGCGACGAAGCACGCCACGTGGCCTTCGGCGTCGAACACATGCGCTACGTTTTCGAGCGCGAGCCCGAGATGCGAATTTCGATGGCAGCTGCCGTCGAGCGGCGCAGCCAAATGCTGGCGTCGATTTCAGGATTGAGCCCTTACGTTCACGACGCGCTCGTGGTTTACGCCGGAGGTGGGCTTTCGATTGCGCAAGTGCGCGAGGGCGCCAGGCATGTAGCGGATCTGCAGCGCGAGATGGATCGTACGAGGCGCGAACGATTGCAATCGCTTGGATTCGAGCCCGAGCTGGCTGCAAACATGTCGGCCTACCACACGAAGAATTTCATGTGAGGCCGTGATGCGACGCGAATGGCCGTTCTATCGGACGTTCTGAATTTTTCGCATCTGGACCGCTTTCGAGTCCTGGCAATTCATTCGTCGCTTCGGTTCAGCCTCAAAGAATCAAGGGGCAGCCCGGGAACATGGCATGACCTGAGGTATAGCAAAAGGGCTCGCAGCGCAGCGGCCTCCATGTCATCGAATTGACAGTCGGACAGAGTTTTTGCGAGGCACAGGCGTTTCCATAGTTCGTCTCAAGCCCCGCCGTACACGACGGCTCCGCCGTCGACTCTTAACACCACCGAGGTAATGAACGAAGCTTCCGCTGAGGCAAGAAATACCGCAGCGGAGGCGACATCCTCGGCAGTAGCCAGGCGACCCAACGGCGTTCGCCGACGCCGCACCTCATATACGGCGTCGTCGTTTTTATTCAGTTCGCGCGCACCGGGCGTCGGCACCGAACTCGGACACACTGCGTTGACGCGAATTCGGCGAGGACCAAATTCAACAGCTAGTGCACGAGTTAAAGACGATACGCCGCCCTTGATCGCCGAATAGACGCTTGCGCGCGGGATGCCAAGCTCTGCCACAGGCGAGGTGTTGTTGATTATCACTCCGCCGCGTTCCGAATCCATGTGCAGCAAAGCGGCTTGCGCGGTCCAAAAGAGGGATGTCAGTCCAACTGAAATCATCCTCTCGATCGTTTCCTGTCGCACCTCCGACACCGGCTCGTTACGGAACACGATCGCGTTATTGGCCACAATATCGAGGCGGCCGAATTCGGAAACGAGTTCAGCCACGGAACGAAGCACGTCGTCTCGCTTACTGACGTCAATCGGAAAAGCGCGAGCCGTCCCCCCATTTTCCCCAATGTGGCTCACCGTCGACTTCGCAGTCGCTGGATCAATGTCCGCCACTCCGACGATCGCTCCCTCGTCCGCGAAAGCGAGGGCCATCGCCTGTCCAATTCCGCGTCCGGCTCCCGTAACGAATGCGACCTGGCCCTTGAGACGCGGCATCTTCTCGCTCCCATTCGAAATTAAGAACGTGCGAAAACCGGTGAAGCTGCGGCCTTGGTTCCGACTTTCCCGCCGACGCCCGTTATGTGGGGCGTTTGCCTGCTGAGATCGAAGGCGGCCGTTGTTACAGACCGGCGCTTCGTCTTGCTAACGGAAAGAACCGCGGCTCCCTACATTCACCGAACCTTAAAACGCCAATTCTTTTTATCACGAACAATGTAACCGGCGGTCGGATCTGAGAAATGACTGCCGATGACCAATATCTTCTTATCGCCGAGGCGCTCGAACATCGCTTTGCGCGTCTTCACGCCTTGCTCCTTGTCCATATCGAAATTGCCGGGGCAGTCAGCTTCAGCGAGCTGGAGCGGGTGGTGCAGCATATCGCCGGTAATGAAGCCTTCTTGTCCTTTAGACGAAATATGCACGCTGACATGGCCGGGCGTATGTCCGGGGGTCGGTACGAGCGAAACTTCATCCGTTATCTTGAAATCTGGCTCGATGAAGTCGGCCAGACCGGCACTGGTGATCGGTTCGATGGAGTCTGCCAAGTGCGTGAAGTCATGATACCCGCCCGTGCGCTTGAGCATTTGCCAATGCTCATACTCCTTGCGGCCAAACAAATAACGCGCATTCGGGAAGGTAGGCACCCATCGGCCATTCACTTTGTGCGTATTCCAGCCGACGTGATCGAAATGCAGGTGCGTGCACAAGACTTTTGCGACTGTTTCCGGCGCGTACCCGGCAGCGGTCAGGTCTTCGATGAACGAGGTCTGCATGTTTGTGAATATCGGGTACTCACGCTCGCGATCATTGCCGATACAAGTGTCAATCATGATCTTTTGTGTGCCGGAGCGCAGAACGAAAGCCTGAAATGAAATCTTCATCCGGCCATCCGGAGTTGCGAAATTGGGGAAAAGCCAGTCGTATTGCTTGGCGAGCTCTGGCGTCACGCCGGGCATCAGCACATCAAAAGGGTCTTCGTGCGCGTTGACTTCGACGATGCGGACGACTTCGACGTCTCCGATTGTCCATTTTCTGATATGTTCGACGGCCATCGTATTCTCCCAAGTTATCGGCGATCTTGATTCGATTGAATCGGTGGAGGTGGCGTCCGCCCCAAAATCATATCTGCAGCCTTCTCCGCAACCATCACCACGGGCGCATTCGTGTTTCCGCCCATGAGCCTGGGAAAGATCGACGCATCGGCGACCCGCAAACCATCAACGCCCCGCACCTTGAGTTCAGGGGTGACCACTGCTGCGTCATCAACTCCCATACGGCAGCTTCCGGCCGGATGAAAAACCGTTGCAGTCGTAGCGCGGAGATATTCTTTGAGCGCTTCGTCGCTTTCCACCTTTGGACCGGGCAAAAACTCGGTTCCCTTGTAGGGGGAGAAAGCCGGCGTTGCAAGTATTCTGCGTGCCAGCTTCAGGCCGCGCACAAGTGGGTCAAAGTCTTCGGGCACGCTCAAGATATTTGGATCGATGACGGGCATCGCACGCGGGTCCGGACTCGAAAGGGCGATGCGGCCACGGCTCTTGGGGTACAAGAGAACGACGCTGATGTTAAAGCCGTGCCCAAGCGGCAATGGGAACGTCGACTGATTGCGACGCGCCGGCTGGAAGACGATTTGTGCGTCAGGGCGGTCAAGGCCGCTCGTCGTCTTCACGAAGGCATGCGACTCGAAGACGTTGCTGGCGAATGGTCCTTTGCGCATCGACAAATATTCGAAAACGTTCCAAACTCCGCGCGGGAGTGCTTTCAGCGAAATACCATACGAAGTGGAGTTCGAAGTGACCATTAGCACCGCCGACGCGACATGATCGTGAAAGTTCGCGCCGACGCCAGGCAGATTGTGCTGGACTGGAATCCCAAGAGCTTGTAGCGCAGCACCATCGCCGATGCCCGACAGCAACAAGATTTGAGGAGATCCGATGCTGCCGGCCGACAGAATGACCTCGCCTTGCGCCCCGATGCGCCGAGTCTCACCGTCCAGTTGAATCTCGACGCCCCTCGCACGGCGATTCTCAATGACAACCCGGGTGACCAATGCCTTGGTCAACACTGTGAGGTTTGTCCGGTTCATCGCGGGCTTGAGGAAGGCCGTCACTCCCGATTCGCGACGGCCGTCTTTGATCGTGCCCTGGCGCGGGCCATAACCTTCTGTATCGGGCCCGTTGAAGTCATCGTTGCGGCGATATTGCAACGATTGCATGGCTTCCCAAAAGGCGGCATTGAGGGCGTTGGGCCTCTTGATGCTGAGGACATTCATCAACCCGCCTTTTCCGTGATAAGGAGAGCCATTGAAGGCTTCGTTGTTCTCGGAACGAACGAAATAGGGGAGCACCTCTTGATAGCTCCAGCCGCGGTTCCCCGCCGCGGCCCAGTCGTCGTAGTCTCTTGGATTGCCGCGGATATACACCATGCCGTTAATCGAGCTCGTACCACCGAGAACACGACCCCGCGGCATTGGAACCTTCCTTCCATTGAGGTTTCGCTGTGGCGCTGACCAGTAGCCCCAAACAATGCTCGGCCTCACCATCGCAGCGGCGACCAAGGCGGGCACGTGGATGAAAGGATGACGATCCTTAGGTCCGGCTTCGATCAGGCAGACGCGATTCGATGGATCCTCCGACAGCCGGTTGGCAAGCACGCAGCCGGCCGTTCCGGCTCCAACGATTACATAGTCGAACACGCAGTCGTTAGGTTGACTCGTTACCATTGCTCCGCTTTTTGGGGTTGCTTTCGATATGACAAAGAGCGGTAGTCAATCGGGACCTACAGCCTCACACGCGGGTCTACCGAAGATCTACACGCGAAAGTTCTGTCCAGTTGCAGCGCGCTGCCAATAGCCTCGCTGTTGAATCGGCCAGTTGATCGTGATCGCGCCATTCAATATGCATTGATTCGCGCAGCAGCCGCAATACCAACACTCTTCCGGATGCAGGATACAACAACCAACTTTCTCAGACCTACAAGGTGTAACACCAGTGCCAATCTCGAAGGGACTCAGCCGCGCCGACGGGCGGCTCGAAGGTTCGTATTGCGGAGTTCTTCAGAAGTCAACAGCAAAGGGATTCAATAGGTTGGTTGGGGTGAGCGATGGGATTTGAACCCACGACCCTCGGTTCCACAGACCGATGCTCTACCGGCTGAGCTACGCTCACCGCAGAGCAAAATGATAGCACGCCGCAGGGGAGCGGGCTACGGCCTCGGAGGGAAGGGAATCGGCGCCGAGCGCTTGCGCCGGATAGATAGTTGCCTCAAATGGACGCGAGCTTGTTCGGCCCAAGGGCCGGTTGGAGCGTGGCGCAGGTAGGTGATCCATTCCATGCGCGCGAGGCGACGCTCGCCGCGCTTTTCGTAGGCGAGCGCCAGATTGAAGTGGACGTCGGCGTGCGCCGGCATGGCTCGCGCGGCGCGACGCAGGTGACCGATCGCTTCGTCGATCTTGCCTTGCTCTTCGAGAACGCAGCCGAGGTTGTAGCGCGAGATTCCGCTCAATGGATCGAGCTGGACGGCGGCGGCAAATTCGGTGCGCGCCTCATCGACCCAACCCATCTGATAGAGGGCAACGCCCAGATTAATGTGCGCGTCGATCCACTCGGGTGCGAGTTCCAGAGCCTGGCGGTAGCTTTCGACGGCTTGCGGCAGCAGATCCGCTTCCATTTCGCAATCGAGCGCTTTGCGGAAGAATTCCTCGGCGCTTGGGCCGGCGAGCGCATGAACCTTCGCGGAAGGCCCGGCGAATTCGAAAGGAAGCGCCCACTGCTGTTTCAGAGGATTGAACGGGCGATCGGCGCCGGGCGGGATCACGAGAACGTCGCGCCCCTGCTCGACAAATCGCAATTCCTGCAGCGGGACGCGAGAGCCCGCGAATTGCTGTTCGATCAGGCTGATTGCCCGCCGGACGCGCCTCGCGGGCACCCGATTTTCGGTCAAGCGTTGAAGCGTGCGCAGCGCAACGAGGTCGCCGAAGCTGTAGAATCGCTCGCCCCACCGAGCCCGGGGACGGACCAGCCTGAGCCGTTCCCAGTAGCGAAGACGGTTCGGCTCAACCCCCAGAATGCGGCCTACTTCCTTCCGCGTATATCTTTCCGACAAGCCCCGGTGCTCCCCTGCGCCTGCTCTTGGAAACGATTATGCACCCGATGTCAACCACATGTGGGAAGTGCTTTCTGTAAACTTCGCTTCCTGGCGCGGCGATTACCAAAAGACGACAGGGCGGGCCGCCTGAATTGCACGAGTCGGAGGGATTGCTAGACTTTTTAAGGGGAAGTTGCCCGCCATAATGTCTCGCGAAAGCACCGAACGACTCTATTTGGAGCGGCAGGTCACGCTCGCGCGCGCGGTGACGGTCGCGCTTTCGCTCGTGGCCCTGCTTGAAACATCCGGGGCGCTGGTTCGGCCGTGGCCGTTGACGATCTTGATGGCGTATCTCGTGCTCGCGCTGGCAGCGGCGCTGATGGAGCTCCTGGCGGGCATCACGCGGTTTCGAATTCCACTCGTACTCGATCTCGCCGTCTTGCTCGTTTTCGTGTTTCTCACGCCCTCGGTTTCGGCCTTCTGGTTTCTTTTGCTTTTCGCAGTGTTCGCGCTGGCCACGCGGGGCTACATGCGCGCGATGGTCGCGTTGGTCGGTGTGGCCACGGTGCTGCTGATCGTCCGCATGGCCGTGGAGGAGCCGTTTGGCTGGCAGAGCGTGTGGCGCTGGGTGGCGATCGGGTCAGGAACGCTGATTTCGGGACTCGGGATGGGATTCCTCGGGGCGCGCGAGAGAGAGCACTTTTCCCGACAGCAATTCCTGGAAAGAATCGCGGGGCTGCTGCAGTTCGATCACGGCCTGACCGAATCGATCCGGCAAACGCTGGGCGAGATCGCCCTGGCGTTCGGATGCGAGCAGGCGTGCCTGGCTTTTCGAGACGACGAGCTGGAGCGTCTGTTTGTGTGGAAGGTGCGGCCGGGCGACCGCGATCCGAGGGGGCCGGAAACGCTTCCGTTGTCGCGAGCCGAGACATTTCTGCTCGACAGCCTCGAAACATCGATGGCCTGGGAATTCCGGAACGGACGCGGAGAGGGCTTCGGGTGGGACCGCCGATCGGGCGAGCCGGTTCGGACTGTTCCGCCACCTCTTGAATCGACACGCGAGGAGTTCGGCGCGAGGGCGTTGGCAGCCGTGACCATTGAATCGGACGGGAGGCCGGCGGGCCGCGTTCTTCTTGTCAATCCATCTGCGCCACATCCACGATTTTCAGAGGGCGACTTGCGGTGGTTTGAGCAAATTATCCGGCACGTCGGCCCTCCGCTCGAGAATATCTTTCTGATGCGGAGCCTTCGCGCCCGCGCGATCGAGGCGGAGCGGAGCCGCATCTCGCGGGACCTGCACGATGGAATCCTCCAAACGCTGCTGAGTTTGAAAATTCAATTGGATGTCTTGCGGAAGAAACTCCCGCAGACGCCGGAGCAAGCCGGCCGGGAGTTGGAGGGGCTCCAAAAGACGGTCCAGCACGAAAGCGAAGAGCTTCGGCGGATGGTGACGGACCTGCGCCCGCTGCGTGTGGAAAGCGCGGACATGCGCGAACTGATGATGGGATTCGCCGAGCGGTTCCGCACCGAGCACGGTTTGGCCGTCGACCTGTTCATAAAAGACCGCGATTTGCGCATTCCGGACCGGATTTGCAGAGAACTTTTCCAGATATATCGTGAGTCACTACACAACGTAAAAAAGCATGCGGACGCCAGCCACGTCGTGGTAAAACTAGAACAAGACGAGGCGAAAGTCTCACTCGTCGTGGACGACAACGGCCGGGGCTTCAGCTTCTCTGGGCGATATACAAGCGAAGAACTCGATCGCCTGCGTCTTGGGCCGATCTCGATCAAGGAACGGACGCGGGGTGTGGGTGGCACGCTTACAGTGGAATCAAATCCTGGGCACGGCGCTCGTCTCACGGTCGAAATCCCATTGAATTGAGATGACCAAATCCAAACAGGCCGTTCGGATCCTGGTGGCGGACGACCACGCGATCTTTCGCGATGGTCTGCGCAAGCTTTTGGAGGGAGCCGACGACGTTCAGATCGTCGGCGAAGCCTCGAATGGCGTCGAGTGCACGAAGATGCTCGGCAAGCTGAAACCGGATATCTTGTTGCTGGACTTGCGGATGCCTGAAAAGGACGGGCTGGGCGTCCTGGAAGAAGTCAATTTCGACTCATTGCCCACGCGCGTGATCGTTCTCACCGCAGCGGAGGATGATCGTGACGTTGTGCGCGCGATGCGCCTGGGTGCGCGCGGCGTGGTTTTGAAGCAGTCCGCGAGCGATTTATTGCTGAAGAGCATCCGGAAGGTTCACGAAGGCGAAATCTGGCTCGACAACCGGATGACCGCCGAGGTAATCGACGCCTTCAAGAAGTCATCCGAGTCGGGACAGCGGCGCGAGAAGCCTCTGCTGAGCGATCGCGAAAAGGAGATCGTGCAGCTCGTGGCGCAAGGTTTCCGAAACCGCGAAATCGGCGAAAAACTCTTCATCAGCGAACAAACGGTGAAGAATCACCTGCACAATATCTTCGACAAGCTCGGGGTGTCCGACCGCCTCGAACTTGCTCTGTATGCCATTCACCACCGCCTGATCGATCAAGCCTGACTTCCCGCGCCGTAGATCTGATGTGATCGTTTTCCGGTACTTTTATCCATATTGTCCCGTAACCGTTTCCATCCAAACGGCTTACCGAACAGGGGGCTAGTACGCTTGTACCAATTTCCGGCCTAAGAATTGGCTCCGTCGCTCTATTGGTTTGAATTGTTCCCTCTTCTAATCTAGGCGCGAATTCTAGAGGAGTCTTACGGTGTCCCTGAAAGAGCGACGAGTATCGCGGCGCTTCCTGATGCGTCTGCCGCTAACGGTGCGTTGGACCGACGAAAATGTCGTGGGCGAAGCCGCGACTGAATCGCGGGAGGTGAGTTCGCGCGGCCTCTATTTCCACCTGCCAAAGGGGCTGAAGAGCGGCGCTCCTGTAGAAATCGTGATGACGCTGCCGCACGAGCTGACCCAGGCGGGCCCAGTCCGGGTGCGCTGTTTGGGCCGTGTGCTGCGAAGCAGCCCGGAAGGCTCTGGTGAAGTTGGAGTGGCGGCGGCCATCGAGCGGTACGAGTTCATGCGCAACGGCGAATCGTCCGCTGCCTAACGAGTTCTTACCCAGACCCTGCGGAGATGGGTGAGAAAAGGCCGGGCGGCTCGGGTCCCTCAGCCTAGCCCCCGGCCACTTTCTTCTTATCTAAACTTCTTTCATCTCGCCTCGCTACTTCTGCGGAAAGCCCACCGACTGCGCCAAGATGATTTTCTGATGCGGCTGCAAATCTAAGGTCTTGGCCAGCGCGGGTTTGTCGACGCTGCCGCGCACCACAGTCGCGAGTCCTTCTGACGCGCAGTAGAGATAGACATTTTGAGCGATGAATCCCACGTCGGCGGCAGTGAACAGGTCTCTGTCGGAGGGTGCCGCGCGCCCGGTCTTGGAAAGATCCGATACGTAAATCAGGTTTACAGCGGCATCCTTCACAAATGACTGCGTGCCGGTGGCCGCCCGAAAGTCGCCTGCCACCACAGGGCTTAACGCGTTGTTCTTAGCGTCGTAAACGTACACGCCTTCTGCGGTCGCTACGTAGATGCTCACCTCTTGCCAGTTCATGGCGGAGGGCGCGGTGCGATGTCCGTCCGGTCTGTTGATTCCAAACGCGGCCCAGAGCAGATTGGAAAGCGTCTGCTGCGAAAGGGTGCCCGGACCGAACTCGCGGATTGATTTGCGGTCCTTGAGCACTTGCATCAGGGGACGGCCCCCGCTCATCTGTGGCGGCGGGAGCTTGACAGGCGCAAGGCTCTGCGCGGCCAAGCTGAAGGTCAATCCGAATGTCGCCAGTACAAGGCCCAAAAGCAACGATACATTGCGTTTCATGGGACGTACCTCATCATCGGCGTGATTCAACCAAAGCGATGCTGCGTTTTTCGGAGGGATGGAGCCGAGGCCCGGACTTGAACCGGGGACCTGCCGATAGCTCCAGAAACATCATCTAGTTGATTCTGTTGCTCTTTCTTGCGTCTTGTACCACGGTTTTGCACGGTATTTGCAGCTTATTGTTCTCTTTCTGTTCCCAAGTTCCACCCCCCCAAAATTATCAGTTGGATTACGGATCAAATCGTTCTTCGCATTTAGCGATTGCGGGTGCAAAATTCAGAAGAATGCATGCGTCATCTTACTGGCGGGCGCCAAACAGCCCCGCCCTGTGATCACCGTCAGGGAAATGGCACAACGGTCGAAAGAAGATACTTTAAAGTACGGCCAAAGAGGCCCTCGAACAAGAAGGAAACACACTCATGATAGTTCGTCAAATGGCGGAGAGTGAATGCCGCGAGTTTCTAGAGCGCTCGTCTATAGGAAGACTGGGCTGCTCGCTGGATGAGCAGCCCTACATTGTGCCGGTTTATCTAGCTCACGAAGCTGATAACGTATATGTCTTCTCAACATTCGGACAAAAGATCCGATGGATGCGCGCCAATCCTAAGGTCTGTATCCAAATTGACGAAATCATCGACGATTCTGAGTGGACGAGTGTGATTGCCAGTGGCCGATATCAGGAGTTGCCCCGAGCCACAATACGCGACCGAGTGCGCACGCGCGCGCAACCTTCTGGAGAAGTGATACCGTTGGTGGTTGAACGCATTGGCAGAACGTCGAACGGAAGTGAAAGACAACTTGATTGCGCCGCTTTTCTTCCGGTTTCACATTGATTCAATCACCGGTCTTTGCGCTTCACCAGAGGACAAAATAGCAGGTGCTCCGACGTCGCACGCATAGAGCACTTCGGCCGGAACCGCAATTCGGTGCCCAAAGTTCTGGGCCGAGCCTGGCGAAACCTTGGACGGCGGAAGGACCGCGTTAAGCTAATGCAGCAAAGCAGCAGCCCAGCACCCGATCTTGAGAGGAGCTATGAAGACTTCCTGCATTTGTGGACCTCGGGGATCCGCGATTACCATAGCTTGCTGTCGGGCTGTCTGACTGCGAATTCCAATTTCGTCGCTGCGATTGGATTCCTGCTGGGGCGCGAACCGGCCACTAAGGTCTTCTCCATTTTCCTCTCGACCTTATGCATCTTTGGAATACTAATTACGCTGCAAATGGCCATCGTGCTCGGCCGTTTCGATGCACAGAATGCATTCTGGGAGTGGCGCCTGCGAGCCATCGAACGCTCGCCCGGTTGGAGCCGACTGACTCCGTTTGAGGGTTTTTTCAGTCTCAAGGACAAGAAACACGCCCTCAGTGACCCTCATAATATTCCGGCGACCTTCCATCCGAGTTGGCCGTTGCGCGTCCATCGACAATGGTGGGCGCACCGCGCGGTTAGTTTCCCTCTGTTTTTCGGAATCATCTATGGCATGGCTTTGGTGTGGAGCATGGCACAGCTATTCGGGTAGCCTCCGTTTTTTGTAAGCAGCACCAGTCGCGCTGTTGAACCAAAGTGGTCGTCCCTGGTAACGATTGGCCATAAAATAGAGTCGGGTAGGGGTAGCCGAACTGTTCGGCGAAGCGAGAGGGCGACGGAAAGTCTGCGCGCCGCCGCTTTGCGTTTTTCCTCAAGTCGCGCCAACGTTCAAGGGCCCTACCGACAGTCGCCGAAATTGCTTCTTGTCGAGGTGATCAGTGAACATCAATCCTGCTGCCGGAAAGCCAGCGAGCCCTTCCATCTTGGTCAACGTTCCCAGGCTCATCACGGCCTACTACTCGATACAGCCCGATGCGGACAATCCGCGCCAGCGCGTGATCTTCGGCACTTCTGGTCACCGCGGATCGGCCTTCGAGGGAGCTTTCAATGAATGGCACATTCTCGCCGTTAGCCAGGCCATCGCGGACTATCGCAAAACGCAGAAGATCGACGGTCCTCTATTCCTGGGAATAGACACCCACGGATTGTCTGAGCCGGCGTTCGCGAGCGCGATGGAAGTGCTCGCAGCCAATAGTGTCGAGGTCATGCTCGCGGAAGAAACAGTGTACACTCCGACGCCAGCCGTCTCGCATGCGGTTCTTTGCTACAACCGCGGCCGATCGACCGGGCTCGCGGACGGCATCGTCATCACGCCGTCTCACAATCCGCCCGATGACGGCGGTTTCAAGTACGACCCGCCCGCACGGCGGACCCGCCGATTCGGATGTTACGAAATGGATCGAATCGAAGGCCAACGAACGGCTGCGGGCGAAGCTCGCCGGCGTGAAGCGAATGACCTTCACACAAGCTTTAAACGCACCGACCACTCACCGGCACAACTATCTCGACGAGTACGTGAACGATCTCGAGAACGTAATTGAGATGGCGGCCATTCGTGAATCGAGAATTGCGCTGGGTGTCGATCCGCTGGGAGGAGCGGGCATCGATTATTGGCCGCGGATCGCCGAACGCTACGGCCTCAACCTGACCATCGTGAATGAATCGGTGGATCCGACGTTTCGTTTCATGACGGTGGATTGGGACGGAAGGATTCGCATGGATCCATCTTCGCCCTGCGCGATGCAACGGCTCATCGGATTGAAAGACAAATTCGACATCGCTTTTGCCAGCGACACTGATCACGACCGCCACGGCGTCGTGACGAAAAGCACCGGATTGCTGCCTCCCAATCACTATCTCGCCGTTTGCATTCACTACTTATTTGGCAATCGCCAGCAATGGAGCAAAGACGTCGCCGTGGGCAAGACCATCGTCAGCAGCAGCATCATCGATCGAGTCGCAGCTCGGTTGCAGCGGCGGCTCTACGAAGTGCCAGTAGGATTCAAGTGGTTCGTAGAAGGACTTCTGGCTGGTTCACTGGCCTTCACAGGTGAAGAAAGTGCAGGCGCCTCGTTTCTTCGGCACGACGGCCGTATATGGACCACTGACAAGGACGGAATCATTCCTTGTCTGCTTTCGGCAGAGATCACGGTGCAACTGGGGAAGGATCCTGGTGAAATCTATCGAGAACTCACTCGCGATCTGGGAGACCCGATTTACGAACGCATCGACGCGGCTGCGACGCCTGAACAAAAAGCCGCGCTCGAGAAATTGTCCCCGACGAATATTCACACTCAAGAACTTGCCGGCGAAAAAATTCAGCAAATCCTTACAGTAGCGCCGGGGAACGGCAGCCCGATTGGCGGAATCAAGGTGATCGCAAAGGACGGCTGGTTTGCGGCGCGTCCCTCGGGTACTGAAGAAATTTACAAAATCTACGCCGAGAGCTTCCTTGGCCAGGACCACCTGCGGCGCATCCAACAGGATGCCCAGACAATCGTTTTCGAGGCGCTCGCACGGAGCGCGCGAGCGGGAGCGAGTAACTGAGCCGCTGCGAGGAGTCGTTCATGATCAGCGCCGCCTTCAGCAATCGGGGCTCTGATACAGCGGTTTCAGACGCTCTTACCGACCTGGGATTGGATCTGCGATCGTCTTTCAACCACGCGGCAGACGAGCGCTTCAGCGATATTAGCTGGAGCCTGCGATCTCGATTGGTTCTCTGAAGGGCTAGGAGTTGATGCCGAAGGGCAAGGACTGCGGCCTGGAGCGCGACTCAGTGTCGAAAGCCTTGGCGAATCGAACAAAGGAGCGAGAAAATAATCGCTACCATGTTGTCGGCAAGGTGTAGCGATGTCGAGCCCAATTCAACCGGCTCAATTCAAACAGAGTTCTTGATAGGGACAGGTGCTCTCTCTCGGAGAAATGACATGATGCGGGTCGGAATCGCTGCAGACCACGGAGCTTTTGCGCTGAAGGGATATCTGGCCGGGTTGCTGGGCAAATCCGATTATGAAGTCGTGGACTTCGGTGCTTTCGAGCTGAACCCCGACGACGATTACCCCGATTTTGTAATTCCGTTGGCGCAGGCAGTCGCCGCCGGCAAGATCGAGCGCGGCATCGCACTTTGCGGTAGCGGGATCGGAGCCTGCATCGCCGCCAATAAGGTTGCGGGCGTTCGTGCCGGCGTCATCGACAACGAGTTCTCTGCGCACCAAGGGGTGGAAGACGACAACATGAACTTGATGTGCTTGGGAGGCCATGTCCTCGGGGACTCGCTCGCAGGGGAACTCGTTAGTATCTTCTTGGCTGCCCGCTTTAAGGGTGCCGAGCGCTACGTTCGTCGCATCGCCAAAGTGACCGCGTTGGAGACCGGCGGCACGCGGTAGACATCGAACGCGTCGGCCGTCGGTATCGCGCGGCGGGGATAACGCATGCACTAGGTATCGTCCAGAATCCTAGACGATGTGGGCCTCGCAACCGGCTTGCGCTGTAGAGCCGACCAGCACCTACACAGACTCTGGGTAAGCTGAGAGCTTCGACATAGGCACCTGCGGGTCGCAGCGCAGATCAATGTGCTCTCGGAACATTCTACGCGGGAACATTGGGAACGGCCTCTGCCATGACCACTGCTTATGATGTGGTTTGTCGTTCTGGACGCCCCGTACTAAGGGGTCAGGTGAGGACCGGACCTTCCTGGAGGACTTGGGGATGAAGAGCGACAGGCCGTTGCAACCAACTGAGCAATTATCGATTGCCGACGAGAATCGCATTTTCGGGGAGCTCTTACGTTTGGACTCGTGGATGCAAGCGGAAGGCGATCCCGAAATATTCGGTGCCACTTGGATCGATTCTTCTCAAGCTTACAATTTTTCACTCTATTCGAAAGACGCCGCCGCGGTAACGCTATTACTTTACAGCGATGAAAATCTCGCATCCCCTCTAAAGAGCTACGATCTCCAGTTTCCCAGAAATAAGACTAACCGAATATGGCATATATTGATCCCGTTGGCGGAGATTGCCGGTGCCAAATATTACGGCTATCGCGTCGACGGTCCCTTCAATCCTGCTCAGGGGCAAAGATTTGATAGGCAGAAGGTATTGCTGGACCCGTATGCAAAGCAAATCTTCTTCCCCCCGAACTTTGATCGTAATGCAGCGATCTTGCCGGGCGACAACGAAGGAAAGGCACCACTTGCGATCCTGCCGCCAAGACGGGATCGTCCGTTTCTACGTCTCGTAGGTTCAAGAGCAAGTCGCCACACGCACGACCTCATCATCTATGAAATGCATGTCAGACATTTCACCAGGGACCAAAGTTCGGGGCTAGATGACACAACACGTGGTACCTACGCCGGCGTGACTGAAAAAATTCCTTATCTCAAGGAGCTAGGCATCACAGCGGTTGAGTTGATGCCAGTTCATCAATATGACCTGGCCGATGGCGCCGGTTGGGGATATATGACGCTCGGCTTTTTTGCTCCGCATTGCGCGTACGCTAGAAATGCAGACCCTGAAACGGCTCCAGATGAATTTAGAGAAATGGTCGAGGCCCTTCATCAGGCTGATATAGAAGTCATTTTAGACGTCGTCTACAACCACAGCGCTGAAGGTGACGAGCGCGGACCTAGCTACAGCTTTCGGGGCATCGACAATTCTTCATACTACGCTCTTGATCCAAATGACCTGAGCAAGCACGTCAATCTGAGCGAATGTGGCAATGACATGAGGACGTCCCATCCAATAGTTCGCCACCTCATTGGAGCAAGCCTTCGATACTGGGCAATGGAAATGGGCGTCGACGGATTTCGCTTCGATTTGGCATCCATCTTGATGCGGGGCGATGATGGCCGCCTAGACTATCAGTTTCCCGCAATTATTTCTGAGATTACGACCGATCCGATATTGCGAGGTCTCCGTTTAATCGCTGAACCATGGCAGGGGGAGCCGGGAGGGGGCTATGTGGCGGGACGAGCTTTCGCCGGCCTCACGTGGCGACAGTGGAACGCAGCCTTTCGCGACGATGTTCGCCAATTTTTGAAGGGCGATGATGGATTCGTGGGCAAGCTAATGAGTCGTCTTTACGGAAGCACGGACTTATTCCCCGATACTTTGGCCGATGCATACCGACCACGACAATCTGTGAATTACGTTGATTGCCACGACGGTTTATGCCTTTACGATCTGGTGTCCTACACCAGCAACGCACAAAACAGTTGGAACTGTGGATGGGAAGGTAACCAAGGCGTTCCAGCCGACGTGATGACTCTCAGAAAGAGACAAGTGAAGAACTTCTTTTGTCTATCGATGCTTGCGAACGGAACGCCCATGTTCCGGGCAGGCGATGAGTTTTTGAACACGCAGCAAGGCTACGATAACCCATACAATCAAGACAGTAAGATCGTCTGGCTCGACTGGACTCGCTACAGGAACCATCGGGATGTCTTTCGATTCTTCAAGACTATGATCGCTTTTAGAAAGGTTCACCCCTCTATCGGACGGAGTTGCTTCTGGAGCCGAGATGTCCACTGGTATGGAGTGGGCCGAGATGTGGACCTCTCGGATACGTCCCATACGCTGGCATTTGCCTTGAACGGGAGCTCTTTCGCGGACGCCGACATTTATGTGATGGTCAACGCGTATTGGGAGGACCTCGATTTTAGAGTTCAGGAAGGCGTGTTGGGTCAGTGGCTGAGAGCTGTGGACACGGGCAAAGACAGTCCAGAGGACATATTCGAAGCTGGGAACGAACAGAGGTTGACTTCAATGGACGTTCCTGTCCGGTCTCGGTCCATCGTTGTCCTGGTTCGGAACCTGCAAGAAGTACGGTGAAAGAAGACCAAGACGCCAATTCGTCGTCCGGCCAATCGGCGGTTTCCGTCGGTGGAACTGTCGCAGTCGTTCGGCTCCGTCGAACCTCGAGCTTGGTCATTCTCGAAGTTAAATGATACAGATTCACGCTACTCGAGAAGCCTCAAAGCATCGCCGAGCATCGCGCAATCATTGACTTCAACCTGCCCAAGGCGAAGAAAGTATGGGTATCCATAGACGGCCAACACAAGCCACTCCGCATGACCAAGGACCAAAGCGGCGTCTGGAGGGTCACAACCGATCCGCTCGTGCCCGACTTTTGCGGGTATTCGATCTTAAGGGATGGATTGTTTCGAGTCGACCCGAACAATCCGACGGTGTCAGAGCCTCGGCGCGTTTGTCGGGAATTTGTCAATCTGGACGCGGACCGTTCCTCTTAATAATAGATTTGGCGAGAAAGTTCAGGACCGCGTTGGCGTATAGCGTAGGTGCCTCACTGTACGTGGTGTCATGAGCTGCGTTGGGGATTACCACAAGCTCCTTCCTATCATCAGGAATCACTGAAAGAATCTGTCGGGCCCTGTCTGTTGGCACGATCCAATCCTTTTCGCCGGATATAAGCAGCACGGGAACTCTGATGCGGCTTGCCGAAGGAATAACAGATAGCAAGTCGGGCCCGAGAGAAACTCCACTGCGGAAACAATAAACGAGCGCTGTTGCGCGAGTCATGCCGGGAACGAACGCCATTAGGAATGGAACTCGAGCCAGGAAGTTCGTTTTGGGGTCATGGAGAAAATGCCGACTGACATCTTCGGAGACGTCCTTGCCCGTTAGAAACGCGCCGTCGCTAATGACTGCTACGATTTCGGAAGATTCAGCGCTGGCGATCAACGACGCCACTCCACCGTATGATAGGCCCAGCACAGCGACCGGTTCGCCATTTGCTCGAGACCGGATGTATCGAAGCGCTCCCAGAATGTCGCGAGCCTCTAGCAGTCCGGGCGAAGCGACCCTTCCGCCGCTCTCCCCGTGGCAGCGGAGATCAGGAGTCAGAACGTCGTAGCCGCCATGAACGAGGAAAGCGGCACGCGGTAACATGACTTGTCGCGTGTCTTCGATTCCGTGAGCAACGATAACGGCTCCCCGTGGTACACCCGAAGTCGGAAGCCACCAAGCTTTCAGTGGGATACCGTCCATCGAATCGAAGGAAACTGTTTCGCTGCGCAGTCCTAACTCCGCGGGTCCGCGATTCATGCCGCGCCAGCGGGAGTGGTCACCGAACATAGTAGCGCTGCCCAAGTACCCGACCACAACATAGAAGAGCAACACGCCAATGGCGACAGCCGCGACGCCGCGCCCGAGTCGAGTAAGTCGTCTGCGGCGCCTAAACCGGTTTGAATATTTTGGCGAAATATCGAGCGCCTGATTTTTGGCCGAATGCATGGTTCGTTAATCCACACCTCCGGCTAACGATCGAATATAAGATTCCGTGAGAAACATGAAAGCTCCCCTGCTTAGTCGACACAGTACAAAAGGGTGCCCCATTTGGGGTAGTTTGTAGGCGTTTACCTAATTGCTTACAGCGACGAGCACCCCCAATGGATGGTGCCAAGCATATCAGCATGGACGTTCACAAGGAAAAGCGAAACACGCCCGGCTTCGCGGGGAGAACATCAATGTGCAGTTCTACCAAGACGATCAACGGTTTGTTTTTCTCGAGACCACAAAGAAGCACAAATTCTCGCTCTTACGCATGGAGAAACTGCCATGGAGTGAGCGCGCAATGTTGTCCGCAAGTAGAGAGCGGAGCATGAGCAAAATCGGCTCAGGCGCAGTGTGGTTGTTTTTGGTACTCTTGATTTGCCTTTCTCCGCGCCCGGCCGCATTTGCTCAGCAGTCGCCGGAACGCATTGTCTCACCGGAAGTTAGCGCCGACCATCGCGTAACTATCCGCTTCCACGCGCCCAAGGCGAAGAAAGTATGGGTGTCGATAGACGGCTACCGCAAGCCGCTCCGCATGACCAAGGACCAAAGCGGCGTCTGGAGCGTCACGACCGACCCGCTCGTGCCCGACTTTTACGGCTATTCGATCTTAAGGGACGGATTATTCCGAGTCGACCCGAACAATCCCATGGTGCGTCCGAATCTCTTCTTTTCGGACAACAACGTTCACGTTTCCGGACCTTCGTCGCTGCCCTGGGAAATGAACGATGTGCCGCAGGGTCAAGTCCGTCGTCACTTCTATCACTCGAATGTGGTCGGCGACGATCGCGATTTCTATGTCTACATGCCTCCGAGCTATGACGTCTCGGCAGAGCAGCGCTACCCCGTCTTGTATTTGCTGCACGGCTTTAGCGATGAGGCGAACGCCTGGACTTTAATCGGGCGCGCGAACGTCATTCTCGACAACCTGATCGCCCAGGGCAAAGCCAAACCCATGATCGTGGTCATGCCACTCTGCTACGGCACGGGTGAAATCGTTGCCCACGGTGGGCTCGTGACGCGAGCTCGGGGGCTATCCGCGGCGAGCTACGAGAAATTCGGCGAGGCGCTGGTCCAAGAAGTGATACCCATGGTCGAAAGCACCTACCGCGTGAAAACGGATCGCGAGTCGCGCGCGATTGCGGGACTGTCCATGGGTGGCTCTGAAGCGCTAATCATCGGGCTGAACAATCTCGACCGCTTTGCCTATCTCGGGGCATTCAGCAGCGTTGGCATGAACAATCGGTATGCCGCGAGATTCCCCAATCTCGATTCCAGTGCGGCTGCGAAGCTCCGCGTTTTTTGGATTTCCTGCGGCCGAGACGATCTTCTTCTCAAGGAGAATCGAAATTTCCGCGACTGGCTCGCCAGTAAGGGAATTTACGTCCAGTGGGTCGAATCGCCCGGCGCGCACTGGTGGACCGTATGGCGCCGCAACCTATCGGACTTGGTCCCACAGCTATTTCAGGAGAATTCTGTGCCCAGCGACAACTGGACGCAGCAAGTCCAGCCGCAACGTTAGTCCCCGTGTGCGCAACAAGTTGTACAGCCGGAACGCCAGACAGGCTGCTATCACATCTCTGCACAAGGCGGGTCCCTCGGACTCCCGATGCTCCGAATGCTGTGCGGCTTTTTGCGTAGCCTAGGACCCGATCCGTATGGAGACGTGATGCATGTCACAGCGGAACATGCCGTAGCTAAAGGAGCATTGCCGAGGGGACGGCACATGAGAATCGTACTGGCGGTCGATGGTTCGCGATATTCCGATGCAGCAGTTCAGCTTGTGATCGCACAGGCCCGACCAACCGATGAGATCCGAGTGCTGCATGTCCTGGAGCCGCCTACGCTGTTGGCAACCCGGGAAATGGGCGGATATGACGCGGCACTCGAAAAGGCATGGGAAGCGGACAGGAGAGTGGCGCACGAGTTCGTGGAAAGGACGGCTGAGCTGTTCCGCTCCAAAGGGATGAAAGCAACCAGCAGCGTTCAAGATGGCGACGCGAAATCGACAATTCTGCACACTGCCAAGGAGTGGCGTGCGGATCTAATCGTACTCGGCTCACACGGCCGAAAAGGCCTGGAACATTTTCTAATGGGAAGCGTGTCGGAGGCCGTCGCTCGTCACGCCGGCTGTTCGGTAGAAATCGTGCGCATCGGGTCGAAGCACTGAGCAAGAGCGCGCTCCGGCCGGTCTCATCTGCAGACCAAGGGGCGAGCAATGCGAAGGCGCTCGTCCTACGTTGGCCGACGGAAGCGCGGTGGGTTAGCGCTCGACTGTCGCGCAAGACTCGTGCTACCTGCTTGTTATTCGAATGTGAAACAGAAACTACACAGGCCATGGGAAGAGCAAGAAGTCCCTTTGAAGGGAGCCTAAGATGGCGACTCGTCCGACACAAGCGGCTGTTTCAACAGTTCCGAAAGAGCAAGCGCAGTTGCTGTGGTTCCAGGAGATTGGAATTGCGGACATCCCGATCGTGGGAGGCAAGAATGCGTCACTTGGCGAAATGACGCGTGCTTTGGCGCCAAAGGGCATTCGGGTCCCGAACGGGTTTGCGCTTACGGCGAATGCCTATTGGCACTTTCTGGAAGCGGGTGGGCTCAAAGATAAATTACGCAAGCTGTTCACGGGATTGTCGGTCGAGGATCTGCAGCAGCTACACGACGTCGCCAGCCAAGCTCGCGCACTTATCCTGGAAGCTCGATTGCCCGAGGATTTGGAGCGGGCCATTCGCGACGCCTATGGCCGCCTGTGTGCACAGTACGGGCCGAACACGGATGTTGCTGTGCGTTCAAGCGCGACTGCGGAAGACTTGCCTGAGGCCAGCTTCGCAGGCGCACACGAAACCTATCTGAACGTTAGCGGCGAGAACGCCGTTTGCGAGGCATGCAAGAAGTGCATTGCTTCGATTTTCACCGACCGCGCCTTTTATTATCGCCAGATACACGGCTTCGATCACCTCGCCGTGGCCCTTTCGGTCGGCGTGCAGAAGATGGTGCGTTCCGACCTGGCCTGTTCGGGCGTGGTGTTCTCGATCGACACCGAAAGCGGCTTTACCAACGCCGTGCTCATCAACGCATCGTACGGCCTGGGAGAGAATGTCGTTCAAGGCGCTGTAAATCCCGATGAGTTTATGGTGTTTAAGCCGACGCTGAAGCAAGGATTTCGCCCGATACTTTCGAAGATCCTCGGCACTAAAGAAACCAAACTCGTGTACGACATCGGCGGCTCGAAGTCTACCAAAAACGTTCCCGTCCCGCCGAGTGAGCGGAAGAAATTCGCGTTGACCGATGAAGACATCCTTGAGCTCGCACGATGGGCATGCCTGGTCGAGGATCACTATTCGAATGTGAAGGGCGCTTACACTCCCATGGACATGGAATGGGCAAAAGATGGAATTTCCGGACAGCTGTTCATCGTTCAAGCTCGCCCGGAAACGGTTCAATCACGAAAAAAGAAGCTGGTTCTTCAGACCTATCGGTTGAAGTCTGCTGGAAAGCGATTGGTCAGCGGGCACAGCGTGGGCGAGGCGATCGGCGCTGGCAAAGCGCGCGTTATTCTCGACGTGCACCGCATGGGCGAGTTCCAGAAAGGAGAAATCCTTGTCACTGACAAGACCGATCCTGACTGGGAGCCCATCATGAAAAAGGCTTCCGCCATCGTGACGAACCAGGGCGGGCGCACCTGCCATGCGGCGATCATCGCCCGCGAACTCGGCATCCCTGCCATCGTCGGCACCGAGAACGCGACGGGGGTGGTCAAAACCGGCCAGGAGATCACCGTGTCGTGCGCGGAGGGCGAAATCGGATACGTGTACGAGGGAATCCTGCCGTTCGAGGTCTCTGAAACAGCTCTCGATCAACTGCCCAAACCCCGTACGAAAATTTTGATGAACATCGGTAATCCGCAAGACGCGTTCAGCCTGTCGGCCATTCCCACCGACGGCGTTGGCTTAGCGCGGCTGGAATTCATCATCGCCAATCACATCCAGGCGCACCCGATGGCTTTGGTCCGCTTCGAGAAACTGACAGATCCGCAGGCAAAAGAGCAACTGGCCGAGCTTACGTCGCTTTACGATGATAAGCCTCAATATTTTGTGGACAAACTGGCCCAAGGCGTCGGCGTGATCGCCGCAGCCTTTTATCCTAAGCCGGTCATCGTGCGCCTCTCAGACTTTAAGACAAATGAATACGCCCATTTGCTCGGTGGACAGCAGTTCGAGCCCGTGGAAGATAACCCGATGATCGGTTGGCGAGGGGCGTCGCGTTACTACCATGAACGTTACCGCGAAGGATTCGCGCTCGAATGCCGCGCCATGAAGGCGGTACGCGAGGAGATGGGCCTGACGAACGTGGTCCTCATGATTCCATTCTGCCGAACGGTCGACGAAGGGCGGGCGGTTCTAGCTGAAATGGCCAAATACGGCTTGGAACGCGGCAAGAACGGGCTGGAAGTCTACGTGATGTGCGAGATTCCAAGTAACGTCATCTTGGCCGATGAGTTTTTCCAGATCTTCGATGGCTTCTCAATCGGCTCGAACGATCTGACGCAGCTCACGCTGGGCCTGGATCGAGATTCGCAGCTACTCGCATCACTCTTTGATGAGCGGAACCAGGCGGTCCAGGACATGATCCGCTTGGCGATCGAAGCAGCGAAGAGGAACTCCAAAAAGATCGGCATCTGCGGGCAGGCTCCCAGCGACTACCCGGAGTTCGCTCGGTTTCTGGTCGAGCAAGGAATCGATTCGATTAGCCTCAATCCGGATTCGGTGTTGCGGACAAGGATCGACGTCGCTGACACGGAACGAAATATGGGATCGCATGGAAAAGCTGGGTAACTCTTCGTATTTGTTGAAAACATTGGGAACCAAGAGCGGCAAATGGGCCGATGAAGCCAAATGCGGAGCTTAGATACGAACATAGAAAATCATGGGAATGGATAGAAGAAAGCGCGATCCATTTGTTCTCAGAAGCTCCACCTCTGGCTCCCGGCATGTTAGAAGCTCGGCCCCAGAATGACTTGTGTTTGGATATGTCTGCCCCGTGAGCAGAGGACCCGGCTGGATGGCAGTTGGGATCTGCCACTGGGCGTCGCGGAAGGTATCAAAGCATCAATCTGCGCTTACGGTCTTTGCGTCGCAAATCGTGGCTTGTACCACTTGACGTAGACGAGGGCCGCGACGCCGCCCAATATTCCGAGGGCTATGAGAGCATAGAGCGCTGGCCGATAATATCGGGCAAAGAAGTCGATGACGGCTTGGCCAAACCGCCGACCTAGGTAGGCCATGGCAAAGAAACGGACGGTGCGACCGGCCGCTAGGCACGGCAAGAACTTCTTTTTTGGATAATGCATTATTCCGGCAGCCGTCAAAACGGTTGTGAAAGGAAACGGAGGCGGCAGCATGGCGCCGATCGCAACAACCAGAGCGGCGCCTTTTTTTTCAAACCAAGTGTATACGCGTGCTAGGCGAGACTTTCCGAATTTCTTCTCAAGGGTCTCCTCGCCACTCTTCTCAGCAAAGCGATAGGTGAGATACCCCCCGATGACCTCGCCTATTGTTGCCATCAACGCGTAATAAGCCCACCACTCCCGCTTGTGTGACGCAAGCACAATGACTACTGCGTCCACGCTTCCCGCCGGAGCCGACAAGAATGGCGCGTTGTCGGCGATGCCGAGCAGCATCAATCCCGGTACGCCCAAACTGTGAATCCATCTCCACAGTGGACTGACCGAGACGCCTGAAATAAGAGTAATCAACGTCAAAGTGGGGCTAGCCAATTCGGCGTTCCTCGTTCCTTCGATTCTGCCCAATCCTAGACGACAAACCGTTGATTTATTACAAAAAATGCGAAATAACTGCCGGCTGTGACGCTCGTCACTGGCGGTTGGAGCGCTCTGGCATTAAAAGTTCAAAATGGCTACGGCGGCACCACAACCTGAGCGCGGCTCGCTCGCAACATCTACGATGGAAGGGTTGACGTCGCAGGAGGCGGCTGAAAGGCTACAGCAGTTTGGTCCAAACGATCCGGCGCCCGCGCGTCGCTCTTCCGCCCTGCTCGATCTGTTGCGCCTGTTCTTGAATCCCTTGGTGTTGGTCCTGCTGGTCGCTGCCTCGGTCTCCGCTTTTCTGGGAGAAGCGGTTGATGCCGGGATCATCATCACCATCGTTCTGCTGAGCGTAGCAGTTGACTTCGCTCAGACCTATCGTTCGAACCGGGCGGTCGAGCAATTGCGGCAACGCGTCGCACCGACCGCGACCGTGCTGCGGGATGGGCAATGGCGGGAAATCCATAGAACCGATATTGTCCCGGGCGATATCGTGCGACTTTCCGCCGGAGACATGGTCCCCGCCGACGCCTGGCTCCTCGATTCTCACGATCTCTACATTCAACAAGCGGCGTTGACAGGCGAATCTCTTCCCGTGGAAAAGGAGGCCAAGGGAACAGAAAGCTCCACGAAACCCGACGCACCCAACATGGTCTTCCTTGGGACCTCCGTCGTGAGCGGAAGCGCGACTGCCCTCGTTGTGGCCACCGGTGCCAGAACGTCCTTCGGTGATATCGCGGTTCGACTTAGTTCAGCCCCCGAGGCGACTGCGTTCGACCGTGGTCTGAAGGATTTCAGTCTGATGCTCACGCGCACCGTCTTTTTCCTGGTTCTGTTCCTGCTCATCGTCAGCTTCACCCAGCACCGAAATCCGCTACAGTCGCTCCTGTTTGCGGTCGCACTGGCAGTGGGCTTGACCCCTGAATTCCTTCCTATGATTACGACGGTGACACTCTCCAAGGGTGCCCGGGTCATGGCTCGAAACAAAGTGATCGTCAAACATCTTTCGGCGATTCAGAATTTTGGCAGCGTCGACGTACTTTGTACTGATAAGACTGGGACGGTAACTAGCGGCCAGATGAAACTGGACCGCTCTCTAGATTCTTTCGGGAACGAGTCGCCGGCAGCTTTCAATCTGGCGTATCTCAACAGTAAGTTCGAGACAGGCATTCGAAGTCCGCTCGACGCAGCCATTTTGCAGCGCCCCGAACCGGAAGAAGCGAAAGGCTACGAAAAGCGGGACGAGATTCCTTACGACTTCGAACGGCGTCGTCTCTCGGTCGTTGTAGAGCGCGACGCTACGCGCCTTCTCGTCACTAAGGGTTCGCCGGAGGGCATCTTCCCGCTCTTAGCTTCCTGCGACGTCGAGGGCCGCGCTGTCCCAATGGAGGCGGATGCTCTCTCTCGCTGCGAAAAGGCGTACCAGGACCTGAGCCTGCTGGGGCTTCGCACTCTCGCTGTCGCATATGTGAAAGTCGAATCCAAGCAAAATTACTCGGTTAGCGACGAGAGCCACTTAACTCTGGCAGGGTTTCTCGCCTTCGCGGATCCGCCTCTGCCGGATGCCGCCGATGCGCTTGGCGCACTGCGGCGGGATGGAGTTGAGGTAAAGATCGTCACCGGCGACGGAGACCTCGTAACGCGTCACGTGTGCGGTCAGGTTGGTCTGGACGCTGGCAAGATCGTGCTCGGCGACGAGCTTGATCGGATGACTGATGTCGCGCTGGCGCAGGTCGCTGAAACCACCACGACTTTCGCGCGAATCTCGCCGTCGCAGAAAAACCGGATTCTCCTCGCTCTGAAGCATAGCGGTCGTGTTGTCGGTTTCATGGGAGATGGAATTAACGACGCTCCTTCGCTTCACTCCGCCGATGTTGGCATCTCTGTGTCGAGCGCCGTGGATGTGGCCCGCGATGCCGCGGACATTATCCTCGTGGAGCCCGGCCTCAACATTCTCGATAGTGGCATCGAAGAGGGGCGGAAGGCTTTCGGCAACGTAATGAAGTACCTGCTGATGGGCACAAGCTCGAATTTCGGAAACATGTTCAGCATGGCCGGAGCCTCGGTCTTCCTGCCGTTTCTCCCCATGCTGCCCACGCAA
>DASPVC010000022.1:0-110207 GCA_035622585.1 Candidatus Acidiferrum sp.
CAACGTCTGCTGGCGAGCGTGCAAATCGCATCCTATAATCCGCATTCGGCCTCCTTCGGTCCGAGCGCTGTTAGGGTGAACGCCGAAACAGTCTACTCGGGCCGTCGCGAGGCCGGCCTCGTTATGACATCAACCGGACAAGTTCAGTACTAGCCAGGAAAATGCGCGGTTTAAGAGCCTAGCGATCGAGAAAAGCCCGCAGGCGGGCGTGGCCGGCGCGGCTGACCGGGAGCTGCGCGCCGGTGCTGAGAACGGCGACGTAGCTATCCTTGCCGTACGGCTCGATGCGGGCCACGCGCTCAAGATTGACGATGTAGGAGCGGTGGATTCGCAGAAAGCGAGAGGGATCGAGAGCGGCTTCGAGGCTCGAAATCGTTTGCTGCTTGAGATGCTTCTTGCCCTGCGAGGCGAGCGCGATGTAGTCGTCCTGGGCCTCGGCGTAGTCCAGCTTGGCGACCGGAATGATGAAGACGCTCGCGCCGTCGCGCACGGGAATGCGGTCGAGATACTGTTGCGGTGGGCGGGCGGCGGCCGCTAGATCCGTCGCCGGGAGCAGCGCGGAAGGAAGCTTGCCGGAGAGACGTTCTTTCGCACGTTCGAGAGCGGCTTCGAAGCGGGGCGCGCTGATCGGTTTCAGCAAATAGTCGACGGCGTGAACTTCGAAGGCGCGGATCGCAAACGTGTCGTACGCGGTGACGAAGATGACCGCCGGCCCTGAGCCGATCAGCTCAAGCACCTCGAAGCCATCGAGCTTCGGCATTTGAATATCGAGAAAGACGAGACCGGGCTTGAGCTCGCTCGCGGATTTCACGGCTTCGAAGCCGTTGGCGCACTCGGCCACGATCTCGATTTCTGAGTGCGCGGAGAGAAATTCGCGAAGAACCTGGCGGGCCAGGTCTTCGTCATCCACGATCATGGTCCGGATCTTGCGGCCCTCGGGCAGGGTCACGAGGTTTTCTCCTTGGGTTCTTGACTTACAAGTCCGCGAGCCTCGCCGGAATCCGCAGGAAAACTCACGGCGACGCGGAACCGGTCGCCCTGCGCGGAAGCGGAAAAGCTCGCATCGTTTCCGTAGCGCGCTTCGAGGCGCTGGCGGACATTCGCGAGACCGACGCCGTTTCTGCGGCGCGGCGGAGCCTCGGGATCGAAGAGGTTTTCAATGGTCACCTCCAGGATTCCGTTGCGGCGCTGCGCGGCCAGCCGAATCCAGCCGCCGTCGACCAGGTTCGCAATGCCGTGGGCCACGGCATTTTCTACAAGCGGCTGCAGAAGCAGCGGCGGGACCTCGGCGCTCAGAGCTTCGCGATCGATGGTTTCCTCCATGTGCAAGCGGTCGCCATAGCGGATTTTTTCGACGGCGAGGAACGCGTGGACGAGCGATATTTCGTCCTGGAGAGGAATGGCAGGTTTCTCGCCGAGGCCCAGCGTGCGGCGCAGGAAGTCGCCGAGTAGCACGCACATCTCGCGGGCCCTCGCCGGATCGGAAGCGGTGAGAGCGCTGATGGAGTTGAGGCTGTTGAACAGGAAATGCGGATTGACCTGCGCTTTCAGCGCACGCAACTCGGCATCGCGCGCCAGCAAGCTCGCTTGCATGACGCGCGCCTCGGCCTGCCGCGAAGCTTCGACGGCGAGCAGCACGTAATGGAATCCGACGGCGAGGAGATACAACAGAACGCCAGTGCCGAAGAGTAACGGAAGATCTTTGGAAAGCTGGAAGACGATTTCATGGAAGCCTTCGAACCCGGCGAGCATTCGCGCCAAGAGTCTCGCGGCGACAAGCCAGAGGGCGCTCGCGACAACAGCCCCGGCGACATGGGTGATGAGAAAACGCGGCACGCTGGACCGCTCGAGAGGCGTCGCGAGGCACGGATACCAGGCCGCAAGGCACACGAATGCATATAAGAGACAGAGGGGAAGGGAAACGGCTGCAGCCTGCCACCACGTCAGCTCGCCCACAACGGCGAGCAGATACGCAAGCATGCCAGCCAGAGGAATCCAGCCAAGGAGGTAGAAGACCAGACGCCGCAGTTGGGCTAGGAGCGGATGCATGAGGAAAGTCAGTTCTTGATGGTCAAGCCTCCGAAGATGGAGACGCCTTTAATTATGAGCCTCTTCGCCGGAGTAGCGGGTGCGGCGACGCCTGGAGCTGAGTTCGGATGCCACGTACGGTCACCCGTACCGCCAAAGATGCCGACACTTTCGACCATCACTTCCCAATTTGTAGGAATCTGAAGCTCCCCACCGCCGAAAATGGAGACGATTTCGATCTGGATTTGATCGCTCGTAAAATCTGCCTGCGTCAGGTCGATTTCAAAGCCGCCAAAAATGGACACGATCTCTCCGCCAAGGAAATTCTTGGAGACGATCCGTTTGCGTCCGCCCCAGAAGATGTTTACCTCGTCGAGACGGGGCTGCGAGGACTCGTGCCAATGAGAGTTCGTTTGCCAGTTGGGACGGGACGACTGCCAATTCGGATTCGATTGTTGACCGGAATTCGGCACCCAATTGGACTGGGGACCCCGTCGGTTGTTTATCTGGTCGCTAAGCCGATTCATTTCGCGCTCAAACCGATCCCAAGCGCGCTGATGCCGCCAATTCCCCGGATCCCAGCCGGGAAAGTTTGGCTGCGGCGGAGATTGGGAACGAGGCTGTGCTTCCGGCGGAGCCTGCCAGTGTGGCGCCGACTGTGGCGGCGGAGGGCTCGCGGACGGCGCCTCGCTGGCGGCGCCAGTTCCCGCCGCGTCAGCGCCCGGTGGCGGGGGAGTAGAACCGGCCGCCGAAGGTTCGGTACTCGGTGCGCTGGGAGGTTCGGGTCCAGGTGGCGGCGGAGGGGGAGGATAGTACGGCGGCGTGTTGCGGCTTTCGTATCGGCGCAGGACCAGGAGCACGCCGGCGCAAATTAGAAACACCGGCCATATGGTGCCGAAGCGAATTCCTGTCAAGCCCAGCGCTTCGAGCTGAAAGGAAATTCCCAGCAGGGCCAAGAAGCCGCCCCAAAACCGGCCTACCATGGACGAAGAAGAAACCAGCTTCTGAACGCCGAAGTAGATAAGGATCAGAGGCCAGAAGAGAAAGATCTTACTTGCTTCGCCGAAACCGAGCTGGTCCAGCAGAAGAACGAGTCCCACGAACAGGACGATGATCCCCAGTATGAAGTGTCGATTTGGGTGGCGCGGATCCAATCCGTGTTACTCCCGGGCGGGCTTCAGAGCCAGCAGAATGGCCAGTCCGAATCCGACCAGCAGCAGCGGCCAGAAGCGAAGGACGTCTGCTATCTCCGGCTCGTTCAGCCGTAGCACCACGATGCTCCAGATGTTTGCAGCGATCATGTGAATCAGCCAATAGCTGGAGGCGCTCAAATTGCTGCAGATGAATTCCCCCAATTGAAACACAACTCCGAGGAAAATCAGAAGGCCGGCCGCAATCGCGGCAAAGCTCCGGGAAATCGAGGGCGCGGAAACAAGCTGGGGTCGCGCGTCGGTCATGGCCATCTCCTCTCGCGTGATCTCGGTGCTGAACATGGCGAGAGAGTACGGGCAATGCGCCGGGGTGTCGCGGAGTATTCGGCGAATGACGGCTGATTACCGGCGAACGGCAGGTGCGACTGCCTAGCGACAGCCGGCGCCGTTTGCGGGGCAGACGGTCTGTTGTACAAGTCCCGCGTTGTGAATCGCCAGAGCCGTGTGGAGGCCCGCGTTCAGCGAAGCGCCGATGATCCAGGCGGCGCGCGCTTTTCCAGTGTCCTCAGAAATGCCTTTAGCGTGGTGTTGAACCGCAATCTGGAACAGGGTGAGAGGCATGCCGATGCCGTACATTCGCAGGCGGCTCGGGCGCTCGCCGAACAGCGGGTTGATCTCGCGCGCGGAGGGGTCGCTGCGCATGGCCCACTGGGTCGTTTCAAAGTCTGCGGCGGTGGCCGCAACCTGAAGGCCCGCGAAAATCCAGAATTTCTTGTCAGCGATCTTTCGATGAGGCTTCGGGATTTGTGTTTCGGTGGATTTGGACGAGTCGGTTTCCGACTGTGTTTGCGCGTGTGCTGGCGACACTGCGAGAAACAGCAGCAGTACGAAAGGGGCAAGGCCTATCTTCATGTCTTTTTCCTTGGGTTTTTCCCTGGGGTCTTGGTTTCCGTCTTGGTTTCCTGTTGACGTTTCAATCCGAGGCTGAACTGCGTGTGACGGCGAGCAGATAAAGCGAATTGCGGAAAGAGTCGCGCGGTGTCACAGCGACATCCCGAACCACGCGATCGCGGCGAGGACGCAGGCAACCACCAGGATGAGACGCAGGCGTTTCCGCCGCGCTGCACACACGATGATCCCCATCACGCCCAGGAGGAAGACAAGCTCTAGCCAGAACGGGCCGGAGATGACACCGCCGGTCCACTGCGCGGCGGAATCCCGGAGCCACACGGAAGCGAATGAAGCCGCGGCCGCGAGCGAGACACCCGCGGCGGCGCCAAGCGCCATGCCCTTGGCCCAGTCAGGTACGACGAAGTCTTTTGCAGAATCGCGCCAGTCGACCCACGTCTGCGCGACGACCACACCCACCACGATCAGAACGAACAGCGCCACGCATCCTCCCAAGCTCGCGCCGCTCCAGCTGCGCCTACCTCGTCACGATCCCCCTCGGAACTCGTGCCCCCGGAACTACGCGGGCCGGGATCATACCCGATTGCTGGAACGGCGAAAAGGCCGCTGCCGTCGATCAACACCCTCAGTGCGGAGCCGCCCGATCCCTCGCCTCCGCTGCCTCGACAGGCACCTCCAACGACTCAACTCGTTCTCGAACCGCTCGCCTGTCCGAATCCGTGAAACGTGCGCGGGGGCGTTTGAGCCTGCCTCTAGCGCTCAGACACTCGAGCGCACATTTTCCGAGCGGTCACAACGGGCAATCGGCCTACCAAAGGCGCGTACCTGAACCGAAATCGGGACGTTTGCTATCTCTCGCGCTGGCAAGGGGATATTGGCGCCGCGAGGTCGCCGCTGGAAGAATGGAGCGCGAGGTTTGCGATTTTGGCGGTCGATGGCGAAGCTTGCGGGTAGGTTGTTGTCTCAACTGAGAAGCATCTTGCACGTTGGAACCAAGGCGAGTATTAGTGGGGGCATGATTTCTAGTACTTGGTGCTAGACGAGTTGCAGTCCACACAACCGGCCGCACGCCGCTGTCCAGGCCGGGAGAGTGAATCTGCTACGATGAATGAAATCATGCGAGCTCCGTGGATCATCGCGCATCGAGGCGCCTCCGGCCACGCGCCGGAGAACACATTCGCGGCTTTTGAGCGCGCGGTGCAACTGGGGGCTGGATTCATCGAGACCGACCTGCAACTGACGCGCGACGCGCGGTTCGTGGCCATTCACGATCCCAGTCTGGAACGCACCACCAACGGTCGCGGCGCCGTTCGCGATCACACGCTGGCCCAGTTGCGCGAACTGGACGCCGGCAAGTGGTTTGACCGCCAGTTCATGGACCAGAGAATTCCCACGCTGGATGAAATCCTCGAATTCGCTCGCGAGCAGGACGTGGTTTTCTACCTGGAGATCAAATACGACTCGGCATGGGGAATGCACCACGCCCTGGTAGGCGCTTTGGGGAAGCCGGAGAACGCGGCCAGGACGATCGTCATCTCGTTCGATCCGGCCACGCTGGCCGCCGTGCGGAGGCTCGAACCTGCGATCATGATCGGGCTGCTCGTCGAACGCGCCACGGACGATCCAGTGAAAGTGGCGCTGGAAGTGGGCGCGCGGCAGCTTTGCCCGCAGGCTGATTTGATCACGCGGGAGTTGGTCGAGCGGGCGCACCGCGCCGATCTGCATGTGGTGGCATGGACGATCAACGATGCCGAGAAGATGCGCGCGGCGATGGATGCGGGCGTCGACGGGATCATGACTGATCTGCCGGACCGCTTGCGCGCCGTGGTTGAAGATCGATTCTCGAAAGTCTCCTCGAAGTAGATCAGGGTGCCACCGGTCCGCCGGTCGTGAGACTCCCAAATAAAGCGGCAAATTGAGCGAGCGAGAGCTGCTCGGCTCGGGCATCGGGGCGAATGCTGGCGGCAGCGAGCGCGAATCGGATTTGCTCGTCCGGCGCGATGGCGCGAAGGTTGTTGCGCAGAGTTTTCCTCTTTTGACTAAAGCAGGCCTGCACAAATTCCAGGAAGCGCTTTTCGTCTGAAACGGCAAGAGTGGCGCGGTCTCCTGGCAGGTTCATGCGAACCAGCGCAGAGGTGACGCGTGGCGGAGGCCGAAACGCGCCCGGCGGAATGCGCAAGACAATTTCAGGTTGTGCGTAAAAGCGACAAACGGCTGAAAGGTAGCCGTAGTCGCGGCGGCCCGGGCGCGCGGCGATTCGCTGGGCAACTTCCCATTGCACGACAATGTGAATCGACGCGATGCGGTCCGCCCACGTGAATAAGTGGTGCAAGATCGGCGAGGTGATGTAGTAGGGCAGATTGCCGCACACGCGAAATCGCCCGCCGGCCAGTGCGCCAAGATCGAGCTTCAAAACGTCGCCGAAGACGATTTCGACGCCGGGCCATCTCTCGGGTTCGGCGCGCAGCCGTTCTTTCAGGCTTTCGGCGAGGTGCCGATCGGCTTCGATCGCGATGACGCGCCGGCCCGGACCGGCAAGGAGTTGCGTCATTTCGCCGTGGCCGGCGCCGATCTCGATCCAAGTTTCGTCGTGGCTGCGCGGAAGCGTTTCGAGAATTCGCTGCCGCCAAGTGGGGCTGGCGAGGAAGTGCTGACCCATTCGCTGTCGCGCCATCGCGCCGCAGAGTGTAGCAAGTTTTGGGCGCGCCGCCGCGCGGCTGTGTCTCCGCAGAACCAGTGTCCGGGGAAATTCTTGACGGCCTGTGGGTGGTCCGATACCGTTTTTCTTTCCGGCTGAAGGCTCATGAAAATCCTGTTTGTAGCCTCCGAAGGTGTCCCTTACTCGAAGACCGGCGGCCTTGCGGACGTGGTCGATGGCTTGCCGCGAGCGCTGCACGCGCTGGGGCACGAGGTGGTGGTCCTGCTGCCTCGCTATCATGGGAACAAGATCAAGTCGACGCTGGTTTCGAGCGTGACGATTGCTCTGGGCACGGAGTTGCGTTTTCCTGCGATCGCCGAGGGGCAGGCCATAGGCGGTGTGCGGCATCTCTTCGCCGACGATCCGGAATACTTCGACCGGCCACACTTGTACGGCGATAGGGACGGCGACTACCCGGACAACGCGGAGCGGTTCGCAGAATTCTCGCGCGCGGCCATCGAATGCATGAAGCGCGTCTGGCTGCCCGACGTGGTCCACTGCCACGACTGGCAATCGGCGCTCGTGCCCGTGCTGCTTCACACGCAGCATGCCAGCGATCCGGTCGTGCGCTCCCTGCCGGTCATCCTGACGATTCACAATCTGGCCTACCAGGGAGTCTTCCCCCAAACGGTGCTGCAAAAGATCGGGCTGCCCGAAAGTCTCTTCACGATCGAAGGGCTGGAGTTCTATGACAAGGTGAACTTTTTGAAGGGAGGACTGATCTTTGCCGATTATCTAACGACGGTGAGCCGTCGCTACGCCAAGGAGATTCAGACTCCCGAATACGGGGCCGGACTCGACGGCGTGATCCGCAACCGCGCGGACCATCTCGTCGGTATTTTGAACGGAGTGGACTACGGTGCGTGGAGCCCGGAAGCAGACACTCTGATTGCGCAGAATTACTCGGTACACAACCTAAGAGGCAAAGAGGCCTGCAAAAAGGACCTGCTGGCGACGCTCCGGCTGCCCGAGGAGAATCTCGAGCGGCCGCTGATCGGGATCGTGTCACGCTTCGTCGACCAGAAAGGATTCGACCTGATCGCAGAAATCGCCGGGGAGTTGATGAAGGAAGACATCGCGATGGCGGCGCTGGGCAGCGGTCTACCGGAGTACGAAGGCCTGTTTCGAGGCCTGGCCGAAAAATTTCCAGGGCGAATCGGCCTGAAAATCGGGTACGATAACACGTTAGCGCACAAGATTGAGGCCGGGGCGGACATGTTCCTGATGCCGTCGCGGTTCGAACCGTGCGGGCTCAATCAGATCTACAGCCTGCGGTACGGCACCGTGCCGATCGTGCGGGCGACCGGCGGGCTCGACGACACGGTTCAGAAATTCGTCCCCAAGACGCAGCAGGGAACTGGCTTCAAGTTTGAGAGCTACGACGGGAAAGCGCTACTCGAATGCATCCGGGCGGCGCTCAAGACGTTCCGAGACCCGAAAGCTTGGAGCGCGGTGCAAGCGAACGGGATGAATAAGGATTTTTCCTGGAAGGCGTCGGCGGCGGCCTATGTCACGCTGTATGAGGCGGCTAGGCGGTCCCGAATCCCCAGGGTTGCAAGATCATCTAAATAGGTGCGCGTGGAACCGGCAAGAGTGCCGGGCACGCGACAAGAGGAAAACATGTCAGACATTCTCCAGGCCGTAACCGACGCGTCCTTTCAGAGCGACGTCATAGAGGCGAGCAAGACCCAGCCGGTGATGGTGGACTTTTGGGCCGACTGGTGCCGTCCGTGCATGATGCTGACGCCGACCGTGGAAGAAATCGCGAAGGAGCACGCGGGCAAGGTCAAGGTCGTGAAACTGAACGTCGATGAGAACATGAACGTTCCCGGCAAGTTCAGCATCCGCGGCATCCCGACGTTGCTCGTCTTCAAGGGCGGGCAGGTGGCCGACCAGATCGTCGGCGCCGTGCCCAAAGAGCAGATCGTGAAGATCCTCGAGCGCCACATCTCCTAGGCGCCACTTCCTGCCAATCTTGCTATCACCATAGGGGCGGCCCAGGAGCCGCCCCAGAGTAACTGCGCGGCCACAGCCACATGGAGATGACAGCAGAACGGGCAGCGCGGCGATGCCATTGGGCGCGAAGCCCCCTCATGATCGACTACCACGACAGGGAATGGGGTGTGCCGCTGCACGACGACCGGCTGCTCTTCGAGTTCCTGATTCTGGAGGGCGCGCAGGCTGGGCTAAGCTGGGAAACGATTCTCAGGAAGCGGGAAAACTATCGCCATGCATTGGACGGCTTTGACGCTGCCAAGATCGTGCGATACGACAAGCGAAGAATTCGTGCGCTTCTCGCCGATCCGGGTATCGTCCGCAACCGGCTGAAGATCGACGCGACCATCTCGAACGCGCGCGCCTTTCTGGCAGTTCAGAAGGAGTTCGGGGGCTTCGACCGCTACGTCTGGGCGTTTGTCGGAGGGGAGCCGGTTGTGAATTCGTGGCGGAGATCACGGCAAGTGCCGGCGCGAACCGCGGAATCGGACGCTTTGAGCCGCGATCTCAAGAAGCGAGGATTCCGTTTCGTCGGTTCCACGATTTGCTACGCCTTCATGCAGGCGGTTGGCATGGTGAACGATCACGCGCTCGATTGCTTTCGTCGCAAGGAAATCCTCTCCCGCCGTTAGACTGCCCCCTTCACCCGCCGCGATGCCTCTTGACAAGGATTCGGTGTGCAGCGATCTTAGTTGGCTTTACCTTTCAGGAGGATTGTTGGCGTACTGCGAACGCGCTCGGTACGGGAGAACAAGTTGAGGGTACGCCTCTGCTTCCACGATAAGTGTTTCGACGGGGCGTGTTCGGCGGCCGTGTTCACGCGTTTTTACCGCGAGCGCATTCATCGCGATGCCGAATTCGCCTACACAGGCATGACCCACAAGGCGTCGGCGCCCTTTGAAGACGGCATCTTTGACGGCGACGAGAATGTGATCGTCGATTTCAAGTATTCCAGCTCGCCCCTACTGACCTGGTGGTTCGATCACCACCAAAGCGCGTTTTTGAGGCCAGAGGACGCGGAGCATTTTCGGCGCGACCGTTCCGGAAAGAAGTTCTACGATCCATCCTACAAGTCCTGCACGAAATTTCTGGCCACGATTGCTTCAGAGAAGTTCGGTTTCGATGCGAGGCCGATGGCTGAGCTGATCTACTGGGCCGACATCATTGACGGCGCGCAATTCGCGTCGCCCGAAGTGGCGGTGGGCCTCGCCGAACCGGCGACGAAGCTCGCGCTGGTGATCGAGGCGGCCCCGGAGCCGAGCCTGGTTCCGCGGCTCATCCCTGATTTGGCGGAGATTCCCCTCGCGGAGATTATCGAACTGCCGCTGATCAAGCGGCATCTGGGCCCCCTGCTCGAACGGCACCGCCGGTCGATCGATATTCTGCGCGAGCGCGCCGACTGCCGCGACGGCGTGATCTACTTTGACGTGAGCGATCTCGACCTCGAAGGCTACAACAAGTTCATACCGTACTATTTGTATCCCGACGCGCTGTATTCCGTGGGTGTTAGTGCCTCGCCGGTGCGCGCGAAGGTATCGGTGGGGACGAGTCCGTGGAAGGAAGCTGCGGCGGAAGTCAATCTCGCCTCGCTTTGCGAGAAGTATGGCGGGGGAGGACACGCGCGCGTGGCGGCGATTTCACTGGGTCCGGGCGACTTGGTGAAAGCGCGCCAGGTGGCAAAAGAAATTGCGAGCACGCTGCGTCACTCGATCAAGTCGAGCTGATCTTTCGCTGCATTGGGAACCATATTTCCTCGTGTTAGAATCAATATTTGCCGGGCCGCTAGCTCAATGGTAGAGCAGCTGACTCTTAATCAGCGGGTTCCAGGTTCGAGTCCTGGGCGGCTCACCAGCTCCTTAATTCACAACGACTTCTGATTTTGCACCGTCAAAGTTGGACACATGAGGGCACAAACCCCCTTCCACTTTCTCCAGCACCCCGCTCGGTGAGTCCGGGATGGCATGCGTGTGCATGCCAAGCGTCCTCTCGAGGTCCGAGTGGCCAAGAACCGCCTGAGCGGTCTTCAGGCACTCAGTTCTCCTTCCCGACGAACTCAGGCAAGGTCGTAGCGACCAAGGTTCATCACCTTGCCCCACGCCGCCACGAAGTCCTTCGCAAACTTCTCCTTGGAGTCCGCGGAGCCATAGACTTCCGCGAGAGAGCGCAGCTCGGAGTTCGAGCCGAAAATCAGATCGACGCGCGTGCCGGTCCACTTGACCTGGTTCGTCTTCCGGTCGCGCCCCTCGTACACTCCTTCTGAGCCGTTCGTAAGCGGGTGCCACTGCGTGCCCATGTCGAGCACGTTGACGAAAAAGTCGTTCGTCAGCGTTCCCGGCTTCTTGGTGAAGACGCCGTGTTTGGACTGCCCGGCATTGGCGCCGAGGACGCGCAGGCCACCGACGAGCACCGTCATCTCGGGTGCTGTCAGCGTGAGCAGTTGCGCCTTATCGATCAGCAGCTCCTCCGGTGACACAGTGAACTTGGCCTTGAGGTAGTTGCGGAAACCGTCCGCGACCGGTTCGAGATGGCTGAAGGACTCCACGTCGGTTTGCGCTTGGGATGCGTCCATGCGCCCCGGCGTGAAGGGGACTTTTACGTCGTGCCCGCCGGCCTTCGCGGCTTTCTCAACCGCCGCACAGCCGCCCAGAACGATCAGGTCCGCCAGCGAAACCTTCTTGCCCTTCTTCCCCTTGGGTTGCGAGCTGTTGAACTTCTGTTGGATCGCTTCGAGCGACTTCAGCACCTTCGCCAGTTGCGCCGGCTGGTTGACTTCCCAGTCTTTCTGCGGGGAGAGGCGAATGCGCGCGCCGTTCGCTCCGCCACGTTTGTCGGAGCCGCGGAAACTTGCCGCCGAGGCCCAAGCGGTCCCGACCAGCTCCGAGATGGAATGTCCCGACGCGAGAATCTTGGCCTTGAGAGCGGCAGCGTCCTTCGCGTCGATCAGCTTGTGATCGGCCTTCGGAACGGGGTCTTGCCAGATCAGCTCCTCTTTCGGGACTTCCGGGCCGAGATAGCGCGAACGCGGGCCCATGTCGCGGTGGGTGAGCTTGAACCACGCGCGAGCAAACGCGTCTGCGAACTGATCTGGATGCTCGTAGAAACGGCGGGAGATTTTCTCGTAGACCGGATCCATGCGCAAAGAAAGGTCGGTGACCAGCATGGTAGGCGCGTGATGCTTCGACGCATCGAAGGCATCCGGAATCGGCGTGGCGCCGCCTTTCGCTTGGAACTGGTAGGCGCCGTATGGACTCTTGGTCAGCTCCCATTCGTAGCCGAACAAGTTCTCGAAATAGTAGTTGCTCCACTTCGTTGGCGTCTGGCTCCAGGTGACTTCCGGGCCGCCCGTGATCGCGTCCTTGCCTTTACCCGTGCCATAACGGCTGTGCCAGCCGAGGCCCATCTCCTCAATGGGCGCTGCCTCAGGCTCGGGGCCGACAAGTTTCGCATCGCCGGCGCCGTGGGCTTTGCCGAAGGTGTGACCGCCGGCAATCAGCGCGACCGTTTCTTCGTCGTTCATTGCCATGCGGCGGAACGTTTCGCGAATATCTTTAGCCGCTGCGAGCGGATCCGGCTTGCCGTTCGGCCCTTCCGGATTCACATAGATGAGACCCATCTGCACGGCAGCGAGCGGATTTTCCAGCTCGCGGTCGCCCGTGTGGCGCTTGTCGCCGAGCCAAATGTCCTCCTTGCCCCAGTACACGACTTCATCAGGCTCCCACACATCGGGGCGCCCGCCGCCAAAGCCAAACGTCTTAAAGCCCATCGACTCGAGCGCGACATTGCCAGCCAGGACCATCAGATCGGCCCAGGAAATTTTCCTGCCGTATTTCTGCTTGATCGGCCAAAGCAGCCGGCGCGCCTTGTCGAGGTTCGCGTTGTCCGGCCAGCTATTGAGTGGCGCGAAGCGCTGTTGGCCGGAGCCTGCGCCGCCGCGGCCGTCGCCGATGCGATACGTGCCCGCGGCGTGCCACGCCATGCGTATGAAGAGGCCGCCGTAGTGGCCGAAATCCGCCGGCCACCAATCTTGGCTGTCCGTCATCAGCGCGTGGAGGTCCTTCTTGAGAGCTTTGTAGTCGAGCTTCTTGAACTCTTCGGCGTAATTGAAGGCCTCGCCCATTGGATCGGACTGGGGCGAGTTCTGGCGGAGAATCCTGAGGTTGAGCTGGTTCGGCCACCAGTTGCTGTTCGACCTCATTCCAACATTCGTGGTTCCGTGTACTACCGGGCACTTCGCTTCGCTTGCCATGTTCCTCTCCTGACTACAGAATTAGTTCAGAATTTAACGGGAAGCGCGCCGCGGAGCGCACTTCGCACACAGCCCTCGGAAAATGAGTTCGCATTCGCGAAGAACTCGCTTACCGAGGTAGCGCGAGGCGGGTTTCGGCACGTCGCGCCATTCCAAATCCTCAACATTGCCGCAGCGGTCGCAGATGAAGTGGTGATGGCGCATGCCCTTCGCATCAAATCGCGCGGCGCGGCCCTCGACGGCCACTTCACGCACCAAACCTGCCTGCACCAGGTCCCGAAGATTGTTATAGGTGGTTGCCTTTGACGAGCGCGGATCCATGCGATTTACGGCTTCGAAGATTTCCGCAGCCGTGGGGTGACTGTTGTGTTCCATCAAGAACGCCATTACGGCGTAGCGCTGCGGCGTGCAGCGCAAGCCGCTTTCTTCAAACGACTCTTTGATCGCCTCGGCGTCCATGAAGTATCTGGAATATATCTAATGTGAGATTTTGTCAAGAGTTGTGCTCCGGTTGCTGCCGCGAGCAGAAAAGCAGCGGATTCGAGGTTCAAGTCCCCGGCGACTCACCAGCTTTCTAGTCTTTCAGTCACAGCCATTCTTGAAGTCTGACCAATCGTGAAGTCTCAGCTTCCTCGAGGCCATCGCCTCCTTTTGTGGGCGCGAGATCCCGCTCAGAGACAGGGGTTGCCGGAGAACTCAGGGGTTCGTGCGATCCGCGAGCAGTGCCGATCGAATGAGGGATTCGACTTGCGTTGTGACGGCCGGGTCGCACTCGATTTCGATATGTGATCTTTCAAACGCCAGCGCGTACCAGGGATACCCTGTGCAAGCGATCGGATGCTGGGTGTAGTCAAACTCGAAATTTCCGATTACGCGGGTGCGCGCCGGGTCAGCCGGACGAACCTGAGTTCGCCCCCGCACAATTCCGGTTGGCTGGTAGAAATTGGCCGCCTGCAGAACGTTTGAAGGGATCACCGAGTCGTTTTCACCCGGTTTGCGGACGCTATCGACCTGAACCGTCAGAAGTACCGGAATGCCGTTCTTTTCTAGCTTGCGCGCTACGTTGACGGTTTCCGACGCGCCCCAGCTGTGGCCGTAGAGCACGATACGCGCATGGCGTTTCTCCTCGGGCGAAAGCGTGCCGTCGTGGTCCGCGTCCAGAAGCTGGAGGATTTGTTCATACGCCTGCTTTCCGCGGCGGTTTTCATAAACCTGCACATAGACGCCCGCCGGATATACCTCGCGCAGATGCGCTGCGAGCTTGACTCCGCCATGCACGGCGTTATCGTGCCCGACGAATCCGCCGAGAAAGCCAATGACAATGGCCGGAGACACTCCAACAGCGGGCAGCGCGAACCCGTCGCGACTGGAGACGGTCTGCCCGGAGGCGAGAGCGGTGGAAACCAAGAACGAGAGAACAGCGACCAAACTGCGCAGGGCCCGCACGATGGTCCGAGACTCTAGCAGAGAACACGGCGCACAGTCGAGTGCGTCGCGAGAACCTACGGTCTCGCCCGGAGCGGCATCGGCGCGCGCTGCGGCTCGGACTTATCGGCGGTCGCGAAGGTCACCAACGTCCGTGCGCGGGCGGCTTCGACTGTCTGCCAGTCGTCCCGGAACTCCGCCATCGTTTCTCGCAGATGTTTGGGGCTCTTCAGCTCGCGGTCGGTGCGCGTCAGAAGCAGAGTGTACGCGAGTTCTGAATCGGAGCTCGGGTCCACGATATCGTCCGCGCTCGCGCCCACCTGGCGAGTTCGCCCTCCTTCGGTGATTTCCAGCCATAACGCACCATGGCTGTCGAAAGACAGCGTGCCCTTCTCATCGATGTCTTTGGCAAAATGATCGAAGTATTCGCGCCCGGTGACGGTTCCTTCGCGGATGGCCTTCTCCATCAGGCCATCAAAGTCCTCGTGCGACTGCTTCCATTCCTCGGCCGTGCCGTCGATTTGTAAGCGCGTGTCGCGAAGTTGCGTGCCAGGATCGTTTGCTTGGTTCCCATACGCGCGAAGCTTCTCGGCGCCGATGGCCGGATCCCCTACGGCTTGAAGAAGGGCAGGATGCTTTTCTGCTTCGTGTTCCGGATTGAAACGGTCGGTCAGCAGATAGGATCCGGCGGCCGCTGTCGGCAGCCACGGAACGAACCGGGCGACGGGAGCGACCAGCTTCTTTGACCGAAAGAGCTGCTCGGTGCCGGCCCGGGCCTCCGTGCTCCGCCTGATCGTGCCCGGCAATTGCGCGAAATGAAAGACGCGCAGGTTCAGCTCCGGATGATGCAACGCGTAGTGCGTAAAAGAACGCGCGATCGCCTTCGGGCTGGTCATTAGGAAGTCGTTGAAATAGTCGGCGTGCGCGGCGCCGTGAAAGAAAGAATCGACGACGCCGCGCGTGAAGGTAGCGCAATTGCGAGAGAATCCGTTGAAATGGTTGACGTTGGGCCGTGAATTGAATTCCTTGATGAAGGCGAGATCCTGTTCGACGCTCGTATTCACCACGAAGATATAGACGCTTCGCGAGAGCGTGGCGCCGATCGTCTCCCGCCATTCGGCTTTGTCGCTTGTCTTACACGATTCGCTGGTGCAGTACTCAGCCAGATACTGTTCGCGGTATCTCTCCTCGAGGGCGTGCTTGATTTTCGGCAAGCCGAAAATCGGGCGCTCTGCGGGATCTTCGACTCCGTAGAGATACACGCTCAGAGGCATGACGTTCCATTCGAACGGCTGGTCCTCACCAAGGCTCGTGTAGTTGCTGATGACGGAACCCATCTCGCCCGCGCGGCACAGGCGCAGTCGAATGGGCGACTCGGGACAGATGCGCGATAGGTAGACAGCGCTATGTCCTGAACCTGTGATTCTGGCGACACTGGTGTCGAGGGACTCGTCGAGGATGACGCCCACGTCCGCGGCGGCTCGGTTCGCGCAAAGTGTCGCAAGAAAGAGGACGATTGCCACGACGAGCGGCACCGCCCCTGGAGCTTGACGCCTAGCCGGTCTTATCGGCACAGCTTGATCGGAACAGTGCAAGTTGTTTCCCCCGTATCCGCATTTGCTCCGAACAACGCATGACGCTAGCCTTCACTATGATGCAGTAGAGTTCCATTCTGTCGGCCCGAGTGTTCCGAATATCCAAACATCTTTCCCCAACTGACCCAACTGACGCGGTTGGACGGCGGCGCGATCGTTGCGCGCGGATTCGAGATTCCCCTCCGGCATCACGCCTGCTTATGCGTTCCATAAACGCTCCGAAGAGGCAATAATTTCTAATTTGCGCGCGCGTCTGGCGCGTGAGAAATGATGTATATTGTGATTGTACGTCGAGCCAGCGATTCGAAAGGATCGCCTGAGGGTCCCTTCCGGGAAGGTGCAGACGATGGCTGTGCAGCCCGTGATTCCGTCAGAAGTTGACGAGCTGGAAGAAATATGGGAGTGGGTTGAGTCGTTTGACGCGGTCGTCGAGCAGGGTGGACGACGACTTGCATCGAAGATCTTGCAGGAAATCCGCAGTCGTGCGCTTGCCTGCGGAGTGCTGGTGCCGTTCACGGCGAATACCCCCTACGTCAACACGATTCATGTAAGCCAGCAAGCTCTTTTCCCCGGAGATCAGGAACTCGAGCGAAGGGTGAAGAGCCTTGTCCGCTGGAATGCGCTCGCGATGGTCGTTCGCGCCAATCGTGTCGAGCACAACATCGGCGGCCACATCTCCACCTACGGTTCCGTTGCGACCCTCTTTGAAATCGGCTTCAACCACTTCTTCCGCGCGCGCACCCCGGATTTCGAAGGCGATACGGTTTACCTGCAAGGGCACGCGGCTCCCGGCGTTTACGCTCGCGCGTTTCTCGAGGGGCGCCTCTCGGCGCAGCAACTCGAAAATTTCCGCCGCGAACTCAAGCCCGGCGGCGGTCTTTCGTCCTACCCGCATCCCTGGCTGATGCCGGAGTTTTGGGAATTTCCCACGGTTTCGATGGGCCTGAGCCCGATCATGGCGATCTATCAGGCCCGGTTCAATCGCTACCTGGAAGACCGGGGGCTCAAGCCCAAAACAGACGCGAAGGTCTGGGCGTTCTTGGGCGATGGCGAAACGGACGAGCCGGAGGCTCTCGGAGCGATCACGCTTGCCTCCCGCGAGCACCTCGACAATCTGATTTTCGTCGTCAACTGCAACTTGCAACGGCTCGACGGGCCCGTGCGCGGCAACGGCCACATCATTCAAGAGCTGGAGGCAGCGTTTCGCGGCGCCGGTTGGAACGTCATCAAGGTCATCTGGGGATCAGACTGGGATCCTATTTTCGAAAAGGACGTGGACGGCCTGCTTGCGAAGCGGCTTGGCGAGATCGTCGATGGCGAGTACCAGAAATTCATCGTGGAGTCGGGAGCGTATGTCCGGCAGCACGTATGCGGCTCCGAACCGCGCTTGCTGAAGATGTTCGAGCACCTCTCCGATGAAGAGCTGCACAAGCTGCGGCACGGCGGGCACGATCCTAGGAAGGTGTACGCAGCCTACAGAGCTGCGGTCGAACACAAGGGATCACCCACGGTGATCCTGGCGCGCACGATCAAAGGATACGGCCTCGGCGAAGCGGGCGAGGGCCGCAACGTCACGCATCAGCAGAAGAAAGTGGACGAAGATACGCTGCGCCATTTTGGCGAGCGGTTTGGCCTGAAGATTGACGAAGACCGGATTGAGCACGTGTCGTTCTTCCGTCCGCCGGACAATACTCCCGAAATGCGCTACATGCAGGAGTGCCGCAAGGAGCTGGGCGGCTACGTGCCGCAGCGGCGCGTGCGCGCCGAGGTCCTGCCCCCTCACGAAGAGAACTTGTTTACCGAGTTCCTGACCGGCAGTGAAGGCCGCGAAGTTTCGACTACGATGGCGTTCGTCGGAATGTTGCGCAAGATGCTGCGCGATCCAGAGATCGGCAAGCTGATCGTCCCGATCGTTCCGGATGAAGCGCGCACGTTTGGCATGGAGTCGCTGTTCCGCCTGGTGGGAATCTACAGCAGCCAGGGCCAGCTGTACGAACCCGTCGATATGAATACGCTGCTGTACTACAAGGAAGCCAAGGACGGCCAGATTCTCGAAGAAGGCATTACGGAGGCCGGATCGCTTTCGTCCTTCATTGCGGCTGGCTCGGCCTACGCCACGCACGGAATCAACATGATTCCGTTCTTTATTTTTTATTCTATGTTTGGCCTCCAGCGCGTAGCGGACCTCATCTGGGCGGCGGCAGACACGCGATGCCGCGGCTTCATGCTGGGCGGCACGGCAGGACGCACGACGCTCGCCGGAGAGGGCTTGCAGCATCAGGATGGCAATAGCCACGTGCTCGCGCTTCCGATTCCCACGCTTCAAGCGTACGATCCTGCATTCGCCTACGAGATCGCCACGATCATCGAAGACGGAATCGACCGGATGTACCGCAAGGGCGAAAGCATCTTCTACTACATCACCGTGATGAACGAGCCGTACGCGATGCCTGCCATGCCCGCTGGGTCGCGCGAGGGAATTCTGAAAGGCATGTACAAGCTCAAGGCTGCGAGCAACGGCAAGTCGAAATTGCGCGCGCAGCTATTCGGCAGCGGCGCGATTCTCCGCGAAGTGCTCAAGGCGCAGGAAATTCTGGAAGAGAAGTACGGTGTCGCAGCAGACGTATGGAGCGTCACGAGCTACAAGGCTCTCTACGCCGATGGAATCGAGGCCGACCGCTGGAATCTGTTGCATCCCGCCGAGAAGCCGCGCGTGCCTTTCGTTTCCGAATGTCTGGCCGACGCGCCGGGTGTGCTCGTCGCGGCGAGCGACTACCTGAAAGCATTGCCCAACCTTGTGAGCAAGTGGATGCCGCGCCGGGTGGCCTCTCTTGGCACCGATGGATTCGGCCGCAGCGAGAGCCGCGATTCGCTGCGCAACTTCTTCGAAGTCGATGCCCGCTTCATCGTGCTGGCCACGCTGCGCGAGCTGCTCAGCGAAGGCAAAATCCAAGCCTCGCTCGTGCAAAAGGCCATCAAGGATCTCGAGATCAACGCCGACAAGGCCGACCCACTGACAACGTAGGGTATGCCGAGAGGCGCTGGCCCAGGCTTGCAACTAACGTCCCACTCGATTCCTGCGCGTCGGGAGTGCCACGCCATGCCACTGCATGGCCCCATCTAGAGGGCAGCAGCCTCTCTCCTCGGAAGCAATTCTACTCGACAACGCGAAACAAGTAGAATTCGCTCTAACCGGTTCAAAACAAAGGGTCGGGTGTTCGGCTACTCGACAATAAATCGGAGGGTCCAACGGGCCAGTTCGCGCGAGATGATCTACTTGACGAGGTCGCGGCGATTCCGCAACAATCATGGCAGCGAAGTTTGCCCGAACTATGGTCTCGGAACGGCGAGGGCTCCCGGATCAGCGGTCTACCCCGCACGCGCAGGAGCGAGCTCGGAAGCGCACGCTCGGGCAAACAGGAACGACGCAGGCGCGTTCTTCGCACGAGAAACGAGGTAAATAAGCATGGGAAAGATTGTTTCAGCATTTGCAACGGTGCACGCACCGCAACTTTTCGATTATCCGCCGAGCGAGGACCCGAAACAGCTCGACGCCGACATCGCCGCGATGCGGCAGATCGGCAAAGAGCTGGAAGAGAGCAAGCCGGATGCCGTGATCGTCATCGGGAGTGACCACCTCGAGACGTTCTTCCTCAGCTCGGTTCCCACGTTTTGTATTCTTTCCGGCGAGTATTCCCACGCGGAATTTGCCGGCCGCAAGTACGAGTTGCCGATCCACCAGGCTTTGACGGAAGACCTGCTCGACAAGCTGATGAAGGCTGGATTCGACCTCGGTTACTCGCAGGATGCCGTGCTCGGACACGCATTCGCGGCCGTGTACGAATGGGTGATTGAGAAGCGGCCGATTCCCGTCGTTCCGATTTTCGTCAACGCATATCTTCCACCGCTGCCGACCGCGCAGCGCTGCGCCCAACTGGGCAAGGCGATTGCGAAGATCGTCACGGATCGGCCGGAAAATGTCGCGATCGTCGCGAGCGGCGGAATGTCGCACTATCCCGGCACGTGGAAGTATCCGAAGCCCGCATTCGATTTCGACTATTGGGCGATCGGCCAGATCGAGAAGGGCCATCTCGACGAGCTTATTAAACTGACAAACGAGCAGTTGGACGAAGTCGGAAACACCGAGATGCTGTCGTGGATGATCATGTTCGGCGCTCTCGGCAACCTCAAGGGCGAGTTGGTCACTTACCAGCCGACCTGGCATCACGGTCACGCCGTGTTCCGCTTCAAGCCGCTCAAGGGCACCGGGCCTTCGAAGGAAGGAATGGGCGCGCCTCCGGATTACCATTTCCAGGGCGGATACGAATTCTACAAGCATCCGACGCCGGCTTCCTACAAGCTGAATAAGATCCTCTACGACAGCCGGTTCAAGCGTGACCTGCGGCTGCGGCTAATCCACGATTGGCCCTCCGTCGCGAAGGAATACGGCATGAGCATGGAGGAAGGGAAAGTTCTCGAGACGCTGCAGGACGACAACATCGAGAAATTCCGCGACGGACAGGTGCATCCGCTCGTCACCGCCGGAGCGCATCCGCTGGGCATGTGGATGGCCGTGATCCGGATTCACTCGGAGCTGCGCAAGCTGCGCGCCGAAAAGGCAGGCATGGAAAAGGCAGGAGCCACGCAGTAACTCAGATCAAATTCAAGTCGGGAGCCAGACGATGAAGGTTGGCGTTGCGGGGCAGGGCGCGTTCGGCGTAAAGCATCTCGAAGCGTTGCAGAACATTCCAGGCATCGAAGTCATCACGCTCACCGGCGGAAATCAGACCACGACCGGAGAAGTGGCGAAACGGTTCAAGATCCCTCACTTCACCGGCGATCTCGGCGAGAGCCTGAAGCAGCCCGGCCTCGAAGCGATGATTCTTGCGACGCCGACCGGCATGCACGCAGCCCAGGGCGTGCAGTGCATGCGGGCCGGCAAGCACGTCCACATCGAGATTCCCATCGCCGATTCGCTGGCGGATTCCGAGACGCTCGTCAAGGTGCAGAAGGAAACCGGCGTCGTCTGCATGGGCGGCCACACGCGCCGCTTCAATCCCAGCCACCAGTACGTGCACAAGAAGATCAAAGCCGGCGAGCTGAAGATTCAACAGATGAACGTGCAGACCTACTTTTTCCGTCGCACGAACATGAACGCAGCCGGCCAGCCGCGAAGCTGGACCGATCACCTGCTATGGCATCACGCCTGCCACACGGTTGATCTATTTCAGTATCAGACGGGCGAGCTTGTGTCCGACTGTTATGCTGTTCAGGGTCCGTTCCACCCAGAGTTGAAGATCGCGATGGACATGGGAATCTTGATGAAGGTGCCGTCGGGCGCGATCTGCACGCTTTCGCTTTCGTTTAACAATAAAGGGCCGCTCGGCACCTTCTTCCGCTACATCGGCGACAACGGCACCTACATCGCGCGCTACGATGAATTGGTCGATGGAGAACAGAAACCGATCGATGTGTCCAAGGTGGATGTATCGATGAACGGCATCGAGCTGCAGGACCGCGAATTCTTCGCGGCGATCAAGGAAAAGCGCGAGCCCAACGCTAGCGTGCAGCAGTGCTTCACGGCGATGCAGGTGCTCGACCGGCTCGAGCAGATTCTCAACAGATCTGCGAAAGCCTCGGCGCGATAAGGCACCAGCTCAAGCCGTGCCGTTTAGTTCGGTGCTGAGCCGCTTTTCATCGAGCGCGCGCTCCCACTTCGAAACCACGATCGTGGCGACCGCATTGCCGATCACGTTGGTCGGCGTCAGTCCCTCGGACATCAAGCGGTGAATTCCGAGCACGAGGGCCACGCTCGCCACAGGAATCGTTCCCGTTGACGCGATTGTCGCCGCCAGGACGACAAATGCCGCGCCCGCAACTCCGGCCGCTCCCTTCGACGACAGCAGCAGAACAGCAAGAAGTCCGAGCTGCTGCCAGAGACCCAGATGCGTGTTGGTCGCTTGCGCCAGGAACACCGTGGTAGTGGCGAGATACAGGCAGGTCCCGTCGAGGTTGAAGGAATAACCCGTCGGAATCACAAGGCCTACGATGCTTTCCTCGCAGCCGAGAAGCTCTAGCTTGCGGATCAATTGAGGCAGGACCGTTTCTGAAGAGGTCGTCGCAAAGACGATCAGCAGCTCTTCGCGAATGTAGCGGATCAGTTTGAACATGCTGAAGCCGCACAGGCGCGCGACCGGCCACAGCACGCCGAAGATGAAAACCAGGCAGACGACGTAGAATCCGCCCAGCAGCTTTCCCAGCGAAACGAGCGAACCCGCTCCAAACTTCCCGACGGTGAATGCAATAGCACCAAACGCGCCGAGCGGCGCGGTCCACATCACGATCCCAACGACAGAAAAGAACATTCGCGAAGCGGCTTCGACGAAGTCGATGACAGGCTTGCCGCTCGCTCCGATACCCACGAGCGCGAAGGCGCACAACACGGAAACAAGCAGTACCTGAAGCACGTTGCCGTCCGTGAACGCACCGACGAATGTCGTAGGAATGATGTTCATCAGGAACTGGATCACGCTGGCGTTTTCCGGGTGAGCGACGTATTGCTGGACGGCGGACGTATCGACGTGCGCGAGGTTGACGTTCATTCCCACGCCGGGCTTCCACAGGTTGACGGCGACCAGGCCGATTACGAGGGCAATGGTCGTGAGGACCTCAAAGTAGAGGATCGCTTTCAGTGCGACGCGCCCGACGCGCGCCATGTCAGCCATCCGCGCGATGCCGTGCACGACGGTGCAAAAGATGATCGGCGCGATCAGCATGCGAATCAGCTTGATGAAGGCATCCCCGAAAGGCTGCATGCGCACGCCGATGTTCGGATAGAACTTGCCGAGCACGATACCGAGGATCATGGCGCCAAGGACGTGGACCCAGAGGTGCGCGTACCAGCGCTTCGCACGCGCGCGCGTTCCCGTGTTTCCGCTTGCGGCGTCAGTGGTCATGAGGTGCCGCTAGAGAAAGCAGATGCGGGAATGCCAACTTCCTGAGAAGCGAGCAAGAGGCAGGGAAGCAGCGTCATGCGGCGGAGTGAACTCCTTCCGTTCTCAGGATTGAGCGTGCGAGCCCGATTCGTGCGCATTCAGCGCGCGCTACTCTACTACAGGCGGCAAGCGAGCATCCAGCGGGCGGCCGGAAACGAGATAAGTGACACGGGTCACCTTACTCCTCCGAGTCTCTGCTAAGCTACGCGCAAGGATGCTGAATGAACCTGAGCGATGTAGCGAATGAGGTTCTGAGCAAGCGAATCCTATTGGCGGATGCCTCGGGCAAGCCTCGCGAGACTCCGGAAGAGATGTTCGCCCGCGTGGCCGCGGCGGTGGCGAGCGTCGAGCGGCGGTACGGCGTCTCCGCCCAGACACGCGAGACGAGCGAGGCTTTCTGTCGTTTGATGCAATCCTTCGATTTCCTTCCGAATTCTCCCACTCTGGTGAACGCCGGGCTGCCGAGCGGACAGCTCTCCGCTTGCTTCGTGCTACCAATCGAAGATTCGATGGATTCGATTTTTGGAACGCTCCGCGACATGGCCTTAATTCAGAAGACCGGCGGCGGCACGGGATTTTCTTTTTCTCAACTGAGACCGCGGAACGATCCGGTAGGATCGGCGCGGGGGCGATCGAGCGGTCCGGTTTCGTTCATGAAGCTCTACGACTACGCCTCCGAGACCACTCGGCTAGGCGGCGCGCGCCGGGGCGCAAACATGGGCGTGCTGCGCTTTGACCATCCCGACATTCTTGATTTCATCGCATGCAAGAGCGACCCGGGCGCGCTGCACACGTTCAATATTTCCGTGGCGGTGACGGACGCGTTTGTGGATTGCGTGAAGCGCCGGGCCGACTACGGCCTGATCAACCCGCGAACGGGGCAGGAGGTTGGGCGGGTGAACGCGCGCCAGGTCTTCGATGCCATCGTGGACTCCGCTTGGAAGACGGGCGATCCGGGGATCATATTTCTCGATGCGATCAACAGAGGGAACCCCGTGCCTGAGGTCGGCGCGATCGAGGCGACGAATCCCTGCGGAGAGCAGCCGCTTCTCGCATACGAGTCCTGCAACCTCGGGTCGATCAACGTCTCGCGCTTTGTGAGCGATTCGAAGATCGATTTCGCGCGGCTCGGATCGGTCGTTCGTTTGGCCGTGCGCTTCCTCGACGACGTCGTCGATGCCAATCACTACCCGCTTCCCCAGATCGAGGAACAGACGCTCGCGAACCGCAAGATCGGCCTCGGGATCATGGGATTTGCCGACCTGCTGTTTCTTCTCGGTATTCCCTACGATTCGCAGGATGCACTCGCGGCAGCGGACCAGCTGATGGATTTTGTGGCCAAGGAGGCGGAAGCAGAATCGTGCCGGCTGGCCGAGCAGCGGGGAACGTTTCCCAATTATGCGCAAAGCATTTTCCCAGAGCAGGGCATCCAACGGCGCAACGCCACAGTCACTACGATTGCTCCCACCGGTACGATCAGCCTGATCGCGGGATGCTCGAGCGGCATCGAACCGCTTTTCGCTCTTTGCTTTGTCCGGCACGTCCTGGAGGAGCGCCGCGAGTTTCACATTCATCCGCTTTTCGAAAAGATGGCCAGGGCGTACCTTACGAGCGAGATTCGCAATGAGATTCTAATGACCGGAAGCGCCAAGGGTGTGGCAGAGCTTCCCGAGCCGATCCGAAGAATTTTTGTGACCGCACACGACATAGATCCCGAGCGGCACGTGCGGATGCAGGCTGCGTTTCAGAAGCATGTGGAGAGCGCCGTGAGCAAAACCGTGAATCTGCGGCGTGCCGCGACGCGCGGCGACATCGAGAAGGTCTTTCTCTTGGCTCACGAGCTGGGCTGCAAGGGAATCACGGTATTTCGCGACGGCTGCAAAAGCGAGCAGGTGCTGGAAGCGGGAAAGGCGGAGCAGCCTGGTCCGCTGGGCGTGCAGCGCTGCCCGGAATGCGGGGGGACGATGGCGAAGACGTCCGCTTGCGTCACCTGCCTTGCTTGCGGATACGCATTTTGCGCGATTTAGAAATCATGGCGAAGAAGACCGAGCAAAAGGAAGGCTTGCCTGGCGATCTTGCCAGCGCCATCGCGGGAGTGCCCTTGTGGCAATTGGATATCGCCGAATTGATCGGGCACAACATCGAGTCGCGCGGACGGGACGAAGTCAACCAATTGCTCCAGCAGGGATGGCGGCTTTTGCACATTTACACGCTCCGGTATCAAGAAGATGGCGTCTGGCGCGAGCGCCCGATGGCGATCCTTGGCAGACCGCGAAGCAAAGGTCCAGATCTCAGCGCGTGAACCTGAGAGAAAAGAGGCTCATGATGGCATTCCAGATCACGACAACGGCGTTTCGAGATGGCGGATCCATACCGAAGAAATTCGCCTGCGACGGGCCGGACGTTTCTCCGGCACTATCCTGGAGCGATCCTCCTGCTGGAACGAAGAGCCTCGCGATCGTCGCGGACGATCCCGATGCGCCTAGCGGCATGTGGGTTCACTGGGTGCTGTACGATTTGCCTCCCGACACGCGGAAGCTGCCCGAAGGGCTAGCGAAGGACCGCGAGTTGCCGAACGGCGCACTGCAAGGCCGAAACGATTTCGGAAAGATCGGCTACAACGGTCCGTGTCCGCCCCGCGCGTCAGAACACCGGTATTTTTTCAAACTGTACGCACTTGATTCGAAAACTGGACTCAAGGCCGGCGCCACAAAGAGCGATCTTGAGCGAGCTATGAAGGGCCACATTCTCGCGCAGACCCAAGTCATCGGAAAGTACAAGCACTAGCGCGGACCGCGGAAAGTCCCGAGTCTCGAAACGGAGTTGACGATTTCGGTTTGCCCGTTTTGAGTTTGAATATTCGCCTGTGATGCCCATCACTGTGAGATTCACACAGTTCTGAAATCCTTTAATTGGAGATCAATGTAGGCGACCCAGCCGAGACGAAAGGGTACTGACGAACGGGAGTACAATCGGGGGCGCCTATGGCCAGCACCGGAACCTAGAGGAGGGAACCCATGCAGCTTCCACTTCAAATCACGTTCCGCAACATGGAAGCGTCCGGAGCCGTACAGGGGTGGATCGAGGAAGAGGCGGCGAGGCTCGAAAGCCTGTACCGGCCCATCATGCGTTGCCACGTAACGGTTGAGGTTCCACACCGGCACCACAAGAAAGGCGCGCAATATCACGTCCGCATCGACTTGACCGTGCCGGGGGGCGAAATTGTGATCAAACATCAGCCGAGCGCCAGGGGCCGCGCCCTGCATTCCGGAAAGCGCGCGGTCACGAAGGTTTTGGAGGTGGGTGTCCCGCACAAGAATCTGCGTCAGGCGATTGACGACGCTTTCAAAGCCGCTGCGCGCCGCCTGCAGGACTACGCCCGGCGTCAGAATGGCCGAGTGAAAGCGCATCAACCGGCATCCGTCGCACGCGTCAGCCAGCTTCTCGCGGATAAGGGCTACGGCTTCCTGACCACGCCCGACGGCCGCGAGATCTACTTTCATCGCGACAGCGTGCTGAACCAGGCGTTCGATCGGCTGAAGGTCGGCGCTGCGGTGGCCTTCGCCGAGGAACAGGGAGAAAAGGGTCCGCAAGCCAGCACAGTTCGGGTCGTGCGCAAGGGCGGGTCGCAGAAAGTGGCTGCGGCGGCTGCGGCTTCTTAGGCGGCGTGCGAAAGGGAGAACATGATTTTCAGTAATCGAGCCGAGGCGGGCCGTAAGCTGGCCGAAAAGTTGCGCTCGTATGCGAAGCGTAACGATGTGGTCGTGCTCGGAATTCCGCGCGGTGGTGTGCCGGTCGCGTTCGAGGTAGCGGCGGCGCTGGACGCGCCGCTGGACGTCTTTCTATCGAGAAAGCTTGGTGTTCCGGGGCAAGAGGAACTGGCGTTTGGCGCGGTCGCAACCGGCGGCGTGCGCGTGCTCGATCAAGAGTTGATCGAGGCCGTTGGGATTTCGAAGCAGGAGATTGAGGAAATCACGAATCGCGTCCGATCGGAGCTGGAAAGGCGGGAACGCACCTATCGCGGGTCCCGGCCGCACTTGCAGCTCGAAGGGAAGATCGCGATCTTGATCGACGATGGGATCGCCACGGGCTCCAGCATGCGTGCTGCGATCGACGCACTGCGTCACCTGAAGCCCGCCCGAATCATCGTAGCCGTTCCGGTCGCCCCGCTTTCTACCTGCCATCGGCTGAGAAGCGAAGTGGATGAACTCGTTTGCGTACACATGCCGGAGGCTTTCTACGCCATCGGCCAGTTTTACGACGATTTCTCGCAGGTCGCTGACGAGGAAGTGACAAGCCTGATACAACGCGCCGGTCAACGCGCCGTACACAAAGGCGCTTAGGCCGAGTTCGCGGAAAAAACGAAATCAGGAGGTGGCCGATGAGCCTGCGTCGCAAGGTCCCTCAAACTGTTGTTGAGCGCGAAATCACGATTGCCGCGGGCAAAGTCGCGCTGGATGGGTCGCTGGCGCTTCCATCGGGTGCAACCGGGCTTGTTCTGTTTGCACATGGGAGCGGCAGCAGCCGGCGCAGTCCGAGGAACCGGTACGTTGCGCAGGTTCTCCAGGCGGCAGGAATCGGGACTCTGCTTTTCGATCTCTTGACCCGGGAAGAAGAATCAATCGATCGGTACACGGCCGAGTTTCGGTTTGACATCGGCTTGCTTACCGAGCGACTGGTCGACGCGACTCGTTGGGTGATCAGCCAGCCGGAGATGCAACGCTTGAAGCTAGGCTACTTCGGAGCGAGCACAGGCGCGGCAGCGGCTCTGGTTGCCGCGGCGAAACTGGCGGACGCGATTTCCGCAGTGGTGTCGCGGGGAGGGAGGCCGGACCTGGCGGAGGACGCGCTCGATTCCGTACGTGCGCCGACGCTGCTGATCGTTGGCGGCGACGACGAGCCCGTGATCAGCATGAATCGCGGGGCGCTTGCAAGACTTCATCAGGCGGAAAAGGAACTCGTCATTATCCCGGGCGCCACGCATCTGTTCGAGGAGCCGGGAAAACTGGAAGAGGTTGCCCGCATTGCCGCCGAGTGGTTCACCCGATACCTGACTTCGTCAGCGAAGTCGGAGGCCGCGACATCGGTTCGGCGCTAGTGGCCCTCGCCCGAATGTTGCAGCAGAATCGTCGCTTGCCGGCGCAGTTGGAATCCAGACCATTGGGCAGTCAGCTTGCCACCGCCCAGGCCAACTGTGCGAATCTGGGCGCGCAGATCAAGCAAACGTTGATCGTGTAGGATCATGGGGCTCGGCGGCGCATAATTGGGATTTTCAGTCTGGAGATTCGAGAGAGACCTCGCCCGATAAGGCTGCGTGTAGTGGAATAGCGGCTCTTACAGATCACAAGTGAAGGAGAAGCAGCCCGGTGGCCAAAGCGACTGAATTGAAGGCATTGTCCGCAGATGCTCTGTACCAACGCTGCGATGTTTCCTCCCTGCCTTTTGCGAGCACCGCTGAACTGGAGGATCTGACCGAGTTCGTCGGTCAAGACCGGGCGTTAGAAGCCGTTCGCTTCGGGACCGGCATTCAGCGCCAGGGATTCAATCTCTTTTTGCTCGGGCCGGCCGGAATGGGCAAATTCGCCACGGTGCGTGCGTTTCTTGAGAAAAAAGCGGCTGAAGAGCCGACGCCGGACGAGTGGTGTTACGTCAACAACTTCGAGAAGCCGGAGAAACCCTGCGCGCTGAAGTTTCCTCCCGGTCGGGCCGTGCCGTTCCGCGAAGACATGCAGCTTTTGCTGGAAAATTTGCGATCGGCGATTCCTTCAGCCTTCGAAAGCGAGAGCTATACGGCACGCAAGAACGTGATCGAACAGGAAGTGAAGGAGCGGCAGGAGAAGGCACTGGAGGAAGTTCAGCGGGAAGCGAACGAGAAGGGAATCGCGCTGCTGCGGACGCCCACGGGAATCGCCCTTGCCCCGACGAGAAAGGGAGAAATCGTAAGCCCCCGGGAATTCGAGCAACTGCCCGAATCGGAACACGAGAGGATACAGACGGCGATAAGCGAATTGCAGGAAAAGCTGCAGGCTGTCCTGCGCCAGATGCCGCGAATCGAACAGGAGGGCAGGGAGAAACTCCGCGATTTGAACCACGAGGTCGCGATCTTTGCGGTCGGTCACTTGATCGATGCGCTCCGGAAAAAGTACGCGGACCTGCCGGATATCGTGGGATTTCTCAACGATGTGGAGAAAGACATCACCGAAAGCGTGGACGAGTTTCTGGCGCCCGGAGAAAGCCCATTGGCCGCGTTGATCGGAGCATCTCTGCCTTACGCCGCGAAGGGCACGGCGTTTTTCCGCAGGTATCAGGTGAATGTGCTTGTGGACTACAGCAGCAAGGGCGGCGCGCCGGTGGTGTACGAGGACCATCCGACCTATCAAAACATCGTCGGGCTGACCGAATACATGGCTCATCTCGGCGCGCTCTCAACGGACTTCAACTTGATTCGGCCGGGCGCGCTGCACCGGGCAAACGGCGGGTACCTGATTCTGGATGCATACAAGCTGCTGATGCAGCCGTACGCGTGGGAGGCGCTCAAGCGATCGCTCCAATCCTCACAAATTCGCATCGAGTCACTGGGACAAATGCTAAGCCTGATTACCGCTGTCTCACTGGAGCCGCAGCCGATCCCCCTGAATGTGAAAGTAGCTCTGGTCGGCGAGCGGTTTCTCTACTACCTGCTCTCTTCGCGGGATTCCGAATTCGATGAATTGTTCAAAGTTGCCGCGGATTTCGAAGAGCACATGGACCGCGGTCCGGAGTCGATGCTTCTCTACGCGCGCTTGATCGGCACGATCGCCGGGCATGAGAAGCTGCTGCCGTTTGATCGCGGCGCCGTTGGGCGCGTGATTGAGCAGAGTTCGCGAGCTGCGGGAGATTCGGAAAAGCTTCTTACCCACCGGCGGATCCTTTCCGATCTGCTGCGCGAGGCCGACTACTGGGCCCGGCAAGCAAACCGACCGGTGGTCAAGGCCGAGGACGTGCAGCGCGCCATCGATGCGCAGATTCGGCGCGCGGACCGCGTGCGCGAGCGCCTTTTGGAAGAAACGCTGCGAGGAACGCTCCTGATCGATACGGAAGGGGAGCGAGTCGGCCAGGTGAATGGTTTGTCGGTGATCGATTTCGGCCACTTCGCCTTTGGCCGGCCGAGCCGAATTACCGCGCGCGTCCGGCTGGGCAGGGGCGAGGTCGTCGACATCGAGCGGGAAGTGGAGCTGAGCGGACCAATCCACTCCAAGGGCGTGCTGATTCTCTCCGGGTTTCTTGGAGCGCGCTACGCGTCGGACCAGCCCCTCTCCCTTTCAGCGAGCCTTGTGTTCGAACAGTCGTATGGCCAGGTCGAAGGCGATAGCGCATCGTCGGCGGAGTTGTATGCGCTCCTATCCGCCCTCTCCGGGCTTCCGATCAAACAGAGTTTCTCCGTCACTGGCTCCGTGAACCAGCACGGAGAGGTCCAGGCAATCGGTGGCGTGAACGAGAAGATTGAAGGTTTCTTTGACCTGTGCAAAGCGCGCGGAGCCAGCAGCGGGCAGGGAGTGATTATTCCCGCTTCCAATGTGCGTCATCTGATGCTCCGCCGCGATGTAGTGGAAGCCGTCGAGGCTGGGAAATTCCACGTATATGGGGTGTCGACGATCGATCAGGGTATAGAGATTCTGACGGGTGTGCCGGCCGGGGAGCGCGACGCCTCAGGCAAGTTTCCGGACGGCACTGTAAACCAGAAGGTAGAGGCGCGCCTGATCGAGCTCGCGGAAAAACGAATCGCAATCTCGCAGCGAGCGAATGCTGAGAATGAGCCGTGAGCGATTCCGACCGACCATTTGAGATACGGCGAATCCTGGTGGCGCTCGATGCCTCGCCGCACAGCATGGCCGCGCTGAAGGCGGCGGCAGAATTGGCTGCCAGGCTGAGGGCGGATTTGCTGGGGCTGTTCGTCGAAGACATAGCGCTTCTCGAGCTGGCGGAATCGCCCTATGCCCGAGAAATCTTTTATCCCGCGGGAACGCATGCGCCTCTCACTCGGCCTAGCATGGAATCGAAATTGAAGGCGCTCTCAGAACGAGCCCGAAAGGCCCTTGAGACCGCAGCCGAGGAGTCGCACGTTCGGTGGTCGTTCCGAACCGTTCGCGGCGAGGTTACGACCGAGATCATGGCGGCCGCGAGCGAATTCGACCTGCTCGCGATGGGGAAGGTCGGTTGGTCGGTCGGGCCGCAAGCGCGCATGGGTTCCACCGCGCGTGGGGCGGCGACGAGTGCCGTGCCGGTGCTGTTGCTCCCGGCGCGAGTGCTCGCGCCCGGCGCGCGACTGCTCGTGCGATATGACGGTTCGCCCGCCGGACGATTGGCAGTGATGGCGGCCGTTCAGCTGGCGGAGCCAAGGGCGAGCGACGTCACGGTTCTGATCGCTGCGGATTCCAAGGAACGAGCCGCGAAGCTGCGGGACGAGGTCGATGCCTTGATCGAAGGCAAGAACATCCAGGTGAGGTACCGGCCAATCGATTTGCAGGACGGGACGAGCCTGCTGCGCGCGGTGAAGGAAGAAAAGGCCGATGTCCTGATACTGGGCAGCCGGGACTTGTTGCGCGATCCAGCGACCTTAGAAGGCCTCCTGCGGGAAACCGAGATCGCCCTGCTGCTGCTCGGCGATGGGCCGGAAGCTGAAGAGTAGCATTCCGGCTGGGAATCTTCGGCGGCGCCTGATCCTCGAAGGCTTGTTGCCAATCCACTAATTCTCCTGCCGTAATTGTTTCTCGATCACGTTGAGACGTGATTCCGGTCACATCGTTCTGACGTGGCGCGCGCTAAACGTCTCCATGGAGGACGGAAACCGAAGCGAAGTCCTCGCGGACGTAGAGGTAGCAACGGGCCCCTACCTTAGGGGCTCTTGGACAACAAAGGCTAGAGAAAGTCCTCGGAGCGAAACATGTTCGACGCGTCACCCATTTTGATCGTCAGTCCCGAAGCTTCCCACGGAGACAAACTGGCGGATGATGTATTGAGATCCGGCCTGCGGCCTGTCTGGTGCGACAGTGTTGCGGCGGCGAGGAGTCTGATCGCGAGCGGACAGTTTGGCCTGATCATGGCCGAGGATTCGCTGCCCGACCACGAACTTCGCGCACTGGTGAAGGGAGCGGATTACAAATCGCTGCCAGTGCCGGTGATCGTCGTTTCGCAAAGTGAGAGCTGGGAGTCCTATCTTGCAGCGCTCGACGCGGGAGCCTGTGATTATGTCGCGTATCCGCCGGCCGCTGGCGAACTCGAGCGAGCGCTGTGGTCGGCGCTCGGCGAGTCGAAGCGCTTTTCGCAGGCATTTTTCCGTTGGGCCGCGTGACGCGCGTACACAGGCAAACGTCCGGAAGTACCAAGCGGCGGGGAAAAGCAGATGCAATTCGCGGAAGTGATCGAGAAAAGGCGTGCGGTCCGAGAGTACACGGACAGACCGGTTGAGCGGCTGGCTGTCGAGCGGCTCATCCACACAGCGATCCAAGCGCCCAGCGCAATGAACTTGCAGCCCTGGGCTTTCGCAGTTTTGCTCAACCGCGAACGCGTGCATGAGTGCGGCGAGCGTGCGAAGAGCTGGTTGCTTGCAAATTTCGAGCAGACTCCGTTTGCGCGAACTTCAGAGAGCGGGCGTATGCGCCAGATCCTGGAAGACAAAGAGCGATTGCTTTTCTATCGGGCGCCGGCGCTGGTAATTGTCCTGGCGACATCCGCTGATCCTCAAGCGGCAGAGGATTGCTGCCTTGCGGCAGAAAATCTGATGTTGTCGGCACGCTCGGAGGGAATGGGGAGCTGCTGGATCGGGTTCTCACGCCCGTGGCTTGATCTGCCCACAACGAAGCGCGAACTCAAGATTCCCGAAGCCTATCACGTTGTCGCGCCAATCTTGCTCGGCTACCCGAAGACGTGGCCTGAACCGCACGAGAGAAAGCCCGCGGAGATTCATTGGCTGAGCTAGCAGGAATGGGTTCGATTGTTCACTAGCCGCAGGGCCATCTATCGCACTGTAATTACGAGACTTATTTGAGTTCGGAGCCTACTCGTCCTAGCTCCCGCCGAGGGTTCCGCGTTAACTGTTGCAACTCGTGTCACTCGACGGAACGGCCAAAGTCGGGGCATAATCGCGGCGTCGGTGGAATAAGATCGGGGCAATTAGGCACGATCGATGAGTGATACCCCAAACGCTGCCGGCATCACGGTCCGGCAAATGAGGAAGGACGACATTCAGGCCGTCGCCGCGCTGCAACGACGCGTGTATGCCGAAGACTTCGCCTTATCGGAAGAGGAACTCGTCCGTCATGCCGAGGCTTTTCCGGAAGGGCAGCTTGTAGCCGTCGATGAGTCCGGTCGTGTTATCGGCTCTGCAAGTTCGCTCATCATCGATTGGGACGATTACGCCGAATCCGCGCGATGGTCCGCCATAACTGGGCAGGGAACCTTCGGCACGCACAATCCGTTGGGGAAGACGCTTTACGGCGCCGACATGTGTGTTGACCCAATGGCTCGCCGCCTAGGAATTGGCTCTCTCTTTTACGAAGCACGCAAACGAATGGTTCGAGAGCGCGGATTGAAGCGGATGCTGACTGGCGGACGGATTCCCGGCTACGCGCAGGTTTCAGCAGAGATGACCCCGCAGGAGTACGTGGCGGATGTCGTCGCCGGTCGGCGGAAAGATCCGACGCTGAGTTTCCAGCTCGCCAACGGATTGGTTGTGTTGGATGTTGTTCCGGAATACATGGAAGATCGCGAGTCGCGCGATTTTGCGACGCTGCTGGAATGGCTGAATCCCGAGTATGTGACGAGCGTTAGCCTGCAATCCGGGGCCCCCGCCGAGGAGCTTGAAGAAACGAGTGAAGAAACTCTTGGCGAGCATCCCAGGACGGGCCGCATTCGGATTGCAGCCATGCAGTACCTGCTGCGTCCGATCAGCCGCTTCGAGGAGTTCGCGACGCAGGTTGAATTCTTTGTACGAAGCGCCCGCGAATACCGCAGCCACTTTGTGCTTTTTCCGGAGTATTTCACGATGCAGTTGCTGAGCTATTTGCGAGAACCTTCCGGCGCGAAGGCCGTCCGGCGTCTCGCGGAGCTCGCAGCGGACTACGAGGCGCTCTTTCGGCGGTTAGCCGCCGAAAGCGGCCTCTACATCATCGCGGGCACGCACCCGGTGATCCAGGAGGGGCAACTGTTCAACGCGGCGCACCTTTTCACGCCGAACGGCCGCGTGTTTCGGCAGAAGAAAGTGCACCTGACGGAAACGGAGAAGTCTTCGTATCAAATGAGCCGGGGACACGGCTTTTACGTTTACCACACGGACTTCGGAAAGATTGCCATTCTGGTTTGTTACGACGTGGAATTCCCGGAGGCGGCACGCGTGCTCGCGGAGAACGGCGCGCAGATACTCTTCGTGCCATCGTGCACAGACGAGCGACAGGGTTTTTGCCGGGTTCGCTATTCCTCGCAGGCGCGGGCCAGCGAAAACCAGATCTATGTTGCGATGGCCAGCACCGTGGGCAATCTTCCCGACGTACCCTCCATGGCCACGCACTACGGGCAGGCGGCGATCATGACGCCCTCGGACTACTTTTTTGCGCGCGACGGGATTGCAGCGGAAGGGAACGTGAACCAGGAACAGATGGTCATCGCGGACGTGGATTTAAACTTGTTGGAAGAGCAGCGCATCAATGGCACAGTGTTACCGCTCAACGATCTAATCAAAGACGCCTACGATCGAGTGATCCACTATAGCGACCGGCAGCCCAAGGCGAGGCCAGAGCCGACCGCCAATCCTACAGCGTGACCTGGCGATAACTGGTCGCTTCGGTTGTCTACAGAGGCGTACCGGCCTGGTTGCAACGGATGCGCCGAGCTTCAGAGCGTGTCTTCGATGTAGCTTCGGGGTGAGAATTCGTATCGTTCCCGGATGGTCCGCACCAGCAAATCGGGCAGGTTCTCCGTGTGTCCCAGCCGGCACCTCTGCTCGATGTCTCGAACATTCGCCGCAAGCAGATGATCATGGAAGACACCCGCAAACCACCTCGAAAAATCTCCCCTGCGTGCATGGGCGGCGATGACGGAGGTCGGCAGCGTCTTCAAAGGCAGGATGAAATCCTTGAGCGCACGCACGGGAGGGCCAATCGGTTTACCGTCGTCGGTAAACACGAAGGCTTGCTCCCGCACGAGTTGAATATCGAGATATTTTGCCTTGTGGCGAACGTGAGAAGTCAAACGCGGCAATAGCGTAAAGCGGCGCATCCGGCCATGCGCCTCGTCAGACCGGGGAAGAATCGCCGCTTCATCGATGGCAAGGCTGCCCAGAACCGCCGTCCATTCCTGTTCAATGCCGGGATGACCAACCATGCTGACCAGCGTCTGCACGTCCCTCGGATCCGTGATTCGCTTGACCACGATCGCCTCGATGGCTTTGCGCACCTCCGGATGCAAACCAGAAAGTTGATACGTGACGAGCGTGTAGGCGCCCAGATTCAGATCGAGCAGGTCCCTGATATTCGGCTCGTGCAAGAAGTAGTGCGCTTCGTCCAATACGATCCGGTGTGGCAGTCCGGTAGTGCGTCTGAGCGCAGCGAGCATCGGCAGGAGTGTGTACAGGTACTCGACTTTCTCGGCGGAGGGTATGTGCGACAAATCAACAACGACGCTCATATCCGGATGACGCAGGGCGCGCGCGATATCCGGAAGCTCCGGAGGCGAGTCTTCTGCTTCGAACACCACGACGCCCGGCAGGGATTCCAGCGTGCGGTAGTCGCCCTCGGGATCGATCACGCAAATCGAATAGCCCTGGAGAATCAATTGTTCACACGATAGCCCGGCCACCCACGACTTGCCGGACTGGATCTCGCCGGCGATGAGCACGTTGCGGCCGCGCACCGCGACAGCAAGCGGCTGGCCATCCTGATCCATGCCGAGGGCCAGGCGGTACCGCCCCATTTTTTCAGGCGGCAAACGCAGCTCTTCAGCGACTCGACGAACGTATTCGGCAACTGCGCGGGGCCCCTCCCCCTGAAGAACCTCGTCTGCCTGGTCCTTGAGCGCTTCGCTTCCCCACTCGACGGCGACACCTAATTCGCAAGTCGACAACAAATCATGGTCATTCTCTGCGTCGCCGAATCCGATCGCGTTGTGAACGGAAAGACGAAGCGTGGCCAGCGCTGCCCGAAGACCGATGCCCTTGCTCACGCCCTGAGGCAACACCATCAAGCGGCCGCGATTGAACAGCAGCAACAGCGGCAGCTCCAGCTCTCGAATTGCGGCCAGAATCTGCGGCGCCACGACGGCGTCCGCCTCGATCACGCATTGGCCCAGGTTGAATCCGATTTGGCGACGGCGCAATTCCTCGACGAAAGCGGCAGGCGGGGGTTGGCCAATCAGCCGCGAATGCCCGCTCAGGAAGGACAGGACAGCGCCGTTTTCGGCGACGACTGCATCGACAAAGCTCAGGTCTCCGACGAGATTTATCAATTCAGAGAGGATGCGGCCTGTGGCAAGAACGACGACAATCCCGCGCGCGCGCGCTTCGATGATCGCGGCTTTGACGGTGGGATCGAGAATCCCGTTTTGCGCGATCGTGCCGTCGTAATCGAGCGCTAGGACGCGGAATTTCATGATCGTCAGTTGGACCGTATTCGGTAAGGTCGCTACGTCTAGTCAACAACACGAGCAAACGAAAAAGCAACTCGCGAAGGAGCCCGCAGCTCGCCGAGGAAGGACGACCAGGGCGGGAAAGAGAGAATCCCGACTCTGATCTAGTTCGCAGCCTGCGTCGCGGGTACTTCGATTCCGAGGAGCCTTGCGGCATTGAGCAATAAAATCTTCGGTCGAACGGAATCCTTCAGCGGAAGCGCGGCGAATTCCTCGAGCCAGCGCTCGGGGGTCATCATCGGGAAGTCCGTGCCGAAGAATGCCTTGTCCTGCACAAGTGTATTGATGTTGTGCACAGTGGACTGCGGCCAATACTTCGGCGCCCAGCCGGATAGGTCCATATACGTGTTGCCTTTGTGGCGCAAGACGGCGAGCTGATCATCGTGCCAAGGCCACGCGGGATGCGCCATGATGATGCGCATTTCCGGAAATCTTGCGGCCAGGTTGTCCATGTAGGGAATCGGCTTGCAGTGCTCGAGGATGATTCCCCGCCCGCCGGGAGAGCCCGCTGCCACGGCCGTGGTCCCGGTATGAAAGATCACCGGCAGATTCAACTTGGTGATCTCTTCATACATCGGGAAGAAGCGCTCCTCGAGCGGGTTGAATCCCTGCGCGGCTTGTTGGAACTTCATCCCGCGCAGGCCCATGTCCGCGCAACGCTTCACTTCGTTGACTGCGATCTTGCCCTTCCACGGATCCACGCTGCCGAAGCCGATGAACGTCTGCGGATATTTCTTCATCCAACCGGCAGTCTCGCCGTTATCGATCTTCACGCCGCTGCGGGTCTCGCCGTCCACATCGAAGACGACGGCCATCATTTCGTGATGCTGATACATCTCAGCCATGCCGTCGGGGTCTGGACGCCATCTGCCGGTGCTTATCGGGAGTCCAGTCTTTCCCGGCGGTCCCCAGCCTTGTTTGGCACGCTCACCCGTTTGAATGTGAGCGTGCATGTCGATGGCCTTGAGCAAGTCAGGGCTCCGCGAGAATCAGCGAACGGGTTGCGCCACTTGCTGAAAGCTGGCGGGAACGTTCATTTCCTTGCAGTCGGGTGCCACGCGCAGTGGCGCTTCCGTGTGCGACTGGATTGTCTTGGGATCCAAGCCCGGCGCAACCTCGCGGAGAAGCAGCCCCTCCGGAGTCACCTCGATGAGGGCCATGTCCGTGTAGATGCGCTTGACGCAGCGTGGAGCCGTGAGAGGCAGTGTGCACTTATTGAGAATCTTTGGTTTGCCCTTGTTGGTAATGTGGGTCATTGTCACGATTACGTTGCGAACTCCAAAGGCGAGGTCCATAGCGCCGCCCACGCCAGGCACTTTTTCTCCCGGAGTGCGCCAGTTTGCGAGATCGCCATTCGCGGCAACCTCCAATGCTCCCAGCACTGCGTAATCGATATGGCCGCCGCGAATCATCGAAAATGAGGTTGGATGGTCGAAGAAGCTAGCGCCCGGCAACACCGTTACATATTGCTTGCCCGCATTGATCAGGTCTGGATCTTCGGTGCCCGGTTTCGCAATCGGGCCCATGCCGAGGATTCCGTTTTCGCTGTGAAAGAAGACTTCCTTGTCCGGGCCGATGAAGCCGGAAACGAGGGTCGGAATGCCGATTCCAAGATTGACGTAGCTGCCGTCTGGCAGGTCGCACGCTACGCGATACGCGATACCTTCCCGTGTCAGCGACATTCCTACCTTCCCTCCGTGGTGATCTTCAGATATTCAGGATGACGAACCACTTCGACGACGTGGTCGACGAAAATTCCGGGCGTGTGGACATCCTCCGGGTCGATTCCACCGAGTGGCACGAGCTCGTCGATCTCCGCCACAACGTGCTTCGCCGCAGTACACATCGGAACGTTGAAGTTCCGCATCGCCATCCGGTAATTCAAGTTGCCGAGCCGGTCGCCCCGGTACGCACGCACGAACGCAAAGTCGGCATGGAGGGCTTTCTCGAACACCATCTCACGCCCGTCGAGCACTCGAGTCTCTTTGCCTGCTGCGAGGTCGGTGTCGGCGCCGGTGGGCGTGAAAAAGCCGCCAAGCCCTGCACCGGCGGCTCGAATTCGCTCGGCGAGAGTGCCCTGGGGGACCAGTTCCAGCTCGATTTCGCCCTTCAGATACTTCTCTTGAAACGACGTGTTGCCCGGATTGCTGGGAAACGAGGCAATGAGCTTACGCACTTTGCCGTCGTGAATCAGGCCGCCCAGCGAGTGCGTCCCGCCGCCGGCGCCGTTGTGCACCATCGTAAGGTTCTTCGCGCCCTGCAGCCGGAGAGCTTCCAAAATCTGGCCCGGCAAGCCGGGATCGCCGAAGCCGCCGAGCAAAATCGTTGCGCCGTCGAACACACCTGCGACAGCTTCCTGACAGGTCTTGAGAGTTTTGTCTACCATGGCCCCCACACGGATCGTACGTCAGCCCACACTTTAACCGGGCAATTTAGCATGCGCGTCGTGGCAAGATCAACTCCACCGTGAGCTTGGCTATTCGCCGAAATCCGATTTTACGCTTCGACGGTGCGTTTCATGTCGCGTTCGAGCCACTGAGCGGCCAGGCAAAAGAGGAGGCCCCCGATGAGGGTTGTGAAGGCGGCCGTCGACATCGAATACCGGATTACGCCGACTCCGAGGCGATGGGAATAATGGTCGTTGAAGACGCCGATCAGGAGCGGGCCCAGACCGAGACCCAGCAGCTCCGAAATGAGATAGATCACGGACGTGGCGAACGCGCGCATGCCGACTTTCACGACGGAATGCGAAACCGCGACGATTGGCCCCACGTGAACGGGGGAAGCCGTCGAAACGATAGCGAAGCCCACGGCGCACCAAAACAGGTTGTGGGAGAAGACGAAGAGCAGGACCCCCGGAAACGCCAGTACGGAGCAAATCGCGGAGACGTAAATTCTCCACCGCACGTTTCTCCGGCCCATCCAATCCGACAGGTACCCTCCGATCAAGGTGCCGCCGAGGCCCGCCCAGAATCGGATCGTACCGATGAATGTCCCGATGTCTTTGCTGCTGAGGTGATGAATTCGGCCAAGGAATGGCGCGGTCCACGTGCCGAAGCCAAACTGGGTGAAGGTCGTGAAGCAGAATCCGAGCAGGAGCAGCATGTAGCATCTCTGGCCAAGCATGAACCGAAGCGTCTCCCAAAAGTGGCCCTGGCTCACATCGACTCGCCGGTGTTCGGTGCTGCCGCGGCGTGGCTCCTTGACGGTGAGCCGGAAGATCAGCGCGACGAGCAAACCGGGAACACCGGCCACAAGAAACGCATGGTGCCAGCCGTAGCGTTGATTCACCCAGCCGCCTATGAAGGCGCCCAGAGAGCCGCCGATGACCGGCCCCAATTGGTAGACGGCCATCGCGGTCGAGCGCCTGCCGCCGGGAAACAGGTCAGAGATCATGGAACTTGAGGGCGCCGTTCCGGCTGCCTCGCCAACGCCAACGCCAAACCGCGAGAGAGTGAGCTGCAGCGCGCTGCGCGCAACGCCGGCGAGTGCGGTCATGCCGCTCCAGATCACCAGTCCCCACGTGATGATCGATCGCCGGTTGCCTCGGTCGGCCCACCGAGCAACCGGCGCGGCGAGAATCGAATAGAAGATGACGAATCCGAAGCCGGAAATGAACCCCATCGCCTTGTCGGAAAGGTGATAGTCACGCTTGATCGGGTCGATCAGGATGGTGATGATGGTGCGGTCGAGGAAATTGAGCGAGTAGATGGCCGTCAACGTCACGAGAGCGTAGATCGCCGCTACTCGGCTGGTCATCAGCGTCGCGCGCTCGACCGGCTCGGCCGCAGTGCTACTTCCTTCCATGCCCACCCCCGAACAGATCCGCGAACGGCCTACAACGAGACTTGCGGCTCCGGGTCTATAGCATGTCTTCGCTGAAACTCAAAATCGGACCTCCTAGAATGAATTGACATCCGGCGCGTTAGGGGATAAGAACAGCGATACACTGCTGAAGAATCTAGACGGGGGTGGACGGCAATGGTAATCGATGTTCATGGTCATTTGACGGCGCCGGATTCGCTGTACGTATATAAGGCGAACATCCTGTCGCATCGCGGCTCTCACGGACGCGGGAAGGTGGAGATCAGCGACGACGAGATGATCGCGTTTCTGAATCAGCCCACCTTTAACACCGGCAAGTCGCATCTGGAACTGTTGAAGGAAGTCGGTACAGACATGCAGCTTCTATCGCCGCGCCCGTATCAGATGATGCATGCCGAGAAGCCTGCGAAGGTTTCACAGTGGTTCATCGAGGAGTGCAACAACCTGGTCGCGCAGCAGTGCCGCCTGTTTCCGAACGTCTTCAAGGGCGTCTGCGGTCTTCCTCAATCGCCGGATGCGAGTCCGAAGAATTGCATCCCTGAGCTGGAACGGTGCGTGAAGGGGTTCGGATTCGTCGGTTGCTTGTTGAATCCCGATCCAAGCGAGGCGACGAACTATGATGTTCCGGGCCTAGGCGACGAGTATTGGTATCCCCTGTATGAAAAGCTCGTTGAGCTGGACGTGCCGGGCTACATTCATGGCGCGGGTTGCCGCTCGGTCCGCCACAGTTACTCGACGCACTTCATCAACGAAGAAACGATCGCGGTCGTGTCGCTGGCAAGTTCGCGCGTATTCAAGGATTTCCCCAAGCTGAAGATCGTGTGCTCGCATGGCGGCGGTGCAGTGCCGTACCATGCGGGACGCTTTCAAGCGCCATCTTTGCGCCGCGGAGGCGAGACGTTCCTCGATGGATTGCGCCGCTTGTACTTCGATACGGTGCTTTACACCGCGCTGGGCCTCGAACTCCTGATCAAGACGGTGGGAGCCGAGCGGTGCCTTTTCGGCTCGGAACGCCCTGGCGTCGGCACGGCGAAGGATCCGAAATCAGGAAAGTGGATGGATGACGTCAAGAGCTACATCGACCGTTTCGATTGGCTCAGCGCCGCCGACCGGAAACTGATCTTCGAGGACAATGCGAAAAAGCTCTTCCGCCTAAATGTCGAAGCTAAATCGGAAAAAGCCAGCTAACCCATAGACCACCCGATTTCGTTCATCGAGGAAAGAGTACCTGCGAATGTCCGTACCGTACCGTGCTGATCAAGTGGGTAGTTTCTTGCGGCCGCCGGAAATTTTGGAAGCCCGGCGCCCGGACTCCCCCGACCACAGCCGACTCACAGAGATCGAAGACCAAGCGATTCTGCGCGTGCTTGCCAAGCAGAAAGAGCTCGGCTTCGATATCTTCACTGACGGCGAATTCCGCCGCTCGAACTTCATGGGAGACTTCACCGAAGCCATCGAAGGAGTGGACTATGGCGAGGGTTTGGCCCGAACGTGGAAGACTCAGCAGGAAGATCAGCGACCGCCGGACGCGCGAATGGGTCCCGTCCGTGGAATTGTGACGGCAAAGCTTCGCCAGGTGAAGCCGCTGACAGGTCACGAACTGCCTTTTCTGAAGCAGCACAGTCCGGGCGACATCAAGATGACTTTGCCGAGCGCGACGCAGTTTCCGGCGATCATGTTCAAGTGGGGAACGACAGACAAGTTCTACAGGGATCACTCGGTGCTGCTCTGGGAAATCGTGGAAATGATCAAAGCCGAAGTCGCAAAACTTGCCGCCGAAGGCGTGAAGTACATTCAGATCGATGCGCCCCGCTACAGCTACTACATGGACCCGAAATGGCGCGAGTGGATTCGCACCAACATGAAAGTCGACCCCGATACAGCGCTCGATGACGCAATCAAGGCCGACAATGCCTGTTTCAAAGCGGCGCGCCGGCCGGGTGTCGTGCTTGGCATCCACCTCTGCCGGGGAAACAGTCGGAGCCACTGGTACGCGGAGGGCGGCTACGATCCAATCGCGGAGAAACTCTTCGGAACGATGGACGTGGATCGATTCTTACTGGAATACGAAGACCCGCGCTCCGGCACATTTGCTCCGCTTCGCTTCGTGCCGAAGAACAGAACTGTTGTACTGGGCTTGATCAGTTCAAAAGTGGCCAAGCTAGAAGATGGAGACGAAGTGGTAAGGCGCATTCATGAAGCGGCCAAGTATGTGCCGCTCGAGAATCTAGCGCTCAGCCCGCAATGCGGCTTTGCGTCTACGCTGGAAGGAAATCTCCTCACGGAAGAGGATCAGTGGGCCAAGATGCGACTTGTCGTAGAAACGGCCCGGCGCGTGTGGGGCTAGGGGATCGCGGCTTTTGAAGGGAGCAGGGAGGAAACGATCATGGCGAAGATCGTACTCGGCATCGGATCGTCGCATGGGCCAATGCTCTCGACGCCACCGGACATGTGGCACCTGCGTGCCGATGCCGACCGCAAGAATCCAAAGCATTTCTACCGCGGCGAAGCCTACGATTTTGCCAAGTTGCTTATAGCGCGCCAGCCGGGATTTGCGAACGCGATAACGATCGAAGAGCGCAAGAAACGGTATGAGGCATGCCAGCGCGCGCTTGACAAGCTAGCCACGAAATTCGCGGAGGTGAGGCCGGATGCCGTCGTAATCATCGGGAATGACCAGCGGGAACTGTTCACGGACGAGAACACCCCAGCGTTTCTCGTTTTCGCAGGCGCAAAAATAGAAAATATCCCGGAGACTGAAGAGGCGAAGGCGAAAATGCCTCCGGGCATCGCCGTAGCCGAAATTGGTCATTGCCCTTCCGGAGGTGCGGTCTACGCCGGACAGACCGATCTTGCGCTGCACCTTGTCAACTCGCTGCTCGACCAGGAGTTCGATGTTTCCGAGTCATCGAAGCTGCCCAAGGTGAACGGCCACGAACACGGAATACCGCACGCATTCGGTTTTCTGTATCGCCGCATCATGGTGGATAATCCTCCCCCCAGCGTACCGGTGTTTTTGAACGCGGGCATTCCGCACAACCTGCCGCGGATCGGGCGTTGCCTGAAATTCGGGCGGGCTTTGATGAAAGCGATCGAGAGCTGGAAGGAAGACGCCAAAGTTGCTGTGTTCGCTTCTGGCGGTCTTACGCATTTCGTGATCGACGAAGATCTCGATCAGCGCGTGCTGAACGCGATGCAGTCGCGCGACGAAGCCGGGCTCGCGGCGATCCCCGAGAGCTACTTACTCGGCAATACGTGCGAGATTCGAAATTGGATTCCGTTGTCCGTAGGCATGAACTCGCTCGGCAAGAAAATGCATCTGGTCGACTACGTACCCTGCTACCGGACGGAAGCTGGTACGGGCAACGCGATGGGTTTCGTGTACTGGCAGTAGGCAACGGAAGGGGAATGAGCGCAACGGCGAACGATTTCGTTGAGCGACTGAAGCGGCTCGACTGCTGCGCGGTGTCCGACGCGCTCGACAAGCTCGGGCTTGCGGGCGCCGTTACGGGTATCGCGCAGCTTTCCACGTCGCGCCGAATCGCCGGCCGCATTTTGACCGTAAAGCTCGGCGTCGGAGAGCTGCCGGCGGGGAAGCCGCGCCACGTGAGCACTACGGCGATCGAGGCCGCGCAGCCGGGCGACATTATTGTGGTTGAGCAGCACAGCGGAGTGAACGCGGCGAGCTGGGGCGGCATCTTGACGCTGGGAGCAAAATTGCGCGGCGTGGCCGGTGCGATTGCCGACGGACCGGTGCGAGATATCGACGAATCGCGGCAACTCGATTTCCCGGTATTTGGCACGTCCGTGACGACTCTTACGGCTCGCGGCCGCATCGTGGAGCTGGCCACAGGCGAGCCGATCAAGATTCGAGGAGTTCAGGTCAGGCCGGGCGACTATGTGATCGCTGATGGCAGTGGAGTGGTTTTCATCGCTGCCGAAAATATCGAGCGAGTCCTTGCCGCGGCGGAAGACATCTTCGCCCGCGAGGCGGCCATGGCGCAGGCCCTGCGCGAAGGCAAGCGCATTACCGAAGTCATGGGCGCGAACTACGAAAACATGCTGAAGACGTGAGGATACTGATCGCCCATGCCAGATCCACAGGTTGAACGCGCCAGCAAGCTCGACACTTCCACCATCAGCGACGCTCTGGACCGCCTCGGTATCGCTGGCCAGTGCCTCAATATCAAGCCGCGCGATCCGCGCTTTCGGCTCGCCGGGCGCGCGTTCACCCTGCTCTACGGCCCCGTGGGAAAGCCAGCCGGCACCGTGGGCGATTTCATCGACGATGTTCCGCTCGGCTCGGTGATCGCGATCGATAACGGCGGGCGCGAGAACGCGACTGTCTGGGGCGATATCCTTACAGAGATCGCCCATCGTCGTGGAATTGCGGGCACGGTGATTGACGGCGCCTGCCGCGATACGGCGCTTTGCCTCCAGATCGGCTATCCGGTTTATAGCCGCAGCTATTCGATGCGGACGGGAAAAGATCGAGTGCAGCTCGATGGAACGAACGTGGTGGTGAATATCGGCGACGCTCGCGTCGCGCCAGGAGACATCATGCGCGGCGACGCGGACGGGGTCGTCGTCATACCACAGCAGCACGAAGCCGAAGTGCTGGCCGTCTCGGAGGAAATTGACGCAGCGGAAGCTGCCATCCGGAAGGGTGTCCGAGCCGGGAAACGTCTCTCGGAAGCCCGCAAAGAATTCGGCTACCACCAACTGCAGACCAAACGGCAGTAGTTCGCCATTTCTGCGCAGAACCGGACGCTATTCCGGCACGAGGTGAGGTTGTCGCGCACCGGAAATCACTCCCGACGCGATGCAAAAGATCGCGCCAACCCCGAGGGCCAGCCTCGCCGCGTGCGGCGTGGCACCGCCGTGCGCGGTGAGCGTGAAGATCACAGCTACAACGGACACTCCGATCGACTGACCCAGTAGCCGCGACATCGTGCTGATGCCGCCCGCTCCTCCGCTGCGCTCTCTTGGCGCGCTGGCAACCAACGCGCGGTTGTTCGGCGCGCCGAAGAAACCGAACCCGCAGCCGCCCAGGGCCGCGCGCCATATGATTTGCATCTTTGTAGGATGCTCCGGCAGAGTCGCGAGGAGAATCAAACCAAGACACATCGCAGCCATCCCGACCGTGCCTAGCACGCGGATCGGATAGCGGTCCGCAAGCCTACCCGAGACGTTGGACATGATTCCGCCCGCCAGTGGCCACGGCGTCAGCAGAATCCCTGCCATCACCTGCGAAAATCCCAGACCGTCGATGAAGAAAAACGGAAGAACCACGAATGCCAAGCCCTGGCCGATAAACGTGCAAAACGAAGCCGAAACGGACAGGCCGAAAATGGGCCGCTCAAACAGGTCGATCGCCAGCATGGGAATGTCCAAGCCGAACTGGCGGCGCACCAGCAGCGTTCCAAGGATCGCCGCGGCAGCCAATTCGGCAGCGACAACCCACATCTTTTCCAGGTTGCCAACGCTATCGATGCCACGCACCAGAAACGTTACGGCCAGGGCGTTGAGTATCGCGCTCCAAACATCGAATCGGTGCCGCGTTCCTGCCGCCGGTGCAAGGCATTTCTCCGAGAGACTGAGGGCGATCAGCCCAAACGGAATATTGATGGCGAAAAGCCAGTGCCACGTTGCGACAGACAAGATTGCCGAGGCGATGCTCGGCCCGGCCGCCGCCGAAGTGAAGACGACCATTCCTCCGAGGCCAATGCCGCGGCCCAAAACCGCCCGGGGATATGTGTAACGCATGATCGCGGCGGATGTGCTCCAGATGCATGCTGCGCCGACGCCCTGGAAAACACGCGCCAGAATCAGCGTGTTCAGCGAGTGCGGCAGTGAGCAGCCCACCGATGCCAGGGTGAACAAGCCGAGGCCCACCTGATAGACCCGTTTGTACCCGATGATATCCACGAGCGATGACAGCGGAACCACGCAGATTGCAACCGCCAGCAGGAACGCATTCACCACCCAGATCGACGCAGCGGGACTGGCGTGGAGCTGCACGGCGATGTTCGGCAAGGCTGTGTTGGCGATGTTGCCGTCGAGCACGGACATCGAAAGTCCAATGCAATACGTCAGCATCGCCCAGCCGCGCCGCCCGGGCGGCAGGCCGTCGGTCAACTCGACACTGCTGGGAACTGCAAAATCTACTTCGGACATTTCGCTGGTTCCGTTCCCGATTCCGCGTGGTGTGGCAAGACGGAGGGCTCGGTGATCAATTCCTTCGCTCGCGAATCAGTTGAATCGCTTCCGGCAAAGCCGCTTCTCGCCCGTTCTGAGAGTTCGAATCCGCCCCCGACGTCTCCTCTAGCACGGTATCTCCTTCGCCCGGAGCCAGAAACAGATTAGCCTCGACGCCGTGCTGCTTCGTATACAGATCATAATAGCGTCCCGAAGACGCGAGGAGAGAGGTGTGAGTTCCGCGCTCGACGATGCGCCCAGCCTCGACGACAAGAATCTGATCGGCGCGCCGGATCGTCGATAGGCGATGCGCGATCACGAACGTTGTCCGGCCGCGCATTAGGTAGCGCAGGCCTTCTTGAATAAGCGCCTCGGACTCGGAATCGAGACTGGAGGTGGCCTCATCGAGAATCAAGATCCGGGGATCGGCCAGAATCGCGCGGGCGATCGAAACTCGTTGCTTCTGGCCTCCCGATAGCTTTACGCCGCGCTCGCCGACTACAGTATCGTACTTTTTCTCGAAGCTCTCCGCGAACTCGTCAACGCGCGCGATCCTGCAGGCCGCCAAGATCTGCTCCTCGCTGGCGTTTGGGCGGGCAAACGCGACGTTTTCGCGAATTGTCCCGTCGAAGAGAAACGTCTCTTGCAGGACGACTCCCAGTTGCGTGCGGTAGGAATCCAACCGCACTTTCGCAAGGTCAACTCCATCAACCATGACTCGGCCCGATGTCGGAATGTAAAAAGCCGAGATCAAGCCAATGATCGTCGATTTTCCAGCTCCCGATGGTCCGACAAATGCCGTCACCGTGCCGGGCTGCGATTCGAAGGATACGTTGTACAAGACCTGTTTCCCTGTCTCGTAAGAAAAATTCACACTCTCGAATACGACATGTCCTTCCACGCGATGCAGCTCAATCGCACGCCGAGGGTCTTCATCTTCCGGCTTTTCGTCGAGAACTTCGCGAGTGCGTTCTAAACCCGCCAGCGCCTCCGTCATCAGCGGGCCAATCCCGACAATCTGAGCCACGGGCGCGATCAGCATCAACAGGAAAGCGTTATACGAGAAGAAATATCCTTCTGTCATGGTGCCGCCGAGCATTTTCTTTGCACCCAGAAACAGAATCGACGCGCTCACGATGCCCATTAGGACGGTGGCCGATGCGCTCATCAGCGACGTTGCCGTCAGCGTCTGCAACACGTTGTCCAGCAGACGCTGCACGCCGCTTTGGAAGACTTTCGCTTCGCGCTCTTCTGCATGGTAGCCCTTGACGACCCGCACTCCGCCCAGCGATTCGGTGAGCCGTCCCGTGACCTCGGCGTTGATTTTCGGCCGTGCCCGGTAAATCGGCCGAATCTTCTTGAAAGCACGGCTGAGGCTGACCGCGAAGATGACCAGGAAGAAGGCCGCTGCCGCGGTCATCGCAGCGCTCACGTGCAGAAGATAGACGAGCGCCAGAATCGCCGTCATGATTCCGCCCGCAAAATCGACGAGGCCCGTGCCGATGAGATTTCGTATGCCCTCCACGTCGCTCATGATGCGGGAAACGAGAGCACCTGTCTTATTCGCGTCGTAATAGGAAACGGGCAGCCGGCCAATGTGTTCCTGCACCTTGACGCGCAGTTCCGTGATCATTCGCTGCGAGGATTTGGATAGAAGCTGGGTCAGGGAATACGACGTCAGCGCCTGTACCAAGGTGGCTCCCAGTAGCGCCAGAACGAGGGGCACCAGCAGATTGACACGATGCAGGTGCACGACGTCGTCCAGCAGGTATTTGGGAGTCGCCGGAAGGACCAGTCCGCAAACGCGGTTGATGGCCATCAGGAGAAATCCAACGAAGAGGATGCCCCGTCGCGGACTGATCAGGTCCCACACGTGCGGAAGCATCGTCCAGAACGGCCGCTTTGCCGAGACACCTTGACCTCCTGGAATGGATTGCCCAGACCGTTCGGCCCTGCGAGCCTCTTGACCGGAGTTGTTGGAAGAAAACGCTCTCATCCTAACGGCTCAGACGCAGCATAGTCCGTCAATTATAGCGGAAGCCCTATGGACGCGCGACGCCGCACTTGGGCCGGCAAACTGCTGCTCAATCCTGTGCATTCTGCTGAATTGAACGAAATGTTTCGAGCGCCTGCTGATGGCATTTCGGCGAGTCGGCGCGCCGAGAGCTCTTTCGACCCGAGGAGCCCCGCGTTCGGCTGCCGTATCCGATGAGACTTACAATGTTGTCGTCATATCGCTAGAAGTGCCGCCAGCTGCTGGAATGTAGCATTGCCGCGTGTAGTCCATCACCATGCGATCAGCGTTGAACCGCCAGCCGAGTGTACGAATCGTTCTCTTCATCCGCTTAATCCAACCACGCGGCAGGCCGTCGTGGTCGCGCTGGTAATAGAGCGGAATCACTTCTTCGCGGAGTACGCGGTACAGATCCTCGGCATCACGGGCGTCGTGGACGTATATGTCGGTATGAGTCTTGCCGGATCCGATGGCGAACCCGTTGAGTCCGTCGTAGGCCTCCGCCCACCATCCATCGAGGATCGAAAGATTGAGGCCTCCGTTCAAGACTACCTTCTGACCGCTTGTGCCGGAAGCTTCCAACGGCCGCCTCGGATTGTTCAGCCAGACGTCGACACCTTGCACGAAGTGGCGTCCGACATCGATGTCGTAGTCTTCGACAAAAACGAACTTGTCGCGGAATTTGGGATCCTTGGCCAGCTGCGCGATCTGCTGCAGCACGCGCTTCCCGGGCTCGTCCAGCGGATGCGATTTTCCGGCGAACACGAACTGCACGGGGCGTTTCGCGTCATTCATGATGGCAGCGAGCTTGTCGAAGTCCGTCAATATGAGATTCGCGCGTTTGTAGGTGGCGAAACGGCGCGCGAACCCGATCGTCAATGCGTCGAGGCTGAGGATTCGTTCGAGGGCTTGCAAGGTCTCGAAAGTTTCCCCGCGCAGCTCGGCCTGCTGAATCGCGCGCCGCCGCACAAATTCCAGCAGCTGCGCCTTCAAGCTGAGATGCGTTTCCCAGAGCTCGCCATCGTCGACACTGTCGATTCCTTCCCAGATCTTCGCTTCGCTGCCATGTTCGTGCCAGCCTGCTCCGAGATGGCGGTCGTAGAGGCGGAACATCTGCGGCGCGAGCCAAGAGGGGACGTGCACGCCGTTCGTGATGTGCCCGATGGGAACCGCGTCTTCCGCCCGCCCTGGATAGAGCCCTGTCCACATCGCCCGAGACACCTCGCCATGTAGCGCCGAGACCGCGTTCGCGCGGCGGGAAAGCTTCAGTCCGAGGACCGTCATGCAGAACTCCTCGGATGAATCGGCCGGGTGCTCGCGCCCCAGCGCGAGAAGTCCGCCCAGGTCCAAACCAAGGCCCTCTCGCAGGGGGCCGAGATGCTCCTCGACCAAGCCGGGCTCGAAGCGGTCATGACCCGCCGGAACCGGGGTATGCGTTGTGAAGCACACTTCGCGCGAGACGCGCGGCGCAGCGCGCTCGAAAGACACGCCCTCGTCCAGCATCCGGCAGCGAATGGCTTCCAGCACTCCGAAGGCACTGTGGCCCTCATTCAGGTGGAGAACGCTCGGCGTGATTCCCATGGCTCTAAGAGCCCGATATCCACCGACTCCGAGCAGAAGCTCCTGTCTGATCCGGATGCGACGATCCCCCCCGTACAACCGCGAACTGAGGTTTCGATCTTCCGGCGCGTTTCCCTCCAGGTTCGAATCGAGCAAGAACAGATCGCAGCGCCCGACCCGCAAGCGCCAGACTTTGGCTTGAATCACACCGCTGCGCGTCTCGATCTGCACCATGACGGGTTCGCCGTTTGTTCCAATGGCCCGCTCGAGCGGCAGGTGATTGACGTCGGTCTCGAGGTACTCTTCCTGCTGCCAGCCGTTTCGATCCAGCCGCTGCCGGAAGTAGCCCTGCCCATAGAAGAGCCCCATGCCTACAAGGGGAATATCCAGGTCGGACGCGCTCTTGACATGGTCGCCCGCGAGAATTCCCAGGCCGCCGGAATAGATCGGAATCGACTCGTGCAAGCCGAATTCGGCGGAAAAGTATCCGACTGGCCGCGGCCGCAAAATCCCCGCGTGTCGCGTGCCCCAGGTGTGATCGTTTTCGAGATACTCCCGCAAGCGGCGATATGCATAATTGATCCGGCTGTGCAGGACCTGCTCGGCGGCGCGCCGCTCGATCTCTTCGAGAGGTATCTCGGCAAGCAGAGCGATGGGGTTGTGGTTCAGCTCCCTCCAGCGGATCGGGTCGAGGTCGAGGAAAAGGCTCGTCGAGTCGTGGTCCCAACTCCACCACAGGTTCCGAGCCAGCGCCCACAAGCGTTCCTGAATCGGGGCGATGAACCGATCAAGTGTTCGGGCCTCGCTCACCACCGGACTTACTTCATTGGCTGCCTCTACCAACATCTTGATTTCATCTTCTGTGAAGACTCGGGGCTCGATCGTTTGAACGACCAGCACCCCCTGCAAAACGCCGCGATCAATGAGCGGCACTCCGAGGAACGAGTGATATTTGTCTTCGCCCGCGTCTGCAAAGTATTTGAATCGAGGGTGCAGCTGGGCCTGCTCCACAGCAACTGGGCGCAATTCCTCGGCCACCAAGCCAGCGAGCCCCTCGTTGAGTGCCATGCGGAGCGTGCCGACGCATTGCGGCCGCAGGCCAAGCGTCGCCGCGAGCACCAGGTTGCTTCGATCCGGTTCCAGAAGGTAGGCCGAGCACACGTCTGTCTTGAAGCGCTTCGCAATCAGCGCGACCACGTTGCTCAGCGTTTCGGCCGGCTTGCCGCCCTCTTGCGCCAAGTGGGTGATTTCCTCCAGGGGCAGGACGTAGCTCGCGGCAGAGGCAGGAGAGGTTCCGCCCGCTGCCCGAGCCAAATCGCCCTTTGCCTTCATCCGGGCGCCCGTGTTTTTCATTGCACCCATCTCATTTATCTCACGGCTTGAAGTTTTGCGAGCCGCTTCGCGTGTGGACACGTCGCCGAGATGCAAACCCCAAGCTTCTGGGGAACGGCGCGGCAACGCGGGCAAGTGTGCTGGGTTCGCTCGCCTAGGCGAAAAACTCTAGATGCGGGCAATTCGGCAAGTCCAATCGAAATTGCTGATGACCGGCATAAGGTATCAGCAGCGCGCGGGTCTGCACGTACAGGGCAGCCGATGGTGCGGCCCGCACTCATGGTGTAAGCTGAGACCGCCGGGATGATGGCGATTTCGTCCCGAACTGTGAGATCCATGGCCGACAAGATCAAGAAGAGCGATGCCGAGTGGCGGTCGAACCTAACCGAAGAGCAGTATCACGTCACTCGCAGGAAGGGAACCGAGCCACCATTCAGCGGCGAGTACGAGGACACCGAGACCGCCGGCACCTACGTGTGTGTCTGCTGCGGGCAGCCGCTGTTTTCCTCAGAAGCCAAATACCACTCAGGCTCGGGCTGGCCGAGCTACTGGCAGCCCGTGGAGGCTGAGAATATCGAGATGGAGCGCGACATCAGCCACGGCATGGTCCGCACCGAGGTGATGTGCAGCCGGTGCGATGCCCATTTAGGGCATGTTTTCGAGGACGGCCCCAAGCCGACGGGGCTCCGCTTCTGCATCAATTCAGCCGCGCTGAAATTGATTGAGAAAGATTCCCACCAGAAGAGCTGAAGCGCCTCCGACCCCGCTCATCGGCGTCTCGCTGTTCACCGCTCATACTTCGCTTTAGTGATTGAAGAAGAAGAGATTCGGATGCTGATCGCTTGGGTCCGTCGAAATCATCCGGAAGTCCCCTGGCGATACAATGTAAAAGAATCCGCTCGCCGGGAGTCCTTTCGGTACTGGCGCTCCAGGCGTAAATGTCCCGCGACCGCTGGCCGCAAGGCCGCTGAGCACTGCAGAAAAGGCCTGGTCGAGAGTCGGAGCACTTGTCGCCGGGGGGTCGATTTCATCCACCACGCTGACAGTGTTGCCGTCAGCGTCTTTTTCGATGATGTTCCCGAGCCCGTCGCCCACCGCCTGTCCAAGAACGTTTTCCACTTGGGTTTCGGCTATCAGCGGTGCGCTCAACGCATAGCTGCCAAACACCGAAGAATCGGCAAAGGGGCCTCCGGACTGCTGCTCGAGCAGGCCGGTCGTGACCGCAGCATCGCTGCCTAGGACAAAGCCTTGCCCCGGTCCTGTCAAGTACGCCGCCGCTACGCGCGTTTGCGCAGCGGTAAAGCCTGTGAACGAGAAGCTGGCGCGGCCGTTTCCATTCAGTCCCATCGTGCAGGTTCCTTGAGACGAAGGAGAGGTCACAGTGCCGCCGTTGTTTTCGTCATAGCTGAGCGAGATCGGCGTGCTGCCGTCGCACGTCGTCACCGTCAAAAGCCCAGCGAACACGTCTGAATTTGAGCCGCTGAGCCCGATCCCGGAAGCCACGCTCGCTCCCGCCAGAACGGTGTTGTTGAACACAGTTTCGGGATTTTGCAGGATCATCTCGCCGCCCAGGCGGTCCAGCGTCGGCAGCAGCGTATTCTGCGAACTGTCCACTTCCACGAAGAAGAGATCCGACGGCGAAATGAAGTGGAAAACAAAGCTTAGCGTCGTCTGACCGCTCGGCAGCGGGAACGTCATCGAGGCCGCTCCGCGATTTCCTGCGATGAACGAGAAGTCTCCGGACAGCGAGCCCGAGCTGAACGTGCCCGCATCGTTAAAGTCGCTCGTGCCAGGGGTTAGGAGCGAACTTCCGTTCGCGTGAACGACGCCGCCGAGAGCCGCGGGCTTTCCATTCAAATCCTGGCCGGGGAATACGAACGCGTAGTTTCCCGCAAAACTTGTAGGCCCAAAGCCGGAACCTTCTACCGGCTTCATGATTCCTTCCCCATGGGTCTGCAGGATATCGGTGCTTGTTTTTGTCGAGTTGTCCTCGAAGAACCGCGCGCCGCCGCTCGAATCTAAGACCAGATGGTAGTCCACCGTGAGCGGGGCCTGTTTTTGAAATACCGATGTGAGCTCCATCGTGCCTCGGCCATCGGTGCCGAGCGAATAGGTGCCGGTCACGCTGGCTCCGGTAGCAACGCCCGAATTCCGATTGCTGTCTTCCGTGCCAGCTGTGATATTCCCCTTGCCGTCGGCTGTAATGGTTCCCACGACGATTGCGGATCCGTTTTTATCGAAGCCGTTGAAGAGAAATACGTACGAGCCATCCAGCAGGGCATCATTAACCGTGGGGCTGCTGTTGTTCGCGGCGACGGTGATGGTGAACACGGCCGTCTTCGTCTGAGGCACGACCTCCGAGTCGGTAACCTGTACAGTGAACGTGCTATCTCCGGCGAGAATCGGTGTGCCTGAAACGCTGCCGGTGCTGTCTCCCTGCGTCGTCAGAGTCAGCCCGGCAGGAAGTTGACCCTGGATCACGCTCCATGTATACGGGGTCACTCCTCCGGTCGCCTGCAAGGACTGGCTGTATCCGGTTGCGGTCGTACCACCTTGCAAACTCGCCGTCGTGATCTGCAGCGGCGGAGGTACCTGAATCGTGATCGAAAGGGGCAGCGGCGAGGGCGGCGCGACTTGGTGCGTCGAGTTTGGCGGGATCAACGCTGAGTCCGTCACCTGGACGGAAAAGCAGTACTTTCCCGCCACGACCGGTGAGCATGAGGAACCCGTCGCGTCCTGTCCTTCCGGAACTCCACTAATCAGTCCGGTGGCCGTATTGAACGAGAGACCAGGCGGCAGACTAGTGGCGGGCGGCGGCGTCATCGTCCACGTCAGCGGCGTGACCCCTCCCTGAGCCGTGACAGCCTGGCTGTACTGGAAATTCGTAAAGCCCGGCGGCAAGGAGGTGGTGGTAACCGAAAGCGGGGGTGGCGGATCGATCGTGATCGAATAAAGCTGCGGGACCGCAGGCGTACCGCCGCTGTCTACCACTTGCACTGTGAACGTAGTCGTTCCGAAATTGCACGGCGTTCCGGTGATTGCAGCCGAGGTGCTGGTCGTGGAAGTAGTGAGGCCCAGGCACAACTGGGGAAGGGTCAAAGCGCTCGCATAGGAAGAAATCGTTACCTGGTAGGGCGAGACGCCGCCGGTGAAGGCAATCGTCACCTGATTCGAACCGCTCGATATGTAGGGAACTCCGTTCTTTCCCTCCGGCAGCACGCAAGGAGACCCCGCCGGCGGGCTGGGAGGGTTGCAGCTGGTCACCGTGAAAGTAGGGGGCAGAACGACGGTAATGGACGCCGTCTTAGTGACGGATGGCTCTGTGATGGATTCGACCTTGAGGGTGATCGTCTCGCTGGCGGACAGGTTACTCGGAGGCGTGTATGTGGCCGTGAACGCACTTGTACTCGTCACAGTTCCGCATTGTCCGGTCCCGGTACCCCAGCCCGAGCAGCTTGATCCGGTCAGGAGGTTGTTGCTCTGGGTTGGCCACGTCACCCCTTGGTTCTTGGTGTCGCCACCCACTGCGGCCGTGAAGCTGAGCGTAGGGACGATTGGCGGAACAGCGGTCGGTTGGCTCTCATCGACCGAGAGAACACCGCTAGGCGTAACCAGGGTAATCGAGATCTGTTGGGAGGAGCCGCCGCAACCTACGAAAAGAACCGCAGCCGTACAAACGGCAACGATAGCAATCCTTCGAGGATCCTTCATCCGTTCACCTGAACTTCTGCCATCGAGTTTGCTCCGTCGCTCGGCTGCGTTTGTTTGGGCGCGGGCCTCGCAAATAGTTCCGTCCCCATCGGATTCTCGCCAGACGCTCCCAGACGGATTCGAGACGCCCCACCTTGCAATCCCAGCGCAAATAGCCAAACGAGTTGAATAACAAAAGGGCTGGAGCGTGTCAACGCACATCTCCGTTCGCGACGGCCTGATCATTCCGCGCCGCGCCACTGTCGCGAAGGCTTTTCGAATCGTCCTGCTTCCGGGACGGGGGCATGATTCAGGCATGTGGATGCAGCGGGAGCGGTGCTCGTTGCCTGTTTGGAAAGGCGAGCAGAGGCACCCGCTGGGCGTTCGGCAACGGTCGCGCGCCTTGGCCGCATCGAACTTTATGTGGTTGAGCGGCTTCTCTTGAATTGAGACGTCTTTGTCGCGTTCAGTTTTGAACTCGTTTTTGGTATAAAAGACCGTCCGGCGGGTTTCCGGATAGTTCCGTTTTTCCTCTTCATATTTCATTCGGAGGAATGCATTGATCGAAGTGGCGGATTTGACCAAGGCCTACGGGCCGGTCACGGCAGTGGACCATGTCTCTTTCAGCGTAAACGAAGGCGAGATCCTGGGTTTTCTCGGCCCCAATGGCGCCGGCAAGACCACCACGATGCGAATCCTGACCGGGTTCATGCCAGCGACCTCGGGCACGGCGCGAATTGCGGGCTTCGACGTGACCACAGATTCGCTCGCGGTGCGCCGGCACATCGGCTACCTGCCCGAAACGCCTCCGCTCTATCCGGACATGACGGTCGAGAGCTACCTCGATTTCGTCCTCCGCATCAAGAATGTGCCTGGGGACAAGCGCCGCGCGCGCATCTCCGACGCGATCGAGAAGACCAATCTCGGCGACAAGCGGACGGAACTTATCAAGCGCCTCTCTCGAGGCTACAAGCAGCGCGTGGGACTGGCTCAGGCGCTCGTGCACGATCCGCTGGTTATCATTTTGGATGAACCGACTGTCGGTCTTGATCCGAAGCAGATTATCGAGGTTCGTCACCTCATCAAGAGCCTAGCTGGCACGCACACGATCATCCTGTCGACCCACATCTTGCCCGAGGTCAGCATGACCTGCGACCGCGTCGTGATCATCAACAAGGGCAAGATCGTCGCGGTGGACACGCCGCAGAATCTGACGACGCAATTGAAAGGTGCGCAGAAAATTCACGTCGAAGCCCAAGCGCCAGAAAAACCCTTCAAGGAGCTGCTCGCGAGGATTCCCGGCGCCAGTTCCGTGGAGGTAAGCCCGGCACGAGCCAGCGGGCACGTGACAGCGACACTTGAGGTTGCGTCGGGCAAGGAGGTTCGCAGCCTCATTGCTGCCAACATCGTCGAAAAGGGCTGGGACCTGTACGAACTTCGCGGCGTAAGCCTGAGTCTCGAAGACATCTTCCTGCAACTTACCACCGATGACGCCGCGCACGCGCAAGCGTCTAATTAACCGGAGATAACCCGATGATGCGGAGTATGTACGCGGTCTATCGCAAGGAGATTGGTCATTATTTCGTTTCCCCAGTGGCCTACGTCGTCGTCAGCTTGTTCCTCCTCTTGAGCGCGTTCTTTTTCAATCTGTACCTCAGGGACATCGTTGAACAGTCGTTTGGGATGCCCCCGGAGTTCGACGCGCCGAGCCAAATGTTCCGGGCGTTTCTGGGCTTGCTTGCGCTGCTCATTCTTTTCTTCATGCCCATGGTGACCATGGGTTTGTTTGCCGAGGAGCGCAAGCGAGGCACGATGGAATTGCTGATGACTTCACCAATTCGTGAGGTTGACATCGTCATCGGAAAGTTTTTGGCATCCCTCACGCTTTTTGCCGCCATGCTGCTCCCAACCGGACTTTATGTCGTTTACGTTTGGCTTCACACCGATCCCAGTGCGCCGCTGCGCATGGTTTTCGCGGGATACCTTGGCGTCATTTTGTTTGGAGGATGTCTCCTCGCGCTCGGCTCGTTCATATCTTCGCTCACGGAGAACCAGATTATCGCGGCGGCGCTCACGTTCGGCGCCTTCCTTTTTCTATGGGCCATTGACTTTGGCTCTCGCAATGCGGAAAGCGCTCTTGGACAGACCGTGCAATATCTGTCCGTTATCAATCATTTCGAAGACTTTACACGAGGAATAATTGATACGTCCGGCGTTGTCTACTACTTGAGTTTCATCGCATTCTTCGTTTTTCTAACGGTGCGCTCGATCGATTCGCTGCGCTGGCGGCGGGCCTGACCTGGGCCGAGCGCCGTTAGCTGTAGGGCGCGCCTCTTCGCTTTTGGGGGACTCATCGAATGAAGAAGTGGACTCGAAATCAATGGGCCGAGAGCATCGCAACGGCCGGCATGTTGGTGCTGATCGGCGGCTACGCCGTCTACTCCTACCAGGGTGAACTGCGTCTCGCCAGCAAAGCGCTGCTTATCGGCGGCGGCGTCCTTCTCCTAGGCGCGATCGTTCTTGGTTTCGGCGGGATTGTCGGATTCTTTTCGCGCCGCTCTTCGCAACTTGGTACGAATACGACGATTCTTTCGCTCGCTGTGCTGGCCATTCTCGGGCTGCTCAATTTCGTCAGCTACCGGCATCATAAGCGTTTCGATTTGACCAGTGAGAAGCTTTACACGCTCTCCGATCAGACTAAGAAGGTTCTTCGGGGTCTTTCCCAGGACATTACGATCGTCCGTTTCGCGAAGAGTCCGAACGCACAGCTCAACGATCTGATGACCGAGTACAAGAACGTCAGCCCCCATATCAAATTCGAAAACGTGGACCCGACCGAAAAGCCCGAAGTCGCCAAGGAATACGGCGCCACGCACATGGGCGACGTCATCATCGGCGCCGGACCGAAGCATCAGCCCATCGAGCCCTCGGCGGGCGAGGGCCCCGAACTTGCGTACTCCGAACAGGACGTTACCGCCGCGATCATGAAGGTCACGCGCAACAGCGTGAAAATGGTGTGCTTCGTTACAGGACACGGCGAGAAATTGACAAGCGATAGCGGTGCTCAGGGCTATCAGCTTGTCGAGCAAGGGCTTCGCAAAGAGGGCTACAACACCAACTCGATCAATCTCGTGACTGAAAATGGCGTTCCCGCGAGTTGCGACATCGTGGTCATCGCCGGTCCTGCACAGGGATACTTCCCGCAGGAAGCGACGCTCGTCAGCAAGTATCTCGATGGGGGCGGCAAACTGCTGATCGAGGTTGATCCGGAGACCGACCCCAAACTGGGCGATATCTTCCAGGCGTGGAACATCAACGTGGGCAACAACGTTGTGGTGGATGCGAGCGGCGTGGGCCGGCTCTTTGGCACGGGGCCAGGTACGCCTTTGGTGGTGGATTACGGCGACAGCCCGATCACCAAGAATTTGCAGGGCGGCATGACGTTCTTCGAGCTTGCCCGAACTGTGTCGATCGCTGACAGTGCGAAGTCTGATCCTCAGGCCGTTGAACTTCTCAAGACGTCTTCGCGCAGTTTCACTATTCCCAAGCTCGTGCGCGAGGTTCAGTTCAACCCCAAGACCGCTGGACCGCTTTCCCTCGGTGTAGCGGCCAGCCGCCAAGCAGGTGACAAGAGCTCGCGTCTCGTGGTGATCGGCAATTCTGCCTTCGCTGAGAACCAGTGGCTCGGGCTTCAGCACAACGGCGATCTTTTCTTCAACACGATTGACTGGCTGGCGCAGGACGAGAACCTGATTTCGATTCGCCCGAAACCGCCCACGGCTCGCCGAATCACGCTCACCGAGAGCCAGATGGCCGCGCTTCGTTGGTTCGAGCTCCTGCTCCTTCCCGGACTCGTCATTCTAGCGGGCGTATCGATCTGGTGGAAGCGCCGCTAGACGGTTTGTAAGAACGGCCATGCTCATCAAGAAGACGACACTAATCATTCTCGGCCTTGCGGTTGTGCTTGGCGTCGTCGTCTATTACTTCGACTGGAAGCGAGGAAACGAGGCAAAAAGCGAACCCGCCAAACGGGCTTACTCGATTCAAGCCTCGGATGTCGTCTCGTTCGTACTTTCTCATCCCGCGCGTCCCGGTGATCCAGCAATTCATTGTGCGAAGCGCGACGGCGCCTGGCAGATTGTTGAGCCCGTCGAAACCGGAGCCGATCAATCGGTTGTCGACGGCATCGTCGATCAAGTCGCGGGCGCAGAAGTCTCGCAGACCGAACCTGGTACTCCGGACCGGCTGAAAGCCTACGGACTCGACCCGCCTCAGGCTTCGCTCGAGCTGCAGCTCGCAAATGGCTCGAAGCACACTCTGTTGGTCGGCAGCAAGACGTTCACGGGCGATTCAATCTACGCCGTAGTGGACGGCGGCAAGGACGTGTCTCTCTTGCCGGATTTGCTTTCGACCAGTACCGCCAGAACGCTGGACACGCTTAGGGATCGCGCCGTCGTCCATCTCGACAGCTCGCAGGTGAGATCGTTTACGGTCAAGAACTCCTCCGGCGAAATCGCGGCTGCGAAAGTAAGCGATCAGTGGAGGATCGCGAAGCCGCTCAATACGCCCGCTTCACAGGACGCCGTCGATTCGCTGCTTCAGGCGATCAGCAACGCGACCATGACTTCCGTCGCCAGTGAGAAGCCGGACGATCTTGCTCATTACGGACTCTCAAGTCCGCCAGTTTCGTTCACCGCGACAGATGCCCGAGGCGGCCAATACACATTATTGGTCGGGAAGAAGGACGGCAACGCGTACTTCGCACGGGATGTTTCGCGGCCGACGATCTTCCGCGTGAATGACGACCTCTACAAGAAACTCACAGAGACGTTTGCCGACTTGCGCGATAAGAGGGTCGTCCACGCCGATTCCACGGACATTCAAGAGATTCAGCTCCGCAATGCCAGCGGGTCACTTGCCCTGAGCCGAAAGAAAGACAGCCCGGAAGATTGGGTTTTCGACGCACCGGCCGACCAAAAGGGCAAGCCTGCGTCTGGCTGGAAATTGCTCGATCCTCTGAGCGGACTCACGGCGGAAGAAGTCATCGATCATCCCGCGCCGAATCTACTCGCGCAGGTGGCAAATCCGGCAGTGACCGCTGTCTTGACCGACAAGACTGGCAAGGAGCTCACAGTGCGGGTCTCGAAAGCCTCGGGCGACTTCGTCTATGCGCAGGCCACCGATGGCGCCGCGCTCTACAAGCTCAAGAAAGACGCCGTCGATAGCCTTAACGTCAAGGCCGCCGACCTCGCCCCCTGAGCAGTCGACCCGTTGCTACAAGTGGTTCACGCGGGCTGACCTTCACCGTGTATTTGGTCCGCGTTTGGCCACGTAGCGAGAAGCAGAATATTTCCACTGACGGGTGAAATGTGGACGTAGTAGGTGAGCGTGTCGCTTTGCACTTCGTAGAATCCACGTCGCTTAGGATCGGGGACAACCGTGGCTCCGCCGCTCAGAACGTCGCGCAGCGCCAGCACGGTCTCCGGCGGGTGATGCCGCGGGTTTTCGATCTGAACTTCGCTGGTCATGCAGCAGGTCATTTGCCTCACCCTCTCTTTCAATCGGTGATACGCGCGCTCGATGCAAAAAGTATCCGGTGATCGGCGAATTAGATGTCGGTAAATCGACGCCGCACCGTGTGATAGCGGCTCTCGCAACGACTAAATACTCGGAAGGTTAACCCTCAACTTGCTACTTGCGCGCCAGCGCGAAATTGCCATAGTCTCGATTTTTAAGGGGGGCGACTCAACAGTGAGGAAAAAGACGAAGGGAACCAAGTCCAGCCGGCTTCACCGGGATCGCCGCCGTAAGCATCGCCACTGGCAGGTCACGGTCTACTATCAGGATGGCGAAAAGTTTGCGCGCGTATACATCGATCGCGAACGTGCCGAGCGTTTCGCCGATCGTCAGAAAAAGTCGCCGGTGGTGAAGGCGACCCGCATTCTCGAAGTCGACTGAGCCGGTCGCGAAATTCTTCTGCGCGACCTCGAACGGCGTCTTCGGTCCGTTTCAGTCTGGCTCTTGTCCCTCTCCGAGGGCCATGCTATAAAAATAAAGTAGTGGGTGTGGGCCGATCGAGCGGGATTCGTATAGTGGTAGTACGCCACCTTGCCAAGGTGGAGGCGAGAGTTCGATTCTCTTATCCCGCTCCAGACTTTTGCCTTCGCTTTTGAATCCAATCCCAGTGGTCAGTTGCCGCCGGGCGTGGTAGAGTCTGTCCGCCCGACCCATGCTTGCCTATCTCTGTGGCCCCGTTGACGCCCCGGAAGAGAGCAGAGCGCTCTGGCGCCGGAAACTTGCGCCCTTCCTCCGGGATCAACTCGGCCACCGCGTGTACGATCCGACCGAGGACGCGGTCAAGGGCCTCACGGACGAAGAGAGCGCAAATCTTCGCGGCTGGCAGACGACTGACCTCGATCGTTTCCGTCGCGCGGTGAGAAAAATCGTTGCCGTCAACCTTGGCCTGATCGAAAACCGGGCCGACTATCTGATTTGCTACTTGGATCCATCAACTGGCCATGACAGCGCCACGCCCGCAGCCCTAACCGCAGCCTACCGGAAGGGCATACCCGTCTATCTGGTGACGACTCTCCCGGTTGAACAAGTCGACGGATGGATGCTCGGCTGTTCCGACCAGGTGTTTTCGACGATCGAGGACCTCAAGGATTTTCTTGCCTCCCGCTTCTCCCGCGAAAAGCAGACCCAGCTGTGGAAAGATTGAAGCATTCGAACTAGCCCATGGAGAAGTTAATCGTTGCAGTCGGCAGCGCTCGCCGGCCGAAACTGGACGCCGTCCGCGAGGCTTTGGACTTGATCGTTCCTCGCTTTCATGGCGCCGCGCAGTTCGAAATTGCCGCGGTCGACGTGCCAAGCGGTGTTCGCCACACCCCGCTTTCACGTGAGGAGACCATGGCAGGGGCTCGCCAGCGTGCAGAAGCTGTTGCGCGCATCGGCCGCGAAAGACGCGAGCCTTGGCAATACTTTATTGGGCTTGAAGGAGGGCTCGACCTTGTGCACCAATCGGGAAGCCGCTGGGTCTTTCTCGAAAATTGGGCTTACGTTGCCGACGCTTCGGGCCGCGGTGCGTTCGGGCAGTCCGGCGCCGTACTGCTGCCCGAGCCGCTCGTTCAGCAGGTGGTTGATCGCGGCGTCGAGCTTGCGGAAGCCATCGATGACTTCGCTCAGGGCCAAGGCATCCGCGACGCGCAGGGTGCCTGGGGCGTTCTCACGCGCGACATCGTCACGCGCCGCGACGCAATTCGAATCTCGGTCGTCAGCGCCTTCGCAGCGCTGCTCGGCGCATCGACTCCTTCCGACGTTCGCCGCCGCTCTTAGCCGGGCAACTGCTTCGGTCCGTCAACACATCTGTTTCCCTAGCGGAAGGAACGCCCTACAATAGTCTCAATCTGCCATGAATGCTGGATTCACGCTCGTCGCCGCAGTTCTGCTCGCATTGGGCGCCGATCAGCAGGCTGTATTGCGATTTCGCTCGGAGCCGCCCGCCGCATCCGTTGCGAATCCCGCTCCACTGGCGCCATCGAATCCGGACACTCCGCCACAAAATACGCCGGTTCAATCGTCCGCGCATTCCTCGCAACCCTTGCAGCCGACGTCTCGTCTCCTGTTGATCCGTTACGTGAACGGAGAGTTCGCCAAGCTGGTGCAGTCACTGCCCGGCGGAAAGAAGGGATTCAGGATTGCCGCGGGCAAACCGATCAACATGCAAAAGCTGAGCGACGCGCTACGGCTCTACGGCACGGCCGCGAGCCAGGGCGACACTGTGCAGATCACGGGATTGGAAATCCGCTCGCAGGACATCGTCCTTCAAATAAATGGAGGCGGGAAGAAGCATTTTCACTGGCGGGAGCACCTTCAGGTTGGCATTGGCAATGTCGAAGCGGCTCCGCCGCCACCTTCGGGCCCGGCTGAAGTCGCCGGGGCCACACTGATTCTCGATTACGGGCGCCCTGTGCCAGACATGAGCCCGGATGACTTGAAGCGCGATCTCTCGGCCATGTTCGATTTTTCCAAGCAGCATTCCGCAGCAGTCAACTGGATTGACACTCTTCCCCCGCAGTTTCAGGACGCCATCAAGGATCATCGTGCCGTCGTCGGAATGGATCAGGAAATGGTGATCGCCGCGATGGGACGTCCGGAGCACAAGGTGCGCGAGAAGGGCCCTGAGGGCAACGAGACCGAGGATTGGATTTACGGCAACCCGCCTGCTCCGACGACGTTTGTCACCTTTGCGGGCGACACTGTGATTCGCGTCGAAGTGTTCAACTGACCGCCGTTCGCGTGCTTGCGTTGACTTTTTCCGCCCCGCACCCTAGCATCTTTGGCGTGCCACCCCTGCAGGCCCTTCCCGCAGGTTGATTTTCCCATGCAACTCCCCGGAGGACTCATGGCAGTCAAGGTCGGAATCAATGGCTTCGGACGCATCGGCCGCAACATCTTCCGCGCGGCGTTGGGCGATCCTTCGATCGAGATCGTCGCGGTCAACGACATCACGGATTCGAAAACCCTCGCACACCTGCTGAAATACGATTCGATTCTTGGCAATCTTTCGAACCACGTAACGCATACCGACGACTCCATTTCTGTGGATGGCAAGAGTTTCAAAGTCTTCAAGGTCAAGGATCCCGCGCAGCTCGACTGGGCGTCTGTCGGCGCATCGATTGTCGTCGAGTCTACCGGCCTCTTTACCAAGGGCGAGGAGGCGCGCAAACACATTCGCGGCCCGGTGAAGAAAGTCATCATATCAGCGCCCGCAACCGATCCCGATGCCACCTTCGTGCTCGGCGTCAACGACAAGACCTACGACCCGGCCAAGCATCACGTCGTTTCGAACGCCTCTTGCACCACAAATTGCCTCGCTCCCGTCGCGAAAGTGCTTCACGACACGTTCGGCATCAGCGTCGGCACGATGACGACGATTCACTCCTACACCAACGACCAGCGCCTGCTCGACCTGCCGCACAAGGATCTTCGCCGGTCTCGCGCCGCGGCTCTTTCGATGATTCCCACGACAACCGGAGCAGCCAAAGCTTTGCATCTCGTCATTCCCGCGCTCAAGGGCAAGCTCGACGGCTATTCGCTGCGCGTGCCGACGCCCAACGTGAGCGTCGTCGATCTCACTGTGATGACCGAAAAGCCCGCCACTGTTGAATCTGTCAACGCCGCGCTCAAAGCCGCTGCCGAGGGTTCGATGAAGGGAATTCTCGCTTACACCGAGGACGAGTTGGTCTCCGTCGATTTCCGCGGCAACCCCAATTCCTCAATTGTGGACGCTGGCTATACACGCGTTGTCGGCAATAACTGCGTCAAGGTGCTGGCGTGGTACGACAACGAATGGGGCTATTCGTGCCGCTGCGTCGATCTCATAAAACTCATGGCCGCAAAGCTGTAGCGTTGTCGAGTCAAACCGGCCCATTCAGCGACTACGATGAACAAACTCTCAATCCGCGATCTCGATCTCAAGGGCAGGCGCGTTTTCATTCGCGTCGATTTCAACGTCCCGCTCGACGGCGCCAAGGTTACGGACGACACGCGCATCCGCGAAACTTTGCCGACGTTGCGGCTGGCCATCGACCGCAGCGCTCGCCTCGTCCTGGCCTCGCATCTCGGCCGGCCCAAAGGCAAAGTCGATCCGAAATATTCACTTGCGCCTGTCGCCGTGCGCCTGCGCGAGTTGCTGGGCAGGCCGGTCGATTTCGCGTCTGATTGCGTTGGAGCGGACGCACTCGCAAAGAGCAAATCCCTGCCCGATGGCGGCGTCCTGCTTCTCGAAAACGTTCGCTACCATCCTCAGGAAGAAGCGAACGATCCGGAATTCTCGAAGCAGCTTGCCGCGCTCTGTGATCAGCTCTTTGTCTGCGACGCCTTTGGCTCAGCCCATCGTGCGCACGCCTCCGTCGTCGGCATCACCAAGTTCGTCAGCAAAGCCGCGGCGGGCCTGCTGATGGAAAAGGAACTCGCGTATCTCGGCAGGGCCATTTCAAATCCCGAGAGACCTTTTGTCGCGGTACTCGGCGGCGCCAAAGTCTCCGACAAGATCGAAGTCGTCCAGAATTTGATGAAGCTGGCCGACTCGATGCTCATCGGCGGCGCGATGGCCTATACGTTTCTGAAATCACAAGGCCAGCCAGTGGGGAAGTCGCTCGTGGAAGACGACAAGCTCGATCTCGCGCGCGGCTTGTTGAACGAGGCTCGTAGTCGCATGTTCCGTTTAGTCTTGCCGGTGGACCACGTGCTTGCGGAGTCGCCGGATTCTGCAGTCACGAAAATCGCGGACATCGCGGCTACCCCGGACGGTTGGATGGGTCTCGACGTCGGCCCGAAAACAGTCGAACTCTACGGCAACGAGATTTCGAAGGCGCGCACGATTGTCTGGAACGGCCCGCTCGGCATGTTCGAGCGCCCCGCCTTCGCGCAAGGTACGCTCGCGATGGCTCGCGCCGTCGCCGCAGCCACAAAAGCTGGCGCCACGTCAATCGTGGGCGGCGGCGACTCGGTCGCGGCGGTCGAGCAGTCTGGTCTAGCCTCCCAAATTTCGCACATTTCGACGGGCGGCGGTGCCTCGCTCGAATTCCTGGCGGGCGAAAAGCTTCCCGGCGTCGAAGCCCTCACTAACGCCGCTGGCGGCAACTAAGGAGTTCCGATTGCGCCGCCCCGTCATCGCCGGCAATTGGAAGATGTACAAGACGGCCGCGGAAACGCGCGCCTTCTTTCAGGCGTTTCTACCGCTCGTCGCCTCCACCAAGCACTGCGACATTATCGTGGCTTCTCCATTCACGGATCTTGCTGCAGCCGTTGAGTCCGTGCGTGGCTCATCGATCGAAATCGCCGCGCAGAATCTGCATTGGGAGCGCGAAGGGGCCTTTACGGGCGAAATCTCCGCCCGCATGTTGGTCGAGAGCGGCTGCCGCGTCGTGATCATCGGCCATTCCGAGCGCCGCCAGTTTTTCGGGGAAACCGACGAATCCGTGCATCGCAAGACCAAGGCCGCCCTTGAAGCGGGCCTGACGCCCATCGTCTGCGTTGGCGAACTTCTCTCCGAGCGCGAGGGTAATCTCACCCAAGCGGTCCTGAAGCGGCAGTTCGAGGGCGGCCTCGCCGCGTTGACCCCTGCCGAGTTCTCGCGTATTCTAATTGCGTACGAGCCGGTGTGGGCCATCGGCACTGGGCGAACGGCGACTCCAGAGATCGCCGCCGAGGCTCACGGTTACCTGCGAAGTCTCGCTGCAGAACGATTTACGTCTGAGCTGGCCTCCGCACTCCGAATTCTCTACGGTGGCAGCGTCAAGCCCGAAAACATCAAAGGGTTGATGGCGCAGGACGAGATTGATGGCGCCCTTGTGGGCGGAGCGAGCCTCGACCCGAAGTCGTTCGCCGCGATTGTGAATTTCTAGGCGCGCCATTCGAGGCAATTTTTCGGCGCGAATTGGGAGTTGGAAATGCCGTCGTGGGCAAAATGGGCTGTATCGTTTGTGGTGGCTGCCGGCTTGATCTGGATTGGCTGGCGGTTCATGCCGGTCCTGGTGACGCTGCACATTCTTGTGTGCTTTGTCCTGGTGGCCGTCATCATGCTGCAAAGCGGCAATGCCGCCGATCTCGCGGGCGCGTTCGGCGGAGCCGGAAGCCAGACCGCTTTCGGTCCGCGCGGCGCCGCGACGTTTCTCTCTCGCGCCACCACCTGGTGTGCGATCGTCTTCATGATGACTTCGCTGGCACTCTCGTTCAAGCGCGCCACGCCTACGACAAGTACTGGTTCCATTCTCGAGCAGACGCAGAAGGCGGGTACGGCTCCCGCGAAGCCGTCGACGCCGGCACCGATCCAGATTCCAGTGCAGCCGCAGCAAGCACCTGCGCCGGCTCCTGCCCAACAAGCACCCGCGCAGAACCCGGCTCCCAAGAAGTAGCGGCTTCTGCTACAATTTCTTCGCTTACCCCATGATTGCGGTCGTGGCGGAACTGGCAGACGCACCAGCTTGAGGGGCTGGCGGTAGCAATACCGTGGTGGTTCGAATCCACTCGACCGCACCAATACTTCCCGCACGTGGTGCTACTCCTGGCGACACGGTTTTCCCATACGTGATAATCTCCGGGTTTCTGAGATTCGGAGGACCCAGTGGCTGAGCTGAAGACCAAGCTCACGAAGGCTTCCGCTGCCGATTTCCTTAACGCAATTGAGGACGGCCAGGTCCGCAAGGATTGCTGGACCATCGCGGGCATGATGGCGAAGGCCACGAAGGCCAAGCCCAAGATGTGGGGGCCCAGCATCGTGGGATTTGGAACTTGCCGCTACAGATATCCCGATGGACGCGAAATGGACTGGATGCTTGTGGCGTTTTCTCCGCGCAAACAGAACATAGCTCTGTACACACTCCCGGAATTTCCGGGTCGCAACGAATTGATGGCAAAGCTGGGGAAGCACTCTGCGGGCAAGTCCTGTGTCAATATCAAACGCCTTTCCGATATCCACCTGCCGACTCTCAGAAAGCTGATTGAAGGCTCTGTCGCCGGCATGCGCAGAAGATATCCCGCCGCGTAGAGCCTGCGAATCGTGGCGTCCGCTTGAATTCTCCCCTGGCTTCTGTTTGTATGATGGCGTGTCAATGGTGAGCTCTCAGTTGCGTTCGCGCGGTTCTGCGTCACCGGCGCTTCTGCTTGCCATCTTCTTGTGCCTGTTTGTCGCCGTTACGGTCTACGTCTTCGTCGCCCGGCTGTATCCCGCTCCGCCGCCGATCTCGCAAGACGCTGTGCTCGTCGATCGCCAGTATGATCTTACTTTGTACGTGACGGGCGCGGCGTTCGTCCTGGCGCAGTTGGGGCTCGCCTACGCGGTCCTTCGCTTTCGCGATCGCGGGCAAAGAGCGAGCTTTCTTCGCGGCAATGTCGCACTCGAAGTTCTTTGGACTTCCGTGACGCTCCTGGCCTTTGTCGGTCTTGGGATTCTCGGACGCAATGCCTGGGCGGGCGTTCGATTCACTCCCCCGGCACCGGATGCCGTTCAAGTGGAAGTGACCACGAATCAGTTCGTCTACACGTTTCGCTATCCCGGCGCCGACGGAAAATTCGGCCGGCTCGATCCAAGCCTCGTCAATGCGCCAGCCGGAAATCCGCTGGGGATCGATCCGAACGACCCTGCAGGCCGCGATGACATCGTCGTTTCTGATTTGACCGTCCCGGTGGATCGGCCAGTCGAATTGCTGCTCCGGTCCCAGGATGTGATCCACAACTTCTTCGTCCGCGAGCTACGCCTGCAGCAGGATACCGTCCCAGGCATGATCATTCCCGTGCACTTCACGCCGAACCGGATCGGACAATACGAAATCGTGTGTACGCAGCTCTGCGGCCTCGGGCATGGCACGATGCACAGCCATCTCAACGTTGTCTCTCAATCCGACTATGACGGCTTTCTTAAGCGGCGGGCGCTTGTCCAGTGAGTTCCCAATCTCGTGCTGCGGATGACTTAACTCGCGCCCCGTCAGGAGGGCTGCAAGGCTTTCTTCGCCGCTATGTCTTCAGCACCGATCACAAGGTCATCGGCCTTCAGTATTTCTTTTTGGCACTCGTGGCGGTGACGGTCGGAACGATCCTATCGCTTCTCATGCGTTTTCATCTCGTGTGGCCCGCCGCGCATCTGCCGTTTGTGCCCGGCGGGATCATGACGCCCGAGCAATACCTGGCGCTTATCACGATGCACGGTACGATCATGGTCTTCTTCGTGTTAACCGCGGCGCCGCAGAGCGCCTTTGGAAACTACCTTCTTCCACTTCAAATCGGCGCTTCGGACATGGCCTTTCCGCGCCTGAACATGTTGTCCTTCTGGCTGACTCTGCTGGCGTTTGTCGTGATGATGGCGGCGTTCGTGGTACCCGGAGGAGCGCCAATCAGCGGCTGGACCGCATACACACCACTGAGCGGACTCGGCGAGATCGCGGGTCCGGGCGAGGGGATGGGCCAATCGCTCTGGGCCTTGAGCATCTTGATCTTCTGCGTCGGCTCGCTTCTCGGTTCCATCAACTTCATTGCCACCACCATCGACATGCGAGCTCCCGGGATGACGCTGATGCGCCTGCCTCTCACGGTTTGGGCGTGGTTCGTCACGGCGATTCTGAGTTTGCTCGCCTTCGCGGTGCTCTTCGCGGCAGGAATTCTTCTCGTGCTGGACCGCGTGGCAGGAACCAGTTTCTTCATGCCGGCTGGCCTCGTTGTGAATGGAGTGCTGCAGACAAACGGCGGAGGTTCGCCGCTGCTCTGGCAGCACCTCTTTTGGTTTTTCGGCCATCCCGAGGTTTACATCGCAATTCTGCCCGGCATGGGTGTGGTCTCGCATATCCTCGCGAATTTCTCGCGCAAGCCCGTGTTCGGGTATCGCGCGATGGCGTTTGCCATCTGCGCCATCGGCTTTCTCGGCTTCCTCGTTTGGGGCCATCACATGTTTGTCAGCGGAATGAATCCCTATTCCGGCCTGACCTTCTCCCTCCTGACCGTTTCCATCGGCGTGCCCTCCGCCGTGAAGACATTCAACTGGCTCGGTACGCTTTGGGGCGGGAGAATTCAGTTCCACTCCCCTATGCTGTTCGCCATCGGTTTTGTTTCATTTTTTGTGACGGGCGGACTGTCCGGGATTTTTCTCGCGCAACCCGCAGTGGACACCACACTTCATGCGACTTACTACGTTGTGGCGCACTTTCACATCGTCATGGGCGTAGCCGCAATCTTTGGAATTCTGGCAGCGACTTACTACTGGTTCCCTAAAATGTTCGGTCGGTCGATGAACGAATCGCTTGGCATAATCCACTTCTGGCTCACGTTCGTGGGCGTCTATTGCATCTTCATGCCGATGCACTTTGTCGGGATTGCCGGCGGAATCCGCCGCTACGCCGATTCCACCGGCGCCGCGTACCTCGCCGGTTTTCAGCCGCTTCATCGTTTCATGACGATCGCGGCGTTTGTGACAGCCGCTGCGCAGCTCGTCTTTGTCTACAATCTTTTCTGGAGCCTCCGCAGAGGTGCGCCAGCGGCGGTCAATCCATGGAACGCGACAACTCTTGAATGGGTAGCTGCGTCGCCGCCTCCGACCGACAATTTCGGCGGTCGCTTTCCGAGGGTTTATCGGGGGCCATACGAATACAGCGTCCCCGGCGCAGAAACAGATTTTCTACCGCAGAACATTCCGCCCGTCTCAGATACGACCGGGAGTACGGAGCAGCGCCATGCCGGTTGACACTGTTGCGGAATTGCTTCAGCGAGGCGGGGGAGGGCACTCCGGAAACGGCGCGCCGTTCGGCAGCGGTCGAGGAGGGAACGACAACTCAGGAACTCCGCAGCGCGTGTATGTGACGGGGATGATCCTCGCGCTTGGCGGAATTCTGATGTTTTTCATGGCGCTCATCAGTGCGTGGGTTGTGCGCCGCGGATTCCCTAGTAGCGACTGGCAGCCAATCGAGCTCCCACGTATTCTGTGGCTGAATACGTTGATTCTCGCTGCGAGCAGCTTCACGCTCGCGCGTTCGCGCCGCTGCTTGGTCGCTGGGCGCGAGGCCGACCATCGCCACTGGTGGGGCGTCACCGCGGCTCTCGGCGCGTTCTTCCTGGTCGGGCAGATTCTGGCGTGGCGGCAGATGCTGGCCGCGGGACTCTTTCTCACGACAAACCCGGCCAGCAGCTTTTTCTATCTCTTCACGGCGGCGCATGGACTGCACGTGCTCGGAGGGATGGCGGCATTGCTTGTCGTCGGATTGCGTTCCACGCGCCGCCTCACGCTGGAGACGGCGACTCGCGTCGCCGCGCTCTATTGGCATTTCCTGGGAGGATTATGGCTCGTCATCTTCGCAATTCTTGTGGTGGAGCGATGATGGCTTCGACACGCAGAATGGCTCAACCTTGGTCGCAAGCTCGGCCGTTTTTGTGCGCTGAAGTGGGCCTTCGCTGGGCGGTTTTGGCTGCCTCGACAATGCTAGCCATCGGATTCGCAGCCCCAGCAGCCGTGGCGCAGGGTTGCGCCATGTGCTACCAAAACGCTGCTGCGTCTGGGAGCCAGGGCAGCGCGGCCCTCCGCCATGGCATCCTCGTGCTGCTCATACCGGCCATTAGCATCTTTCTTGGCGTCTTCGGCGTCACGTACCACCGACGCAATGCCACCCGCTAGAAGGTTTGCCGTCCGGTACCGACGAACCGACGGAGCTAGAAGCCGTAGCAAATAAAGTACACTGATATGATCTTTAGCAATTGGGCTGGATTCTCATCTACCAATTCTGGTATACGTTGCGTTGCGCTGTATGAAACGTGCCTAGCAAATCCTCTTATCTCCTTGAATATTCAGTTCGTTTCCTCATAAACGGCTTGAGACATTTTCTGGTATGGAAGTTGCACTTGTAGCGCGACCTGTTCACGGACTTGAATGCGTTTGACACGCGAGGCTTGCAATTTCGGGGGCGATTGCGGCGTTCGCAAGACGATCTGCACCACAAGAACTCAATCCTAGGCAGTTATGGCCCGATAGGGGGGCGCCATGCCGAAGCTAGTCTGCATTGTACTGCTTGTTTTGGTGACGCTGGGTTTGCTGCCGGCAATCACGCAGGCGCAGAACGTCGCGTCCATTACAGGCGTCGCTACCGACGCTTCCGACGCAGTGGTTCCTGGTGCCAGCGTCAAGCTCGTTGATACGAGGACCGGCACCACCTATTTCGCGAAGACGGCTGGCGACGGTGGGTACCGGATCGTGGATTTGGCTCCCGGACCCGGCTACTCTCTCACGGTCAAGAAAGACGGCTTCCAGACTCTGGTGATCAGCAATCTGTACTTGCCAGTGGCCACTACCACGACGCAAGACGTCAAGTTGCAGCTGGGAGCTATCGATCAAACTGTTACAGTAACCGCGCAGGGTTCGATTACCCTCGATACGACGAACGCAACGATCGGCAATACCTTTGATATGCGTACCGTCGAAGACCTGCCACTTCAGATCCGTGACAATCCAGCGGCGCTCTTGCAGCTGCAGCCTGGCGTCACGCCGACGACCGACGTCCCGGACGATCCCCTCCTATCCCGAGGCGGAGCGGTAACTGGCGCGAGAAGCGATCAAAACAACATCCTTGTCGATGGGATCGATGCACAGGATTTCGCTATCGGTGAGCCTTTTGCCCTCGTGGCCGGCATACCAGTGGAAGCGGTTCAGGAGTTTCGAACGGATGTAGCGAACCCGGTCTCTGATACTGGACGCGGAAGCGGCGCCACAACGTATATCACAACCCGGAGTGGAACCGACCAATGGCATGGGATCGCGCAGGAATGGAACCGCACTGCTCTTACAGAAGCGAACAGCTTTTTCAACCAGTTATCAGGCGTGCCCAGGCAACAACTCATACGCAATCAGTTTGGGGGCAATCTAGGCGGCCCCGTCAAGAAGGACAAACTGTTTTTCTTTTTTGACTATGATGGTCGGCGCGACAGGAAGTCCGATGCCGTGCTCCGCATTGTCCCGCTCGCTAACATCACTGCTCTTGCGACAAATGGCCCGGGCGCAGGAATCAACTACATCAACGACAAGCCCGGCTGCGATGCAACCAGCCGCCTAAACACCACCCCGCAGTGCATTACACTGCTTTCGCCAACCGGCGCATGCGGCTCCCAAACGGTTCAGGGACTCGACCCATTGTGCACGGGGGCGGACTCGGCGCTGACGAGTTTCATCGCTGGCCGCTATCCTGCTGCGAACGACATGACCCAAGGAGATGGTGTGAACACAGGTGGGTTGCGCTTCAACGCGCCCGCGCCGCTTACGGAAAATATCTATCTGGGTCGGATTGATTACACCATGTCGAGCAAGCACAAGCTGTTCGCGCGATTTAACTTCAATAATCAGAATACGGCGGACGACGTTAATAATGCGAGCGCGGCTACTGGCATTGCGGCATCAAAGCAATTTCCAAAAGATCCGATCAGCCAGACAATTATTACGGCCGACAAAGCGTGGGTGGTCGGAGATACGTGGACCATCAGCCCGAACACAGTGAATCAATTTGTGTACGGAGAGTCTCGCAACCAGCTGTCCTTTGAATCGCCGTTTGCGCCAAACGGCACCATTTTTCAATTCTCTTGGATGAACGGCTCTTTTGACGCTCCTTATCTGCGCCAGAGCACGCAGGCGCGCATCGTACCGATTCCCACTTTCCGTGATGACTGGACTCAGACGCATGGCAGTCACACCATTGCGATCGGCGGCGTGTTTAAACCCATTCGTACGCGCGATATTCAAGTGAATGATTTCAATTTCGTTGGCATTGGGATCGGGCAGACGACTCCGACGCTGGATGCTACTCTGCGGCCGAGCAACATTTTGCCCACGGGGCCTCTCGATCCCAGCGGCGTGGCTGCGGCGGATTGGGACAACATGTTCATGGGAATGCTGGGAAGCTGGTGGCTGGACATCGGGTTGTTCAACTATCTGAAAAACGGAACCGCACTGCCGAATGGCGCTCCTCACAAGGTCTATTACAGATACTACGAATACGAAGGATATGCCCAAGACTCTTGGAGAGTTCGGAACGATCTGACATTCACCTACGGCCTGCGCTACCAATACGATTCGGTGCCGTACGAAACCAACGGTATTGAGGGCATTGGCAATCTAGGATTCAATTCCGTGTTTGCGGGCCGCGTCGCAGATGGAGCGGCTGGGACGGGCGGCATTGATCCTGCTTTGATCATGACATACACGCTTGGCGGGAAGGCGAATCCGGGCGGTCCCTCTTTGTACAAGAGCGATCCGACGAATTTCTCCCCCCGATTCGCTGTGGCGTGGAACCCATCATTCCATGAAGGATTCCTTGGAAAGGCTTTGGGTGACCGCAAGACTGTGTTTCGCGGCGGAGCTCAATTGATTTACGACCATACGGCTCTTAACTCCATCAATTTTATACAGGATCAGAGCAGCCAGCTGTTTAGCTCCCAGAACGGCGCTGAGTTTCCACTGGTGACATCTCCGACGCCCGAAGAGGCATTGTCACTGGACCCGCGTTTTACGGGGATTAACGATCTCCCCGTCTCTCCTTTGACGCCGCCGGTCGCCCCGCCATTTACGAACCCCTTCACGCCATTTGTAGAGGGCGTATTGCAGGGGGCGACTAACTACTCCGTCGATCCCAACTTCAAGACACCTTACGCCGATGTTTTTTCGGTGGATATGCAGAGGGAAATTCCTGGCAATATGCAGCTCGAGCTCGGGTGGGTCGGTCGTTACGCTCACCGCCTGGTCGCACTCGCGGACGCCGGACAGTTGGTCGACTTCAATGATGCGGCGGCTGGTCAGACGCTGTTTCAGGCCATCACCGGCCTGGAGTCGCAGGCCCGGGCTTCCGGCGCGACGGCGGCCACTGTGATTACCCCAGAGCCGATGCTTGAAGACCCCGCGATCTGCGGTGCCGGTTGTTCCCAAGTTGTGTACTCAGACTTTTTCAATACTCTCAAGTTGGGTGGCCTGGGTAACGTAGTCAATGCGATGACGTTAGATGGATTTTTCAACCAGCTAGGAATTGGACTTTCGCCGCAATTCGCAGACAATTTGTTTCTGACCAATAAAGGCTGGTCGAACTACAATGGTTTACTCGTGACACTGCGGAAACGCTTTTCCGACAACTTGCAGGCGGATTTCAACTACACGTATGCGCATTCGCTCGATGACATCTCCATTATTTCAAACAATATCGGAAACCAAGAGGGGACAAGCCTAGCTGTTCTTTGCGATGTACGGAGCGAAGCCGTGTGCAAGGGGAATTCCGAATTCGATCTTACGAATTCGATCACAGCAGACGGAATTTACAACCTTCCGTTCGGCCGAGGGCAGCGCTTCGGAAAGGATTCGTCCGTGTTGCTCGACGAACTAATTGGCGGATGGTCGTTCTCCGGCACCGCGAGCTGGCATACCGGATTTCCATTCAATCCGTTCGCAGGAGTGTCGACGACAAGCCTTTTGAACGATTCACTGGCCATATTTGACGGCAACAAAGCCGCCATCTCAACGCACATCCACGAAACCCCTGGGCCAGAGCTTCAGCTCTTCGCAAATCCCGCAGCGGCCGCTGCCGCGTTTAGCTCTCCGACAGGCCAGCAAGTGGGCAGCCGGAACGTCCTCCGCGGACCTCATTTCTCCAACTTCAACATGGCGCTCGTGAAAAACTTCAACCTCGGGAGTGAGAGATACCATCTCCAGCTTCGAATGGAGGCGTACAACGCATTCAATCACTCGAATTTTGCCCTCCCGGATAATGTCTTTACGAGCCCCCTGTTCGGGGTTATCTCGACGACGGCCGCCGACCCGCGCGAGATGCAATTTGCGTTGCGGTTCGAGTTCTAGAGAAGCGGCAGAGGACGGATCTGGCGGGCCTCACGGGATGAAGCCCGCTTTGCTTTTTCGAGGTGGTCCCAGAAGAGAGGCAGGCTAGACGTGCTCGAGCTGCGCGAGGCGGAAGGGATCGCCAGTCTTCTCGTGCAGTTCGCGCCAGACGCGCTCTGGGTGCGCGAGGAAAACTTCCACAACCCTCGGATCGAATTGCGTTCCTGAGAACTTCTTGATTTCCTCGCGAGCGGCCGAGACCGGCAGCGCCTTGCGATACGGCCTATCGGAGATCATCGCGTCCAGCGTATCGGCCACCGCGAAGATTCTCGCCCCCAGCGGAATCTGCTCTCCGCGGAGTCGCCGCGGATAGCCCGTGCCGTCGTAGAACTCCTGGTGGGACAGCACAATCTCGGCAGCTTCCTTCAAAAACGGAATCCTCGCGAGCATGGCGTATCCGATCTCACAGTGCCGGCGCATGATTTCGCGCTCCTGCGCGGTCAGCGGGCCGGGCTTGCGCAGGATCGAATCTGGAACTCCCATCTTTCCGATATCGTGCAGGAAAGCACCGCGCGCAATGTGACGCAGCAGGCCCTTATCCACGCCCATCGCTCGCGCGATCGTGATCGTGAAGGCCGTCACGCGCTGGCAGTGGCCCTCCGTCTCTGCGTCTTTAGCGTCAAGCGCGCCACCTAGCGCCTCCAGCGTGTAATCGTAGGACTGCTCCAAGTCCTGCAACGCGATGGAAAGTTGTTGCGTGCGCTCGGCGACGAGCTGTTCCAGGTCGCTCTGGTAGATGCGGTTTTCCAGCACGAGCCTGCGGTGTTCCAGCGCCCGCCGTACGCTGAGATAGAGCTGGTCCTTTTCGAACGGCTTCAACACGTAGTCGTACGCGCCCGCGCGGATCGCTTCGAGCGCGATCGAGATGTCGTGCATTGCCGTGACCATGATGACAGGCACATCGGGATCGTCCAGCCGAAGCTCTGCCAGCAGCTTGAGCCCGTCCATTTCCGGCATGACGATGTCGCTAAGGACTAGGTCGTAGGTATCTTTGCGGAATGTTTCGAGGCCTTGGCGGCCGTTGGAGCAGGTCGTACAACGAAAGCCTTGCGCATCCAGCAGAGTCGAAATGACCTCGCGGATGGCTTCTTCGTCATCGACGACGAGTATCTTCTCGGGTTCCACGGTTGCTCCGCCGTAGAAGCCATTATAAGGCACGGCACACGCAGTATTACGGCTCGTTGCCGTATTTTGAAACCGTGTGCTAGGTTTCCTAATGGCTTCCTGATATCCCCGAAATCGCTTGGAATCGTAAGCAGATATGTTGGAAAGGGCGCCGCTCCCTGAACGGCTCGTATGAGCTTCGCGTCCAACCCGGGGTTCCTCGCCGTCGCCTTCATTGAAGGCTCCGCTGTATTTATCTTGTTAACCATCTACTTTTTGCTAGCGCCGAATTTCAGGGCGCGTTTCTTTCGCTATTGGCTGGCCGGCTGGACCGCCTACGCCGGACTAGAAGCTCTCAGAATTTTCTCTTTTTGGCACGGTGGCTCCGGCCATCCGCAGGTCGCCACGGCACTGTCGCTAATGGTTGCGGTGTTGTTCTTTGCAGCAGTATTGGAGTGTCTCGGGCCAGGCAGAACGATGGCCCAACTTTGGCCGCTGGGAGTCATCGCGGCGACTGCGCTCGTGGCATTGGGCTCTGTGGCGCGCTTGCCGGAAGTCGAGCAGTGGGCTGAGTCCCTGGTTGAATCTCTGCTCTACGTTTCCGCAGGCTGGATCTTGTGGCGGGCGCATTCGCGTCATCGTGGCGTCGGTTGGAAACTGCTTGCCGGTGCCTTAGTGCTTCGCGGCTTGCACGGATTGGATCGGCCTGACTGGGCTGTGCATTCAGCCGAGCTCTTCCGCGTTTCATTTCAAGGACTGTTTGGAATCATGATGGGAATCGGAATGGCGGTGCTGGTCCTCGAGGCAGGCCGTACGCGCACCGAGGACTTGAGCGAGAAACTGCGGCGTCTGGCTTTGATCACAGCGGAAGCGAGCCAGTCGCCTCGGGTTGACGACGCCCTCGCGGGGGTGTTGCGCCAACTGGTGGAAATTCTGAATGCCACACACGGGTTGGTGTTTCTGCTGGACGAGCAGAGCAGGCCGCCCTCGTTGACGGGGCGGGCGTGGATCGGTTTCACAGACGCATTTCGGAAGCAATACAGCCACCTCTCTTCCGCCGAACCGTGGGTACACAAGTTGCTGCACCAAGACACGCCGCAGACCTTCTCTGGCGATACGAGCGAGCCGTCACTGCATGCCTTGATGGAGGCGGAGAGGCTTGCCACGGTTTTCTTCGTCCGGGTACCCGGTAAGGACGCGCCTTTTGGATTGCTCGGAATCGGCTCGTCTTCCCCGCGCATTTTCGATGTGGAGGAGCAGAATTTCTTGGGCAATGTCGCAAATCTCATCGGGCTGACAGCTCAGAACGTCGCGTTGTTCGAGAGTGCCACGGTGGCTCGGCGGCAGTGGCTCGACACGTTTGACTCGATTGACGATCTCATTCTGGTTCATTCGCTCGACGGACGCATCTTGAGTGTCAATCGGGCTTTGGCGGCGCGTCTAGGAGTCGCAGCCGATTCGCTGGCAGGCCGTGCAGTTCGAGAAGTGCTTCGGCAGGGCAACATCGTGTGGTCCCGCTGCCCCTACTGTGAGGGAGTCGCAGGGAAGGACGAAGTAGTCGATCCCTCATTCGGTGGATACTTTCTCGCCACGGATTCCGCGTTCCACGACTCTGCGGGCGGCCGCCTTGGCACGATACACGTCCTCAAAGACGTGACACGGCGGCGCCAGGCCGAAAACAAATACCGGACGCTCTTTGAAAAGGTCCAAGAGGGCGTTTTCATATCAACTCCCGAGGGGCGCTTCATGGATTTCAACGATGCGTTCATGCGCATCCTCGGATACGACAGCCACGACGAGCTGCTTCGAGAAGACATTTCTGCGGATCTCTACGTGAACCCGGCAGACCGCGAGCGCCGGCAGCGTTTGCTGAACGACTACGGCGAAGTCGTCGATTTCGAATTTCAATTCCGAAAGCGGGATGGAGAAATTCGCACGGCCCACGAATCGAGTTTTGCTACGCGAGACGAAGCCGGTGCCGTCATCGCGTATCAGGGGTTCCTGCTTGACGTCACAGAGCACAAGCAGGCCGAATGGGATATTCGTCGGCGCAATCGCGCCCTGCTGGCGCTCAACGGAGTCGGGGAGCTGCTGAATCAAGCTGCTGCTCTCGAGGAAGGGTTGACGTCGGCGTTGTTAAAAGTCACCGAGCTGTTTTCGGCGGACGTCGCCTCGGTCTACTTTCTTGATGAAGGCTCGGGAATTTTGAAGCGCGCTGCTGCCGTCGGCTACCGTTCAGGGCCAGTCGGCCATGCGGACGCCGTCCCGGTGCCAGTGTCGTTAATCGAGCAGATTCGGCAAGCGCGCGCTACCGTGCTTTCGGGAGCGTTGCCCGGCCTGCCGGAAGGACTCCATGAACTTCACCGGAAAGAGGAGGTGCAGGTCTCGCAGGTTGTCGTGCTTTGGGCGAAGGATCGCATCATGGGCATACTCGTCGTCGGCTGCCGCGACCTGCGAGTCTTTTCCACCGCCGACTTGAACCTGCTTTTTGCGGTCGGTAATCAGATTGCCACGACAATCGACAAGTCGCTGCTGCTGGAAAAGACGCGCGAGGCTTACGACACGCTGCGGCGCACGCAGGAGCAGCTGCTCCAAAGCGAAAAGATGGCCGCCGTCGGCCAGCTTATCTCCGGCGTCGCGCACGAGCTGAATAATCCGCTCACCGCGATTCTGGGCTACAGCCAGCTCCTGAAATCGGAGGATTACGTTCAGCCGCGTGGCCTCGACTATCTCGAGAAGCTCTACAAACAGGCGCAGCGCACCCATCACATCGTTCAGAACCTACTCAGTTTTGCGCGCCAGCATAAGCCGCAGCGTGCGCCCGTGCAGCTCAACCAGATTCTCGAAGAGACGCTTGTGTTGCGCGAATACGATCTGAAGCTCAACAACATCGCTGTGCACCGCGAATTCGATCCCGAGCTGCCGCTGACGTCGGGAGATTTCCACCAACTCGAACAGGTGTTCCTGAACATCCTGAACAATGCCGTCGATGCGATCCACGAAAAGGGCGGCCCGGGGGAAATCTGGATCCGAACGGAAAGCGTCGGCGACCGCCTTCGCGTTGAAATTACAGATAACGGTCCGGGCGTCTCGCATGCCCACCGCATTTTTGATCCGTTCTACACGACAAAGGCGGTCGGCAAGGGGACCGGCCTCGGACTCAGCATCTGCTACGGCATCGTGAAAGAACACGGCGGCGAAATTCAAGTTCGCAACTCACCGCCGCGCGGCGCCACGTTCACGATCACGTTGCCGCTCTCGATCGTAAAAGCGGCCTCCCTGAGCAAACCCGCTTCCTCGGCTGTTCGTATTGCAGGTGCCATCCTCGTGGCTGACCACGACGAGGCGATGCTGCAGCTGGCGCGCGAAGTGCTCGCGGCCGCGGGCGGATCGGTGAAGGTCGCGCGCAGCGTGCAGGAAGCGACCGACATATTGAAGAGAGACGCGATTGACGCTGTTGTGGTGGATGCGGACATGCCCGGCGAGCCCTCACCGGCAAGCCTGCGCCGCTGGATCGAGGAGAATCGGCCCGAACTGGCTCTGCGGATCGTCTTCACGAGCTCCCATTCGGGCGATGGCCTGTTGGACCTCTTTCGTAAATCCGGCTGTCAGTTCCTTCGAAAACCATTTTCGATTGAGAAGCTCTCGGAGGCCGTACAGACCGCTTTGGCGGTTCCTGTCCCGAGCGCATCCAACCCGTGAAGGTCACGGCGCTCTGTGGCTCAGGCGCCACGTACGGCCCACCGTGGAAGTGTCGTTGACAATCCAGTTCGGCAATCTTTAATCTCTGCACCAACCGGTAACATGGCATGGGAGGAACGCATGAATCGTCTTGCTCGCGTCTCGGGTGGAGGGCTGCCGCAGAAGAAACTAATTTGCGATCTCGTAGGCGCTTTTCTTGCGGTTGGCGGTGCTTGGTTCGTCCTGGCGTGGGTTCCTAGAGCTTCGGCGAAACCATTCCCGCCACAGGCTTTCTCAGCGAGTGAGCAGCAACAGATTGAGGCCGGCAAGAAGCTTTATGCGATGAGCTGTGCCTTTTGCCACGGTGCCAATGGCCAAGGCGTGGGCGCGACGAAAAGCCTGATCGATCTCAAGCTGTCTTCGGATGCGATCGTCGCCGCGATCTCCGATGGGAAGCCGGGAACTTCCATGCCCGGTTACAAGACCGCTTTTAGCGCGGAACAGATCGGCGAGCTCGCTGCTTACGTTCTCTCGCTTTCCAGCGGTGGCGCTGCCACGGGCGCGAAGGGTGTAACAACTTCCTCTGCGGCCGGTGGTCCGGACGGGGCAGCGATCTACCAAGCGATGTGCGCGAATTGTCACGAGGCGGGAGGGCCCCCTTACCTGAACCGAGTTGTACTCAGCGCTGCGGCTCCTGACTACATCATCTACATGCTTGCGCGTGGCGTGATGCACCTGCAGGGCGTGGCGCTGAATCCGCGGGAGCGCGTTGCCGTCGCCGAATACATCACCGGCAAGCATCTCAATCCTGCGCCTCCACCGAACTCTTGTTCTGCCCGTGCGCGGGCCAGTCTTGCAGGGCCCCGATGGAACGGCTGGGGCGTGGATTTGGAAAACAGCCGCTTCCAGCCTGCAGATCAAGCTGGTTTGACAGCGGCGCAAGTCCCGAGCCTGAAGCTGAAATGGGCCTTCGGATTTCCGGGCGAATTTACGTCCTACTCGCAACCGGTCGTAGTGGGTGGCCGGGTGCTTGTGGGAGATGTCCTCGGCAAGGTCTACTCGCTCGATGCGAAGACGGGTTGCACATACTGGACGTTCCAAGCGGACGCCGGCGTTCGCACCGCCATCACCATCGGCGCAGGCGACTTGGCCTACTTCGGTGATCTCCGCGCCAGCGTCTACGCCGTCAACGCGCTGACCGGGAAACTGGTTTGGCACGCGCGTGTCAGCACCCACCCCTATGCGCGAGTCACTGGCACGCCAAAGCTCTACAATGGACGACTGTACGTGCCGGTGGCGTCCCGCGAGGAATGGCTCGCGGCCAATCCCGGCTATGAGTGCTGCACATTCCGCGGCGTTCTTGCGGCGCTCGATGCTTCCACGGGCAAGGAAGTTTGGCGAACGTACACGATTTCCGAACCCGCTCGTCCGACACATAGGAGCAAGGCCGGCACGCAGCTCTGGGGACCTTCCGGCGCGGGCTTGTGGTCCTCTCCGACGATCGACGCGGAGCGCGGGCTGCTCTACATCGGCGCCGGCAACAACTACTCCGATCCCGCAACGCCGAACAGCGACGCCATTCTCGCCATCAATCTGAAAACGGGACGAATCGTTTGGTCAAGGCAAATTACGCCCGGCGATACGTACAACATTAGCTGCTACCGTGATGACCGGAGCAACTGTCCTGCGAAGCAGGGCCCCGACACAGATTTCGGCGCGCCGCCGATCCTTCGCAAACTCTCCGACGGGCATCGTATCCTGATTATCGGCCAGAAGTCCGGCGATGTGCTCGCTCTTGACCCGGACCGCAAAGGCGAACTTCTGTGGAAGACGAACATCGGTCATGGTGGACCTCTGGGTGGTATCGAATGGGGACCCGCGGCCGATTCGGAGACCGTGTACGCAGCGCTTTCCGATTTCGGCTTCAGCGCCGGGCCGGAGGGATCGATTCCCGATCCCAAAGCAGGTGGAGGGCTTTTTGCGATCAAGCTCGCGACAGGAGAAAAAGTTTGGGTCGCGCGCCCTGCTCCGGGGGGCTGCGCTGTGCCACGCTGCAGCCCGGCGCAGTCGGCTGCGGTCACAGTGATTCCCGGCGTGATCTTCTCGGGCGCGGACGACGGCCACCTGCGTGCGTACTCCTCCGAGGACGGGACGGTCATGTGGGATTTCGACACGGCGCGGGACTTCGACACCGTGAACAAGATCAAGGCGCACGGAGGATCCATCGACGGCGGGGGGCCAGCCGTGTCGGGCGGAATGGTTTTCGTGGACGCGGGCTACGCCTCGAACTATGGCATTCCGGGCAATGTGCTGCTGGCCTTCAGTGCGGAGTAGTATCCTAGCGCAATCGGTCGAAGGCCGCGGCGAATATTGCTTTACCGGCGCGACGGTGAAGCGATGGGATTGCAAGTTCAGATACGAAAGGTCGGGCGCGCGGTGGTGCTCGAGGCTGTAGGGAGGCTTACGCTGACCGACGGCCACACCAAACTCCGTGATGCGATTCACGTATCCGCCGGTTACGGAGCAAAGCGGTTCGTGCTTGATCTTTCGCATGTCGAAGTTATCGACAGTTATGGCATCGGCGAATTGGTGCGGTGTTCCTCCGCAGTGCGGCAGGCGGGTGGAGACATAAAGTTGGCTGGCGTGACCGAGAAGGTGCGCGAGATGCTCGAAATTTCTCGGCTGAACACGTTTTTTGAAGTCCACCCCAACCAGAAAACTGCGCTTCTTGCCTTTGGTCCGCCTCTCTGATTGCGCTCGCTACGAACCCAGCAGGAAATCGTCGTCGTGACGTGAAGCGTCAAGAAACCTGCTATTCTGCTGTTTTAGTCGCGCCTTCGGGAGGCACGGATGAAGCGGGTCGCAGGGCTGCTGTTTCTCTTATTGCTCGCTGTTGCTGTGCCGGGCCAGCAGTTGTCGCCTCCACCGGCAAGTCCCGCTGCGCCGCAGCAGCTCCACCCTGAAACCAGTCCCGAGTTCTTGAAAGCAGCGGACGAAGTGCTGGCGCAGATGAGCGACATCCTCCATCTGCCTATCAAGACGCCCCTCAAGAAAAGCCTCCGCTCAAAGGAAGAGATTCGCGCCTATCTGGTGGCCGAGGAGAAAGAAGACAGAACCGAGGCGCAGCGCTACGCCGATGCCAAGTCCCTCGAAGCCTTTGGACTGATTCCCAAAGATTTTCCGCTCGATTCATTCTTGCTCGATATCCTGACTGATCAGGTCGCCGGCCTCTACGACCCAAAGGCGAAAGAGTTCTACATCGCCGATTGGATTCCCGTGGACGAGCAACGCGAGGTGATGTCGCACGAGCTGACCCACGCGCTCGAGGATCAGTCATTTAACGTCGATCCGTGGATCAAGGCCGCTCGCCCGAATGATGACGCGGAACTGGCTCGGGACGCCGTCAGCGAAGGCACTGCGCTGGCCGCCATGGTCGATTACGCCCTGCGCGATGAAAAGCTGAGCGTGCGCGACCTTGGCGACATTTCCATGCTGATCCGTGCCGGCGCCGTTGCCCAAATGGACCAGGACCCAAAGCTCTCGAAGGCTCCACTCTACATCCGAGACGCCCTGCTTTTCCCATATCTCGCGGGCACCACGTTTTCGCAGCAGTTCTTGAAAGCGCACTCAGGTTGGCAGGATCTGCACCTGATTTTCGAACGCCCGCCGGTTTCGACCCAGCAGATTCTGCAGCCCGACTTCTATTTGAAGAATGTTGGCCCGGCCAAGGTCACCTTGCCGGCGTGGAAGGGCATTGCTCCAGCCGACTGGACATTGCTCGAGGAAAATACCCTGGGCGAGTTCGGGCTCGACGAGGTCCTAAAGCAGTTTCTCGATTCGGATCGCGCTGAGGGCTTGTCTCCTGCTTGGGATGGTGATCGCTACGCCCTTTTCGAGAATGCGAAGACGAAGGAAACTTCTCTCGTCTTTCTTCTGGCTCTCGAAACCGCTAGCGACTCGGTCCGATTCTGCGGCCAGTACAGCGAAGCGCTCGAAATGAAATACCAGACACGCAGCCAGCTCTATCGCCGCCCGAATTTTTTTCAGTTTCAAACGCCCAGCGGTGGCGTTTTTCTGCGCTGCATGGGACTGAAGTGCTTGATTGTCGAGGGCGCGACACGCGAGACATTCGACGCGATCGACCACGCTATCGGCTGGCCGCCGGCACCCGCCCCGGCTGCGACCGAACCGACTTCCGTCGTGCAGCTTTCTCTTGGGACGCCTGGAACCACGCGCTAGGATTCCCCAATGGCGTTCTTCGATTTGCCTCGTGTCCCCGAACCCGAGGTGATGGATGACTCGGCAGAAGTCGAGGCCTACTCGTCCGCCGCGGCACAGGCCCATCTCGAAGCAATCGACGACACTTTTGTCGAGCACGCGCTGCGGCTTCTCGGCGGCCGCGAGCGCGGCCGCGCGATCGATATCGGCACGGGCCCCGGCCAGATCGTCATCAAGCTGGCGCGGCGGCTGACACTCTGGAAATTCGTCGGCGTGGATCGTTCGCCCGGAATGATCGCGCAAGCTAATGCGAACCTTGCCGCCGCGGGAGGCCCCCTGGCCGGGCGCGTGGAGTTTCAAGTCGCCGATGGAAACAGCCTTCCGTTTCCGAATGGGAGCTTCGACTTCGTGATGTGTAACTCCGTGCTGCACCATCTTGCGGAGCCGGAAAAGTTATTCTCGGAAATGGCGCGGCTCGCGAGGCCGGGCGCGGCAATTCTGCTCCGCGATCTGCGGCGGACCGGGCGTTTCCGGTTCAGGCTGCACGTCTGGCGGCATGGGCGTCACTATTCGGGAACGATGCGAAAGCTTTATCGTGACTCAGTTCGATCGGCGTACACCGCGGAGGAATTGAAGCGGATGCTGGATGCTTCGGCATTGAGCGGTGCGGGCGTCTTCATGCACGATTCGACGCATATCGGCGTCGAGCGCCCGATCGCTAAGTAACCGTCTTGTTCCCCCGCGGCATGTGGTGGCCATCGGCCCAGCCGGCCCATGGCACTACGAGCCAGATCCCCAGCGCGGTGTACGCGAGGACGTGCATATTCGGAGGCGGCGGACCGAACGTGGACGCGAGATAGACCGCAACGAGGAAGATCACGAGCGACCACAGCGCAACTTTTCCTGTGCGGTCCGCAGCGCGCCGCTCTTTCAGGTAGATCAACAGACCCGTTCCGTAGATTGCTAGCTCCACTGCTAGAGTAAGCGGCAGGGAATTCCAGAGCCCGAGTCCGTAACGCGGCCCGCCGGGCACAAGCGGCATGTCCGGCCGGTGAACGATGTAGTCCAGCAGCCAGTGCGAGGGCACACACGCGGCGATCACAACGGACGCGGGGCCATCGCGGCGCAATGCGAAATAGACTGCACCGAGCGCGGCGCCCCACGCGACTTGCGCCGCAAGGCTGTGCGACCACGGATACGAAACGAAATCGAGCGGGGTTACGCGCGTGATTCCTGGTGCGATGCGCACCCGTTCCCATCCCAGCAGCAGAAAGATTGGCCAGAGCAGGTCCGCAAACTGCGCTGCAAGGACAAGCGTGCCAAGCGACGTCTTGGGTGCCGCTCGCTTGGCCGCCAGCGCCACTCCGAAATGTCCAAGGAACATGTCAGTCGTTGAAGGAGGCCGCGCCGGAACCGGTTCTCTGAATCGCCATCAAGGTTTGGTCGTCGGCTTGGCGCGCGCCCGCGGAATGCCTTTCGACATCGGACAAGCACGCGGCGATCAACTCCTGAGGCGTCCAGCCATACCGTTCGCCGGCCACGAGCGAGATTCCATCGATGCCGTACTGGTCGCCGGAAGGTCCGCACGCCTCCGAGATTCCATCGGTGTAGAGCAGGAGGCTGTCATCCAGATCGAGGTGCGCTCGATGCACGGTGTATGGAGTCGTTGCAAACATGCCCAAGGGCAGCCCCGTGGCGCCGATTTGCTTCACGCCATTCTTGGAGACGAGCAAGGCGGGGAAATGTCCGGCGCTGGCGATTTCGACTTCGCCGTTGCTACCGACGCGCCCACATACCAGCGTGGCATATTGCCCGGCAATCGTGCTTTCGCAAAAGACGCGATTCGCCATCTCGATGAGCTTGTCGAGTTCGAGGCCGATGCCCGCAAGCGTGCGGAACATCGCGTGCAGGTGGGTCATCAGCAGTGACGCGGCCACTCCCTTGCCCGCTACGTCTCCCAGAAGAAAGATGAGCTTGCCGTCGCTCGATGCGGGCGGAATGATGTCGCAATAATCCCCGCTCACCACTCCGGCTGGCTTGTAGCGGTAGTGGATGCGCCAATCGCGGAAGCGCACGTCCGTCTGCGGCAGTAGGCCGCGCTGGATTCGCGAGGCCAACTCAAGATCCCGCTCCAGCGCGCGCTGCTCTTCATCGGTCAAGCAACCGAGGCAGAGTTGGACGAGCGGATCGGCGATCAGCCGTTCCTGCTCGACGCTCTCATGGCAGCCCTTGCAAATCCCATACGTGCCTTCGTCCATGCGCTGCACGGCCTCGTCCACTTCATGCAGCAGTTCAACCATCGGTGCCGACGCCGAGGCGTCTTCCGCGGGGACGACCGAAATCGTGGTCCTCAGCTCCTCGCGCCGCTTTTCGAGCTGTTCGCGCAGATAGGGGTCGGTGATTCCGGGCATTGCTTTCTTCTCCGGTTCCAAGATTCTCGCGGTTCGGGCTGCAGCGCTATCCGATTCGGGCATGGAATTCCCCTTTCTTGGTTTCTTGATTGGATTCACGGGCAGGCATTTGCGATTCGCCTTCCAGAGCATCCAGCAGGCTGCAGCCGGCCTTTCGCTCGAGCCGCGCCAGGCGCTGCTGGAAGCGCACGCGCCACCTCTTGTGCTGGCCGGAAGCGATCGTGCCGAGCCGATTCGCGCGGCGCAATTCGGCCAGCGCTTCTCGGACAAGAACCGCGGCCCGGCGCGGTTCGCGAGCGCGATGCTCGTAGTGAATCGCCAATTGCTCGTAGGCTTCCAGTCCCTCGCGCGAGGCGTCCAGCATTTCCTCCCACAGCTGCAAAGCGAGGTCCCGGTCGCCGCCTTGTTTCGCTAGACGTGCCAGGGAGCGGCGGGCCACGCGCCCTGCTTCGGCAGGTAGCTCACCGGCGATCGAGCGTTCGTAAAGATGTCTCGCGCGGCCCGTCTCGCCGCGGCGCTCGCAGATGCGCGACACGCCATAAAGTTCGAGCGGATCGCTGCCGTGAGTCTCGGGATTTTCGAGCAGCGACAGGATACGAGTGGCAAGCCCCGCCAGTCCTCGCAGGTCCATTTGATTGTGATGAAATATGGGAACGAGGGGTTCGGCCGGCCCGCCGCGCAGATAGTCGAAATAGATTTGCGGAATCAACTCGGAGATCACGTCCGCTCCGCGATTCCATCCAAGCACGTGCTTCTCAAGTTCCGCCAGGCGCACGGAGCCGAGCCGCAGCCGCCACAAATTGCGAGCGGGATGCAGAAAGTCGATGTGGGCGCGCAGTGCAGGAGGTTTGATCGCCCGCGTCATGCGGTAGCGCGTTTCGAGCAACGGCCAATCGAACGACTTGCCATTGAACGTGATCAGCACGGGCCGCTCGGCCATGCGCTCCGCCAGCGCCATGAGGAGCGAATGCTCCTCGCTTTGCTCGCGCATGAAGAGCTGTTCGATCTCGAGGCCGCCCGCGTCCCACCAGGCGATGCCGACCAGGAACGGATAGGTTCCCGTGCCGCCCGCGAGGCCCGTCGTTTCGGTGTCAAGAAAGAGCCACTTTTGCGGATCGCTCGCGCAATTCGGCGCATCCGGCGCGAGGAGCCGCAACGCCGCAGTATCGAGCAGGCACTGAGCTGGCTCGGCGTCGATCGACTCCGAGAACCAGCGGCGCAGCGCGAGATGCTCGCCGAAGCGATTGCGCCTAGGCTGAGCGCCCAGGATTTCGGCGAGGCCTTCCGCACCGGCGGGGATGTCCGGCATGAGCCCCCGCTGGTTGAGCTCCGCGATGGGAGCGCTCGCGGACTTCCTCGCAGCAGGCTGCAACGCCTTCAGTCGGCCGACCAAAGTGGATTGGGATGGCATCACCGTTCGATCCTCAGGCGCAAAGCTGATTCAGAATGGCGAGCGCGGCTTCTTTCGTACGTTCGCTCTTCTCGCCAGCGGGTCCCACGCACGATGGGCAGCCCTTGTCGCACGGGCACGCCGCGACTAGCTCGCGCGTGCGCCGCAGCAAGAGATCGTGGACACGGTGGAGCGGCTCACTGAATCCGATGCCGCCCGGATACGCGTCGTATAGGTACAGATTCGGCTCGAAGAATTCCTTCATCTTGGCGGGATCGTCGCTCGCCGTCGTGTATTCGTGCCACTCGGTTTCGATCCCTGGACTGGGGGGGCGCTCGCCGACCGCAGTCCCAAGGTCTCGCTTATCGCACATCAGGAGCAGCGTAGCCATCGATTCGAGTGCGTAGAGTAAGCCGAAAATGCCGCTCTGCCGGTCAGACAGCGCGAACGGCAGCGATGCGAGCAGAGGATGTTCGAGCGTGATCCAGAACGCCGTAGTGTGCATCTCGTTTTCTGGAAGTTCGAGCTTTCCATCGCCTACGTTTTCATTTGTGAAGAACTTGATTTTCTTGAAGCCGACCACCTGCGAGCGAACCAGCACATCGCCGTGGGAACGGGAGGCGTGCGGCGTCGCGTTGCCGGTGATGGATTCCTCTTCAGCGATCTCGAGGACGCGGACCTGCGTGTAGCGAATTGCGTCCGTGTAGTATTCGACGCTGACCGGTTTGACGTAGGCTTTGCGCTGGTCGAAATCCAGCCGCTCGACGTGATATTGCTGGCCCTGATGCAGATAGATTGCCTTCGGATGAACCGTCGTGAGCGCGGATGAAAAATCAACTTCACCGATCACTTCCGGTGTGCCTTTCTTTGTGCCGGTCGTGTTGCCGTCATCTTCGGTGGCTGACAACACAATCACGAAATTGTCCGAAGTCACTGACCGCAGGCTGATGGTGTCCGCGGGATAGGCTTCCTGCACCCAATGCCAGTTGCCGCCGCTGCGGTGTAGGAATCCTGCTTCAGCGAGCCGTTCGCATAGCTCTTGCACATCGACATCGCCGAATTTCTCCTCAGGTGCGATCGGCAATTCAAACGCCGCGCACTTCAGATGGTTCACCAGAATCTCTAGGTTGTCCGGTTGGACGTAGGCGTGCTCGGGAGAGCGCCTGAAAAAGTATTCCGGATGCTGCACGATAAATTGGTCGAGCGGCGCCGACGACGCCACCATCACGGCGCAGGACGTTCCGCTGCGGCGCCCCGCGCGCCCCGCGCGTTGCCAGGTAGATGCGATCGAGCCGGCATAGCCTGCCATGACGCAGGAATCGAGCGAACCGATGTCGATCCCAAGTTCGAGTGCGCTGGTCGCGACGACGCCGCAAACGCGCCCTTCGCGCAGGCCGCGTTCGATTTCCCGCCGCTCTCCCGGCAGATAGCCTCCCCGATAGCCGCGAATCGGTTCCGCGGCGCCCGGCTTGGGCGGAAACGCTTGCTGCAGGTAGGTCAGCAACACCTCGGTGTGCAGACGGCTGTTCGCGAAGACGATGGTCTGCAAATTGTGCGCGAGCAGCTCCTTCGCTGCGCGTGTGGCCTCGTTCAAATAGCTCCGGCGGATGCCCAGATTGCGGTTCACCATGGGCGGGTTGTAGAAGACAAACAGCTTCTCTCCCGCAGGCGCGCCATTCTCGTCGATGACTTCCACCGTGCGCTCGGTGAGTTGTGCAGCAAGCTCACCGGGATTGGCGATCGTGGCCGAGCAGCAGATGAACTGTGGGCGCGAGCCGTAGAACTGCGCCACGCGCGCGAGCCGCCGTAGTACGTTGGCCAGATGGCTGCCGAAAACGCCGCGATAGGTGTGCAGCTCATCGAGGACGATGTAGCGCAAGTTTTCGAACAGGCGAATCCATTTCGTATGGTGCGGCAGGATGCCGGTGTGCAGCATGTCGGGATTCGAGAGGACGATGTGGCCGCGCTCGCGAATGGCGCGGCGGGCGTCGCTGGGCGTGTCGCCATCGTAGGTGAAGACGCCGAAGGAATCGTCGAGGCGCGTGGCGAGATCGTGCAGCTCGGCGAGCTGATCTTGCGCGAGCGCCTTGGTGGGGAAGAGGTAGAGCGCGCGTGTGTCTGTGTTCTCAAGAATCGAGTTCAGGATTGGCAGGTTGTAGCACAGTGTCTTGCCCGACGCCGTGGGCGTGACGACGACGAGATCTTTGCCCGTGCGCGCGACTTCGGCAGCAGCCGCCTGGTGCGAATAGAGCTGGTCGATTCCCTTGGCGCGGTAGGCCGCTGCGAGTTCCGCGCGCACCCAGTCTGGCATCGGCCGGAACTGTGCCTCGCGCGGGGGAATGTGCTTCACTGCCGTGAGAACATCATTCCCTCCATATCGGCCCGCCAGCGCGCCCAGGACTGCCTGGAACGTATCCAGAGTCGATATCGGTCTTACAGCCAAGCCTTGCGTCGATGCAGCCATGCGCCCTCCCGAGCTCATTCGGTCAGACTTCCGTCCAGAATCGATTCTTCGCTTTTTGTTCGCTTAACCTAGCATGGTGCGGTGGCCAGCGCAACAACAGAAATGGCCGCTTTTCGGGCGCCCGCGCGGGCACCCGGGAGAATGGGCTAGAGCCGCGCAGTTTTGGGATCGTGCTTGCGCCAGTGCGCGACGCGGATGCGTTTGAATTTTTCGTTTTCGACCTGGTAGATGCACCAATTCGTCGTGATGTAGACGTCCCCCGCCTTCATGTTGCGGCCTGAAAAGTTGGGATAGTCTTTGAAGAAGTGGAATTCCGTGTACATCTCCGCCGCGATCATGTTGCCTTCTTGTATGACGGTCTGCACCTCAAGCGCTTCGCGGCAGTGTTTGTGCAGTTCGACATACTGCTCGAGGAATCCCGCGCGGCCCCGACGCGTGACAGGAGGGGCGTCCGGATTGGCGAGCATCGTCGGGTATTCGATCACAACGTCGGGATCGTAGTACGCCATGACTTCTTCATAGCGCTTGTGATTGAAGTGATCGATGTACTGAAGAAGCTTTTGCTTGTCCAAGGCGGCGCCTCCCGAAAGCGAGCTTTGTAACACGCCGCCCGGCGAGGCACAACGGCTACTTGTGCGAGCGGTAGAGAATGACGCGGACTTTTTCGAGCGTCACGAGTCCGCCGCCGATCATCTCGTCCAGGCGCGGCAAGATCTGTTCGATGCGTTCGCTGGATTCGACCACTTCGACGACGATGGGCAGGTCTTGCGAGAGACGCAGCACTTTTTCCGTGTGATAGACGCTCGAACTGCCGAAGCCGCCGACGCCGCGGAGCACCGTAGCTCCGCTGAATTTCTCTTGGCGAAGAAGCTGAACGATGGCCTCGTAGAGCGGCTTGCCGTGCCAGCGATCGGACTCGCCGATGTGGATGCGCATCAGAGTGCGCTCGCCTTCAAATCGCTCATGCTTTCCGGCTTGTGTCATAGTGCGCCTCCGTGCCGCAAACAGACGTTGCTAGATCCGCTCCGCGATTCTCATTCCAAAGAAAACGCCGACGAGTCCGCCGATCACGCTCGTCAGAACATACAGGGTCGCCGCGCGCCATTGGCCGTCTTGCAGCATCCGCGCTGTCTCCCAGCTAAACGTCGAGAAGGTGGTAAACGCGCCAAAGAAACCAACGGTGATGCCGACGCGCCAGTCGGGCGGGATGCTCAGGTGCAGGAGCGCGTACTCAGCGATGCCGCCCAGCAGGAAGCAGCCGATCAGGTTGACGACGAGTGTGCCAGAAGGAAAGGTCGAGCCGGTACGCGTTTGGATGAAGCCCTGCAAAGCGTAACGCGCTAGCGTTCCCAGCGTGCCGAAGACGATCAACAAAGCAATGCGCACAGTTGCTCCTTGTAGTAAGAGAATCTGCGCCTCGCTCGGGCCAACAAAAAACTCCTGGGCGCCGCGCGGCGGCCAGGAGTCATCAGTCCGTTGCCGGACGGTTCAGGCGAACTCCATCGCCTTTGATAGTGTTCGGCTACATCTTACCATCGGATGCCCAGGGGCGAGCGCTTTGGTTGAAAGCCGACACATTGGAGGATTCTTATGTGCCGCGCGGCGCTACACGTGCGGGACAAAGGTTAGAACTTCTTTGCACCCGTCCGCGGCTTGCCGATTCGCGGGCGCGAATGGTGAGCACAAGTGACCACAGCGGAACTCCAGAATATGTCTCCGAAGGATAAGCATTCGATTGGGGTGCGCCTTCTACGCGAGCGACGCGGCCCCGAGGCGTCGGCGATATTGAAGGCGGCGTTTCACGAGGCTCCGACCTCCAATCTCGCTAACGACTGGGCGGTTGCCGAATCTCTCTGCGGCCGCGCCGCCGATGCAGAGCAGGGTTTCTTGCAGGCGCTCGCACTCGACTCGGACAACGCGGAAGCCGCGATGAACCTCGGAGTGCTATTGGCCCTCCAGCGGCGCTTTAGAGAAGCAATTCCTCTGCTCGAAAGAGCCTCCGGGCGGGTGGAAAAAAGCGAACAGGCCACCGTGCAGGAGTTGCTGAAGCGCTGCCGCAGCCAAGCGACGGCCGTGGCGCTGCGCGAATCGAACGCTGCGTTTCGGGATTTCGTCAGACAGCAGGAGCGGACTTCTTCGCTCGGCGCTGGCGCGGACACCGCCACCGATTATTGGTTTCCGCAAATCACCGGGTGGTTCTCGCGGGCAGACGCATTGCACATCTACACGGCCATCAAACTAACCCGCCCGCGCAGAATCTTGGAAATCGGCACGTTCTATGGCAGAAGCACAGCGACGATCTGCGCGGCGATTCGAAGTCTCGGGAAGCCGGTGGATTTCACTACGATTGATCTCGACTTTCGAACGGAAGAACACGCGAGAAAGGCATTCGCCGAAATTCATGGCAGGCAAGAAGTAGCTTTGCCGGAACAGTTCAAGGAGGCCTTCGAGCTCGGATTCTCAACCACGGAATACGCAGAGTATTGCGTTCGAAGGCAGGGATTGGCGCAATACGTCACGTTCGAATCCGGTGACTTCAGCAATTTGCCGGGAGAGTTCGACTTCGTGTTCGCCGATGTGATGCATGATCCGGTGGAGATTCGGACGAACTTGCCCGCCATCCTGCGCATACTCTCGCCCGACGGAATTCTCGCCGTTCACGATTTGAACGATCGGAACAGGCAGGCCATCGAGTCCATTGCAGGGTCGATCGAATTCATCAGCAGCAGCGAAACGACTGGGATATTTCGATGGACTGGCAAGGGGTCGAACGCCTCAGACTCGAACGGGCCTTTGTCGGCCACATCGCTTTGACGCGCACTCCAGCCCGAACGCTTGACACGCCGTCCGGTGACCGCTATAGAGAATGCATGCCACAATCCATTTTTGTTTTCGATTTCGGCGCAAATGAAGAGGCGGCCCAACGGGCGCGGCACAAAGTGGACGGATGGAGACAGGGCTTCCGCTTGGGCAACAAGATGCTCCTAAAGTTCGAGAGAGCTGAATCCGCGGGAGACACTGGAGATACCGCTAGCATGGCGGAGAAAGAGGGCGCGCGAAGCAAATCCGCCGCCAAGAAGCAGACCTCGAAACAAGACGAAGCCGACAAGGAAAAAGCATTAGCCAACATTCGCCTCTTCGTGCGTCTCGATTTTTCGGATCACGAAAAACTCTCTCATCAAAGATGGCTTGACCGCATTCCGACCGAGGAGCCGTTCAAATCGGCGAAGGTCACAACAGTCCGCACTGGTGACCCTGAGTTTCCGAAGATAGCTGAGCTCTTCGATTCTCTGGATTAGAGGCTGCGCTGATTGAAGTGAGCGCGAATCACTCGGGAGGGAGTGGCTCGAATCGCGGGTTTTGCACGCCGAGAATGGCCCACGCCTCCCTTTCCGTGCGGACCACGCGAAGATTCGGACGCTTCGACTCTCCGTGGGTTTCAAACATCTGCGCCATCTTGTAGAAGTCGGCAGAAGGCGCAAGGATAATTCGACGGCGCCTCGGGTCGGACAGTACCGGCGCAGCTTCGGCCAACTCGCGGATCGCTTCGGCAGAAACCCCCACTGAAGTAGCTGCCGAGCCATCCACAATGCTGGCCAGAGGCTGTGTGCGGAAGACCAGCTTGTACCCGGTCCTATACAGTTCCTTCAGGTCTTCGTCTGTGACATGCCCGTGCAAACGGCACCGAATGATGCGGTTCTTCCAGTCGAAATCGAAGCTACAAGCCATGCGGTACCCACCCGGCAGGCCGAATAGCGATTAGTGCGATGCTCCCACCAGTTAAGGTGGAATGCAAGTAGCGAATTAGCTAGCGCGGGCTGGACGGGCTGGTGCGCCCGCTCTGCGCCTGCTTCTTCAGGGTGATTTGGGGGGCCGCATCATTGCATCTCAGGAGGCCGATGTGGCTATAATGGGCGGACGGTGGCAGCGGCGATAACGGCGAAACCCTCCAGCGGAGGCGGTCGGGATGGCCTCGCAGTCGAAGGTCAAGACGGCCCTATTTGATTCCTCAAAGTATCACGGTCTCGACAGAGATGCGCTCGTGCGCCTCTACCGCACGATGTTTCTCTCCCGCCGACTCGACGACCGCGAAATCCAGCTCAAGCGCCAGAACCGGATCTTCTTTCAAATCAGCGGAGCCGGGCACGAAGGGGTGCTGGCCGCCGCTGGGCTGGCTCTCCGGCCGGGCTATGACTGGTTCTTCGCCTACTATCGCGACCGCGCTCTGGCCCTAATGCTCGGTGTGACGCCATACGAGATGTTGCTTCAGTCTGTTGGAGCAAAGGACGACCTATCGTCCGGTGGGCGACAGATGCCCTCCCATTGGGGAAACAGGCGCTTGAATATCGTTCCGGGTGCCTCGTCGACTGGCATGCAGTGGCTCCACGCCGTCGGCGCCGCCGAGGCGGCGCTCTACTACGACCGGTTCCCGAGAGCCTTCGAGCAGGCCCGCAAAGCTCCTCTCGGCGACTCGTTGACTCACCACTCCGATGAAATCGCGTATGTCTCGGGCGGCGACGGCTCGACCAGCGAAGGCGAGTTCTACGAGGCATTGAATGCGGCGTCCCTGCGGAGGGTGCCGGTGCTGTTTCTCGTGGAGGACAACGGCTACGCCATCTCCGTGCCCATCGAAGCACAGACCGCGGGCGGAAGCATTTCGAAGCTTGTGGTGAACTATCCGGGGCTCATGGTGGAAGAATGCGACGGCACGGACGTGCTCGAAAGCTACGCCGTGGTGAGCCGGGCTGCGGCCTATTGCCGCACGCAGCGGCTTCCGGCGCTCGTCCATGCGCACGTGACGCGCCCGTATTCGCATTCGCTTTCTGACGACGAAAACCTCTACAAGACCCCCGAAGACCGCGAATCGGAAGCGCATCGCGATCCTGTTACCAACTTTGGCCTGTTCTTGGTGCGCGAGGGAATTCTCGAAGGCCACGAGATGGAAGAGCTGGAGGCGGAGGTGGAGCGCGAAATACTCGAAGCGACGGATCGCGCGCTGGCGGCCGAAGCGGACTCGGTTGATTCTATCTACGCATCAGTCTATTCGCCCGATATCGATCCTACGGGGCCGCAGTTCGAGGCTACACCGTCGCAGCCGAACCACGTCGGCCATAACGGACCCGGCAAGCCGAAGACGATGGTCGAAACGATTTCAGCCACGCTCGCCGACGAGATGGCGCGCGACGAGCGCATCGTGGTCTTCGGCGAAGACGTGGCGGATTGCACCCGCGAACAGAATCTCGCCCACCTGAAAGGGAAGGGTGGCGTCTTCAAAGCGACGGCAGGATTGCAGCGCAAGTTTGGCTCCGTGCGCGTGTTTAACACGCCGATCGCGGAAGCAGCGATCGTCGGACGCGCTTTCGGCATGGCGGTGAGGGGATTGAAGCCGGTGGCGGAGATTCAGTTTTTCGACTACATCTGGCCGGCCATGATGCAGCTGCGAAATGAGCTTGCGAACATTCGCTGGCGCTCGGGGGGACATTTCAAGGCACCGGTGGTGCTGCGCGTTGCGATCGGCGGCTATCTGACCGGCGGAGGTATCTATCACAGCCAGTGCGGTGAAGTAACCTTCACCCACATTCCGGGCCTGCGCGTCGTGATGCCATCGACCGCTGCTGATCTCTGCGGCCTGCTGCACACGGCTCTTCGTTCGGACGACCCCGTGATGGTGCTCGAGCATAAGCACCTCTACCGCCAGCCCTACAGCCGGTCGCCTTATCCCGGACCGGATTTCACGATTCCGTTCGGAAAGGCGCGCGTGGCGCGCGAGGGGACCGACATAAGCATCATCACATACGGCGCCGTGGTGCATCGCGCCGAAGTCGCGGCGGCCGAATTGGCGCGGGACGGAGTCTCAGTCGAAATCATCGATCTGCGTTCGCTGAGTCCTTACGACTGGGACGCGGTTGCGGCCAGCGTGTGCAAGACGAACCGCGTGATTGTGGCGTACGAGGATGCGCAATCGTGGGGCTACGGAGCCGAAATCGCCGCGCGGATCGCGGATGAACTGTTCGACCAGCTGGACGCCCCGGTGCGGCGCGTGGCTGCCACAGACACCTTCTGCGCCTACCATCCCAAGCTGGAGCATGCGATTCTGCCGCAGTCCGAGGATATCGTTCGCGCAGTTCGCGACCTTGCCGCATATTGAGCGGTTGGCAGAAACTTTTCCTGCTTTCCCGTCGTATCTTCAAGTGGGTTCCGAGTGAGCGATGCTAGGGTAAGGAGGTCCAGCCCATGGTTTGCGTGAATTGCCAGCGAGAGATCACCGAATATTCGAACTTCTGCTACTTCTGCGGCGCGCGGCAACACGCGACACCTGCGAGTCCACCCCGCGCGGCGAGGCGGCTGATGCGCTCAGTCGTGGACTGCAAGATTGCCGGTGTCTGTGGCGGCATTGCCGAGTACCTCGAAATCGATTCCACGCTCGTGCGCCTGATCTGGGTGTTGCTCGTTCTTATGCCGGTACCGCTTGTGCCAGCATTCGTGGGTTACTTTGTAGCTTGGCTTGTGATGCCCCAGGCGCCGTATCCGGCGCCGCAATCGGCCCCGCCCGCCGCGGCTCCCCATTCGACGCCGGCGGCCTGACATGCCGTGTCGATAGCCCGGAGATCAATCTTTGGTTCTTGCCTTGCGAGGCGACGAGCCGCCTTCACGGAAGATCGCTTGATCGAGTGAAACGACACCCCCGCCAAAAGTGGCAAGCGCGAAGGCGCTGACCGCAAGCGCTAGCGGCGATTCGTAGTTCCGAACCGCCATCGGATCAGCGATGAAGTGACCGGCCTTCCAGATCCCAAGGGCCATTTCCACGGTCAGCAGCAGGCCTGCCACGCGCGTGAATAGCCCCGCCACGAGCATGCAGCCTCCGAAAAACTCGATCAGTCCTGAAATGTATGCGAAGTAGCTCGGGAACCCCATTTCGGTGAACGTCCGCATGGCCTCCCGCGTGTGTCCGAACAATTTGGGGTAGCCGTGGTAGATGAAAATCGCACCGAGCGCCAGGCGTAGAAGCAGCAACGCGAGCGGCCTCAGCTTTTCCAGACTTTGCATTCGATTCTCCTTGTTAATGAAACCGCGGCGCCGAGACGGCCGTGCAGGATTCTAGCAGAACGATGCAAGCCCGCACCTTTTCGGACACACCCGTAATTTTTTCGCGACGCCGCTCCGCGAGTGCCTTTCATCGTTGGTGTAGAATCATTGCTTGCCTCGGAAACCTTCAGCATGACACCCAGCCAGCGCATGATTGGTGTGGTCACGGGCGGCGGCGATTGCCCCGGACTGAACGCGGCCATTCGCGCCATCGTCCACACCGCGAAGCGCCAGCACGGCTGGAAGGTGATCGGCGTTCCCGATGCTTTCGGCGGGCTGATCTGGCCGGAGCGCTGCCGCGAGCTGACCTTTGAATCCACGCGAGGTATCCTGCCGCTTGGTGGGACGATCCTCGGAACGACCAACTCGAAAGACCCCTTTTCGTTTCCCGTTTCAGAAGCCGGACAAAAGACTGCGCGCGACTATTCGGGTCGCTGCCTCGAGGGAATGCAAAAGCTCGGCATCGACGCGCTGATCGTCATTGGGGGCAACGGCACGCTGGCGATTGCGCAACGATTCGTGCGCCTCGGCCTGAACATTGTCGCGATCCCGAAAACGATCGACAATGACCTCCAGTGCACGGACGTGACGCTGGGCTTCGACAGCGCCCTGCACATCGCGACCGAAGCCGTTGACCGCCTGCACAGCACTGCCGAGAGCCATCACCGCGTGATGATCGTCGAGATGATGGGCCGCGACGCGGGCTGGATTGCGCTCTATGCAGGGCTCGCCGGCGGAGCCGACGTGATTCTCCTGCCGGAGATTCCTTTCAACATGGAGAGCGTGTGCGCCGCAATTCACCACCGCGAATCACTGGGCCGGACCTTCGCAGTGATTGCCATTGCCGAGGGCGCGAAACTGCCAGAGCAGGATGCGACAGGCCGAGCTCTGCCCAGAACGCAGCCTGGGCAGGCGGGGAACTCCCTGATGCAGGCGATCCGCGAACGCGTGGACAACGAAATCCGCGTCACCGTGTTGGGACACATGCAGCGCGGCGGAACCCCAAGTCCTTTTGACCGCATTCTCGCGGCGCGCTTTGGCGCAGGAGCTGTGGAGCTTGTCGCTCAGCGGGTGTACGGGCGGATGGTTGCACTGCACGGCGCGAAGATTGACTCGGTCTCGATCGCTGAGGCCATCGACCCCATCCGGCTCGTTGATCCGCAGAACGAAACGCTGCGCGCGGCGCGCGCCATGGGAATTTGCTTTGGAGACGCAATCTGATGCGAAAGCTGCTGATCGGCTTCATGGTTCTGCTCGTGATCGCCGCTGCCGCTTATTTTCGGTTCCGGCGTCCGGCACGACCAATCGAAGTCGCCTATGCCGGTAACCGCGACGTGACGCTTTACGACACGACAGCCGCGGTTCGCGAACCGGTTACCACGGTCAACTACGGCGATCGGCTCGACGTGCTGCGGCGGTCGCAAGATCAGGCGCAGGTCCGGACCACCAACGGGGTGGTCGGCTGGATTGACGTGAGCGATCTGCTCTCCGCCGACGTCTGGCAACGTGCGAAGGAATTGGAAGCGAAAAGCTCCGGTTCGCCCATCGAGGCGAGGGGCCACACGCACGCGATCAGCAACCTCCACATCGATGCCGGTCGTGATGCCCCGCGCATACGGCAACTAGCGAAGACGATCCCCGTGGACCTGCTCGAGCGCAAAGTTGTGGACGCCCCCGCAACGCCTGCGGCCGGCCAGGAGGCTTCCAACACCTCTTCCGACGCGGAAACACCTCCTGCGAAGAAGGAAGATTGGTGGCTCGTGCGCGCTCATTTGCCGGACCAGTCGACCGTTTCCGGCTGGATTCTCGGTCGCTTTGTCGATCTCGATGTTCCCGCGCCGCTGCCGGACTACGCGAGTGCTGCTGGGATGCACATCGTGGCGTGGTTCGAGCTGAATCACGTGGCCGACCCGGCGGGACCGAAGCCCCAATATCTACTCGTTGGCAGCCGCGGACCCGAAGGGCAGCCCTGTGATTTCACTCTAATGCGCGCCTTCACGTGGAGCCCGCAGCGCCAGCGCTACGAGACTGCCTACGTCGAGAGCGATTTGTGCGGCAAGCTGCCGGTGAATCTGATGCCTGCGACATCCGCGGGCGGGGATGTGACGTTTTCTTTTTCGGACTCGAGTGACGATGAAAGCAAGACGCGAACCTACCACATGCATCAGACGATCGTGCGGCGCGTCAAGGAAGGCGGCTCCGCGCCGGTCAAACGGAAACATGCGCACGAATAGCAACGCAATGATCGGCCTTATTTCGTGGTACCGCAGCGACCCTCTCCCGAGCGGTTCGCTGAACCCTCGACTTCCAATCCCGCGCTCAATTGTGCCCGCTGCTCTGGCCCTGGCATTTCTGATTGCCGGATGCTCGCGAGGGCGGACCGAAGCGCAGTCACGGCCAGCGCCACCTCCATCGGTCACATACATATCCTCGTGGGGCGTCAGAGGCAATGGCCCCGGACAATTGAGTCAGCCAGCCTGTATTGCGACCGACTCTGTGGGTGACACCTACATTGTCGATGCTGCGAGCCACTTCGTCGAAAAATTTGACCCTCGCGGCACGCCACTGCTCGCGTTTGAAGAGGATGGCTTGAAGCATCCGCAAGCGATCGCTGTCGATAGCGGCGGCGCGATCTACGTCACCGATTCGGGACGCAACAGCGCCACGATCTTCTTGCCGAGCGGCGATCGCTACCGCGAGCTGCGGCTGAGAACGAGACAGAACCTGGAGAACATGATCGATGTCGCCGTCGAGGATGATGGCACGATCCATGTGCTCGATACCGGAGCCGGCAAGATGTTCACCTTTACGTCGCGCCTCCGGCTGCTCCGGTCCTGGTCTCTGGAGGCCGATCAGCCATCTGTCAAAGTGCGGCCGAAGGCGGTGGCCAGCGGAGCGGATGGTTTCCTGTACGTGGCCGATCCCGCATCCAACCGCATTTTGCGTTTTACGGGTGACGGCCGCTTCCTAACCGCGCTAAATGCAACCTCCGACGGCACCGACCGAAGGCTCAGCGATCGGATCGCCGTCAGCCGCGGCTATATCTTCGCCATGGACGTGGATGGCCGAATGTTGCACGTTTTCACCACCGAGGGTCGGCCCGTGCTCGACGCCGATTTGGCTCCCGATCTAGGCCAGGCAAAGCGGTCGGCGCCCGCGCTGGCTGCCAGCCCGCGCAAGGAACTGCTCGTCCTGGATTCCCCCGGCGCTCGCGTGCTTCGCTATCAGCTCAACTTTTGATATTTTCCCTGCGGGTTTGTTTGCCGTCGGAAGGAGTCCATTTCCATGCCTTTGCTGATCACAGAAGCGGACGTACGCGCGATTTTGACAATGCCGCTCGCGCTCGAAGCCGTTGAAACATCGTTCCGCCGTTTGGCGGATGGCTCAGCGGTCTGCCATCCACGCCGGAGACTGCGCATGGTCGAAAAAGGCCTGATGAATTACATGGCCGCGGCGGATTCGGCCGGCGGTTACATGGGCCTGAAGATTTACACGGTTTCTCCGGGCGGCGTCCGCTTTCTGGTGCCGCTTTTCAGCGCACGCTCGGGCGAGTTGTGCGCCCTGATTGAAGCGGACTATCTCGGGCAGATGCGCACGGGCGCCGCCAGCGGCTTTGCCACGCGCGTGCTGGCGCGGCCCGACGCGCGAAGCGTCGGCATCATCGGCACGGGCTTGCAGGCGCGCACGCAGCTCGAAGCCGTCGCGCACGCGCGAAAGCTTGAAATCATTCGCGCCTTTGGACGCGATGCAGCCCGGCGAGAGAAATTTGCCGAAGACATGACGGCTCGCCTGGGCGTGCCGGTTACGCCCGTTGCTTCCGCGGAAGAGGCCGTGGGCGGCGCCGACATCATGATCACCTCGACCACGGCGAGCAAGCCAGTGCTGGAAGGCCGCTGGCTGCATCCCGGAATGCATATCAACGCGATCGGATCCAATTTCGCGGAGAAACAGGAACTCGATGCCGAAGCCGTCGGGCGCTGCGACGTGATCGCCGCCGATTCGGTTGAACAGTCGAAGATCGAGGCCGGCGACCTAATCCAGGCCTTCGGCAAGGATGCAACTCGTTGGACTGGCGTGCGCGACTTGGCGGATATCGTCTCCGGCAAGGCGCCGGGGCGCACCAACCAGGATCAGATCACTCTTTTTAAATCGAATGGAATTGCGATCGAAGATATCGTTCTTGGAGGCCGGCTCTACGAAATCGCTCGTGAACGGGGAATGGGGCGCGACATTCCGATGTGGCAGGATGTGCTTTCGGCTCAGGCCTGAGGGCTAGCTCCGGTGCGAGCGCGGCGCAGGCGCTTGGCGAGGGCTTCGTGCAGCCGCTGGCGCGTTGTCTGGGGCAGAGGGGCCGGCTCGGAGTTGCAGAAGATGTCGATCGTCTGCTTCGTAGTGTCCACGACGATGCGGCAATCCTTGCACTTGCAGAGGTGCTCTTCAATCGACGCCCGAAGCAGCGGGTCGAGCGCCTCATCCAAATAATCTGCCAGCTCCTTAACGATTTCTCTGCACTTCACGAGTTTGCCCCTCGCCGAAAGTATTGGTTCAATTTCTGGCGCAACTTCAGCCGCGCCCGCAGAAGCCGCGACTTCACCGCGGGAACGGAAAGCCCGAGAGCCTCCGCCGTTTCTTCCGTCGATAATTGTTCGATGTCGCGCAACTGGAATACGATTCGGAATGGCGGATCGAGGTCTCCGATCACCTTGGAAAGAATCTCACCGAGTTCGGTCTGCTCGTAGCGCTCCATCGGCGAGGGTCCCCAATCTTCTACCTCGCGTGGCATCATATCCTCGCCGGTGTCGATTTCTTCGTCGAGCGAGACGATGTTCGACCGGCGCCGGCGGAGCTTCATGAGCGCCTGGTTCACCGCGATGCGCACCAGCCACGTATAGAAGCGCGAGTTGCCTTCGAAATCGCCCAGATGCTCGAACGCCTTCAGAAAAGCCTCCTGCATGGCATCCTCGGCGTCTTCGCGGTTCTGCGTAATGTTCTGGGTGAGCCGGAATATCTTGCGCTCGTAGCGGCCTACCAGCGTGTCAAACGCGGAAATGTCCCCGGCCTTCGCTGCGGCGACGAGAATGGGCTCGTCTGCCTTGACGACTTGCGACGGCAGCGTGTGTTGCTGCACCGGGTCCAGTTTCGGCGAACTCATAGTTGACTCTTACAAGGAAAAGGGTAGCACAGCTTTCGCGGCCTCGCGGATGCCAATGTATTATGATAGCCGGCGGACGCGACCCAGAGGTGCGGCCTGAGCGTTCCTTGTTTGGGGTGTTGCGAGTCCCTCGGCCCTGTGGGTCACTGCACTGATGTGAGTCGAGGCCATCCTGCGGGACCCTGGCTAAGGTCTATGAAAACGTTGCCTGATTATCTCCGCAAGGGGATGAAAATGGTGTTGGTCGGGGCGAATCCGGGCGACCGCTCGGCGCGGGTGGGGCATTACTACGCCGGTAGGAACAACCATTTCTGGCCAATTCTCTACGAGTCGGGTGTCATCCCCGAGCCGATTGGATACGAAGACGACCGGCGGATGGTCGAATTCGGCATCGGCATGACCGATCTCGTGAAGCGGCCCACTCGCGGCGTCGAAGAGATCGAGCGGCAGGAATTCGCCGAAGGCCGCGTTCTCCTTGCGCAGAAGCTGGAGGATTTGCGTCCGAAGGTGATCGCCTTCAACGGGAAAATGGTCTACGAGAAGTTCACCGGCCGCCCGTGCAAGCTCGGCCTGCAGAAAGACCGCCTGTATGGAGCGCATGTCTTCGTTCTCCCCTCCACCAGCGCCCAGAATGCTGGGACCAGCCTCAGCGTCAAGAAGCGGTATTTCAAGCAACTCGCCTTGCTTTTGAAGAACCTCAAAGATTAGCTGGCTCCGCCTGGCCTTCGCGTAGACAATACCGTTCATGGGAGCGACGCAAACGGCGGCAGGTCCGCTCGTGCTCGAAGAGCGGTCGGGCGCGGTAGTCACGTTGCGCCTCAACCGCCCGGAGAAATTGAATGCGCTGAATCCGGAGATGTGCCGCGAGCTCGTCCACGCGCTTCTGCGCGCCGCCGACGATCGATCCGTGCGCACCGTCGTCCTCACGGGCGCCGGACGCGGTTTTTGTGCAGGCGGTGACATCAACTACATTCACGATGCGCGCATGCGCGGCTCGGTCCGAGACTTCCAGGCGCTGCTCGAACCCGGAAAGGAAGCCGTCCTCGCCATCGCGACGATGCCAAAGCTGGTGATCGCGGCTGTGAACGGGCCGGCTGCCGGCGGCGGGATGAGCCTGGCTTTGGCTTGCGATCTGCGGATCGCCTCTGATCAGGCGATGTTCAAGCAGGCATTCGCGCAGCTCGGGCTGTACCCCGATCTAGGCGCGACGTTTTTTCTGTCGCGCATCGTGGGCCTCTCTCGCGCATCCGAGATGTTTTATACGTCCGAGAGGCTGTCGGCGGAAGAGGCCCGCCGCATTGGAATCGTCTACAGCGTATTCCCGCACGCGCAATTTGAAGCCGAAGTCCAAAGATTCGCCGCGCAAATGGCGGAGGCGCCGCCGCTGGCCTACCGCGACGTGAAACGGACAATGATTAGCGAATCGCACCACGCTCTCGAAGAGACGGTCAACGAGGAAAATCGCCTCCAGGTGCACTGTTTCCTCTCGGAAGACTGCGCCGAGGGGCTGAAAGCATTCCTCGAAAAGCGCGCACCGAAATTTCGAGGACACTAACTGGCACCTGATTGGGAGAGGGTGTATCTTCTCTCGTGGTTCGTTTCCTCCTAGCAGGAACACATGCCAAATCCACAAAACCGAATTCTGACAACGCACGTCGGAAGCCTCGTGCGGCCGCCCAAACTGATCGCCTTTCTAGAGAAGATCGACTCGGGACAGTCCTACGACCACGACGCGCATGCTGCCTGCTTGCGTGAGTCCGTCGCCGAAATCGTGCAACAACAGACGGAGGCGGGCGTGGACATCGTCAGCGACGGCGAGTTCGGCAAGACGGAGCACTGGGCCTGGTACGTCCACCAGAGGATCTCGGGCTTCACCGAGCGGCCTTCCACCGACGATGAAATGCAGGACCCCTTTGTAACCAGAAGCATGGGGCAGGACTTCAAAGATTTTCCGGAATTCTATGCCGAATACTTTCCCACTCAGAACCTCAAGGTCCGTGGGACGAATACCACAACCGTCTGCACCGGCCCGATTCGTTACATCGGTCAGGTGCATATCCAACGCGACATCGAGAATCTCAAAGCCGCGCTTGCCAAAGTCGAAGTCGTGGACGGGTTTCTTCCGCTGGTTGCGCCTGCCAGCGCGTTCCCGTTCTTCAAGAACGAATACTACAGGGATGACGAGGCCCTTCTCTTCGCGTTGGCTGAGGCTCTCCGCGAGGAATACAAAGCCGTCCTCGATGCGGGTCTCCGCCTTCAGATTGACGACGCATTCCTTCCCTACACGTATGAGCGCATCGTGCCGCCACTAACGCTCGCGCAATACCGGAAATGGGCCGAGCGCCGCGTCGACGCGCTCAATCACGCCCTCGAAGGCCTCCCGCAGGACAGAATCCGCTATCACATCTGTTGGGGAAGTTGGAACGCTCCCCACACCCATGACGTGCCCCTGAAGGACATCATCGATTTGCTTCTCAAGTTGCGAGTCGGTGGCTATCAGTTCGAAGCTGCGAATGTTCGCCACGAGCACGAATGGAAAGTCTGGCAAAGCGTGAAGGTGCCGGAAGGGCGCGTCCTAATCCCGGGGGTGATCAGCCACGCCACGAATGTCGTTGAGCATCCCGAACTGGTTGCGGACCGCCTCGTCTGCTTCGCCAATATCGTCGGCCGGGAGAACGTGATGGCCGGGACCGACTGCGGTTTTGCGCAGGGTGCTTTTGTCCGCCGCGTCCATCCGAGCATCCAGTGGGCAAAGTTGCGGGCGCAGGCGGAAGGTGCGAGGATTGCCACTGCAAGGCTGTGGGGTAAGACCTCGGCCGCGTAGGGTTGTTTGGACGCCGAGACACTATTTAGTTTGAGCTCGATAGACACGAGCGGCGAAATACTGAGGGGAGAAACGCAGACATGTCGACACGGAAGTCGAAGTCAGGTTCGAAGAGGGTGAGTCGAGCCAGCAGGGATAGAAAAGTGCTGTTCATGCAGAAGCCTACCTGCACAACCTGCCGGAAGGCGCGCAAGTACTTAGAGAAGCGCGGGTTTCAGCTCTACTTTCGGGATTTGTCGAAGCAGCGGTTAAGCGCTGCCGAACTGGAGGATCTGATCGGCAGGCGCGACTACAAGGATTTCCTCAATACTCGGAACGAGATGTTCCGCAAGAAGAAGATGGCGGAAAAGCCGCCTTCTAAGAAAGAGGCTATTCGCCTGATGGCGCAGGAGCCGAACCTGATCCGCCGGCCCGTAGTTGTTGCCGGCGGGCGGGTGGTCGTCGGATTCGACGAAAACGGCATGGCGCGTCTGTAGGCGCGCTTCGAACGCCATCGCAGCGCGGCGCACCCGCATCGTCTCCGCAACCCTGCGAACAACTTCCCACATGAACCTCCGAGAGCGAATTGAAATCCGCCAGGGTGACCTCACCGAGATGGACGTGGACGCCATCGTCAACGCTGCGAACAACGACCTGCAACTCGGCGGAGGAGTAGCGGGGGCGATTCGACGCAAAGGTGGCCCGAAGATTCAGCGCGAGTGCGACGAGATTGGCACCATTCCGGTCGGCGGCGCCGCGATTACATCCGGCGGGAATCTGAAGGCTCGCCATGTGATCCACGCAGCGAGTATGCAGTTGGGCGGCCGAACTTCGGCGCAGTCGCTTCGCAGTTCGACGGCGCACTCTCTTCGCATCGCATCGCAAAACGGACTGAAATCGATCGCGTTTCCCGCCGTCGGCACGGGCATCGCTGGCTTTCCTCTGCGCGACTGCGCGGAAATCATGCTCCGCGAAACCGCCAAGCACTTCGAGCGCCCCACATCGCTCGAAAAGGTCCACTTCGTGCTGTTTGATGAAGAAGCGCTTCGCGTCTTCGAGGAAGTCTTCGCGGAACTCCTTTCCGGGAAACTAGCCTGATTTCGCAAGACGAGCTTGGGCTTCGGGTTGCCCTTACGGCTAATTGTTGTCTGTGCGCTTCTTGAGGGTGGGTTCTTTGTTGGCCGCGGCATCGCCGGCTGGAGGCGTCGCCTGCGCCGGATTGCCGCTCGCCGTCGCGGTCGCGGCCGGCGCTGAGCTCTCCGCGCCGTATGCCTTCTGGTAGTAGCGCGCGGCCTCGGTCTGCGCACCCGCCGTGTCGTCCTTCGTCTTTTGCGCCAGGCTATATTCATTCACAGCGCGCTCGCGCTGGCCCAGCAGATCGTAGATCTTGCCCATGTAGATGTGGCTCCAGACCTCGACCCACTTCGGATCGAGATCGCCGCCCAGCGCCGCGCGAAACGCGTTGGCCGCAGAGTTGTAGTTCTTCTGGTAAAACATTGCCTCGCCCGTGCGAAAGTGCGCCAGCGAATTCGTGGGCTGGATGTCGAGCGCACGCTGGTATTCTTGGATCGCCTCGTAATACCGTCCGAGTGTGGCCAGCGCTTCGCCTCGCGCAATCGTGGCGCGAATCCGCAGCTTCGGGCTCGACTTGAGCAACTGGTTGTTGGGATCGATCGTGATGCCGTTCGGCTTCGGCCGTCCAAACGTATCGATCTGGAATTCGGTCGTCGTGCCCGTCACCAGGATCTTTTTCAGTTCTGGGTTTCCTTCTGTCTCGACCTTCACCTCCACCGGCATGCGGAACGTATCGAGTTCCTGACGAATCTTGCCAATCACTTGGAAGCCCTTGGGCGTGCGGTAGGTGATGTAGTCCATCGAAAATTCCGGGACGCCCGTGGAATTCAGCCACTGGGAGAAGAACGAGAGCAAATTGACCGGTGGCTCGCCTTTCTTCGGCGGAGGCAGCTTGGCGGCCGCAAGCTTCTCCAGCTCGTCGATCGAAGCTGTTTTTCCCGCGCGCTGCTTGTAGAAATCGCGCAGCATCGAGCCGAAGGCATCGTCGCCCAGTTCGGCGCGAAGCATGTGAAACACCATCGCACCCTTGTCATCCACGATCGAGCGATAGCGGTCGGAGTACGCGTCGATGCGGTCCGCCTGTATGATCGGCGCGGTCTGTTCGAACATCAGCGCCCCAACGGCGAAATCCTCGAGCGCGCGATTCAGGCTTGCGACGCCGCCCGATTGTTCGGCGTACATTGCCTCGGTATAGCGTGAAAGCCCATCCGTGACCCAAACGTCCGCGGGAGTGGCCGGCAACACTTGGCTGCCCCACCATTGCCCGGCCGCGAGTTGCGTGAGCATGCGCTCGTTGGCTTGTGTCGTCCATTCACGCGAACTGACGAGCAGCAGGCCCGGCGCCGAGTAGCCCGCTAACGTCCCGTCCGGTATTTGCGCGATGGTAAGCGCTGGCTGGGCCGAGCCGAGAGGTCCGAACGCGTCCGACAGGTAATTCATGATCTGGCCGAGCAAAGTCGCGTATGCGCTGACGGTTGAAGCTTGCGCAGGTGGCGTGAAGAATGAAAATTGATAGCCTTCTGTCGGCGCATTTGTGAACTGCAGGTTGCCTGCGACGAACGATCCGACCGGCGCGGCCTGCGTGCAACGGAAGACGTAGGAAGTCTGCGCGCCCGCCGTGCCGATCCCCGGCCGCGTCGTCGGCGGATCGGCCTTCCCCGTGCCGGCAACTGCAAACGTACTCGGGACGATCACGTTGAACGTCCCTGTGTAGCGATTCGATGGATAGCCCGTCAACGGAAACCATCGCGCAGGCAGCAAGAGATATGCGGAAGTCTTGTCAATGGACGCGAAGCGCAGGCCTTTCGTCGGGCTGTCTTCCTCGCTCGAAACCGGGCCGCCGTAGGCGAACGTGATCGTGACCGTTCTTCCCGGGGTCAGAGTTCCCGGCAGCCCGACCGTCAAGAGCAGCGGCGAATTGTTGTCACGGGCGAACGTAAGGTCGTGCCCGTCGGACGATTTCACCGAGGTCAGGCGCAAGTCTGGATGGAGCTCCACAAGTACGGTCCTGGCGACCTGCTCGGCGACGAAATCCACTTTCGCTTGCGCTTGGATCGTTTGATCGTCCGGCCGTACGATCACTTCCACATCGTAATTCGTCGCTCGAAATGGAAACGCGCGGGGTGCCTGTGCGGCTGCTGACGCCGCGGCGGCGAGCGAAATCCCCAGGATCACGGGGAGTCGATAGAGCTTGAGCAAGAAGTATCCTCTCGAAAAGGCCGTTACCTTGCGCTTATGTAAGATACCAGATAAGTACCCGCAGTTGCCCGAACGTGTCCCTTCACAGCATCCGGGCGAAAATGTCGGCTGCGCGCTCGATGGCGCCGCCCGAGCCGAGCTTCGAGCGGACTTCCGCGAGCCCCGCTTTCATCTCATTGCGGCCCTCGGATGATTCCAGCAGGTATCGCACTTGTGCCGCCACCGCCGCCGGCGTGAAATCGTCCTGCATCAGCTCCGGCACCACGCGCCTCCCGGCCACTAGATTCGCCATGCTGAAAAAAGGCGTGTGCACCATATGCCTCAGAATCGCAGCGGTCAGGGGCGCCACGCGGTAGATCACGACCATCGGAGTTCCAAGCAGTGCCGCTTCGATCGTCGCCGTGCCGCTCGCGACAATCGCGCAGTCGGCCGCCCCGAGCGCGTCGTAGGCTCCGCCTTCGATTCGCTTGATGCTGACGCCCGGGCGCTCGCCGTACCTTGCAAACAGGTCCGCGCCCAATCCAGGCGCTGCCACCTGTACGAATTGCAGTTCGCCGAGCGGCTTCAAATTGCGCGCCAGCAGTTCGCACGCGTCCAGGACGCGCGAATAGTGCCGGGCGATCTCGCCGCGCCGGCTACCCGGCATGAGCGTGACGATCAGCCGCTCGGGATCGAGATCATGCTGCCGCGCAAACTCCTCTCGCGTCATCGATGGATGAACCACATCCACCAGCGGATGCCCGCCGAAATCACACGGCACGCCCGCATCGTGATAAATCTTCTCTTCGAACGGAAAAATCACCACCATTCGGTTCACGCGCCTCTTGACCACGCGTACTCGCCCCGCGCGCCACGCCCACACTTGCGGGCCGATGAAGTAGCCGACCGGAATGCGATGCTTCTT
>DASPVC010000023.1:0-12055 GCA_035622585.1 Candidatus Acidiferrum sp.
GGATAGAGTGCCTCGAACGAACGCGCCCGCCCCGGATCGATCTCACAAAACTGTCGTGCCTGAATTTCGGGCTTGAGAAGGAAAGAACTACATGAGTGTTAGCCTTGCAGAACTGAAAGACAAAAACATCACCGATCTGGCGAAGATCGCCAAGGAGCTCAATATTCCCGGCTCCTCCGGCATGCGCAAGCAGGAGCTGATCTTCCAGATCCTCCGCGCCCAGACGGAAAAGAATGGCCTCATTTTCTCCGAGGGCGTTCTCGAATGCCTGCCGGACGGCTTCGGCTTCCTCCGCGCGCCGGAGTACAACTATTTGCCGGGACCGGACGACATCTACGTCTCGCCGTCGCAGATTCGCAAGTTCGACCTGCGCACTGGGGACACCGTCTCGGGGCAGGTGCGGCCGCCCAAGGACGGCGAGCGCTACTTCGCGCTGATCAAGGTCGAAGCCGTCAATTTCGAGGACCCGGAAGTCGCGCGCAACAAGATCTTCTTCGACAATTTGACGCCGCTCTATCCGCAGGAGCGCATTCGTCTGGAGACGACGAAGGAGAATCTCACCGGGCGCGTGCTGGACATGCTCTGCCCGATCGGCAAGGGGCAGCGCGGCTTGATCGTTGCGCCGCCGCGCACCGGAAAAACGATGATGCTGCAATCCGTCGCCAACTCGATCACGGCCAATCACCCGGAAATCGCGCTGATCGTGCTGCTGATCGACGAGCGGCCGGAAGAAGTCACGGACATGCAGCGCACCGTGAAAGGCGAGGTGATTAGCTCGACGTTCGATGAACCGCCGCAGCGGCACATTCAGGTCGCGGAAATGGTGCTCGAAAAGGCCAAGCGGCTGGTCGAGCACAAGCGCGACGTTGTGATCCTGCTCGACTCGCTCACGCGTCTCGGGCGCGCCTACAACGCCGTCACGCCACCTTCGGGCAAAGTGCTCTCCGGCGGTATCGACGCGAATGCGTTGCAGCGCCCGCGCCGCTTCTTCGCCGCCGCGCGAAACGTCGAAGAGGGCGGATCGCTCACGATCATCGCAACCGCCTTGATCGATACCGGCAGCCGCATGGACGACGTGATCTTCGAGGAGTTCAAGGGCACCGGCAACATGGAAATCAACCTCGACCGCCGGTTGGTCGATAAGCGTGTTTTCCCGACCATCGACATCAATCGTTCCGGCACGCGAAAGGACGAACTGCTCCTGCCCGCCGACGAGCTGAACCGCATCTGGGTGCTGCGCAAGGTGCTGAGCCCGCTATCGACCGTGGAAGCGATGGAGCTGCTGCTCGGCCGCCTCTCGAAGACCAAGACGAACGGGGAATTCCTCGCCTCGATGTCCAGCCCCAGCTAATCAGGTCGATCTACGCATGTTGACAGCCGTCTGGCGGCATCACAAAATGCTTGCACATGACCGATTTTCCTCAGTTCATGAAGCGCGCCGCCAATCGAATCGCAACCGAGAGCCAGGCTACCCCAGGCGTCGAAGGGTATGTGTTTGACGGAGTGGACGGCAGCCAGATGGCGTTTTGGACCTGCCACGAATCGGCCTCATCCGCCCCTCACGTGCATAGCTTCGATGAGTACATGACGGTAGTGCAGGGTTGTTACACGCTGGTTATCGACGGCAACCGGATTCCGATAAGAACCGGCGAGGAATACATCATTCCGAGTGGGGTCTGGCACGGCGGAGAGGTAATCGCCGGAACGCGCACGATTCATGCGTTCGGCGGGCGCCGAGCGAATCGAGCCAACGCGGGCTAACGCTGCTCCTTCGCAAGCATCACGACGAGGCGCGCGACTTCTTCTGCGTCCATCGCTGTGCTGTCCACCACCACAGCGTCCTGAGCGCGCACGAGGGGTGAAGTGGTGCGCTCGCGGTCGCGGCGATCCCGTTCGTGGATCTCCTCGAGTGTGCGCGCGAGGTCGATTGCGTCGCCTTTCTGCTGATGCTCGCGCCAGCGCCGCTCGGCACGGATTTCCGGCGATGCGGTAAGAAAGATCTTGAGCTGCGCATCCGGAAAAACGACGCTGCCAATGTCGCGCCCCTCCATCACGACGCCGCCTCGCTCGCCCGCGCGCCGCTGCTCAGCCACAAGCACCTTGCGGACTCCCGGCACGACCGCGACCTTCGAGGCTGCCTGCGCGACTTCTGGCGTGCGGATCGCAGCGGTCACGTCCTCGCCATCGAGAAAGACGCGCTGCGTGCCGTCCTCGGCTCGGAGGTCAATGCGCGTCCGGCCGGCAAGCGCCGTCAATTGTTCGGTGGCTTCAAGCGAGACGCCATGGCGCAGCGCCTTCAGCGCGACGGACCGGTACATCGCGCCGGAATCGACGTAAATGTAGCCGAGCATCGACGCCACGCGCCGCGCGAGAGTGCTTTTCCCCGAGCCGACCGGCCCGTCGATCGCGATGATGAGTCTCCGTGCCAAGCTATTTGGCCACCACTAGTCGCCATAGGTCTGCCAGAACGATCGCGGCAGCGAAGACCGCTGTGCCGATCGCAGACACTTGCCAGATCAAGTATGCACGACCAAGAGGATACAAGCGCTTGTACGCATCGATCACGCGATCCACTCGTTCGAAGGGGCGGCCGAGGGTGAATGGATGGAGATACGGAATCTTCTTGCTGTCGGGCAGGCTCCTGTTTGCCAGGACCCTCATGACATGAAGAGAGGCAATCGCCGCCACGAAACAAACCAATTCCGGCACGGCAAGCAACCATCCGAGATTTCCAAAGTTTCTCACCTTTCAAATGCGTTTGAAGGCGCGCTCAATGTCGCGCACGGAATAGCGCAGCACGACCGGCCGCCCGTGCGGACAGCTCATCGGGTACTCGGTCTTCGCGAGCTCGTCGAGAAGCCATTCCATTTTCGTCGTATCGAGCGGCGTGTTGACTTTGATCGCGGCGTGACAGGCGGTCGACGCGGCGATTTTCGATTGCAGCGAATCGATCGAGATGGCCTGATTCTCGCGCGCAACGCCGTCGAGGATTTCGAAAAGCAGCTTTTCCGCGTCGCCGCTGGCAATCCCAGCGGGCGCGGCTTGAATCGCCACGCTCCGCCCGCCCATCAAGCTGGCCTCAAATCCATTGGCGCGCAGCTCCTCGGAGATCTGCTCGAACGTTGCAAGCTGACGCGGATTCAGCTCGACGATAATCGGCACCAGCATCCGCTGCCCGCCGAGTTCGCCTTCGCGACGCGCCTGCAGGTGCTGCTCGAAAAGCACGCGCTCGTGCGCCACGTGCTGGTCGATGATCCAGAGGCCCTCGCCGTTCACGGCAACGATGAAGCTCGCGTTCACCTGCCCGAGCGGCTTCAGGTCCGCGATCTCCTCGACGCTCGGCAGCGCGCCGGGAGCGACAGCCGCGGCCTCTGCCGCCATCGCGGCGTTTTCCCCTGACGGCATCGGGAAATTCATCGCCCCATCAGAGCCGAAGCCAAGGCGTTGTGCGAAAGGTCTCTCAGGCGCGCCGCTCAGCTCAAATCCTTCGGCCATGGCCGCGCTCGACGCAAATGAAGTTGGAATCTCAGCGCGTGGCGGTCCCGGAAACGCGCTCGCGTCCGAGATCGGCGGATATCCGCGCAGGGCGTCCGAAGTGAAACCCGGCGCAGTCGCCGAACCGCCCGCCGCTGCCGCAGCACGTGCTGCAGGGAATCCCGGAATCGGCCGCGCGATCGACAGCGCGTGGCGAACTGCGTCGCGCGTGAAATCGTGGACGAACTGCGGATGCCGGAAGCGCACTTCGATCTTCGCCGGGTGCACGTTCACATCGACTTCCTGATAGGGCATGTCGAGGAACAGCAGCACCACGGGAAACACGCCCGGCGGTGTGACGTTGCGGTACGCCTCGCCGATCGCGTGCAGCAGCAGCCGGTCGCGGACCAACCGCCGGTTCACGAAGATGTAGATTCCGTTGCGGTTCGCGCGCTGCACTTCCGGGCGCGACGTGAATCCGCTGATGCGAAGGGTCGCGGCCTGCTCGTCCGCGTCGAGGTCTGGCTCGGTGATGGCCGTGCGTACGGGGCCTTCGCTCGGCGGAATCTCGACCAGTTCATCGAGCGCCTGGCGGCCGAAAACCTGATAGACGCGCTCGGAAAGCTTCTCCACCGGCGCGCAATCGAGAATCACCTGCGACGGCGTCTTGAGCAGGAATTGCACTTCGGGATGCGCGAGCGCGTAGTGCGTGACCAGCGAAGCGATGTGGCCCAACTCAGTTGTCTCGGATTTCAGGAATTTCCGCCGCGCGGGTACGCAGTAGAAAATGTCCGCGACGCTGATCGAGGTCCCAGCCGGAACGCCCGCGGGCTTCACACCGATGAGCTTTCCGCCCGCGAATTCGACGCGAGTTCCCTGCTCTTCCTCCGCCGTGCGTGTTTCGAGCAGCAGCCGGGAAACCGCCGCGATCGACGGCAGCGCCTCGCCGCGAAATCCGAGCGTCGCAATTGAAAGCAGATCGTCGGCGGTTTGCAGCTTGGAGGTCGCGTGACGCTCGAAGGCGAGCAGCGCGTCGTCGTGGTTCATACCGCTGCCGTCGTCGATGACACGGATCATCCGCTTGCCGCCCGATTCGATTTCGACGCGGATCGAACGGGCGCCCGCGTCGAGCGCGTTTTCGAGCAGCTCCTTCACCACGGAAGCGGGCCGCTCAATCACCTCGCCCGCGGCGATCTTGTTCGCAACGTTCTCCGGCAGTATGCGAATTCGCGACATCACCCTAGCTTGCCCTCATTAGTTCGACGCAACCAGTTGACGACGGCAGAGTATGCGGCAAGGAACGCGAAACCGAGGAAGAGTACCATCCAAGCGATGATCAGTGCCCAGTGGAAACCAGCGAATTTGACCGACAGCGACCCCAGGAAGAAGGTCACAAGCGCTAGGAACTCAAACAAAAGAACTCGATCTTTCGGGTCGCGCCGAATCGCTTCCACGATCGTAATCACTACCGCAACGGCTTCGCCAATTGCAACGAGCAAGTCGGCACGCGTCAAGAAATGGCCGAGGCCGGTCCCCGTCATTTGTGTGTTTCCTTGATCGCGATTCCTAATTCGTCGAGCTGGTCTTGGTCGACCGTCGAGGGCGCTTCGGACATCAGATCCTGCGCCGCGGTCGTCTTCGGGAAAGCGATCACATCGCGCAACGACTTTTCGCCTGCGAGCAGCATGGCGATGCGGTCGATGCCGAGCGCGATGCCGCCGTGCGGAGGCGTGCCATACGTCAGCGCATCGAGGAAAAACCCGAAGCGGTGCTTCGCCTGCTCATCCGAGAGTCCCAGCGCCTTGAACATCCGCGCCTGCACATCCTGGCGATGGATTCGAATGCTGCCGGAGCCGAGTTCGTTGCCGTTTAACACCAGATCGTAGCCCTTCGACCGGCATTCCCACGGCGCGGTCTCGAGCTTGTCGATGTCTTCCTCGATGATGCCGGTGAACGGATGTTGGGCGCTCACCCAGCGCTTGTCGCGCTCGCTCCATTCGAAGAGCGCGAAGCCCGTGATCCAGAGGAACTCCCATTTGCTGCGGTCAATCAGGTTCAGTTTGTCGCCGAGGTACAGTCGAAGCTGGCCGGCCACGCCCAGTGACGTGTCCGTGTGCGGAATCTGTTCCTTCGCTGCGGCCGCAACAATCAGGTCGCCCGGCTTTGCCCCGACGGCCTCGGCCAGCTTCTTTAGGCCATCCGCGCCAAGGTTTTTCTCAAGCGGCGAGGCAATGCCCTCCGCCGTGACCTTTACTGTATAGATTCCACGCGCGCCTGCCGTCTTCGCGAACTCCGCCAGCTCGTCAAGTTGCTTGCGCGACCATGACGCCGCATTGGGTGCGACGATGGCCTGCACGTTGCCCTCAAAATGCAGCACGGCGCGGGCTGGCTCAAAGAATTGTGTGACGTCTTGCAGCTCCATGCCGAAGCGCAGATCGGGCTTGTCCGACCCATAGCGCCGCAGCGCTTCCTTATATCCCATGTGGCGAAACGGACGCTGCACCTTGACGCCGATGATCGCGCACACGCGCTCCATCACGCGCTCGATCGCGTCGAAGATGTCCTCCTGTCGCGGGAAGGACATCTCCAAATCGAGCTGCGTGAATTCGAGCTGCCGGTCGGCACGAAAATCCTCGTCGCGGATGCACTTGCAGATCTGAAAGTAGCGGTCCATGCCGGAGATCATCAGGATCTGCTTGAAAATCTGCGGCGATTGCGGCAGCGCATAGAACTGGCCGTGATGAATACGGCTCGGCACGAGGCAATCGCGCGCGCCTTCAGGAGTCGAACGCGTCAGCAACGGCGTCTCGATTTCAAAAAAGCCCAACTCGTCGAGCGTCTTGCGGATTTCGAAAACGATGCGGTGACGCAATTCGATATTGCTGTGCAGTTTCGGCCGGCGCAGATCAAGATAGCGGTAGCGCAGACGCGTCTCTTCGGTGGCCGTGACTTCATTTTCGATGGCGAAGGGCGGCGTCTTCGAGTTGTTCAAGATGTGCAGCCGCGACGCGATCACTTCCACTTCCCCCGTGGGGATTTCAGGATTCGATTTCTGCCGTCGCACGACACGACCCTCGACCGCCACGACATATTCGGAACGCAGGTCCTCCGCCTTGGCATGCGCCTCAGGATTCTGTTCTTTGTTGAAGACGATCTGCGCGATTCCCGCGCGGTCGCGCAGGTCGATGAAAATCAGCTGGCCAAGGTCGCGCCGCCGGTGGACCCAGCCCATCAAGACCACTTCGTTCTCCGTGTCCGACGCACGGAGCGCTCCACAGTAGTGAGTCCGCTTCAAGTTTCCCAGAGTATCGAGCACTAGCTTCCCCTTCGTTCCGATTCGAGGTATTCGAGCAGTTCGCCTTCTGTCAGCTTCTTTTGTTCCGCGTCGGCGAGGCGCTTGAGCGTGTAGGTGCCGGACGCGGCCTCGTCGTCGCCGACAATCAACGCATATCGCGCGCCGAGTTTATCCGCCAAGCCGAGCGCTTTGCCGATTTTCGTCTCTTCCGGCGGCAATTCGACGGTCAACCCGCATGCGCGCAGCTTCTTCGCGATGTTGACCGCAACGGGATACGCCTTCGCGCCCATCCGCGCGATCAGTACGCTCAGGCCAGGCACATGCGGAGAGCTTCCACTCTCCTGAATCGAAAGAATCGCGCGATCCGTGCCAATCGCGAAGCCGATACCCTTCACGCCAGCCGGGCCACCCAGCAATTCGACGAGGCCGTCATAGCGGCCGCCGCCGCAGACGGCGTTCTGCGAACCAAGGCCGGTAGCCGTCACCTCGAATGTCGTGCGCGTGTAGTAATCGAGGCCGCGCACGAGCCGCCAGTTTTCGTCGTACGAAATGTCGCGCAAGTGCAGCTCGTCCTTTAACTCTGAAAAATGCTGGCGGCAGGCCGAGCACAGGTGCTCAGAAATGTGCGGCAGCTTCTCGATGACGGGCTGCTCTTCGGGCAGCTTCGAATCGAGGACGCGCAAAGGGTTCGTTTCAATGCGGCGCTGGCTGTCAGCACCCAGCTTGTCCTTCACCTTGCGCAATTCCTCGCGCAGCAGCTCGACGTATTTCGGCCGGCATTCCTTGCATCCGATCGAATTGACATACAGCGTCGTGTTCGCAAGCCCCACGCGCTTGAAAAACACCAGCAGCATTTCGAGCACTTCCGCGTCGATCGCGGGTGCTTCCGAATGGCCGAGCACTTCCGCGCCGACCTGATAGAACTGGCGATAGCGCCCTTTCTGCGGACGCTCGCGGCGGAACATCGGTCCAACGTAATAAAGCTTCTGATTCCCTGGCAGTAGGTGCATCCCATGCTCGATGTACGCCCGCGCGACGCTGGCCGTGGCCTCCGGCCGGAGCGTCAGCGAATCTCCCAGCGCGAGATTGCGAACGGAATCCAGGAACCGCAGCACCGCCGGCGTCCCCTCCCGTTCGATATCCCGACACGCTTCATGCAGCTTGATGACTTCGGCTTCATTTGCGGTAGTGCGAGGGATCTTTCCGTGCTGCCAAGCCTCCGCGACGGCCTCGTCGAGCCGGATCACGTCCACCAACGACAAAGGATGCGCCACGTGGAACTGCTCCCGGTCTTCAAACGTGTACATCTCTTTCGAAACGACGTCGGTATCGGCACCGATCGAGCGGGCAAAGAGCTGAGTATCCTCGAAAACCGGCAGGCGGACATCGCGGAAATTGTAAGTCTCGAAGACCTCGCGGGCTGCCTGCTCGAACCAATTCCAGAGCGCGGAATCGGGCGGGAGGATATCCCGCGTGCCCTTTATGGCCCTAAACTGTCGTTTTTCGGTCATTTCCAGGCGCGCTGCTGCGCAAAATCCATCCGAACATACTAGCAGGCGCGAATTCTGATGCAAAGAAGCCCGCGAATGATCGCAGCGGCAGGAAACTCAGCGATATTTCTCGGCCAGAAACGCATTCTTGAAATCTACGTAGTGCGATGCAGAAACCGCGATGCCTTCGCGTTCGGCTTCGGTGACGGTGCGGCGAATCTTCCCCGGCACTCCCATTACGAGGCTGCCGGGCGGGACTTCCATTCCCTCGGGAATCAGCGTGCCCGCAGCGACAATGCTGCCGGTTCCGATTTTCGAGCCGTTTAACAGAACCGCTCCCATGCCAACCAGGCAATTCGACTCGACCATGCATCCATGCAGGATGGCGCGGTGGCCGACGGTAACGCCATCGCCCACCGTGGCCGAATACTCCTCACCTTGAACGTGCACGACACAGCCGTCCTGAATGCTCGTCCGCGCGCCGATCCGGATCGAGTGGTAATCTCCGCGCAGCACGGCACAGGGCCAGATGCTCGAGTCCTCGCCGATGGCCACGTCTCCGATCACCACAGCTTGCGGATCGACGTAAACACTGGGATGAATCTGCGGAACGCGGCCTAGAAAACTTCGGATCATTTTTGCCTCCATCAACTTGCCGTGCTGGTATTTGATGGCCAAAAGTATATATTGCGAATCCGTGTGGCGCGCCGGCGATTCGTCAAATAGGAGAGCTAACTGGGGCACATCGAACGGCTTAGGATCGCTCTCCGGCATTTGAAACGTCTATCTCCCCCATCAAAACGTTGCATTTTACGAAACTCATACTTCCGTATAACCTCCGGCCCTCGGGATTCACCCCCCTCAAAAAAAGGAGAGTCTGATGGCCGAACAAAAAACAACGGGTGAGATGCAGGCTACTTTGGGCTTAACCGGGCTCACGTTCAACGCGATGGCGTTGATCGCTCCCGGTGCCTTCCTGTGGCTCACCTTTTACGCGCAGGCGACGGAAGGCGCGACATCGCCCGCGATGTGGAGCGGCATTGTCTTCGCCTTGTTGCTGTGTCTGGCGACCGCCGTTTCCTACGCGGAATTGGCAAAGCTTTATCCTGGCACGGGCAGTTCGTATTACTTCGCCGAACAGGCGTTCTTGAACCATGAAAAGGCGTGGAAGTGGGCGCGCCTCATGAAGTTCATCGTCGGCTGGGGCTCGCACTTGTACTACTGGATTTACCCTGGCGTCATGGTCGCGGCGACCGGCGCATTCGTGGGCTATGTGGTCGGCGCGCTCTGGCCGAATTTCATGAACGCTTCAAACCCCGGCCCCATGTTCATGATGCTCGTCGGAATCATTTTCACAATCCTCGTCTGCTACATCGCGCACCGTGGCGTGACCGGCTCGACGGCCGTTAGCGTGGCGATGAACGTGATTCAGATTTCGGCGCTGCTCATCTTCTCCATTATGGCCATCCACTATCGCATGTCTCACCCACCGGGCAGCGTCGCGCGGCAATGGGATGCAACATCCGGAGCGTCCTACGACTGCGAATTTCAAATGGACGCGCAGAGCAATATCGTTCGCGATGCAAGCATGAACCCGGTATGCAAGAAGGATGCGAGCGGCGCCCCAGTGCCGTTCCACATCGATTATCCGACGAACGATTCGATGGGTAACTTCCTGTCGCATGCGAGCGCCGGTTCGGTGATTGGGATTCACAGGTTCGGCTGGATGTTCGTGCAGGCCACGGTCGCGATCCTGATCCTCGTCGGATTCGAATCGTGTACATCGCTGGGAGGAGAAGCCAAGGACCCCAAGCGCCACATTCCGATTGCGGTCATTACCTCTCTCCTCGTCCAAGGCGCGTTCTGCTACCTCTTCGAGTACTTCGCCACAAACTACGTCTTAAGTAGCGGCTACACGATGCAAAGCGCTTCCGGTTCAGCCGCTCCGCTGGCGGACTTGATGGTGATGATCGGCGACGCTTTGTTCAATGGTCACGGCAAAGCCTTCATGCTGATAGAGGCATTCACCGTGTTCCTTGCTCTCATCGGCACGACGCTCGCGTGCATCAACACCGGCGCACGCGTCACCTATGCGATGGGCAAGGACCAGGAAGTGCCGGAGCACTTCGGCCTTCTACACGAGAAAAACCTGAGCCCACACAAAGCCATCTGGACCCTGGCAGTCGTATCGATCATTTTCGGTTGCCTCGGACTTGCGATGTACTTTGGCGATGGCGGCGCTCCAACCGATGCCGCGATTCAGGCCTTGCCTCATGGATTCTGGTCGAGCTTCGGCTACCTGACACACGACAAGATGGCGGCGTTGCCAAACTCGTTCACGACAATCACGCTGGCATCGAACTTCGGAACCTTCCTGCTATACGGCTTGAGCTGCGTGGTTTGCATGGTGGCTTATCACAAGCATCCGAACTTCAGCTTCATCAAGCATTGGCTGGTTCCGGCGTTCGGGGTCGTGGCCAATCTGGTGTGCATGTCGTTCTACCTGATCGGGCCATTCATGGGCTACGGCACGAAGATGGAACCGTATCTGGCTTTGGGGATCGCCGCAGTGTGGGCCATTTACGGCGGAATCTACTTCGTCATCTCGAGCAGAAAATCCGGGAAGACGACGCTGGTTACCAGCCGCGCGTAAACGTCAAATCCATCAACCAAGAAGCGGGCCCGGCTTTTCCGGGCCCGTTTTTTTTGGTATCCGGGATCGCCATACGAAACATTGATGGAGTCCATTCAAATGTTGCATCTCCCAGCAGGTCTCCTTGGCTCAATAATCTTCTAGAAGGCTCAGCGCTACGGGGATATGCGCGGGAGCCGTTGAGTGATCGGGCGCAGACCAGTTCTGGCCGCATTCTTTGCACTGAAAGTCTAGGGTCTAATGTATAGAGGCCTTCAAGCGGCGGCTGCGGCAAGCGTTGGCGGCATCGCCCGCGATGGGTATCGTCCGCTTACAAACTCCATGGATGTCGAATTCGCGCAACTTTCCGATGTTGGGCGAGTCCGCCAGGGCAACGAGGACTATCTCGGGTACGTGGCTCCGGCGACTCCGGAGGACGCACGCTCGCGTGGCTGGCTCTTCGCGGTGGCCGACGGCGTAGGCGGGCACGATTTGGGAGAGGTGGCTTCTCACACGGCGGTTGAATGCGTGCTCGCCGGATTTCGAGAAGCATCGCCGGGGGAGTCGCACGCGGCTCTGCTTGAGCGGCTCATAAAAGCTGCAAACACTCGCGTGATCGACGCGGGTCATGCAGCCAGCCCCGGCGGCACGCGCATGGCGACAACTTTCGTGGCCTGCGCGCTGCGATACGACCGCGCGACGGTGGCGCACGTGGGCGATTCGCGCTGCTACCTGATCCGCCGCGGGCAAGCCAACCTGGTCACCCGCGATCACACGGTAGCGAACGAGCAAATCCGTCTCGGCATCGTTTCGGCATCCACGGCGGCAGGATCCAGCACTCATCACCTGTTGATCCGATCACTGGGCGCGGAGTTGTTCGTCAATGTTGATGTCGAGGAGCATCAGGTGCTTCCCGGCGATGTCTTGGTCCTGTGTTCCGACGGACTGCATGGTTCGGTAAAGGGTTCCGAAATCGCCGCGGTCGCGGGCAGCGCCGGAGACTTGTCCGCTGCCGCACGGCGGCTCGTGGATATTGCCAACCAGCGGGACGGCAGTGATAATATCACCCTGCAAATAATCCGCGTCCGAGGCGTCGAACGCGTCGGAATGTACCGGGGGCGGCCTTACCGGCTCCGCTAGCCGGGACGCCCCGCCGATTCCTGC
>DASPVC010000024.1:0-22594 GCA_035622585.1 Candidatus Acidiferrum sp.
GAAAGCAAGTGCCGCCGGATTGGTTGCTCCCACAAGACTGTCAGAGGGCAAGGCAACTCCCGCTCCTCCCTGACCTTGCTGTATGACGCCGTACCCAGTATTGAAATAGCCGTCAGTTGCAAACGAAGGAGCAGCAATGGACAGCAGCACGATGATGCTCCATATCGCGCGGTGAATGATTTTGCGCATGAAAGGTTTCTCCTCTACTCGTTTGGAATTGTGTCTTCGCGATTCGCACATACCTTCGCTTTCGTTCCCTTGAGACAGGCTCAAGGGACCCCTGGCCGGAATTGAAATCAGAATCAGGTTCGCTTGGGTGCGGAGGCTCTCGATCGGAGGTGGTTGAAGACTTTCAAGCCGAGAAACAAAAAGCCCGCGCACGGTTCATGCCGGCAGCGGGCTTCGAAAAAATCTTCCGAAAAAGAGCGGCTACAGTGGTCTGTTCACGCGCAGTTCCCACACACCAGCAAGTGTTTGCGTGGGACAACAGCTTGTCGTTCTTGAAATAGCCCTCACGGATGTGAAGTTACGGCAAACATTGTCATGCGTCAAGCAAATTCTCCTTGGCGTTTATGCTCAAAGCACCTGCTCACCAGCTCGATTCGCAATCGCTTTCGCAGCATCCGATCTCGTGCTCGCCGCGAATTTGTGCGAAACAGTTGAGGGCGCGGGACGGAATCGAACCGCCGATAAGGTTTTGCGGACCTTCGCCTTGCCACTTGGCCACCGCGCCGCATGAGAATCTCACTAGAAAGAAAGCCTGGCGCCGACGACGGCCAGTGTGCTGGCGAGCACCGGACGCAAAACCTTGTCCGGAATCCGAGACGAAATGTAACTGCCGACGATTACTCCGGGTATCGAACCCACAAGGAGTGAGACCAACAGCACGCCGTCGATCGAGCCCAGAAACCAATGACCGATACCCGCGATCAGCGTCAGTGGCACGGCATGAGCGATGTCGGAGCCAACAAGCTTGCCCGCTGGCAATTTCGGATACAGGATCAGTAGAAAAGTCACGCCGATCGCGCCCGCGCCTACTGACGAGAGCGACACCAGCACGCCAAGCACCGCGCCCAGCAAAACGGTGAGGAGTGTCGTGCCACGCGGACTCAGCTTGGCCGCAGCGTTAGCGAGCGCGTTCAGAATCCATTTTCGGAAGATGATCGAAAATGCGGTAAGGATCAGCGCGAAACCCAGCACCGTCGTGATCACATTGCTGCTGTTTCCCAGCCGGTCTTGGTAGTGCGACAAAACGATGAGCGTCAGAGCTGTCGCCGGAACACTGCCCGACGCCAAGCGCCGCACGATTCGCCATTCGACCGTTCCGCTAAAGCCGTGCACCGCGGTGCCAACGGTCTTCGTGACGCACGCGTAGAGCAGGTCCGTCCCAACCGCGGTGGTCGCACGAATGCCGAACAACAACACAAGCAACGGAGTCATGAGCGCTCCTCCGCCGACGCCAGTTAGTCCAACTAACAGCCCGACAACAAGCCCCGAAAGCGAATATCCCGGGTGAATGGAGTGCACGAGAGCGTGCATGTAGTGTCTTCCTTTCGTTTTGGATCAATTCAGACTGCGAATGCAGATACAACCGAGCGGTAGCTTAGGGGCGACAACAACAGCGGCACGTTGGGGCCGGAAATTGCAGTGATGTCATGACAAGCTCGAACGGTGGCCTTGCTTGAGGTTCCACAGCGCGGCCACGAGCGCATCGACTTCCTCGCAGGTGTTGTAAAGCGCCAGCGATGCGCGAACGGTACTTTCGAGACCAAACCGACGATGGATCGGCTGCGCGCAGTGATGGCCCGCGCGAACCGCAATGCCTTCACGATTGAGTGCCGCGCCGATATCTTCGGTGCGGAATCCGTCGAGGACGAAAGAGAGCACGCTGGCCTTCTCCTTGGCAGTTCCGATCAAGCGGAGTCCGGGAATTCCAAGGAGTGCCTTCGTGGCGTACGCAAGCAGGTCATGCTCGTACCGCTCGATATTCACCATGCCGAGGCGCTGCACGTAATCGATGGCGGCGCCCAGTCCAACCGCATCGGCGATACTTCCTGTACCGGCCTCGAAGCGCGCGGGCGGCACGTTGTAGACGGTCTTCTCGAAAGTGACATCCACGATCATGCTGCCGCCGCCCTGCCACGGCTGCGTGTGTTCGAGAATGTCTGATTTGCCGTAAACCACACCAATTCCGGTGGGAGCGAACACCTTGTGCCCGGAAAAGACGCAGAAGTCGCAATCGAGAAGTTGCACGTCCACCGGCATGTGCGAGACGGCCTGTGCACCGTCGAGGAGCACCTTCGCGCCGTGGCGGTGCGCAATCTCAATCATCTCTCGGGCCGGCGTTATTGTTCCGAGGGCATTCGACACGTGAGCCAGCGACACTAGGCGCGTGCGCGGCCCGATCAATTTCGTATACTCGTCGAGAAGAATTTGGCCCGTGTCATCGACCGGTGCAACACGAAGGCGCGCGCCCTTTTCGGTGCAGAGCATCTGCCAGGGAACGATATTCGCGTGATGCTCAAGCCACGTGATGACAATCTCGTCGTCCTCGCGGATGTTTTGCCGCCCCCAACTCTGCGCAACCAGGTTGATGCCCTCGGTCGCGCCGCGAACGAAAATGATTTCGCGCGGGCTCGAGGCGTTGAGAAAGCGCCGAACCTTTTCGCGGGCAGCCTCATAGGCATCGGTGGCGCGCGCCGCCAGCTCATGCGCTGCCCGGTGGATATTAGAATTCTCGTGGGCGTAGAAATGATCCAGCCGGTCGATAACCGATTGAGGCTTCTGCGTGGTCGCCGCGTTGTCAAACCAGATTAATGGGCGGCCGTGCACGCGCTCCTGCAAAATTGGAAAATCGCGGCGGATTTCTCCCACCTCGAAGGATCTCGAAGACAAGCCCAGATCGGGCAGCGCGCCGGGTTGGTACCTCTCGGCCTCCAGAAGCGGCGCGACTTCTGAGGGCACCAGCTGTCGCGCTTCGTTCAGGAATCCGTAGGAGGCGGCCCTCTCGGCGGCCGTGGGCCGAACCGATGCGCCCGATATCGCAGGCGCATCCTTCGCAGGGACGTCGGAAAGAAGGGGCACTACGTTCGGTGTTGCTTGAGCAGCCGCGCCCTTTTCGAATTCTTGAAGTATTCCGAGGGGTTGCTGTGGTCCAGGAGTAGACGAACTGAACGTTCCAAAGATCGGCCTTGCTTCCCTGAGAAAAGAAAAAGACGGTGAAACAGGAAATGCAGTCTCGGAAAGATCCCCGGAGATCGCGGGCAGCCACGGCGTCAGGTCGCTGCTTGCGGCAGAAGCCAAAGAGGATTCAAAGGGCCCTGGGAAACTTGTGGGGAGGTCTCGCGACTGAGCTAGGGGCGCAACCGATGCGACAGGTAAAGCACCGTTTATCGTCGCGAGGGGCACATTTTCTTGGGACGGTGCGCTTGTGGGAAGTGCAACTTCCTGCGCGGGGGCGGCTGGGCTGGCGGTGCTTAGCTGAGCGAACTCAGGCAAAGCCGTGAAGAACTCATTTGCCATCCGAGCGAGCACGGCAGGATCAATGACACGCTCCGATATCCACTGTTCGGTGGTCCAAACCCCGTCTTTCGGCGGTCCCGGAGCACCCCGCTGCCGATCACTTGTACTCATGGTAGTTCCCAACTTCGACGTCTTCGAGAACTCCAATTGCGTCGTCGGTCAGCACGGCGACCGAGCAGTACAGGGAAACTAGGTACGACGCGATCGCCTTGGTGTTGATACCCATGAAGCGCACAGACAGCCCCGGAGTCTGCTCGCCAGGAAGCCCGGGCTGGAACAGACCAATCACGCCTTGCTTCTTCTCGCCCACACGCAGCAGGAGAATATTCGTCTTCCCTCCTGGCGTCTTGGGCCTCCGGTGACCGTCGATGTGTAGTTTCTCCGTGGGGAAAATCGGGACTCCACGCCAGGTCAGGAACGGAGAGCCAAAAAGGGTCACCGTCGGCGGAGGCACGCCGCGCAAGGTGCACTCGCGGCCGAATGCCGCGATCGCACGCGGATGCGCCAGGAAAAACGACGGTTCCTTCCACACCTTGCTCAGCAGATTGTCCAAATCATCCGGCGTCGGCGACCCCTTACGAGTCTTGATCCGCTGGTCGGGCGTAATGTTTTTCAAAAGCCCGTATTCATCGTTGTTGATGAGTTCGCTTTCCTGGCGCTCTTTCACGTTCTCGACGGCAAGCCGAAGCTGTTCGGCGATCTGATTGTAGGGATTGCTGTAAAGATCGGATACCCGGGTGTGGACGTCCAAAACAGTTGTGATCGCGCAGAGCGTGTATTCGCGCGGTTTTTCGTCGTAATCGACGTAAGTCTCGGGAAGCGACTTTTCATCCTTCGTTCCGCAGGCGACTTCTACCGTCTCCTCATTGACCACACGATTCACGCGCAGCGTCCCCGCTTCTAGAGGCTTCCAATCGAGCAATCGAACGAGCCAGCGTGGCGTGATCGCTCCATACTGCGGAGGCGTTTTTGTTACGTTGGCAAGCTGAAATGCTGCGCGGTCGCCCAGCGCGTGTTGAAGAGTCGTGTCCGCCATTTGCGAGAATCTCCCTCCAGAACTCCAGATCCAGTCCGGTTAGCGATTATTTTTTGCTCGGATCCTAGGCAGGGTACCGGCGCAGTCGAAAACGAGGGCTGTTCGAGGCTGCGGTCCACGAACCGCAGCGCGAACAGGCGTAGTTACGTTATAACGCGTGACGCCGAGCGTCAAGACTTGGTTTGGTGACGCCTGGTCCTAGATTGCGCCTCTTCCTGGTCGGGGAGTTCGTGCTTTAATCACCCCGCGAGCCCGTTCGTTTATATCTTCCCGGGAAACGTGAATCTGTTTCACGGCCACGTCGACAACGACAGAACCTACATCCAGGAATCGGCCACAGGGACTCTGGTCTTCGTTCGGCCTCACCTGCTCGACATCGATCGCCAGCCAGCAGGCCCAAATCACTTCCGGGCCACAACGAAACATATCAACGCGGCAGGGCCACTCGCTAGGATCGAGGCCGTTACAGAATGGGGCGCACCGGTTCACATCGAGATGTCACAAGAACGGTTGCGCGATCTTCGGCTCGTCAAAGGCGAAGTCGTTTTCATCATTCCAAGAGAAGTTGCGGTGTTCTGGAAAAACGGGTCCTCCTGAAAAAGTCTACCCAATCGTCCTCCACCGCGTGTCGATTGCCGTTGTCTATCTACACTCGCTTAATTTGTGCCAAGCGGTGGCAGTTCTGGTGGCAGTTGGAGTTTCGTCTTGGTTCGCCTCGGTTCAGATTGGTACGGAGAGCGATTGCGAGAAAAGATTGTAAATACGGGCCTTTTTCGCTTTCCTGCGTCTTCATGCGGAGTGGCAGCAGGTGGCCTGAATGGATTTTAAGTCCCCCGCGTATGCCATTCCGCCACCCGGGCTGCGCGGCTGCAAACCTATCCTATCAAACGTCTTGCTGCAACATGGCTGCTGAGTCGTTGGCGGTTCGGACGCGGCACCGCAAAGTCTTGTCGACGCCCGGAACGGCAGGAATCAATGGGACTTGGCCGAGGCAGATTTGCGCACGGCCGCGAGTCCTTTCCAATCTTCGAGATCTTGGTCCGGTTTTTCCTTCCGGTATTTTGCGTAGAAGGCCACGCCTTCCGGATCCTCCAGGATGTCAACCTGAATTCCCTTCTGACGCAGTAACTCCTCATTACCGGAAGCGTTGGTGACGTCGCCCACGACCAGCCTCTTGAACTGGCGCATGTAAATCAGCGCCGCGCAGATATCGCAGGGGCTTAGGGATGTAAACAGCGTCGTCTGGCTGAAATCCTGACGCCCGGCGTCGCGCACGGCGGATGTCTCGCCGTGATTGTACGGATGGTTCTCCTGGACCAACGTGTTGTGTCCCTTACCAAGTATTTGGCGCGTCTTGTTGTCGATAATCACGCCGCCGATCGGAGAGCCACCTTCCTCGTAACCCTTCCTGGCCAGCAGGAAAGCGATGCGCATGAAATCCTTATCGGTAAGTTTCTTGAAGAAAGCTTCGTCGACGATCTTCGAAAGGCTTCTCGTCGGAAGATGCACAATCGCGTTCAAGACCTCGTCCGTGACAGCAGTGTCTTTCGTAATCAAGGTCTTCACGGCAGCTCCTCGCGGGCCCTGCTGGATCAGCATCCAGGGACACCGAGCGTCATTCTCCAAGAAAACAATACATTCGCGCCCAAAGCTGGGCGATTTTGGGGCCAATCGAAAGCCAGAGAGTACGCCCGAGTCTGTGTTGACGTGCAGTTTCTGCTCAAGCGGCGCCGGCGGTAGCCCCGGCATCTTCATTCCGGAGGCTCATCAGCTTCTGTCTCTCTTGGAGACAATAAAGCACGAGTTCAACCCGCGTCGAAATTCCCAGCTTTTCATAGACGTGCTGTAGATAGTTTCTGATCGTGTGTTCGGTAAGGCCGAGCTCGGACGATATGGCCCGATTCGTCAAACCTTCCGCGACGAGTTGTATCACACCGGCTTCGCGCTTAGAAAGTAGATCGATTCCCCGGGCGTCGCGCAGGTAGAGTGGCCGCGTCCGGCCCAGCGCGTCAATCAAAAACCCGAGATGCTCGCTGCTTGCCCAGATCTGCCCCTTGTGCACAGCGTGAATGCACTTCGCAAGTGTGTGCAGCGGCTCGTCGCGGAAAATCACGCCGTGCGCGCCGCCATCCTAAGCCTCGTAGTTTCACAGCCCCGGGAGAGTGGCGGATTCTAATCATGAACGACAAGACTCCTAGAGATTGGAGCCAGCCCCCTCACCGTGTGATTCCCGATCGAGTCTGCGTCCCCGCCCCTCGATGGAGTGCGTATCGCGTTCGAGCCGCCAGAGTAACGAGTTCCGCAGCCGGATTCTTCATGCCGATTTGACGGCGGATTGGTTGTCTCGTCGGAATCAAGTCCTCAAGCAACGCGTGCGCGATTCGCGCATTGGTCACGATACTCTTCATTTCCTGACGATGGGTTTCCTTGCTCAAAGCTCTGACTCGACGCCTCCAGCAGAGAAAGAGCCTTTTCCAAATCACTGCGTGGCATCGATCACACATGCCGTTGCCACCATAAAGGGCCTTCCTGCCGTCGCATCGGATGCAACCGTAATCATCGAAATACGCGCGCATCTTCTGGACATACTCGCGCGGCACGAGTCTCGCGATCGCGAGATACGTTTCGCGCGACACGAGCCAAGGCTGGAAAAACGGCCCGTCCTCGTAGCGTTCTCCGGGTTGAAAATGCTTCACTGTGGAGGCCCGATCGGGTTTTCGGAATGGTCGTCGCATGTTTTAGGCTCCGCGAGGATGGCAGGTCCGAAAGGTCTCAGCTAACCGTTTCCGGCTAACCTGCGTGTAGAGTTGAGTCGTTTGAATCCAGGCATGACCCATGAGTTCCTGAATGACCCGAATGTCTGCACCGTGATCTAGAAGGTGGGTTGCGAACGTGTGGCGCAACATTCGCGCGCTAACATTCCCGATGCCAGCCCGATGAGCGGCCTTCTTGATGGCGGAGAGAAGCGTAACGCCGTCAGGTGGCTTCCCCCGCTCAGGACGAACATGATGCTCTTGCCGGATGCGGCTTGACAATAAGTTCCTCGCGTACTCGTACGACATCGATGCGACTCGCCCTAGTGCTATCTGTTTCACTTTGGGTTTTTGGGGATCGGTGTAATCCATCCACTTTCCAATCCATGACCCTCTTTGTTGCAGAACCGATCCCCACTGAGGCGGCCAATCGGAAATAAACAGATATCCGCTCCGCCGCTCTCCGATGTAGTCTCGGATTGCCTTTTCCGCTGATCGGCCGAAAAGTACGATCCTCGCCTGGGACTTGCCCACCACACGGATTGTCCGGGCGTGGAAGTCGATGTCTTCCACACGCAACGACGCGATCTCTCCCATGCGGCATCCCGTGCTGTACAAAAGTTCCAGCAAGACCTTGTCCCTAAGTGAGCCTGCACTGGCGATCAGTCGCTCGACTTCCTCCTCACTGAGAATCCGTGGAATTTCTCTGCGAGCCGGTCGAAGTCGGACCAGACGGGCGGGGGCTTGGGTAACGATTCCTCCGACGTTGAGGAAATCATAGAAACACCGCAACGTATTCAACTCGTTGTGAATCGCGTGAAGGCGGAGTCCCCGAGTCGCCTCGTCCGCCAAGAACTGGAGAACATCATTGTGTGTTGCCGCGGTCAGAGGCCGCGTGTTTAGGAACATGCAGAACTGCTTCAGGACGCGAAGGTAGTAGTTCTGGGTACTCAGGGCGTAGTGCTGTGCAATAAGCCACAGCTTATAGCGCCGGACCAGTTCGAGATTGTAGGCAAGCCCTTCTCGCAAAGTGTGGGGAGTAAACAGCCGCGCGATGAGGCCGTCAAGGATACGAACTGTGGAAAACTAGCACTGCGCATAATTACTGTCGCGGCTATTACGAATCGATTGCGACAGTCTCTCGCAGCGCAGCGTCCGCGCGGTGGCTCCCACGAGCCGCGGGAGGGCAGTTTCGCCCTAGCCTATCCCCTATCCCCTCAACGCGACTCGCGGTGCGATTGGGCGTGCTGCGCCAGGGCGACGAAACATCTGCCCCGCAAGGCATGTCGCGTGTGATGGGAAAAGAGACTGCCGGTTCCGACTAACTGCCGCTGGCGAGAATCGTGCGCGCTGCGTGACGGTTCCGTTCCTTCGAGGTCGATTGTTTCTGCAGGCTTCCGAGCTGCACCAGCAGCCTGCGGAGCTTGCCGCGTTCTTCGAGTTCCATGTCCACCACTTCGAAGGCGCGCGCCTGCGTGTTCGCGTCGCGCACGATGGTTTGGGCCTTGATGGTCTTCTGCACCGCCGCCAGACGCATCTCAACCACGTTGCCCGGGTGCAGGCTCTGCTCGCAAACCGCAACCCCGCCGCCCAATCCCATCTCGGGAATGTCGACTCGACAATTTTCTTTGAGGTTCGTGGTCGTGGCCGCTACTGGCCGCTCAAGCCGCAGGCGCGGATAGCGGCGCTGGCGGATGGCTGAAGACGTCGGGTCGGTGTCTAGAAGTTCGATCGAAAACTCCGCGATATTCAACCCGCTCCGCGGAACGAAATCACGCATCCATTCGGGGTCGATCTTTTCCATGGCCTGCGCCGCCACGATGCGCAACTCCGATGGATTCGCCCAGCGGAAGGCCTTTCTCGTTTCCGCCACTTTCCGCAGGATCGCCTCCGCGCCCGACGTTCGCAGCCGGCCCAGCGCCTCGATAGCTTTCAAACGCAGGTACTCACTCGATCCTCTCGGCAGATCGCCCTCCGCGATCCGAAGCAGCCGCATGTCGGCCGCCGTCTCGCCGCTCATACCGATCTCATCCACGGCTAGAGGCCGGATCAGTGCGTCGATGAGATCGAAGAGTTGAAGGAGCAGGCGTCCTCGCTCCTGTGCTCCGCTCGAAGCGAGTTGCCGCACCACGCGGTCGTGCGCCGTGCGCTTCCATTCCCGCATCCGATCCGGAAGCACGCGCCCCAGGTTCTCCGAGTCCATGCGCGCCAAAATGCCGACCGTGTCGATGGCTTCGCCGGGGCCGCCTTGGCGCAGTTGCTTGCGGAGGTGCTCCAACCCTTCTGGGCCGAGCCCCTCCATCATCGAGATCAGGAGTTCGCAGTCTTCCCGGAATCCGACTCGGCTGAATCGCCCGGCGATCTGCTCTGCCGCGCTCTGAGGGATCCGGCGCAGGAGGTCGCTCAATCCCGACGGAACTTTGCCGGCTTTCAACGCTTCGTCTATGAACTCCGGCAGCCTGTTTTCGACGGCGATTCGGGGGCGCAGGCTCTTTCCCGAACCAGGCCGCTCTGCCTCGAGGTAGTCCAGCAGCTCGACGGACTTTTGCACCGCGGAATACGACCGCAGCTTGGCTGCTTCTTGCGAAAGGCGCACGAATGCCGCACCCAGAAGGCTCTGCAGCTGCGAGTCCTTCTCGTCTGCCAATTGCACGCCCACCAGACGGATCGTGTCGGTGAAAAGCTTTTGGTTGCTCTTGGCGTAGGCGCCGGCCAGTTCGGCGAGACCGAGCGCCGTCTGCCGCCGCGCTTCAGGATCTTTGTTCTGGATGCATCGCGCGTAGTTCTCGAGCACCTTCTCGACGCTCGACGTTTCGCCGCGAGCCGCTAGCGTATCGATATACTCGCGCAGCCGCACGGGCGGAACGCACCACGCATCCGGCGAATCAACCACAGCCTTCTTCTTTTCCTCCGGCACCTGCGCCCAGAACTCTTGTGCCAGCATTTCCACATGCGACTGCACGTGAATACCGGCCTTGGCCATCTTCTCTTCGTACACGCCGAGAATCTTCCGCAGGCTGTCCAGCTCTGTGTTCATTTCATCGAGCATCTGCCGGACGGCGTTGACCTGGATATCGCCGCGGTCGTAGCTTTCCAGCGCGAACCGCACCGCGATGTGCTCCGCGAGCTTCAAGAGGGTTGGTTTATCCGCCGATTCGGTTGGTGCTTGCGCCGCCAGCGCCGAAAGCGCCTGGCTGACGGTGAACCGCGCGCGTCGCGGCAGCGTGGAAAGCCGCGATTGGAAGGCCGTCGGGTCAATCCTCTCTTTCGATCCGTCGTTGGTTCGCGCAATCTGCGCCAGTACCTGGAGGATGCCTTGAAGTTCGTCCTCCTGCAGCGTCATCAAACCGGTTTCGACGGACATCGAGCCCGTTCCGCCGCGGGCCGGACGGCTCGTGCGAATCCCGGACGACGCATGCGCCCACCGGCTGACGGGACCGCCGCCCGATTCTGCGCGGCCGGGAAATCTGCCAAGCCCGCCGCCTTGTGCTGCCGCAGGCCCGGCGCTTGCGGGACCGTCGCCCGCAGTCGAGATTCCGCTTCCGCCTGAAACGCTCTCAGAACCGCCAGCGCCACCTCCGGAACTACTGGCAGCGCCTCCGCTCACTCCCACCAGCGTTCCACTCGCGCTGGGTACTCCGCCGGAACCGGCGGGGCTCGTACTTACAGTCGGTGACGCGCTCTCAGCGCTGTCCTTCGAAAACCAAAATCCTCCCGCGTTCGGATCGATGGGCGTTCCGCCGCCGCCGCTGCCGCTACTGCCGACGATGTTCCATGTCCCAGATCCGCCTGTTGGCTCTGCGCTCCCTTGAATCGGAGCGACTGGCCCTTGGACGGTCGCTCGGCTCGCTGACCCGCCGGAATAAAATCCCGAAAGTCCGCTCGCGGAAGCCTCACCGAGCGCGGGAAGGGCCCCTGATGCTCCGCCCGAATACCCGCCGCCGGAGCCGGCTGACGCTGAGCCGGTGCCCGTGCCGCTGCCTGGTCCGTTGCCGGGACCGTTCCCGGGACCGAGTCCCGGTCCTTGGCCGCCCTTGGTGCCTTCGGCTGCAACGATCAACTGCAGGAGTTTTTCGGGATCGTTGAGGAGCTTATCCGTCTCCTCGGAGTTCATGCCCAGCGTGCGGGCTGCGAGCTGCGCTGCCACAGTCGTCTTCGCCACGGCTGAGTCCGCCGGAACGAAGCAGACTTCGTTAACGTGAATGTGTGGATCGCCTTGCAGCGCGGCCTTCAGTTGCTCGGCCAGCTGCGCTGGCTTGGTGCCGGAGCCCGTGGGGAAGCCACGAACGAATTTCGCCAAGCTGGGTTGGGTAACCTTGGGTGAGAAATGGATGCTCGCGATGCCGGCGGCAGAAAGCATTCGCGCAAAACTTTTCTCGGCCGCCGCCGAATCAAGTTGCGTGCCATCGAGGAGGAGGTTGTCGCCGGAGACGGCCAGCAAAAGACCGGCCTCATCATCCGAGCCAAGCGCGGTCTTCAGCTCGGACCACGCCGTCTCGTACTGCTTGGCCGTCCGCGGATGGCCGAAGTCGTACATCCGCGCGAACTTCAGCAGAATGTTGAGGCTGCGGACGAAGCCCCTTGCGGCCGCTGCCCGAGTGTTGGCATTATCAGCCATAGCGGTATCTGCGGGGACGACCCCGCCAACCATTCGAATATCGCCTCAGGCCCCGCGACCGGCAATGGTACTAGTGTCCTGTCTGGCACTAACGAAAGGGTTTAAGGGGTCGGTAGTACGGAGGTTCCAGAGGGCAAACTGCGCAGGGTGCGCTTCAGCCAGGATTCGAATTCGCGCACGTCGTTAAGAATTACCAATGCTCCTGACTTCGAGAGCTGCTGCCCACGGGTGCGTCGCGCCTCGCTGTTTCGCGGCAGGACCCCGACAAAAGGAATCTGCGCGGCCTGCGCAGCGAGGGCATCGTCCACGTTGTCGCCGAGATAGATCGCCTTCGCCGGATCGCGGCCGCTGAGGATCTTGAGAAGACCTTCAGGATCGGGCTTCGCACGCGCGACGTCTTCGACGGTCACGATATGCCGGAAATATTCGCGGACGCGGCAGCGGTCCAGCGTGTAGTCGGTTTCCTGCCTGACGCGGCCCGTGAAGAGCGCGAGCTCTGCGCGGCTCGCCAGCCGCCGCAAGCTCGCCCGCGGCAAAAGCCACTTCTCGTGCGCGACGTTACCGTTTCCGTCCGCGCCCCAGTACAGCTCGACGAACTTGCTCTTCACTTCATCGTAGCTCTGCTTGCCGCCCAATGACTGCACCCAGGCCGTGGAAAGTTTCCAGTCATCGTTGAATCCTGACTGGCTCTTCCAGCGTTGCAGCTCCTTGCGAGTGACACGCTTGCGTGTGAAAAAGCGCACCGTCTCGAGCACGGTTTTGTGAAACGATCCGCGCACGTCGACCAAGACGCCGTCGACATCGAAGATGATTATTTCGGGTTTTGATTTCAGGCGATTCGCGATGTTGGGCACGGGATGTTGAGAGCGAGGGGACCTATTGGGATTGGGACTCGTCCGATCCGCCGTTCGCCTCGGTTGCATCCGGCGTCGCTTCGGGTAATGCCTCAGCGGATTCTGAAGTTTCCTCCGAAGACTCTGAGGACCAGGCTTCTCCCGGCGTTGGAGCTGCCAGCGGTGGCTCGCTAACGGGTGCGGCCGGCGCGCTCGGCGCTTCCGAGGCTGCCGGCGCACCTTCGCTCAAAGTTTCCAGACGCTTCTGCAAGACCGCGGCTAGCAAATCGATGATGAGTTTCGCACCCGCGCCGTCCGCGTCTTTCGTCGGGTTGTAGGCGGAGACGTCGATCGCCGCGAGATGCTTCCGCGACGCGAACACCTCGAGCGCCTCGCGCACTTCCTCAAGCGGCAACCCACCGGATCCCGGGTAATTCGTCGCCTGAAAATCGGCGATCACGTCGACGTCGAGATGCAACACGAAATCGTGGCCATCGGCGTGAATGCGTTCGATCGCCGCGTGCGCCGCAGCCGCCGCGCCCATCCGCGTCACGTCCGCGGCCAGGTAGCGCCGAAGCGGCGCACGATTCAGCGCCTCTTCCTCTGCCGGGTCGAGCCGTGCAACGCCGAAGAGTGCAACATCCGGCTCGCGCACCAGCGGCGGCTCGCTCCAGAATCGCACCAGCTCTGCGGCACCGCGTCCGACGACGTGCGAAATCACCATCCCGTCCACGCTACCCGTCGACGTGGTCGCTGGGGTATGGACATCGGCATCGCGGTCCATGAAGACGAGACCGACGTGCCGAACGTAGCGGCGCACCCCCGCAATCGTCGCGAGCACTACCGAACAATCACCGCTCACGATCAGCGGCAGCGCTCCCGATTTCACCGCCTGCTCGACGCGCGGCTTCAGCGCCTCGAGAGCAGCGATCAGGCGCGGGATGTTGCGCGCGCGAGGGCTTTCCTCATCCGGCTGGTAGAGCTGCTGCGGATCGTCCCCGAGATCGGTGACCGAATAGCCGATGGCCGTGAGCCGATCGATCAAGCCCGCCGCGCGAAGAGCCGCCGGCGCGCCTTCGTGTCCGAGAGACATCGCGGCCGCACTGGTGGGAGCGCCCAAAAGGGCAATCTTGTTCGCCTGGCGGACTATTTTGACCGCCACTCGCGCTCTCCTTGCGGTTGGTTTTGGGGCCCCGGTTCAGAGCGGGTCGGTCCTAGTTCGTGGACCGGCCCAACCGTGCAGCAAGCTCCGCGGGAAGAGTGAACCGCACGTCCTCGCGAATCAGTTCCAGATCGCGGTGATTCGTAAATCCGAATGCCGAGAGCCGCTGGCTCACCTGCTCCACCAGCACCTCGGGAGCGGACGCGCCCGCCGTCAGACCGATAGACTTGACGCCCGCAAGCGACGCCTCGTCGATGTCGTTGGCATCTTCGATCAAGCGCGCGGCCACGCCCACGCGCTGCGCCACTTCGACGAGTCGATTCGAATTCGAGCTGTTCGCCGAGCCGACCACGAGGATCAGTTCCACTTCGCGCGCCAACGCCTCAACCGCTTCCTGCCGGTTCTGCGTCGCGTAGCAGATATCGTCCGAAGCAGGACCCGCGATCGCCGGAAAACGCTCGCGGAGCCGCGCTACGATTTCCTGCGTGTCGTAGAGCGAAAGCGTCGTCTGCGTCAGGAAGGCCAGCCGATTTGGATCGGGCACTTGCAGCTTGTCCACTTCCTCGACGCTGCCGACCACAACGGTCTGATCCGGCGCTTCGCCCGACGTGCCAACAATCTCCTGGTGGTCGCGATGGCCGATCAGGATCAGCGTGCGCCCTTCGCGCGCGAACTTCAGCGCCTCGAGGTGAACTTTCGTCACCAGCGGGCAAGTCGCGTCGATCACCTTCAGCTCGCGCTCTTTCGCCTCGGTGCGCACGCGCGGCGGCACTCCGTGCGCGCTGAAGACGAGCACCGCGCCGACCGGCACTTCCGAGATCGACTCGACGAAGATCGCGCCGCGCCGCCGCAACTGATCGACCACGTAACGGTTGTGCACGATTTCGTGGTGCACGTAAACCGGACTGCCGTACGCTTCGAGCGCCAGTTCGACGATGTCCACGGCGCGCACCACGCCGGCGCAAAATCCGCGCGGCCGGACACGAACGAGAGTCTTGACTCCGGTCGTTGTTCCCTGGATCTGTGTCAGGCTCAATGTCGTCTCCAGAAACTGAGTAATCTTACCTTAACCTCAATGTCACCGCTAGATTCTTCGCCACTTGTTTCTGTCGTTCTCGCGTCGCGGTCACGCGTCGGAGCAGTTGGTCTTGGCTGCGAAAAATCGAAAGAATGTGCGCGCGAGCCCCCTCGAAATATTGTCGAGTAGAATTGGTCCCGATCTTTTGTTTTCTGCAACTTACAGCGATTTCTACTCGACAGCATTGTCGAGTAGAATTCGCCGACGGCAACGCACCCGGATCGCGGCGAGCAGCGCTCGTGGACCGATGCTGAAAGCTCAAAGCCGGCCACCGTTGATCGCTCGCAGTTGTCGGGGCGCCGGCTTGCCGTCTTGGCGCTCGCCCAATCGCCACCGTGACTTTCACAACGCACACTCCTAACTTCAAACTCCAGCATCAAGAACTCGTTGGACGATTGCAAGCGGGAAGTCCTGTGGACCGCCGCGCAGGGGGAAGGAGCCGAGTTGCCTGTTCTACAAAGCCACGGATCCACCGGGCCCTCCGTTGGCGGGCCCGAACACCTCAGCCAAGAATCGCCGTACAACGAAGGCCTTGACGACTTGCACCACAGAGCCTTGCTTGTAACTGCAAACGCCAGCGAATTCGAACCGCGGTCTCCAGATCAATTCCTTCTGCTCTGACTCCCACCACATCGCGGCGCCGCTGATGCCTCGCGGGTGCACCCCCTTGGTGGCGTCGTCGAACCCCACCAAGTAGTGATCTCGCGGGTCGAAAGCGGTGACCTTGAACCTCAGTTCGTCTTCCGTGGGAGGAGGCAGCACCGCGGTGCTAAATACAGTTGGATAAAGGGCGATTGTGCGCTCCTCTTGCTGCCCCACCATTCTCTTCCCAACCAGTTGGCCATAGTCTAGGGGGAAACCAACGTAGTGGAGCAACTCGCCAACCGGGGGATCCGTCCATTCGTTTACAGCATCAAAGTACTCCACTTTCGGAACGGGGCCTGACATCGTAATGACAGCCAGGTCCTCCCACTCGCATCGATGGATGACGGCGCCTTCGTCACGGAGTGGCACGGCGTCAACGATATCATCTGCTCGGAGTTCGCTCGGGCGTCGGTACTCAACGCGACCATTGGCGCAAAAGAAGAGTCGCAAGTCGCTCGGCGTGGCCTTCTCGACGACGTGTTTAGCAGTAAGCACAAAGTAGTGATTGCCCCAGCGGCCAGCAGAACCGGTGCCGGGCTCTTCGGCGTCTCCACGCCTCTGCGTGACTGGATCGTAACCTAAGACACGTATGCCGTTGACGATACCAACAGCGTGCGCGGATAAACGATTGATGCTAGCGTTTCTTGCCTCTCGTTCGATGGCGCTCATGCGTATCTGGCCGGCAAATTGCGCAGCGCGAGCCAGCAGGTCTCCATTCGATAGTATAAGCTAGCGGGGCTTGATTGCCTTGGATAGCCGAGACACGGTCTTACATCCCACTACCACTCAGGCGCGACGGAGGTGGAGGTGTTGTGAAGCATCGTGCCCAAGAAGCGGTAATCGAGGGTGATCGCAGCTAGATGAAGCAGCCGAGATTACCTTCGAATCCCTGCTCCACTCGTCCATCGGGCCAGACGACGATGGGAACCATGTCGCCGTACTTGCGGGCTTCGTCCAGAAGTTCCTGGCTTAGCTCGACGCGGCGCTCCTCGTAACGGACGCCCTCGGCGTCCCACTTTCGGAGAAGTTTTACACACGCATCGCACCCGCGAATAGTGTAGACGATGGGGACTTGCATTTCCGCGCGCCCCGCTTCACCCGCGATTCGGTATGTTGAGAGCCGCAGACAAAAGCTCGCGCATCTCTTTGATGGATTCCTTGCGCCAGTCCGGGAAGCGGGGCTTGATGCGCGCGATCACTTCTTTCAGAAAGCGCTGTTTCTCGGACTCGGGCACCGTGCGGAAGGTGGTGCCCTCGGGAAGATTCATCTCGGAAGCGACCTGAGCCGTGATCGCCGCGAGCTCGCGATGAGCGCCCGCGGACCGTTCCGTGAAGTGCGTGATGTAGCGGGTGTCGCGCGTGTAAAAGATGAACACAGGTATGGCGCGAGATTGGCCATTGTTGCTGAGAAACTCGTCCATGATGTCCGGATTTTCGTCGCGCAGAAAAATTCTCAGGTCCATGCCGGTCGCCTCGGCGATGCGGACGGCGGTGGGGAGTTCGCGATAGACGTCGCCGCACCAAGCTTCGGCGAGCGCGAGGATTTTCGCCGGGCCATTCGGCAACGCGGCGGCGCGCTTGAAAAATGCGAGGTCGTCGGCCGTCAGCTCGGACTCGTTGTAGTAGAGCTCGAATTTATCGCGATTGACGGTCGCATTCGCCAGGAAATCGGCGTAGCGAAGTCCCTGCTCGAAGCGGGCCGGCGTGACAACGGTGGTTGCGTTCAGCATTGGGTCGACTCCCTTGCGACGTGAGGAACAGATCGTATCATTCGATGCGGTGGCTCCGCGTGCGATTCTGCGAGGGCGCTCGTGTCGCCGGGCTACCTTTCGACTGCGCTCAGGGTGAAAAGAACCCGGCGCTACGTCTAAATCCAAGCCAAAACTTAGAAGCAGATCCCTCGTCCCCATCCCCGACCCAAAGCGTCGGGGCTGGACTCGGGATGACAATCGGCGCGGGCCTACTGTGCGCTAAAGACGAGCAGCGCGTTGCCGGGCATCGCGCCGAAGCCGGGATAGCCGGAGACGACGGCGATGATTCCGCTCGCGATCACGGGCCCGCCCACGTCGAGTGAACCTCCTTTGACCGGGACACCATTGACGGGATCGAACTCGCGCGCGGTGTCGAAATCCCAGATGATCTTGCCGTCCGACGCCGCGTAGGCGCGCAAGTGACCATCGATGGAACCGGAGAAAACGACTCCGGGAATCGCGCTGATCGCTTGCGACTGCGCGGGACTGCACGGGCGGCGGTCGCCGCAGCCGGGCGGCGGCGTGTGCCAAAGCAATTTTCCGTCCGCGACTTGATACGCAGAAATTCCTCCGCCCTTCGTGGGATCGGGGCCGCGCCCTTGGAATGCGAGGTCGGAAACCGCAACGTAGAAAATCTTTCCGTCCGTCGCTGGTCCCCACTGCACTCCGCCGAGCAGACCGCCGACGCCCGCACGCGCGTGCCATAGCAGTTTCCCTTTTGCATCGGGATCGACGGCGTAAACGAGCCCGGATTTCTGGCCGAGAAGGAGGACGCGCTTGCCATGCGCAAGCGGGACCAGAATCGGCGATGCGCCGAGATCGAATTCGGGATTCGTCGGAGGCGCACAGCCTTCGCGCGGCGGATCGCCACAGTCGATTTTGTAGACGTCGTCTTTGTCGAACTGCACGGACCAGAGGAGTTTCCCCGTTTTCAAGTCCAGCGCGACGACGGCGTCGCTCGTGGGCGTATCCGGCTCGGAATAGTTGTCGCCGGTGCCGACGTAGATGCGATGCTTCGCGACGTCAATCGTCGGCGAGGACCAGATCGCCATCCCCGAGGGGCCGATGATCGTCTTGCCCTCCGGAGTCTTGCCGTGAGGCGACGGCGTCTCCGGGGCCATGTAGGTCTGCCAGAGAATTTTTCCGGTCACTGCATCCATCGCGACGACGCTGCCGCGAAACGTGCAGCACTCGTAGTCGGGACGTCGACGCAACTGCTCTTCGCCCGACGAGACGGGAACGTACAGGCGGCCGTCGAAATAGCCTGGAGTGCCTGTGATCGTCGCGGCGGGATGCGGATCGGCCTGTGTGTGCCACAGGAGTTTGCCAGTTTCGGCGGACAGTGCGTAGACGCCGCCGGATGCGTCGCCGTAAAAGACGGCGTCAGCCGATCCTGCGCGTCCGATCACGAGACCGGAGCGGGCGGACTTGCCTTTTGTGGCCCACTCCGTGCAGCCGCTGCCTAGGTCGAGCGAGTAGATCGTGCCATCGAGAGCGGCGACAAAGACACTGTCTTCATAGATTGCTGGCTGCGAGCGAACCGAGCGCACGTTAGGAATGCCGAAAGCCCACTTGAGCTTGAGGCGAGGCACATCAGGTGATGACAGGTCGACACCCGCGTTCGGTTGGTATCGCCAGTTTTCGGGATTTCTGCCCCAGCTAGTCCAGTCGGACGGTTTGGAACCGAAGAATTTCAACGTTTCTGTGCAGGTTCTGGCCATGGGCACCGGCGTCGCCGGTGGCGCATTCTCTGTTTGCGGCGAAGACTTGGCCGGCGCGGGCGCTTCTTCGGACTGAGCGGACGCGCGAGAACCGAGCAGCATGCAGGCCGCGATCAGCGAGGCCGCGAAAATGAACGACCTGGTCTTCATGGCTCCCCCTGAAGCACGGAAGATTAACAGAAACTGGAGTGAAGAGGGATTCTTCGACTGCGCGGCCGGACATCCCGCAAGAGCGGGACGAAAACACGGCGTCCGGCCGCTCCGCTCAGAATGACCAGAAAAAAGTAGCCCGGGCCAGAGGGGTGTACAATGCCGCCGACCTAGGAGGCGTACAGATGAATCGACGAAAAATGTTGTCGCTGCTCGGAATGTCGCCCGCGTTATTGGCCGGCGCGAAAGTCGACGCGCAACAGGCTCAAGCCAAGCCGAAAACGGTGAGGGTCGCGACGGTGCCCGGCAAGGTCGTCGCGCTGAATCCGAAAGGCACGCCGCCGCCCGTGCAACTGATTCCGATGGCGCCGCGGCTCAATAGCCTGGACGGGAAAACCGTTTGGCTGATCGACACGGGATTTGAGGGCGGCGGATTCCTGCTGCAGCAGATTCAGGATTGGTTCAAGACCAACATGCCGACGGTGAACGCCGTCTTTCGCCGAAAGGCCGGCCCGTACATGGAAGACGATCCGGCGCTGTGGAAAGAGATCAAGGAAAAGGGCCATGCCGCAATCATGGCCATCGGGCATTGAAGCACGTGCACACCAGCGACCGTCGGTCACTGCATAACGGTTGAGAAGCTGGGAATCCCCACAACTCCGATGGTGACGCGAGCGTTCAAGGAGCTCGCGATATTGAACGTGGCGAAGCGCGGCATGCCGAAGCTGCGCATCACGTTCACTCCTCATCCCGTTGCCGCGAAAACTCCCGAGCAACTGCGCGCATACATCGAGGGCAACGATCCCGTCAGCGGCAAGCCGATGATGAAGGAGATCGTGGACGCGCTAACGGTGCCGCTTTCGGACGATGAAAAGAAGACAGGAATCGTGCGCGTTTCGGTAGGGCCGGAGAAGTACGGACCGGAGACGCCGCAGAATCTGCAGCAGTTCTATCACGACAACGGAATGAGCGACTTTCTTCCCGTCATCATCCCAACGGAAGAAGAAGTCGAAGAAATGCTGAAAGGCACGAGCCACAAGCCCGACGAACTGGTCGGCACGATGGCAGGAGGCGCGTATCCGCCGTGGTCGTACACGGTGCGGCAGGTGGCGATCAACGCGGTGATGGCGGGATGCAAGCCAGAGTATTTCCCGGTGATTCTCGCGATCGCGTCGTCAGGGACGCCGTCACTGATGAGCTCCACTAACTCGTTCGCGTATGCGGCGGTGATCAACGGGCCGATCCGCGACAAGCTGCAGATGAACTACGGCATCGGCGCGCTGGGTCCTTTCGCGCAATCGAACGCCGCGATCGGGCGCGCGTGGACGCTCGTCTCGAGGAACCTCGCGAACGGCGGCATTCCGGGCGACACGTACATGGGATCGCAGGGAAACAATCTCAACTACAACAATCTCATCATGGCGGAGAACGAAGCCGCCAGCCCGTGGGTGCCGCTGAGCGTCCAGAAGGGATTTAAGCCCGGGGAGAATGTGGTGAGCCTGTTTCGCGGACTCGGCATCGTGCCCGGCCAGGGCGCGAAAGGAACCAGCACGGACACGCCGAAGTACGAGGAGCAGTTCAGCGATCTTTTCAGCGTGTTCACCGGATTCTTTGGAGGGCTGGTGGTCGCCGATCCGCTGATTGCCGCGAATCTGAAGGAACGCGGCTACGACACAAAGGACAAGCTGATCGACTGGCTCTACAAAAACACCGTGCAGTCCGTGAAGGACTACAAGAGCCGCGACTTCGCGTACGGCTTCGATTATCCGCGCGCGCTGAAGGGGCTCGAACCGTACAAGACGTGGTACGCGATGCCGGATGACGCCGTGATTCCGCGATGGCCGCACCGCGACGATATTAACGTGGTGGTTGTGGGCGGGCAGACGAATGCGTTCTTCCAGGGCGGGAGCCTCAGCTATACGGTGAGCGTGTCAATTGATAAGTGGACGTAGCACCAGCTGACATGAAGCATGAAGAGAGAGCCCTCGGTCGTCCGCCGCGGCGGACTCCTCGGGATGACAATGCTGGTCGCATTGTCAGCTATACCGTCAGCGTCTCGATTGACAAGTGGGCGTGATAGTCGTCAGCGCGCGATAGGGTCGTTGACTGCGTCGGGCGGGCGCCGGCCGCTGAGCGCCTCGGCAATGTTGCGCGCGGCACACATCTCCACCTCGTATCGGACGCTGGCAACCGCAGAACCGAGATGCGGCGTAAAGAGAGTTCGATCGGATTGCGCAAGAAGTGCGGGATGAATTGACTTCGGCCTACCAGAGAGGGCCCAATCTTCCATCTCAAAAACGTCTGCCGCGTATCCTGCCAAGCGGCCGGATTGTAATGCAGTAGCGATCGCGCTTTCGTCCACGACTGAGCCGCGTCCCACGTTGATGAGGAAGGTGCCGGCTCTGATCCAGTTCAGCGCCGTGGCGTCGATCAGGTGCCTCGTTTCAGGCGAGAGTGGCATCGCCAGAAAAACAAAGTCGCTGCTTGCCAGGAGTTCGCCAAGCCCGACCGGCGTCGCGCGCAACTCTTCCGGCCGAAGCGACGCGGCGCTATCGAAGTAGAGAATTTTCATTTCGAACGCGGCCAACCGTTTTGCGATTGCCCGGCCGAGATTTCCCATGCCAATGATCCCCGCAGTGTGACCGTGAAATCCGGAACCGTAGAGCGCGGGCCGCCAGCCGGCGAACGCTCCGGATCGAATGAGGCGGTCACCCTCCAGAACCTTTCGAGACAAAGCGAGGGCAAGCGCAATCGCAAGTTCCGCCGTCGGAATGGTGAGGAGATCGGGAACGATGGTGAACCAGATTCCTCGCGAGGTGCAGGCAGCCACATCAAAATTGTCGCATCCCTTCAGCGCAGCTGCGATGATGCGCAGTTTTGGGCAGCGATCGAGAGCGGCACCATCGAGCCAGTCATTCATGAAGACCATCAGCGCACTCGCGCCGGAGGCATATTCGAGAAATTCTTCCCGCGGAAAAGGCTCCGAGACCGGATTGGAGACGACGCGCCCGAACTTTCTGAGAAACGAAATAACTTCGGGGAAAACACGATTCGTGACGAAAATTGCGGGCCCATCCGATGCGGCGCGCGTCGTGTTCATTCAATCGCTTCCCAGGAAACACGATAGCGCTTGCGAAGCTGCGTACTCGCGTAATCGAGCACGCCAACCATGACACAGGTGACAAGCAGATACGCAAACATCTGGCGGTAGAAGAACATCTCCTGCGCGTCGAAAAGAGCTTCGCCGATTCCGCCAGCCCCGATCAGGCCAAGCACTGTGGCCGCGCGTACGTTCCATTCGAAACGAAACAGTGCGTGTACGACG
>DASPVC010000025.1:0-120769 GCA_035622585.1 Candidatus Acidiferrum sp.
CTGTTCGCTTCTCTCGCGAGGAATCCGTCCGCATCAACAGCCCGAAAATCCCGGCTCCCTCAAATCTCAGCTGGCGGAGGGAATCGAACCCCCGACCCTCTGATTACAAATCAGATGCTCTACCAGCTGAGCTACGCCAGCCCTGCGCAAACCTCGAAAAATTATCACACAGGCAATCAAATTGCAAGCTAGTTTAGCAGATCCCCGCAAACTCACTGCCAGAGCGCCACTTACGCATCGCCTGCTTGAAGCCAAGTGCCCTATTGCGCAGCCGGCTTGGCGAATTCGCCGTCGTCAAGTGGCACGTTGTGATGATACTCCTCCACGGTAATTATTACCAGTGTGCCTTCATTTGTCTGTCGGATCGCAAATGGGAGTTTCACGCCGTCCACCTCGCGGTAATCGTCATAGTCTTGCTGGAACTCGCTGACACCATCCGGCCCGTGGCGCTGGCTGCTGTCGCGCAACACGAGCCCGCTCTGCGCATCGAAATAGAGTTTCTCGGGCGGGCCGCCTTCGGGCACTGCCGCTTCGATCACGTAAGCGTCGCGCTCGCCGACTTTTTCTTTTCCAGTCAGTGTGAATTTCGAATAGAGCTTGTGCAGATCGATCGCATGATAGAAATCGGACTCACGGCGCGTCTCGGCGAGTTCCATTCCCGTCTGATCGCGAAGACCGTTTGTGGGATCATCCGTCCAGCCCGTTGTGCCGTCAAATGCCTGACGGTACACGGCGCCGTTGATCGTGATCTTTCCAAGCGTGCGGTTCGGCGCCTTCTCGCGAATTTCGACCGTGCCGGAAAGCTGCATCGATGGGACGCTCAGGGTGCCCGTCATCACACGCGAAGTCAGTTTCTGGAGCGCGGCGCGTCCTCCCATCGCCTCCAAGTAGCGATCAAGGACTTGCTCCGCAGTTGGCATCGCTGGCGCTGCTGCGGCCGCAGCCGCGGGCGTCGTTTCGCTTGATTGCGCGAACGACGGAAACGCAAGCGCAAAGCACGCGCACGCGATCGCGATTGCCCTGGTCACGCGCCACGTCGTCCTGTTCGCCATTGGACTAATGCCCGAAAAACAGGGTACGCTTTCTTTCGTGCCGATGTCTTCCGCAAAACGCGCTCTGATTGCCATCGCCGCGCTCGCGGGCATCGCTGCGATCGGAGCGGCAGTGCTCCTGTATCGCTGGCATCGTCCGTTGCCGGGCGCGAGTGGCGGACCAATGCCGGACCTGCTCTCTCACCTTCCGGCCGACGCGCCCGTCGTCGCATACATAGACGTCGCGGCGCTCAAGAGGTTGCAAGGATCGCCGCTCGCGGCGATCCTAGGCCTCGCGGGAGAAAATCCGCGCGAGGACCGCGATTATCAAGACTTCGTTCGCGACACGGACTTCGACTACACGCGCGATCTCGATCGGGCTGCCGTCGCATTGTGGCCTGCGAAGCATAGTAGCCAAAATGTCACATTCGCCGTGGCCGACGGACGATTTGACGAGATGAAGATCAAGGCCTACGTGTGGAACCCCGTCACCATCGTGGGACCATCGGAGTCGCCGCACCTTTTGGGCGAGAAACGCGCCGCGGTCAAATTTCTCTCGCCAACTCGAATTGAAATCGCGACGGGTCCGGATGCTGACAAGCTTGTGTCCGCGCCGAACTCCGCTCCGCGCAACGCAGCCATGCAGGAACGCATCAATCGCGTCGCTGGCGCGCCGATCTTCGCCGTGGCTCGCACGGACAATCTGCCGGCCAGCTTCTACGACGGCTTGCGCTCGGCGCCGCAATTTGAAAACGTCGCGCGGAGCGTCCAGGGACTGATGCTCGCTGGTCAGCCCGACGGCGAACTCATCCACGTGACGCTCGATGCCGAGTGCGATTCGATGACGAATGCCGTCGAGCTTGCGACCGTTGTCGATAGCCTTCGTCTGCTCGGTTCGATGGCGCTTGCCGATCCGAAAGCACGCGGCCAGATGACCAAGCAGCAGGCCGCGCTTCTCATTGCGGTGCTTAATCAGGCGAAGCTCACGCACCAGGACCGCATCGTGCGCCTGACGCTCGACGTGACACCCGAAATGCTTGGCCAATCGACTTCCGGGCCGAATGCTCAGTCGCGGCGCTTCGATGCAGCCTACGCCGTGAATGATCTGCGGTGAGGGTCGGACAACGACCGCCGAATTTCGGTCCCTGATCACGCTGAGACCCCCTCGAAAAATTGTCGAGTAGCCGGGCCGCCGATCCTTTGCTTTGTGTGAGTTACAGCGATTTCTACTCGACAGCATTGTCGAGTAGAACGGTGGCTAGTGACGAGTGGCAGGTGCCTAGAGAACGGCCCCAGCCGCGACCGCTGATTGCAACTCGTCGCTCCGCATTCCATGCGCTGCTCCTCGCACTTCGCACCACCAACCAACATCCCAATCTACGCTTGCATGACGCCAAGGCGGATTTCAACCAGTTGTTCATGTAAAGAAGTACGGCGACTAGGGCTGGACGAGCGAACAGCCGCCGGATCTCGTCTGTCCTTCTCGATCGGTCAGACTTAACCATACGAGCCATACAAAATCTGTGTAATAGGACTAGCCATAGGTATTGATTTTCGTATATCGGTCGAGTACAACGGAGCGGCGTAAGAATGCACAAGCCAGCGCGCCAAGCCAGTTTTTCGCGGGGAGCCCAGCCCATGAGCCGGGACCACAGAACCGAAGCATCGAGCCTCAGCGAACACACTTGCTCTTCTGTGAGAATCGCCCATTGCACCAAATTGGGTGGCCTTCTTCACGCGGCAGTTGTGGCGCTACTTTTCTTGGCGGTCGCCAGCCTAGCGAATGCGGACATGATTAGCGGGAGGGTCAAGGACCCCTCGGGCGCGGTCGTAGCCGGCGCGCGCGTCGAGATCACCGGCGGCAACCTGACCGAACCGGTGGTCGTCACGTCGGATGATTCGGGCAGATTCACTGCGCCCAATCTGACCGCGGGGAAATATTCGGTCCGGGTCGTCAAGGAGAATTTCGACGATCTGGTCATGACGGTTGACCTGCACGGGACCGCCGATCTCGCACTCAGCCTGACCCTCGCGGCGCAGCAAACGCAAATCACCGTGACTGGAAAAAGCTCAGGATTTGCCAATTCGGACAGTTTTTACCGCGAACTTCGCGAGATCGGCCTCGGCGACACATACAGCTGCGAGAATTTCACATTGCCGATGGATGTGGGAACGTTCGTACTCAAGAGCGGAACCATCACATTCTTGAAGCCCGTCAATAATTTCATTACAGGCGCCGTTTTCGTCGGCGAAGGACACTTCACGCTCAAGCCCGCCGCCGCACTCGATGAACACGAGATCGAGCGACGGACGGGCAACCCGACCGTTGAGGAGGATTTCAGCGCGGCGGTATTTCGTTTCACGGGCGGGGAGTACCGAGAGTTTGCGGAACTAGTGAAGACGAAAGCGGAGACACCCTCTGAAGCGGCCGCAGCATTTCAAGATTGGAAGAGCAAAGTTCGTCACCGGCACGAGAGTCCCGAAGGATTTACCCAAGCGCTGCTCGAGAACGAGAAGATGGACAATGTGGACGCGGACGTACTCGGCGGAGTTTATAATCCCAAGCATCCTCCGTTTTTCAACGTTTACATGCACGGCAAGCCGCACAAGGATCTGCGGTTTTTCGTTCGTTCGCGCGTGGGAGCTGTTCCGCAGATGGATTCCCCCGAGGAAGTGGCGCTAGTCAATGTCAACGGCGGCGGGATGGATGACGGACTCTGGTATTCTCAACACTTTCTGGCGGAACTGCGAAACCATACGGCGAACTCGCGCGAGGACCGGCGGCTGTTTGCGACGCGGAAATACAGCATCGAAACCGTGATCGCGAAGAACGATCACCTCTACAGCCGCGCGACGATCACGTTTGTGCCGCTGGTCGCTGGAGAACGCGTGATGAAGTTCGGCTTGCTCCCGTCGCTGCGCGTCACGCGAGTGACGGACCAGAACGGTCAGGATTTACACTATGTTCAAGAAGACCGAAAGCAGGACGGTTCGTTCTACGCCATCCTCGACGCAGCCCCGGAGATGGAGAAAGAACACTCGATCAACGTCGAATACGTCGGCGACAAGGTCCTGTACGACGCCGGCGGCGGGAGTTACTACGTTGGCGCACGCGAATCGTGGTATCCGAACCTGAACGGTTTCGGGGAGAAAGCGCTCTACGATCTCACGTTCAAAGTTCCCCCTTCGAACGTCCTAATCAGCGTGGGCAAGCTGGACGGAACATCCACCGAGTCAGGTTTTGCCGTGTGGCACTGGGTGACGCCCGTGCCGGTGGCCGTCGCGGGCTTCAACTACGGCCGGTACAAGAAGATGGATTTCCCTGACGACAGAACGCACTACGCTATCTCCGGTTATTACCTAGAAGATTTGCCGGATAACCTAAAAGGATTTCAAAACGGCCCGCTGAGTGGCATGAATCCCAACGCGATGACGAAGTATGCGCTCGATCAGACGCGCGCCCAGATGCAGCTCTGCAGCTATTACTTCGGTAAGTCGCCGTACGACAACATCAACATCACGGAGCAGCCGAATTTCAACTTCGGCCAGTCGTGGCCCGATCTGGTGTACCTGCCGATTTCCGCTTACATCGATTCGACGCAGCGTTGGCTGCTCTTCGGTCATATCGACAGGAACTTCACCGGCTTCGTCCAAGAAGTGACGCCGCACGAAGTGGCGCATCAATGGTTCGGGCACGCGGTTGGCTGGGCGTCGTACCACGATCAATGGCTCTCGGAGGGCTTTGCAGAGTTTGCGGCGGGACTATTTCTGGAGCAGGCGATGGGCCCGAAGTGGCAGAAGGACTATATCGACTTCTGGGAACGCCAGCGCGAGCGAATTCTCGACAAGAACAACTTTGGCGTCTCGCCGAACGATGCCGGGCCGCTCTGGCTGGGCATGCGACTTGAATCACCGCACACCGAGAGCGCGTACCAGGGCGATACGTACTCGAAAGGGGCGTACGTGCTGCTTATGCTGCGGTCGCTGATGTACGAGGACCAGGGGCCAGACAATGACAAAGACCAGGCATTCATCGATATGATGCACGATTTCATACAGACTTACCGCGATGTGCCCGCCTCGACGGAATCGTTCAAAGCGATTGCCGAGAAACACATGACCAAGCGGATGGACCTGCAGCAAAACGGACGGCTCGATTGGTTCTTTGCCGAGTGGGTCTACGGCACGCAGGTGCCCAAGTATCAGTTCAAATATGATTTGCAGCCCGGAGATAAAGGAACATTCAAGGTGCATGCAGAGATCACGCAAAGCGAAGTGGATGACCATTTCGCGATGTTCGTTCCCGTGTTTGCCGATTTCGGAAACGGCATGATGCGGATCGGGCAGGTGGAGATGGTCGGAAATTCCACGCGGACTGTTGTTTTCGACATGGATCGCCAGCCGAAGAAAGTCGCGCTGAACTACTACAAAGACATTTTGGAACGGTGAAGGTGCGTGGGCGAGAGCACGATCTGCGCGGGGCGATTAGGGTAAGCGGAAGGCGATGACGGAGTCGCCGGGGACGTCGTTGAAGTAGCCGTCGATGGCGACGATGCCGGGCCCGCCGAAGGCTTCGACGACGACGTACTGCTTGCCGTCGCGGCCCATGTAGGTGACGGGAATCGTGTGGGCGCTGGCGTCGATTTTCTCGGTCCACAAAGTTTTTCCTGTGCGTGCGTCGAAGGCGCGGAAGCGGCCGTCGTTGGTGCCACCGATGAAGATCAAGCCGCTCGCGGTGACGATCATCGGGCCCGTGTTCGGCGCGCCAGTATCCGGAAAGCCCTGTGCGGCGAGCGCATCGACGGTGCCGAAAGGCTTGCGCCAGACGATGTCGCCCGTCTTCGCACTGACCGCGAAAATTTCGGCCCACGGCGGCTTGATGCAGGGCCAGCCGTTGCTCGGATCCCAGAAGCGGCTCTGATAGCGCGAAGGGCCGTTGGGGAAAACCTTGTCGTACGGCCCGCCGAACGGGCCCGGGGCGGGCTTATCGAGCTTCACGAGCCGGCCGATCTGGCCTGCGTTGAACGTGGTGGTGCCGAAGATGTAGCCGAGCTTGGGATCAAACGCGACGCCGCCCCAATTGCCCGAGCCTTCCCGCCCCGGAAAAATCACGGCCATCTTCTTGGGGTCCGTGCCGTACACGCTGAACGGACCTTCGTTGTACATATTGTTCTTTTGCCACAAATCCTGGCAGTAGACCGTATGCTCGAACGTAAGCTCGGCGATATCGGATTTGGAGATGCTCATGGGAGCGAGCGGCGGGGGCTTCAGCGGGAAAGGCTGAGTGGGCGAAGTCTCCTCGCCGGGAACATCCGACTGGGGCACTGCGCGCTCCTGCATGCCGAAGACTGGCGTGCCGTTGGTGCGATCGAAGATGAAGAGCAGGCCCTGCTTGCTGAATTCGGCGACGGCGGGAATGGTTTTGCCATCGCGCTTGACGTCAAAGAGTGTGGGCGCGCCGGGGACATCCCAATCCCATAGATCGTGGTGCACGAGCTGCTGATACCAGATGAGCTTGCCCGTATTCGCATCAAGCGCGACGACGCTATCGCTGTAGAGCGTGTCGCCGAGGCGCCCGCCGCCATAGAAATCGGGACCGCCGGTGGGTGCGATCGGAACGTAGACGATGCCGCGCTCCGGATCGAGCGTCATGAAGCTCCAAACATCGTTGCCGCTGCGGACGTTCCAACTATCGCCCTTCCATGAGTCGTGCGCGGGATCGCCGGGCTGGGCTTTCGTGTAGAAGGTCCAGACGAGCTTGCCATCGTGCACGTCGTAGGCGCGGACCATTTGGACGCCGTTATCGCCCGCGATGATGAGATTGCGGTAGATCACGGGAGAGGACGAGGGACTCTCGTCGGACACGAAGCCGCCATCGCCAAATTCAGGGACGGGCTTGCCTGTTTTCGCGTCGAGCGCGAGCATCTGCTTGCCCGAGACGCCGACGATGATGCGCGGGCCGGCTTTGTCGTCGCCCGGCCAGTAGGCGACGCCGCGGCGCGACGTGCCTTTCGTTTCGAATTTCCAGATCTGCTGGCCGGTGACGGGATCGAGAGCGTAGACGTTCTTGCCCGCGTCGAAGTACATCACGCCATTGACGACGAGCGGGGCGCCTTCAGAGTTGACATCGCCATTGCCGTCGCCAGTATGGAAGGTCCAGGCGCGCTTGAGCCTCGAGACGTTCTTTGCGTTGATCTGCTTGAGAGGCGAGTAGCGCTGCGAACCGGGATCGTGTCCAGCAACGGGCCAGTCGCCTTGCGACTGCGCGCGGAGCAGCGGAGCAAAAAAGACGAGAGATGCCAGAAAAAGAAAAGGCACGCCATAGAAGCGCGCCTGGAAAAGTTGGGATGGCATTCGCAAGAAACTAGCTAGTGCGACGATCCGATCAGCGGAACGACGTCGTGCTCCATATCGGCGAGGGTGAGGGCCTTCTCGTAGAAATGAACCTCCTTGCCGTCGCGATCGTAAATGATCGTCATCGGCAGGGCTTCGCTTGCGGCCCAGCGCGTGTCGACGTCCTTGTAATACTGGTCCTCGGTCGAGGATGCGATATAGACCGGGAAGGGCGGTTTCAAATCCGAGAGATATTTCGAGAGCTCGGAGGTTTCGGCTGAATCGGTGCGATCGTTCATCGAGATTTCGACGACCTGAAGCGAGTCCTTGTACTTCGTCTGCAACTTCATGATGTCGGGAAATTCCGTGTGGCATGGTACGCAATATGTGGCCATGAAGTTAAGGAAGACCACCTTACCCTTGTTCGCGGCAATGAGAGCTTTGATATCTTTCGGCTCGACGCTCTTGAGCGGGGCCGCAGAAGATTGTGCGCGGACGGCGGGCGCGGTCACGTTGATCATAAGGAGCACAGCAAAGGCGCACAGACAGGAGTGTCTGTGCCACGAAAGCCAGTCTCTTTTCACTGGCCGCTCCCCTGCGTGGCCGAAGCCGACGCGAGCATCTTCACCGACGCGTCTTCCACCTGCTGGAACGAGCTGCCAGTGACGTTCACGAAGTTCGCAACCACCTGGCGATTGATGTTGACGAGAACCGTGTTGTCCACGGCCGGATTCAGCTTGTAGATGCGCATGCCGGAATCCTGCAGGCCCCTCGCGAAGTAGACGAGCGGAATCTGGATGCCCTTATCCGCCGCAAGCTTTTCGAGCCAGTCTTTGGACTCGGCACCTTCGGTCATCACGACGAAGCCCTTGAGGTTCTTCTGCGACTTCACCAGCGCGTCGAGCTTGACGATCAAGTCCGCGGCCTGATCGCTAGGCTTATTGAAGAAGCCGATGACGGTCGGCGCGGGACCGTATTCGCAAACGTAGCAGGTGTCCTGACCCTTGTACTTGCCGGTCACGTCGATCACGCGGAGGGACGGCGTGACCGCTCCAACCGCGCGGCCCGAAGTGAGCGGGCCAGCCGCAACAGTCGTCGTGGCGGCAACGGGCTGAGCAGCAGCCGGTTGCGCTGGAGCGGCGGCGTTGGCAGCGGCGGCTTCTGCCATCTTGATCGCGCTCGCAGCGTCGGTGCCTTCCACCGGATACTTCAGCGCAACCCACTTGTACCAGCCACCCTCGAGAATCTTGGTGTTGAGGTAGCCGAACTCGGTGAGTTTCTTGTACATGTCGATCGAATCTTCGTCATGCTGGCAGGGGCAATACATAACGAGCATCTTGTTCCGCGGAAGCGGCACGGGAGGCTTCACCTGCGGAACCCATGGGTAATTGATCGCTCCGGGAACGTGGCCTTCGGCGAAAGCTTCCTCGGGTTGCGTATCCACAAGGACGAAGCTCGTGTCGTGATTGTCCATCATTTTCTTGACGTCGGCCGGGGAGATGAACTCAGGCGGAGGAGCCTGCGCGGTGGGGTCTTCGAAACCCTGCCCACCCTCCTCTTGCGCAGCGGTGCGCGCCGGCAGCGCCATAAGTACGGCGACCGCCAGATAGCCGAGCGCGAGCCACTTCACCATGCTTTTCATGACAGACCTCCCTGAGTTATGACCGGCCGAAATGCTTTCCAAACCCTACTTTGCGGCTCTAACGACGGATGTTACTACGCCGCCCAAGGCTGTCAAGACAATGTACTTACGGCCTATCAGCAACTTCGCGACAGCCGCGCCGCGGGACGCCAATCGATCGGCCTCACAGAGTATTAGACGTGTGGTGCGAGGGCAGGTTTCAAGAACTTCGGCCTGCCATCGAGCCAGAGGGCGACGCAAAACCTCAGCGCGAGGGCAGAGCGAACGCGTAGGCAACGCTGTCGGCGATGTAGACGACGTACTGGCGGCCATCGAGCTCGTAGGTCATCGGGCCGGTACCGAGCGAGCCGCCGGGATACATGTGCCAGAGGACTTTGCCGGTGACGGCGTCGAGCGCGACGAGATTCTGCGACATGTCCGCAGTGAAGACGAGGCGGCCCGCGGTCGTCAGGATGCCGGACTGGCCGCCGCGCCCCTGTGTATCGGCCATCCACCGGATTTTTCCGGTTTGCACATCGATGGCTTTCAGCATCGATTTCGAGCCAAGGAAGAAATCGCGGCCGGCCCAGCCCTCGGCCGATTTTCCTGGCATCGTGAGATAGAAGACGCCCATCGTCTCGCGCGAGTTCACATAAAAGAGGCCCGTTTCCGGATCGTAGCTGGGCGCCTGCCAGTTCGTCCCCACGCCACCAGTGACCAGCACGCCGTCAGGCTTTGGCTCTTTGTCAGGATCGGGGATCGGCTGGCCGCGATCATCGTAGCCCTTGACCCAATTCGCCGGAACGAATGCTTCCGAGATCAGCGACTTGCCGTTGGTGCGATCAAGGACGAAGAAGAGGCCGTTCTTATTGGCCTGCGCGAGCATCTTTCGCGGCTTGCCCTTGAAAGTGCCGTCAAAGAGCACCGGCGTCATGACTGTGTCCCAATCGTGGGTGTCGTGCGGCGACGACTGGAAATACCAGACGAGCTTTCCGGTATCGGGATTGAGGGCGACGATCGAGCAGGTATACAGATTCGCGCCAAGGCGCGCGTCGCCATTCTCGACGGGATGCGGATTGCCCGTGCCCCAGTAAAGAAGGTTGAGATTGGGATCGTAGGTGCCGGTGATCCAAGTCATGCCGCCCCCGCGCGTGGAGACATTGGTATCGTGCGGCCAAGTGCTCCACGCCACGGCGTCATCGGGCTTGGGCATGGCATCCCACCGCCACTGAATCTTGCCGTCCATCGGATCGATGGAGAGCAGAAAGCCGGGGAGGTCCGCTGTATCGCCGGAAGTACCGACGATAATGTGATCATGGATCACCAGCGGTGCGACGCCGCCGAAGGCTTTGAGCGTCGGATCGTCGATCTGAATCTGCCAGAGCATTTTTCCGTTGCGCGCATCGACACAGAGCAGTTGCGCGTCTGGCGTGGTCATATAGAGGCGGTCGTGCCACATCGCGAGGCCTTTGTTGCCGCCGCCGAGGGGCGCTCCAGGGCGCGCAAAATGCCAAATCTGGCGGCCGTTGCGCGCGTCGACGGCCCAAATCTCGTTGCCTCCGGAGATGTACATGATGCCGTTCACTTCAAGAGGCATCGATTCGAGGCTGCGCGAGTGCGTCTGAAACGCCCACGCGAGAGTGATCGAGCCGACGTTCTCTCGATTGATTTGCGTGAGCGGACTGTAGCGACGGCCGGTGTAGTCACCATTGAATGTCGGCCACGTGTCGGTGGGAGGCTTCAGAAGCTTCGCCGGATCGAGTTCCTGGGCGGAAAGGCTGCTTGCGAAAGAACACATGCAGAAAATGAGGGCGACGAGAAAGGAAGAGAGATTCTTCGACTTTGTCACGCGCCCACAGCTGCGCTGTGGGAAATGCACGAACGCGCGACTCCGCTCAGAATGACGAACTGATGTCGCGCTGCTCGAACTTGGCCGCTCCATCGCTGGAATGACAAACGCGTGGGGTTGGGCCAAGAAAGAATGGAGAAAGCCAAACTGCTTCACTTCAGGGTCTCCAGATAGGTAAAGAGGTTATGCATGTCCGCGTCTGTGTACTTCTCAAGCAGCGCGGCGTGCGCGGCAAGCGGATCGGTGATCTCGACCTTCACGGCGCTGCGCGGCCAAGAGTGATACCAGCCGTCCTTGCCCTGAATGGCGATGTAGAAATCGTCGTTCAAAAGAACCGTTCCCTCGATTTTCTGGCCCGAAGGCAGCGTGACGACTGCCGTCGAGGGCGTGCCTGAGGGATAAAGGAAGCGCACCTCCAGATCGGGCGGATTGTACTTTTTCGCGATGCCGGCGAGGTCGCCCGTCGGCGAATGGCAGCTGGAGCAATGACTGTCGAAGTAGGATTTGCCGGCTTCGACTGTGCCGGTGGCAAGGCGTTCGGCAGGAATGTCGTTGGGATAAGGACCGAAACGCGTATGCAGGTCAAACAACGTGATCTGCGCCTGCAAGAACGCAACGATGTCCGCGACCTGTGCATCCGTCAGTTGAAACGACGGCATGCCCTTTTCGATGCGTCCGTTGGCGATGACGGGCCCGATCAATTCACCGTTCTTGTCGTGACGAACAAGCGTAGAGCGGATCAGATCGGCGCCGCGCCCGCCCGTGGCGTCTTCGCCGTGACATGCGGAGCAGTTCGTCTTGAAGAGTCCGTGCCCGCGATCCGCCGCTGCGGCGCGCGCCGCTTCGGCGGCGGGATTGCGAGCGCCGGGACCGCCGGGTCCGGGCGCAGGCGGCGCGCCCTCCTGAGCTTTGAGCAGAAAGACAGCGGCAAGAACCAGCCCTGCGACGACAGCAAGTTTTTTCAAATGTAAATTCCCCCAAATGGCGCGTGCCTAAGCCGTCAGACGCGGTGAAGCTGCGACAGGTTACCCGTGTGGCTCAGAGACCTACCCTCACAATACGAGGGTGGGGCACCCGGTTCGCCGCGGCCGCGCAGCACCGCGGCGCCGGCGAGGCGGCAAGTAGTGGAACCGAATCAGAAAGATCCTGTCGCCGCGGCCGTGTTTGGCCACTTTGAGCAGATCGAGAACACCGAGAAATCCCGATGACCGCGCCAATTCCGCAGTGATGTCGGGAAGACCAATGGGCTCGATCGAGTCCACTTCAATCTCGCCTTCCTCCATTCGGTACCGACCGCCGACTTTGACGTGCGGGCGCGTCCAAATTCTGACGCTACACGTGATTTCTCCGCGCCGGATTCCGTCGCGAAGACGCTTCGCAAAAAGCATTCGACAAACCGAAAGTCACTATTTGCCCGCTGTCGTGAGCGTCGCGCCCGTGATTTTCACAGTTTGGTGCGCCCAGTTCGTTCCCGGATAGGTAAAGAGCAGATCATATCCGGGCGAGCCTCCCGCCACGACGATGTGAAAATCGTCCGGGCTCTGAACAACCGGCACGCGGCCTCCGGGCTTGAGATTATCCAGGAAAATCTGCGCGCGGTCGGGTCGAATGCGGCCGTCGGCTATCGAGGCGCGGATCAGTGCTTCCTCCGAGCCTTCCCCAAATGCCGCTCCTCCCCCCGATACCTTCTCGTAAGGCACGCGAGTCTGCTCGTAAAGATATTCCTGCAGACTCTTTCGTGTATAGCCCTTGTTCGCGAGCTCGACCGCGCAATCGGGGTGCAGCACCACGATGTGCTTTTGAGCGTGAGGCCAAGCCACTCCCCGGGTCTTGATTGTCGCGACCATTTGATCGATCACGCCCTGCGCGGTCCACGGAGCTACAGCACCGCCGCCGAAAACCTGCGGGTTGCCCGCCGACGAGACCGTTACCGTGCTGTCCCCGGTCTGAAAGCCCTGGCTCAGGTTGTAGGGCTCCCACGGACTCTTAGCCGTATCCTCTGAGAACGTGTAGAACGTATAGCCCTCAAGCCGCCCCGTGAGACCCATGAAGTTGACCTGCGGCCACGTCTGGCCGAGATTCAACAGCGAAAGCTGGATCGCACGGCCTACGGTGCTATTCGCCTGCCAGCCGATCCCGAGCATCCCGATCCCGGAATTGAAGTTGAGTTCCTTCGCGATCGGACCATCCACAATTACAACCGGTGTGAAGGATCCTGTGGACGCCATCACGTGCGTCAGATCGTAGTGCTTATCGGTGAAGCCTTCCATCGCGGCAAGGATCACCGGGAAATATTCCGGCTTGGCTCCCGCCATCACGGAATTGATCGCGATCTTCTCGACGGTGGCCGTGCCGCTCTTTGGCGCCACTTGCCCGATCACTTTCTGCGGCGGAAGTGTGGTCCCCGCCTCCATCGCTTTCACCAGTTCGGGAGTCGGCGGGACGATCGGCAAGCCGTCGGCCCAGCGACTTTCGAGGAACATCTCGTTCACCTTCACCGACGCATCCATAAAGTCCTTGCCGGTGACCTTGATGTTCGCGTTTTCGTGGAGTAGTTGCGCCTGAGAAGGCTTCGCTTCCTCGGCCGTCAGCGGCCGCGTCAGGTCATCCACCATTTTGGCGAAAAACTGATCGGCGATCGGCTGCAGCACTTCTTTGCTTCCGCGCGCAACGTAATACTTGTCCGCGGGAAGCGCGAGGGTCCGGATTCCCGGCATGCCGCGGTCTTTCGCAGCGGACTTCGCGTCGTCTAGAAATTCTGTGGTTGTGAAGTAAACGCCCGGCATTCCGGTCTTTTCAATTTCGATTGTGTCGTGGGAACCCCACCACGTGCAGCTCCCTCAATCACCGACACCGAAAACGAACAGGTCGCCCTGCTGTTTCACAGTGGGATACCACTTGGGGAGGTCGGTAATCGTTTGCGCCGCCGGTTTCGGGTACATCACGACGGTCGCGGAGGGATACTTCTGTTTGATCATGTCGGCAAGCACGTCGAGAAAATTGCTCGCGCCGTATTTGCCGTTGTCGATCAGGACGATTTTCTTGCCGTCGAGAGCTCCGCCGCGCGGGCTGATCCCCAGCGTCTTCGGCGGAGGAATCTCGCCGCGCGGATTCATCACTTCCAGCGTGACCTGCGCCGACGCAGCCGCGGCTGTGCACAAACCGGCGGCAAGCAGCGCAATGCCAAGCAGCCAATTTGAATTTCGTTTCATGAGTCGCATCCCCCTGAGTTCCCGCCCACCCGGCGACAACAGACATCGTGCAGTATGCCGTACAAGTGCCCTCAAGATAGTCAGCGCATCGGAGAAAGTCAATTCTGTCTTAGGGATCAGCCCTAAAGCTGCTGACCGTCGGATCGCTGTTAACCGGGCCATCACACCTGTACTGCATCCGCGTGGCGCGGCCATCTCTTCCATGACGTAATTTGAAGATAGCCGCAAGCAAGGAACCGAACCAAGGAGACCACAGATGGGCTTTATCGACGCGGTCGTCGGCCGGGCGTTTCGAGATGACAAAGCGGGCCGCGTAGTCGTCTTCAGCGGAGACCGCCGCAACCGGGGCTACATCGTGAGGTCACCGGCTGACGAATTGAAGATCAAATCGTTCCTCAAGATGTTTTACTTCGCTCATTTCTTGGTTGTTGTGCTCGGATCGCTAGTGGCGTGCAGTATGGCGACATTCATCATCAACCTGGATGAAATGGGCAGGCCGTACCAACATTTGCTGCGGTCTCTGGCGATTTATCTGGCAATTTATGCGGCCGTGGAGGGGGTCCCCTATTTCTTTCTGTGGCAGTCCTACAAGAAAGGGTTCCCAACCTTCGTTTCGGACCGGGACCAAATAGAGCTGACGAGCCGGCCCGGGGATCAGGGGCGGGTTTTCATCGCCCTTGGAGTGATGACGATCGCCGTAGGGGCCATGGTTGCGATCCTGTGGCTGGTTCGGTCCAAGTAATTCTGCACTGACGGCGACACTACCCGCCTACTACCAGCCGGAGGTGTCACCGTAAGGCAGGCCGGTCATTACGGCGATGATCGAGTGGATCTTGCCGTCCTTGATCTTGAAAATCTCGGCGACTTCTTCGCTGAAGGGGCGCAGCGCCGCAGGCGATTCATCCACTTTTCCGACGCCCGGCACATTCACACTCTTCACTTTTCCCGACGTGTTGAACATGAAATTGCCCATCACGATGCCGCGCTGACGATCGACAACGATGTAGCGCCGGGGGCTGATCGGATAAATGTATTCGAAGATGTGGGAATCGAGGCCCGCGGCGCAGCTCACGGGCTGGCCGTTTTTGGAAAGAGAGCCGAATGTGGATGGGCACGTCTGCGTGCCGTTTTCGACGCGGATGACATCCGGGGCGAACGGGACGATGCTGCCACTGCTTTTCTCGATGCCGTCGAAATAGAGATCAGTCTGCGCGATCAGGTCTTTGCGCGATTCACGATCGGATTCGGGAACATCTTCGAAGAATCCCGCGATTGCGGGCGCGATTTTCGGATCCGTGAATCCGTCGGGACGGGTGAAACCCGCCGCGGTTTCCTTGCGCGTAATGAGCGCTTCGATTTCTGTGATCTTCTTGTTGACGACGCGGATGCGCGTGCAGAGCAGGCCCGCCATGCCCGCTTCGTCCGTAACGCCGACGAAGCCAACCTGCCCTTCTTCCGGATCGTCCATATAGAGCTTGTAGCTGCCCCAACCGGTGAGCGTGCCCCAGAGGCCGTCAGTGAATTTCAAATCCTGCGCGTTTTCGGTGTAGCGCGTGCCCGGCGCCAGCGGAAGGAGCGAAGCGTTGTGCTCGACAAGCGCGGCGCGGTACTTGTCCACCAGATCATTCAGGCACTTTCGGTCGCAATTGGCGCCAGCGCTTTCCGATGATTTCGCCGCCGCGGCGGGCGTTGTCTTCTCGCCTTCCGGGCCCCAGCCGGACTTGATGCCGTACGGCTCCTGCGTGAGGGCGGCCTGAATGAACCGGATCTTTCCTTTTTCAATTCTGAATAGCTCGCCCACTTCCCAAGTGAATGGGTGACGAAGCGTTGCGGGCACGATTCTGCCGTCGGTAAGCGGGATCGACTTCACCGTGCCCGCGTGATCGAAGAAGGCGAACGCAAATGCGAGCCCGCGCTCCCGATCGACGATCACAAAACGCCGATCGCGAATCCGGGTGACGATTCTGAAATATCCCGACTTGAACTGCGCCGTGCATCCCAGACTCATGATCTCGTTGCCGATGCTCGGATCACTCTTGTACCGCTCGGAGTTGTTCGTGGTCTGCGACGCATTCTCAATCCGGTTGCAATCGTCGGTGAAGGGATACACGCCCTTGCCGTCGTTATTCTGCAGGCCGGAGAAATACATGTTGGCGGTCTTGACGAGTTCCTCGTGCGTGGCGCGTTCCGCGGCGGGGATCTCTGTAACGAGGAGCGGATTCGGCTGCCCCATCGCATCGAGCCCCTTCGCGGCATTTGCATCGCGCACGACGAAGTCTTCGACCTCGGCGATTTTCCCGTCGGCCACTTTCAGGCGGAGGCAAAAAATGACGGGGTTGTCCCATTCCTTCATCACGCCGATGAAGCCGACCTGGCCCGCGTCGGGCTCTGCGAAATAGAGCTTGTACGTGCCGATACCGTTGAACGTGTCCCACGAGCCTTGGCCGATTTTCAGTTTCGCCGTGTTCTCGGTGAATTTCACATCATCGGCAAAAGGCAGGCGCGAGGGATCGCGCGCCGCAAGCGCTGCGAGGTATTGATTGACGAAGCCTTCGAGGCACGCGCGGTCGCATTGCGACGCCGCCGCGCGAGACGGCGGAGCCGCCATCAGCGCGATGATCAAGAGCGCGAGTGCGGAAAGCGCCAGACGATGCACCGATTTCATTTGCATATTGTTGCTCCAATGAAGATGTCTGCCAGAAATCTCGCTGAAGCCATCGCTACGACAGGCTGAAAGCGAAGTACGTCGTACCGGCGGTGACGAAGACGTACTGCTTTCCATTGACTGCATACGTGACCGGATTCGAACGCAGCGACGAGCCCAGATAGATGTCCCAGAGCGGCTTGCCGGTGACGGCGTCGAGCGCGAAGAAGTTTCCTTCGCCGCTGCAACACACAATGCCGAGACCGATTTCACTTCCACCCTCGCGCGCGAGAATCGTTCGATGCGCCGCGGATTATTGCACTGAATTTCTGGCTGTCAAGCTGTGGAGAAGCAAAGACTCGCAGTAGGTTCAACTCCGGTCCCTTGCATCGCGGGTGTATAATCCGCGACCGAATTGGGGCACGGGCTGGAGGGGGACACATGCGAAATCTTTCGTCTGGGTTTCTGTCGCTGGCGTTGTTTGCTGCAATGCTGTTTGCGTCGGAGCGGGCAAGCGCGCAGCAATCGTGCGAGAGTCTCGCGTCGCTGCAGATCGAGCATGTGACGATCACGCAGGCGACGTCGATCCACACGCCGCCGGACTTCGACGTGCCGAGCACCGGCGGACGCTTCGGCACACCGGCTGGCCTGAAGGTTTCCGTGCCGTTTTGTCGCGTGGCAGGATTCTCGGCGCCCACGAGCGATTCGCACATTGGCTTCGAAGTCTGGCTGCCAATCCCTGAAAACTGGAACGGCAAATACATCGGCATCGGTAATCCCGGATTCATCGGCTCGATCAGCTATGCAGGACTGAGCCGCGAAGTCGCACGGGGCTCTGCTGCGGCCTCCACGGATACGGGCCATCTCGATGTGAACGCGACGAGCGAAGCGCCGGACGCCTGGGCCATTGGCCATCCTGAAAAAGTGGCGGACTGGGGGCACCGCGCGGTGCACGAAACCGCGGTCGCCGCGAAGGCGCTGATCCGCGCGTATTACGGCAAGCCCGAGAAACTTTCGTTCTGGAGCAGTTGCCACGAAGGCGGCAACCAGGCGCTCACTGAAGCGCAGAAGTATCCGAACGATTACGACGGCATCGCTGCGGGCGATCCGGCCTACTACATCACGCATCTGCAGGCGGGCTCGGAATACCTCGCGTGGGTGAACGTAAAGGATGGGGTGAAGGGGCCGGGTTACATCCCTCCGAGCAAGTATCCGGTGATTCACCGCGCAGTGCTCGACAAATGCGATGCGCTCGACGGCGTGCGCGATGGGTTCATTGAGGACCCGACGCGCTGCCACTTCGACCCGGAAACGATCCGCTGTGCGGGCAAGGCGGATTACGCTTCATGCCTCACCGGGCCGCAGGTGGAAACCGCGAAGAAGATTTATGAGGGAGCGAAGTTCGCCGACGGAAAGCAAATCTATCCGGGCTTTGAGCCGGGCAGCGAAATTGCATGGGGCGTCATGATCACGGGTCCGGAGCCGCTGAGCATCAACAATGGGTTTTTCAAGAGCGTGGTCTACGAAGATCCGAAGTGGGATTTTCACACGTTCGATGTGGACCGCGATACGAAATTCGCCGAGTCGAAGGTCGGCCCGCTGGTGGATTCAAACAGCCCGGATTTGCGGGCGTTCAAGGCGCATGGCGGGAAACTGCTCATATACCAAGCGTGGGAGGAGACGGCGGTGCCTCCGCGCAGCATGGTCGACTACTACAAGAGCATTCTCGCAACGATCGGCGACAGCAAAGAGACGCGCGATTTCGTACGACTGTTCATGGTGCCGGGAATGGGGATGTGCCCGGGATTCGGGCTCGGCGACAACGGCACGTTCGACGCGCTCGACGTAGTCACGAAATGGCGGACGACGGGCGTCGCGCCGGACAAGATCATCAATTCGCACAAGGTCGCAGGCGTGGTGGACCGCACGCATCCCGCGTGCCCGTATCCGCAAGCCGCGATTTACGATGGAAAGGGCGATCCGCTCGACGCCGCCAGCTTCGCCTGCGGCAATCCGAAGTGGTGACTCGACAGTACAGAACATATCGTCGGCCGAGGACGCATGGCCACACTTGATCGGAGTTACGTCAAGGAGTCCCTTCGGCAGCTCGCTGCCGGCCGAACTAAGACTTTCGGAGCTGTCGAGCACAAGTTTCTCCTCAATCCTCCCGTCGCTGAGGCCGACCTCGTTGCCTTTGAACTAAAGCATCACATCCATCTGCCTGCGGATTATCGTCACTTCCTCCGAGAGATTGGCAACGGAGGCGCTGGGTCTTTCTACGGAATCTTTCCTCTAGGCACGATGGACGGCTTGGGCGGCAAGCTGGAGGCTTGGGCTGAAAGGGACGACTTCGTCGGCATACTGGCTCAACCGTTCCCTCTCACTGAAGCATGGAACGATTTGAGCGGAATGCCGAGCGCCGAGCTGATAGATACCAATGAGGAGGAGTACGGCAGACAGCTCCAGGTCTTTGAAAGGAAGTACTTCGACTCTTCGTACGTGAATGGAGCTATTCCGATTTGTCATGAGGGGTGCGCATTGCGCGTCTGGTTGGTCGTGACCGGCCAGCAGGCCGGACATCTTTGGCTTGACGATCGCGCCAACGATATGGGAATCAAACCGGTGTTACTTACGGACGGCTCTCGCGCCACGTTTTCATTCTGGTACGCAGAATGGCTTGAAGGAGCCCTTCGGGAGCTCCGCTAGAGGCCGAATCGAGCCAGTGAGGCTGACGGATGCTCTTGCGAGCCTAAGGCAGCCCGAGGCTGCCGTAGGCGCGCGGATAGGTGAGGATGCCCCACGGCGTCTGGAATCCGCCGATCACAGCGATCTGCTGGTACGAGTTCGCGTCGATCACATAGACGTTGTTCGAGCGGCCGCACGCCAGCAGCACTTTCGAATCGTCCGGCGTGAACGTGAAATGCCAACAGCGCTGCCCGATTGGTGCCTCGCCCAATAGCTGGAGCGAGTCCGCCGAAAAGACCTGCAACTTTCGCGCCGCGGCCGCCGCGACAAAAATTCTCTTCCCCGCATGATCGAATGCGACGCCGTACGGCTTAGCGGCGGTCACCGCGGTCTTCGTCAAGTTGAAGTCTTTGTCCAGCAGAAGCAGCGTACCTGAGCCCTCCATCGTGACCGCGTAGGAATCTCCCCGTGGCGAGACCTTCACGCCCCGCGGCCGCTTGCCGTATTTCGAGATGTCGACGTTCTTCACGAGCTGGCCCGTGCCCGTGTTGAAGATGCCGAGGTTGTCCTGCGCTTCATTCGCGACGACCAGCAAGTCCCCACCGGGTGAAAACTCAAGACCTTCGGTCTCCTTGCCAGCGGTGAAGACGGTTCCGCGCGACCAGTCCTGCACGTTGAACGAGACGATTTGCGACGGCTGCTCGTTTTCTTCCTCTTGCTCGCCGACGGCGGCTTCTTTCGGGGGCCCGCCCGATGAGCCCGGCTCGAACGAGGTGAAGAGCCAGCGGCCGTTCGGAAACATCTTGATGAATTCCGGGTTGTCGCCCACCGGAATCCGGCGGACCAGGTTCAGTTTCATGCCATGCGTATCGAATACAGCCATGTCGCGCGTGTCTTTGTTCGCCGTGATCAGATACTGACCGTCGAACGTGAGGCCGATGCCGCGCGGCGCAACGTCTTGGGGATGGACGCGCTTCACCACCTGCAGCGTATTGAGATCGATGACGGAGACGCCGCCATCTTCCTCGCTCACGTAGGCAACATTCGTGGGAATCCGGTTGAGATGCAAATAGGCCAGCACGCACACCGCGACTACGACCGCTACCGCAAGCGCCCACAGACCAAATTTACGCACGCTCGTCCATCCGCCTTTCGAAAATGATCTTGCAGCTATCGCGATGCAGAGCTTACGGCACCAATGTTGGACGCAGGACGCTTCGGGAAGGTTCTTCTATGATTGCGATCGATCGCGGAGTCTCCTGCGCCGTGCTGCCCGTCACATCATCGTGCTCAGCTTTGCTGCGACCCAGCCTGTGCCTGTCTTCACCTCAAGCTTATCCACCAAGATCGCGCCATTGCGGAATTTCCCTGTGACGCGAATTGTCTGCCCGACATATTCGGCGATGTCCGGCGAAGGCGCGAGCAGGATGAAAAACTTCTTGTCCGCCGTAACAATGCCCGCGGGCTTGCCCATCTTGAGGCATGCCGTGCCGCACTTCCTCATGTCCAGATGGTCGTTGCCGGACTGCGTGCTGTCGGTCGCATAGCAAGAGGCGTCGACGAGCGTCCCCGTCCAAATCTGATTCTGCTCTGCGCGTCCGAGCGAAGCTGCACTCGCCAGCAGCGCACAGAAGGCTAGAATCCGAATCGTATTCATTCTCAATTCCCTCATCTGCGCAAATTGCAGCGGCGCGCCGGCGATTCTACACCGCCTCGCGCGAATCCGTCAGGTGCGCGGGAAGTTCGGCGAGGCTATCGAGCATCAGATCGGGCGGGTGGGCGCGCAGGCCCTCGGCACCGAGACCGTAGCTGACGCCGCAGGCCCACGTACCGGCATTGCGCGCGGTCCGCACATCGACCTCGGAATCGCCTACCATCATCGCCTCGTGCGGAGCAATCGCCAGGTCGCGCAGCAAGACGTTGACGCCCTCTGGATCGGGCTTCTTCGTCTGAAAGCTATTGCCGCCGTAGACGTACTTGAAATAGTGCGCGATTCCGAGCCCCTCGAGAATCCGCTGGCTGAAACGCACCGGCTTGTTCGTGAGCACCGCCATGGGATGCTCTTTCAGCGACTCCAGGCCCTCGCGGACGCCGGAATACGTGACCGTGTTGTCCAGCATGTGCGCGCGATAGTAAGAAAGGAAGTATTCGAGCCCCTCTTTGGCCTCCGCGTCGGACGCACCTTCCCCGAGCGCCCGCCGGACGAGCGACGGAGCTCCATCACCGACGTAGCTGTAGATCGTCTCGTGCGCGAGCGGCGCCCGCCCCATGTGCTCGAGTGCCGCGTTGACCGAGAGCGCCAAATCGAGCTTCGAATCGATCAGCGTGCCGTCGAGGTCGAAAAACAGGGCCCGCACCCCCGCAAATTTTCCGTTCCTGCTTTCCACGCTCTCTCCCGTCGGATTCGCGTCACTTTCGCCGAATTTCCATTGTAAGCGCCGCTCAATTTCGTGTCACGTCATCGTGCCGGGCCAAATACACCGGTTACTGAAACGAAAACGGAGGCAATGCTTTTCGCGTCGGGCGGCGCGCAGGCCAGTATTGTTGTCGCACGGGCTTGGCCCGAATCACTTGGGAGATTGCGTTGAGCCGCATCTGGGAAGCGCTGAAGCAGGCCGAACGGCAACGATCCCGCGCCCATGGACGTGAGGCCAACTCCTCGCGATCAAGCGGGCACAACATCGAAGAGTCCGATCGGCGCAGCGATCTTCGCCACCCGCACAGCGCAACGCTGCTCGTCTACGGCTCGGACGTCGATAAGCAGCCCTTCCACGAGGAAACCGAAACTCTCGACGCCAACGACGAAGGATGCCTGCTGGCGCTCGAAAACGTGGTCGTGCGCGGCCAGCGGCTCTTTCTCACCAACATGCGCACGCAAGCTGAACTGGAATGCCGCGTCGTCCACATTGGGCAGCGCATCAAGGGCAAGACGCGCGTTGGCGTCGCATTTTCCACCTCCTCCCCCGATTTCTGGCGGCGCCAGTAACCCCAACTCCTCCGCTGCCATCTTTTTTTGCTCCTCCGCGGCACGCTGTTACAATGTTCGGTCTCCGCGGTACCCACAATTTCATACTGAGGCCCTCATGGCGGAAATCCAACCTTTTCGCGCGTACCGCTACGACACGAGCCGCGTCGCCGGGCAGGACGTGCTCACACAGCCGTACGACAAGATCACTCCCACGATGCAGGATCGGTATTACGCTGCGAGCCCGTACAATCTGATTGCGGTCGAAAAGGGCCGCGTCGGGCCGGACGACACCGCGGCAAACAACGTGTACACGCGCGCTGCGGCCAAAATCGATGAATGGATTGCCGAAAAGATCCTCATGCAGGATGCCGCGCCCGGCATCTACGTCTATTCGCAGGAATTCTTCGTGCCGGGCACGCACACGCGCCGCGTCCGCACGGGATTCATCGCGCTCGTGCGAATCGAGGACTACGACAACAAAGTCGTCTTCCGCCACGAGCGCACGCTCTCGGCCCCCAAAGCCGACCGGATCGAGCTGCTTCGACACACGCGTGCGCAAACCGGCCAGCTCTTTCTTCTTTACGACGATTCGGCGAGGCAAATCGACGCACTGCTAGACGAGGCGACGTCGAAAACTCCTCAAGTCGAGCTGAATGACGAATTCGGCGTCACCCACCGCCTGTGGCCCGTTGCCGATTCCGTGTTCTTCAAACGCATTCAGAATGCGATGGCCAGCAAGCAGCTGGTGATCGCCGACGGGCATCACCGCTACGAGACGGCGCTCGCCTACCGCAATGAGTGCCGCGCGCGCGCGGGCAAGACCGATCCGTTGGCTGCCTGCGAATTTGCGATGGCGACATTCATCAACACGCACTCGAAAGGCCTGACGATTCTCGCGACGCACCGCGTGGTTTCGCGGCTCTCCGATTTCAATTTCGAACGGTTTCGCACAAAGGTCGCATCTCTTTTCGACTGGTATTCCTATCCGTTCGCAAATGCGGACGAACGCGTGCCGGCCTACGACGAATTCCGCAAGGACCTGGAAAAGCTCAACGAGGATCACCGCACCATCGGCGTCTACCCTAGCGCCGATCGACCCAATGTCGGCGCCTTCTATCTGTTCGTTCTCAAGCGCGGAGTGGATCTCGAAGATCTGCTGCCCGATCTCTCCGAGGCGCAGCGAGCCCTCGATGTGGTGCTGCTCCACCGGCTGATTCTGGAAAAGGGGTTGGGAATCACCGCCGAAGCTGTCGCCGCCGAGTCAAACGTCAGCTACGAACGGGAAATGGACGCGGCCATCGGTGCTGTGGATGGCGGCACTGCCCAGATCGCATTCTTGCTGAATCCGGTTCGCGTGGAACAAGTGACGAAGGTCGCTTTGGGTGGAGACGTGTTGCCCCAAAAATCCACGGACTTCTACCCAAAACTCTTGAGCGGCCTTGCGATTTATCGCGTCGAAGGAAAGATCGGAACCTGAGGGCAGCGCGCAGCGGAATCGTGATTCCGATGGGAGGGTCCAGGCGGCTTTTCTTTCCCGGAGATCGGTTCTGCCGACCTCCGGTTCAGAACACCTAGTCGAAGAAATCCTGGTTGGTGCGGATTTCGAGCCGTTACTTTCCGAAGCTCTGAATCGCAGCTGTCTCGTTGTCGTAGGTGTCGAACACGGTCATTAGCTTCGTCACCTGCAACACTTCTTTGAATTTCGCGCCGAGGTTCACAAGCTTCAGCATGGCGCCCTGGGAGCGCGCGCTGTGGAATGTGGCCACCAGCGTGCCCAGGCCGGCGCTGTCTATGTAACTGACGTTCGCCAGGTTCAGGATGACCTTCTTCTTACCGGCTGCGAGCAAACTCTTCACCTTCTCGCGGAACGAGTTGCTTTCCTCTCCCAGCACGATGCGCCCCTCGATATCGAGCACAGCCACTCCACTGACATCCCGTTCCGTCATTCGCAGTGCCACGTTCGCGCCTCCTAAACGATTTGAAATACGCTTTCAGCTTTGGGTGAGAAAGCAGCCCCGCGGGCTGCGAACTGCCGGTCGATCTCCTCAGTAAAAGTCCGAGCAGGACATGTAATAGCCACAGTCCAGACAGATGAGCTTGCAACTCCGCGCTTCGAGCCGCGCGGAGCATCGCGGGCAGTAGCTCATAGCCAAGCCGGCCTCGTCACCACCGCCACGGGCTGCCACGCCCGAGTTCGTCGCCGCTTCCGTTGCAATCGCCGGCGAAACGCCCGCTTCAGGCTGTGCCATATCGACCCCTAGCCCGGCTGCTCGGAGCGTCGTTTATAGCACATACTTCCCATTGGGCAAAGCAAACCGTCGTTGTGAGAGCCTTTTCGCCCGGCGGTGATGAGTTTGCAACCCTCGGCCGACTTAGGGCGTCTCATGGTGCAGAGGCGAGGTTGCCATGATGACGAGTCACCGGTTTCGGCTTCTTGCCACGGCGGTCGGCATTTCGTCCTTTCTCAGTGTTGGTATCGCACGGGCGCAGCGGCCTGCGGCGATTGCCGCTCCAAGAGCCTCCGCGGCTCATGTGCGAGCTGCGGCGACGGGCGTCGCTGCCGTACCGCACACGGGCAGCAAGATCTCTGCGGCACCCCCTGCGCGTTTGCAGCCGCGCGCTACTCCCAGCGGTTTCTTTTCTGGCAGCGGATCGTTTGGCCTCTTCAACCAGATCAACGCGCCGGACTTTGGTTTTGGCCTGAACTCCAGCCTCATGAATCAGGACTGGGCCATCAAAGCTGCCATCGATCCCGCAACCGAGTGGCGCTTGCTTGAGGCGCAGAGAGTCCTTCGGGGTGCTGGTTTCGCAGGCTCAGGCTTCTATTTGCTGGATGGCGGTGGCTACTACGAAGTGCCGCCAGATACAGGCGAGGCGGAGCAGCCTCCGCAACAACAGCCACAACAGCAACCCATCGTAATCGTGCAGGCGCCACAGCAAGCGCAGACGGGCGCAGCGTCAGCGCCGTCTGAATCGGAAGAAACTTCTGCGCCGCCGACGGAGGACGTCGGACAGTTCGTGCTCGTGTTGCGCAACGGAACGCAGATCGAGGCCGTGGCGTTCAGCCGTTCCGGCGATCGCATCGTCTACATCACAGTCGATGGCCTGCGCCGTGCGCTCGCTCTGGCGGACATCGATACTCAGTCCACCATCCGCATCAATGAGGAACGCGGCACGCCAGTCCAGCTTTCGCTCTAGCGAGATTAAGTCCGCCGCGTCAGTCCAGATCAGGCCATGCTAGCGCCAGCGGAAGAACACCTGCGCCGCGCCGGCCAGCGAGAAAATTCCCGCATACAGGAATCCGGTCGCCGGCCTCACGAGGGACCGCAAGCCGCCACCGCCGCGCTCGAGACAAGATCACCGTGGCTGCTCCGTGCCCTGAGCCCGAGAAGAGGCTCACAAGGCCGATGCCGACGCAGCCGCGCCGGTGACAAGGTAGAATCGGGCGATGCGAGCCGTTCTTCAGCGTGTCACCAAGGCGCGAGTCGTTGTGGAAGGCAACGTCATCGGTGAAATCGGACCGGGACTGCTCGTCCTTCTCGCCGTCGGGCGCGACGACACCAACACGACCGCGGCATCCATGGCGGAAAAAATCGTGAACCTCCGCATCTTCAACGATGACCAGGGCAAAATGAATCGCTCTCTGCTCGATATGGGCGGAGCGATTCTCGCAGTCTCGCAGTTCACGCTGTATGGCGACGCGCGCGGCCAGCGCCGCCCGAGCTTCATGCAGGCGGCGCCTCCCGAAAAGGGCAAAGCGCTCTACGAAGAATTTGTGCGCGCGCTCAAAGCGCTCGGCATTCACGTCGAGACTGGAGTCTTTCAGGCGCACATGTCCGTCGAGCTTGCCAACGACGGTCCTGTCACTATCCTCCTCGATTCCGACAAGCTGTTCTAGCTTCGCGAGCCGCTTGCTATGCCCCGTGGGCTGTCCTACGCTTCTAACCGGGAGATTCCGATGCGCGAGATCGATAGAATCCTCGACCAAATGGACCGGGCGTTTTCCGGCGATGCCTGGCACGGTCCTTCGCTGATGGGCCTGCTCGACGACCTTTCCCCGGAGGATGCTTCAAAGCACGTAGTCCACGGCGCGCACTCCATCTGGGAGCTGGTGCACCACACGGGAGCGTGGAACTCGATCGCACAACACCGCCTGCGGGGCGAGACTGTCGACGTAACTCCCGAGCGCGATTGGCCGCCTGTCTGGGAAGTGAGCGAGGCTGCCTGGAAGCGGGCGCTCGAGAATCTTGCCGAGAGTCACGCCCGTCTCCGCAGCGTTGTAGCCGGTTTGCGGGATGAACAACTCGATCTCGTGGACCAAAAGACGAGCGGACCCGACACTTCGCGCTATGTGGTGCTGCACGGAATCATTCAGCATGATCTTTACCACGCCGGCCAGATCGCCGTCTTGAAGAAGGCGCTCGCCTGACGGAACCGCTTTGCGCCTAATCGCTCGCCAGCCAGACGCGATCGCCGAGATCGTCTACGTCGTGGTGATGCTCTGCTGGCTCGGATTTGCAGCCATCGTTGTGATCGGCAAGCGCGGAGCTGCGCCCGGCGCGCAAAGGCGCGATTGGAAATCGATGACGGGGCTGCTCTTGCAGGGCGCAGGCTACGCGATTTGCTTCGCCACATTCCGTCCGTACTTTTCCCCGCTCTTCCCGATGTCAAAGACGGCGGAAGCGATCCTGGGCATTTCTACGGTCGCCCTCGCGTTTGCGTCGACGTGGTTCTGCTACACCGCGGCACGCGCGCTCGGCAAGCAATGGGCGCTTGTGGCGCGGGTCATCGAGGGCCACGAACTCGTCCGCACAGGCCCCTACTCGGTGGTGCGCAATCCGATCTATCTCGCGATGTTCGGAATGTTGATAGCGACGGCGCTAGCCGTCGGCCGCTGGCAGGCATTGCTTCCGGCCGCGATTGTGTATCTGATCGGCACCGCGATTCGCATCCGCACCGAGGAACATCTTTTGCGAACTGCCTTCGGAGCGAAATTCGATGAGTACGCCCGCCGGGTTCCCGCGCTCCTGCCTCGTCTCTTCTGATCCGCAAACGTAACCTCCCCAAAATACCGCGCGTCTGATTGTGTTTATTGGTAGTATTCTGCGCGACTTTCGGAGGGGAATGGATTCATGCACTGTAAATGGATGACGAGATCTTTGGGTGCCGCAATTCTGCTGGCGTTTCTGGCAAGCGGAAGCCAGGCGCAGTTTACCCCGGGCGATTGGCCGTTCTATCGCCACGACCTCGAAGGCAGGGGGTATTCCGAGCTCAAGCAGATCAACACGAGCAACGTCTCGAAGCTCACGCAAGCCTGGACGATGACGCTTTCCGAGCGCGGCGGGCTGGAAGTGACTCCCATCGCGGTGAATGGCGTGCTGTATCTGCCGGGAACGGGCAAAGTGCTCGCAGTGGACGGCGCGACTGGCAAGGAAATCTGGCACTACGACGTCGCTCAATCGAACACCCGGGGCGTCGCCTATTGGCCTGGCGACAAAGACAACCCTCCTCGCATCATCTTCACGACCGTGAGCCGCAAGGTGATCGCGCTCGACGCAGCCACCGGAAAGATTATCCCGACTTTCGGCAAAGACGGCGTTGTCGACCTCGACGTCGGATACAACGGCATCCCCACCATCTACAAGAATCTCGTGTTTCTTGGCGCGAGCGTCGGCGAATTGCCTGTTGGTCCCCCGGGTGATACGCGCGCACTGGATGTGATCACCGGCAAACTCTTGTGGACGTTCCATACTGTGCCTCAGCCCGGTGAAGTCGGCCACGAGAGTTGGCTCGATGAAGGCTGGAAGGGCCGCTCCGGCACCAACGTCTGGGGCTGGTACATGACGGTGGACAAGCGGACGAACACGCTTTTCATGCCGATCGGCGGACCTTCGCCCAATTACTACGGCGGCGATCGTCCCGGCAACGGCTTGTTCGGCAATTCGGTCGTCGCAGTCGATGCCGATACAGGAAAGCTGAAGTGGTATTTCCAGACCGTCCATCACGCGCTCTGGGATGAAGACTTGCCGCCTGGCCCCGGATTCGTGGACGTCAAACAGAAAGGCAAGACGATCCCGGCTCTCGTGGCCATCAGCAAGCAAGCACTGATGTACGTTCTGAATCGCGACACGGGACAGCCGGTGTTCGGCGTGGAAGAGCGCCCGGTGTCCAAAGGCGACGTTCCCGGCGAATGGTATTCACCCACGCAGCCGTTCCCGTTGAAGCCTCCGCCCCTCGCACGCAATAGCTACAAGCCGGAGGACATGGTCACGGCGGACGATACGAGCCCGGAACACGCCAGGGCATGCCAAGATGTGCTCGCCAAGAATGGTGGCACCCTGTATAACGCCGGCCCGTTCACGGCGTGGCTCTACCATGAAGAAGGCGCTCCACCGAGGACTACGATTCAGTTCCCGGGGGGCACCGGGGGCGTGAACTGGGGCGGCACTGCAACCGATCCGACGACGAACTACGTCATCTTGCAGAGCCATGACGTCTCTCTGATGGGCTGGATCGAAAAGAAGAAGACCGGGGCGAACTACGGACGCGGCACGGAAGGCTCGACCCAGCAGTACGATCGCGCCAGCGTCGACGGCCCCGGACCGTACTTCAGCTTTAGCGCCACGGTGAAAGACGCGAACGGAAAAGTTCTCGGGAACTGGCCGTGCCAGAAACCACCGTGGGCGCAGTTGATCGCCGTGAATGCGAATACGGGTGAGGTCGCCTGGAGATCCGTCCTCGGCATCACAGAAGGCCTGCCCGAGAATAAGCAGAAAACGGGAGGCGCTGGCAGCGCCGGCCCGATCGCCACCGCAGGGGGCCTTGTGTTCGTTGGCGCAACAACCGACAACCGCTTTCGCGCATTCGACACGAAGACCGGTGCCGAATTGTGGGTCACGAAGATCGGAAAAACTGGCAACGCGGATCCGATGACGTATCAGGGCAAGGACGGCAAGCAATACGTTGCCATCGTCGCCGTCGACTCCGTTTACGTGTTCGGCCTGCCCTAGTGCCGTCGCAGCATTCAAGCCGAAGTGTGAGAGCGGCCGCCACGCTCTCACACTTCGACGCGGCGCCCAGGAGCATCTAGCACCGCCCCCCAACCGATAACTTTGCCTTCGCGGCTCTTCATTCTTGTCGCTGCTTCATCGCTCGCTTCAATGCACATTATATCGTTCTACGATATAATAGCAAGCGTGGGCGAGTCATCGCGGCAGATGGATTACCAGTCTCTGGCGGACTTCCGCTACGAAATTCGGCGCTTCCTGAACTTTAGCGAGGCGGCCGCCCGCGCCGCCGGAATCGAGCCGCAACAGCATCAAGCGCTACTCGCGATCAAGGGGCGCGGGGCCGGAGTCGAAACCACGGTCGGCGCGCTCGCCGAGCGCCTGCAGGTTCGACATCACACGGCCGTCGAACTGAGCCGCCGGCTCGAAGCTCGAGGCTGGATTCGCCGGTCACGCAGCAGAAATGACGCGCGGAAAGTCGATCTCCGCCTTACGCGTCGCGGCGAGGCTCTCTTGAAGAAACTTTCGATCGTGCATCGCGACGAATTGCGCATGGCCGGGCCCCGATTGATCGTGGCGCTTCGGTCCGTCATCGCACATAGCGGAAAGCGGCGGACGCGATGAGAGGACCTCGTCCAGCCGCTGTGAAGCAGCGCAGTCCGCGCTAGGTTCGGCTCAAGGAGAAATTCGTTGGCGTCTTCGTTGCAACCCGAAGCCCCTGCAGCAGGAAATGGAATCGCCGCATCGCCCGCCACATTCAGGATCGGATGGATTTCTCTGCTGGCGGCATTGGTCGGCGTTCTCGCCGGACTGATCGCCTTCCTGCTGTACGATTTGATCGGCCTGTTTACGAACCTCGCCTACTATCACGAGTGGTCGTTCCATTTCCGCAGTCCCGAGCAGACTTCGCTCGGCCCGTGGATCATCATCACGCCCGCCATTGGCGGTGTCATCGTCGGCTTCATGGCGAAGTACGGTTCACCGAAAATCAAAGGCCACGGCATTCCGGAAGCCATGGAGGCGGTCCTCACATCCCGCAGCCGTATTGAAGCGCGCGTCGCCATCTTGAAGCCGCTCTCGGCTGCAATCGCAATCGGGACCGGCGGTCCCTTTGGCGCCGAAGGCCCGATTATTCAAACCGGCGGCGCATTCGGCTCGCTCATCGGCCAGTTCATTTCCACAACGGCCGCCGAGCGCAAGACACTGCTCGCCTGCGGCGCCGCAGCGGGCATGGCTGCTACGTTTAACACGCCGATTGCCGGAGTGATCCTCGCCATCGAACTTCTTCTATTCGAATTCCGCGCGCGTTCATTTATCCCTCTCGTCATCGCAACGACGCTCGCCACCAGCATGCGCGCCGTGTTCCTCGGCCAGCGCTCGATGTTTACGATGGGCAACGTGGATTTCGACGTCCTGCACGGCCTGCCCTTTTACGTGCTGCTCGGCGTTGTTTGCGGCGCCGCCGCGATTGGTTTTACCAAACTGCTCTACTGGGTCGAAGACCAGTTTGATCGCATGCCCGTCGATGACCTCTGGCACCCAGCCATCGGCGCCCTGGCATTGGGAGTGATCGGTTTCTTCATCCCGCGCGTTCTGGGCGTCGGTTACGACACGATCTCGGATATCCTGAACAACAACCTCACGTTGAAGCTGTTGATCCTAATCGCCGTTTTCAAAGCGCTTGCGCTGGTACTTTCGCTCGGCTCCGGAACCTCAGGCGGATTGCTCGCGCCGATGTTCATGTCGAGCGCGGCGCTGGGCGGCGTGTTCGCCACGCTCATGAACCGCCTGATTCCCGCCGCTCATCTCTCTCCCGGCGCCTGCGCGCTCGTAGCCATGGCGGCGGTTTTCGGCGCCGCCTCGCGCGCCACCTTTGCATTCATCGTGTTCGCGTTTGAAATCACGCGCGATTACAACGCGGTACTTCCGCTTATGCTCGGCTGCGTCATCGCCGATCTGATCGCACTGCGCTACTTGCGCACGTCGATCATGACCGAAAAGCTCGCGCGCCGAGGCCTGACCGTTCCGGGAGAATATGAAGTGGGCGTGCTAAATGTCGTCCGCGTCGGAGACGTGATGCAACGGGACGTTCAGCCGGTCTTGGAGGAGATGACGGTCGCCGAGCTGGTGGAAAGCTCGAACGGAAGCAAACCGCTCGTCAGTCTCGCTGAAGGCTTGCCGATCATCTCCAGCGATGGACACTTGGTCGGCATCGTGACGCAAAGCGATTTGCTGCGCGCGTTCGAGAATGATCCCGAGGGAAAGCGCACGGTTGCGGACGCGGGTTCATCCTCGTTGATCGTTGCCTATTCTGATGAGCCTGTCGCTGAGGCGCTGCACCGAATGTTGCAGCACAACATCGGCCGCATGCCGGTCGTCACACGCGAAGACCCCCATCGCCTGGCCGGCTATCTGGTCCGCTCGAGCATCCTCAGTGCGTGGACCCGCCAGCTCGAAGAGGAAGGGATCCGCGAGCACGGCTGGCTCGCCCGCTGGCGTACCGCCGGCAACGGCGGAGCCACGTCGAGATAGTTCGGTGAGAGACTAGTGGATGCCGAGCTTGTCGATGATGCGGACGACGTCGGCGGCAGAAACGTCGTAGAGCGAGTGCTCGTCTTCCTGCTCGAGGCGCTCGCGGAGATATTCGGCGGCGATGTAGCTGGCCTCGCGATCGGTCAAGTTGCGGCCCGCGCGTTCGCGGAATTTGACGAATCCGGTGTGCGCCAACCCGAGGATCACGCCCTTTCCGTCCAGGAAGAACTTGCAGTCCATCGTGTCGCTATGGCGCGTCGCGATGGCATTCCAGCAGTGCGAAAACCGGCAGTGATAGACGTAGTCAGTCACCTTCGACGGCACGTCGAACGCGCCGATGAATTCGCTCATTGCACCGACGTTCGGAATCGTTGGATAGACCGCAGTTTTCGCCATCGCGTCACCTACTTCCTTGCGCCCACGCCGGCAGGCTGTGCGGCGTGCTCGTAGCTGCGAATCGCTGCAGCCACGCCCGCTCCTTCCGGCAGGCGGAAGCCTTGATCGAGCAGGGTCTTTTCCAGCGCTGCAAGGAACGTCAGCACGTTCGGCTTCTGGCAGGAATAGCCCATCAGCCCGATGCGCCAAATCTTGCCCTTCACGGGACCCAGTCCGCCCGCGATCTCGATGTTGAACTCATCTAACAATTGCATGCGCACCTTGCCATCTTCGATTCCGGCGGGAATGTTCACGGCCGTCACCGTCACGAGGCGGTCCGCCGGATTCGATACGAACATCTTCAGTCCCATTGCTTCGAGGCCCGCGATCAGCGCTTCCTGATTCTGCCGGTGCCGCTCCCACCGCGCCTCCAGCCCTTCTTCGAGCACGGCTCGCAGCGCTTCGCGCATCGCGTAAATCAGTGTAATTGGCGGAGTGTGGTGATAGAGGCGATCCTTGCCCCAGTAATTCATCGCCGTCGTCAAATCGAAATACCAGCTTCGCACCGGCTCTTTTCGCGCATGCATTACTTCTTCGGCGCGCTTGCTCACCGTAATGGGAGCCATGCCCGGCGGCGCGCTGATCGCCTTCTGAGATCCACTGAAGCAAATGTCGATGCGCTGGCCGTCTGAGTCCAGCGGCACGCCGGCGAGACTCGCCACCGCATCGACCACCAGCAGCGCACCCAACTCGTCCGCAACCTTCCGGTAGTCGTCGATCCGCTGCACAATTCCCGAGGAAGTTTCGCCGTGCGTCAGCCCGACGAACTTGATCTTTTTGCCTTTGCCCGCGCGCAACACATCGGCCGGATCGACCGTCCGCCCATACGGCGCTTCCACGCGAATCACCTTCGCAGGAATGCGTTCGGCGATGATCGCCATGCGCTCGGAAAACGCGCCGTTCACGCAGACGATGCACTCATCGCCCGCGTCGAGCGGGTTCATCACGGCCGCCTCGATGCCTCCCGAGCCGGATGCGGAAATGGGAAAAGTCGTGTGGTTTTGCGTCTGGAAAACACGGCGCAGCAGCACCTGCACGTCGTCCATCATCTTCGTGAACCATGGATCCATGTGGCCCACGATCGGCGCCGCCATCGCCCGGTACACTCGTGGGTCGACGCACGACGGACCCGGCGTCAGCATTAGTCGTTCTGGCGGCAGCAATTCGCCGACATTCTCTTGCCTCAGCGCGTTCATATTTCTCTTCCTCGCAGCCTCGCGAACTGACTCACTTCAATTAGCGGCACACAATTCCCCGCGAAGCTGCTGTCTTCGGTCATCTAGTCTCGCTAAATCCGCCTATAGCGGTCAACCTCCAATATGGATGCATCGGCAGGCGGGATCAATCGGCGCCGCAAACTCGATGAGCAACTTTTGTCCAGCCCCCGCCAAAGCCTCGAAAACCGAGGGGGTTAGCGTTTCGCAACTGTCCGGCCGGTTTATTGAAAGGCCCATACCCCTATGCTAGATTGCGGAATTGACCCCTCGTGAGCACGATCAACGACAAATCCGCGGCTCCGTCGAAGGAAAGGATTTCGCGCGTCGAAGTGTATTGGCACACGGTGAAGTATCGCACCGTGATTCTCTACGCGATCGTCATCACGGCTATCGTGCTGGCCTCGACGTATTTGGTTTTTCCGGAAGTTTCCAGCAAGGTGTTGAGCAGCATTTCCGATGCGATCGCGCATCCCGATCCCGGTGTCGCCGCTGCCATTTCCGCGCGCCAGGCCCGCTTCGTAAACCTCGACGGCAAGGTACAGGTCAAGAAAGCCAACTCGGTACAGTGGGTAAATGCGGATTATCAGATTACACTGGATAAGGGTGACTTGATTCAGACCGGCCCGGAAGGAATGGCCCGCATCGCATTTGCCGACGGCACCACCTACACAGTGAAAGCCGACACGTACGTAACCGTGGAAGAGAATTTCGTTGGGCAGGATCACCCCACGCAAGTCGCCGTGCACATGACTTCCGGTCAAGTCGACCTTCGCACTGGCGCGTGGCCCGTCCCCGGCTCGACGGCCCAGGTTTCGTTTGAGAACGCCGTGGCGTCCGCGCGCGCCAATAGCAGCATGGACGTGCGCAGCGATCCGGCGACGAACGAGCAGCAGGTGACCGTCGATTCCGGAAGCGCCGAACTCGCGCGCGGCAACGAGCACGTCGATATCGGCGCGTTCGAGCGCGCCACGATACCGTCGGGCGGCGGAGCGATCGTCAAGACACAGGTGCTCGCCCCTCCCGAGCTGGTCGAGCCGCTTAACCTGCAGCCGATTATCGTCGCCGATCCGAAGCGCGATCCGATTCATTTTTCGTGGAAGCCGTCGCCGACAGCCAAACTCTACGATTTTCAGGCGAGCACGACGACGATGTTCAACCACATCGTCATGGAACGCAAAACCGCTGCGACCAGCGTAGATATTACCGGTCTTGATCCTGGCGACTATTTCTGGAGGGTGCGCGCGATCGACGACAAAGATGCCGTCAGTGAAGGAAGCGATCCGTACAAATTCACGCTCGTCGCTCAGGGCAAAGAGCAGGAGATGCTGCTGGAAGTTGACGGCACGCAGTTGCACGGCAGCGTCGTTGAAGTGATGGGGCGCACGGAGCCCGGCGCGGCGCTGATCATCAATGGCTCGGAAGTCGCCGACATTAAGCCGGACGGAACCTTCCGCTACTTCACGGAAGCGATGACGCGAGGCAGCCACGACATTGTCATCACGGGGCAAAACCGCCGCGGGGGGACAGCCATCAAGCGCGTGACGGTCGTTATCCCATAATCGGGGTCACACGCGCGGTAGTGCGGCGCCTGGGCAGCGCCGCCCGAAAATCTCAGGGGGAAGCAAGTTGTGAACAAAAACGGCTACAACATGCGGTCGGTCTTTAGCCTCCTCTCATCTGATCTGGCTATCGACCTCGGGACCGCCAACACACTCGTGTTTGCGCGCGGCAAGGGCATCGTCGTCAACGAACCTTCGATCGTCGCAATTAATAAGAACAACGGAGAAGTTGTCGCGGTCGGCCGCGAGGCGAAGGAGATGCTCGGCCGAACGCCCGGAAACGTGGTGGCCATCAAACCGATGAAGGACGGCGTGATCGCCGACTTCAAAGTCACGGAAAAGATGCTCACCTATTTCATCCAGAAGGCGCACAACCGGCGCGTCCTCGTGCATCCGCGGATCGTCATCGGCGTCCCCAGCGAGATTACGCCGGTGGAGAAGCGCGCCGTTCAAGACTCCGCCTATCGCGCGCGCGCCAGCGAAGTCTATCTCGTCGAACAGGCCATGGCCGCGGCCATCGGCGCAGGCCTGCCGATCGAAGAGCCTTCGGGAAACATGGTCGTCGATATCGGCGGCGGCACCACCGACATCGCCGTGATTTCCATGAGCGGCATCGTCTATTCGCGGTCGGTTCGCGTAGCCGGAAACGAGATGGACGAATCCGTAATGCACTACCTCAAGCGAAAGTACAACCTGCTCGTCGGCGAACGCACCGCGGAACAGATCAAGATGGAAATCGGCTCGGCCTATCCGCTCGAAAAACCGATGACACTCGAAGTGAAGGGCCGCAACCTGATCGAAGGTGTCCCGCGGACCGTCACCATCGACGACAGCGAAATCCGCGAAGCGCTCTCGGAAAACATTTCGACGATCGTCAACGCCATTCGCGTCGCGCTCGAGCGCACGCCGCCCGAGCTGTCTGCCGACATCAGCGACCGCGGCATCGTCCTCACTGGCGGCGGAGCGCTCATCAAGAACCTCGATAAGCGCATCCGGGAGGAGACCGGCTTGCCCGTTTCGATTGCGGACGATCCGCTCGCGTCGGTCGTGCTCGGCACCGGAAAGATGCTGAGCGATTTCAAGCTGCTGCGAACCGTTTCGATCGATTAGCGAAATTGGAAGGCCTCGCGCCGGGAACTTGAGCAATGGCCGATCTTTCTTTCTCTCGTCAACGTCCGGTGGCGCTGCTCGTCGGCGTCCTGCTGATACAATTGTTGCTCCTCGCATTTCAGATCAAGCGCGATCATGACGTTCGCCTGATTCGTTATTGGGCCGTGGCGGTTGTGACGCCGTTCGAGCGTCTCGGCACGTGGTCCCTCGCCAAGGTGGGCGGAGTATGGAGCGGCTATGTCGGTCTGCGTGGCGCCAAAGCGGAAAACGCCCGCCTCCGCAGCCAGCTCGCGGAGCTTCAGTTGCGCAACCGCGAACTCGAAAGCCAAGCCGGCGAGGCGCAGCGCCTGAGCGTCCTGCTGAATTTCCGCGACGCGCATCTGGAAGCCCCGATGCTCGCCGCGCAGGTCATCGGCGCAAGCGCTGACGTTACCTCCCACACTCTCGTCTTGAACCGCGGCGAGCGCGATCATGTGCGGCGGAACATGGCCGTGATCACGCCGCAAGGTATCGTCGGGAAAATCGTCGATGTCTTTCCTTCCACGTCGCAAGTGCTTCTGATCAGCGACCGGGATAGCGGCGTCGGCGCCTTGCTTGCCGATACACGCACGCACGGCGTCGTCAAAGGCAACGGAGATCCCGTTCCGCGCCTCGACTATATCGTGAACGACGAAAAGGTCCATCTTGGCGAAATGATTCTTACTTCGGGCGAAGATCGCATTTTCCCAAAGGGGTTGCTCGTCGGCATTGTCTCCGGCGCGAACGCGGGCAATCCGTTTCAGGTGATCCGCGTTCAGCCGTCCGCCCGCCTCGACCAGCTCGAGGACGTTCTCATTCTTCTCTCGCTCCAGGACTTGGCCGCGAAGAAATCCGAGCAATCGGCGGACTCCGGCCCGCCTCCCGCCACGCCGTCAGGCGTCGTGCAGACCGGCGCGCTCTCCGCGCCTACACCGCAGGCGCAAGCTCCCGCACCCGCTGCGGCAAAGGCGCAAAACTGATATGGCCTACATGCTCAATCCCGGCGCGCAGTCGGAGCCGAACATCGAGGTCCACAAGTATTACGGTGGCACGGTGGTGGCGGTCTGCTTCCTCGCGCTTGTCCTGCAGGCGTTTCTCCACAAGTTCGGCCAGTGGGCGGAACTTGTCGATTTGCCGCTGCTTGTCACCGTGTATTTCGGCGTGAGCCGCCGCAATCCCGCCAGCGGATTGTTGCTCGGCGCCGCCATCGGCATCCTGCAGGACGGTCTCAGCCACGATAATCCGATCGGACTCTTCGGCATCGCAAAAACGCTCGTGGGCTACCTAGCTTCGTCCGTCGGCGCGCGCATCGACACTGAACACCCCGCCAGCCGCCTCGGTCTGATCTTCGTCTTCTATCACTTTCATCAGATCGTGGTCTCCGCCACGGAACGCGTGCTTCTCAATCGCCCCGCGCCTTTCTTCACATTTCCGCTTCTCATGAATTCGCTGGCCACCGCCGCCTTCGGCGTCGCTCTCTTTGCTCTTCTCGACCGGCTCCGCCGCGCCCCCTGAACCCTCCGCGAAATTGCGATCAGCCAGGAGTTGGTATCAGCCGAAGTCTGTGGTAACTATCCAGCCGTTCGTCCACCGCATCGCTTGGGAATAGATGCCCGCGCGCTCCGAGCCCTGCGAAAAGGAGAATGGCCATGCACCAAGAGTTGCGACTCGTCGCACGTGCGACGCCATTATTGCTCTGCGCGTTTCTGTTGTACTTGGGTGTGACAGCTCACGTATCCGGCAGATTGCTCGCCTCGCCAGACGATTCGTGCGACTACGCCTGTCTCACGAACCTCGTCGATCAGTACCTGAAGGCCCTCCTTGCCCACGACCCCAGCCAGATTCCGGTGTCGGATCGCATCAAGTTCACCGAGAATACGATTCCGCTCAAACTCGGCGATGCACTCTGGGGTACCGCGAGCGGAATGGGCACGTACAAGCTCTACTTCGCGGATCCTCACGCGGGGCAAGCTGGATTGGAAGCGACCATCCGCGAGAACGGCACGCCGGCAATCCTGCTGCTCCGATTGAAGGTCGTCAACCGCAAGATCACTGAGGTTGAAACGATCGTTCACCGAAACGCGCAGGATGCTCAGGCGCTGGAAAAGTTCGGGCAGCCAAACTCTGTCTGGCTTCAGCCTCTGCAACCATCGCAGCAGATCTCGCGCGAAAACATGCTCCGCGACGCAAACCTCTATTTCGAGGGCATCCTTCACTCCTCCGGCGACATGGTGCCCTTCGATCCGCTATGTAACCGCATTCTCGATGGATATCAGGACACCAACAATCCCACCGCGAAGGGATTGTTCGACAAAGATTCGTTCAAGCCGGATGCAATGGGCATCCGCGAGAACATGAACACCCACATCTGGACGTACATCCACTCCATCGATCCGCGGCGCTACCTGATCGTCGACGAGAGGATGGGAATCGTATTCGGCGTGTTCATGTTCAATCACCCCGGAAACGTGAAATGGGCGGACGTGCCCGGCGTCGGCAAAGTGCCCATGCCGGCTGTAACGCAAAGGCCGTCGAGTGTCGAGATGGCGGAATTCTTCAAGATCGAAGACGGGAAAATCCGGCAGATCGAAGGCATTTCCATCGCCTTGCCCTTCGGAGCTCGCACCGGTTGGGAATAGCTGGGAGGGGTAGCGCTCGATGCCGCCCATGCGACCGGCCGGACTCCGAATCTGCTCGGCAAGGCAAGATTCTACGCCAGGGCAGTCTGTGACGCTCTGGGGACAGGAAGCGAGCGGGCGGACCTAGGCCAACGCGAACTCGGCCTTCACGATCGCCCACGCGCCGGAGGCCTTTGCGTATTCGACCTTCAGCAAGCGGCGCTCCGTCTGGCGGACGAAGCCGCCGCCTTGCGCGTGCGCCATCTGCGCCAGTGTGCAATCTTGCGGGATTGTCCTCTCGATTTCTACGGCGCACGGGAACCGCCCGACAGCGCTCTTGCCGTCTGCGGCGATCTCGATCGCGTCCGGCTCCGCGGAGTGATCCGCCGCAATGCTGCGCACGGACCCGTCGAGCGCGACGTTCTTGGAGTCAGCAAATGGCGTGGCGGCTCCCGCTGCTCCTGAATTGACCCGTCGCAGCCAGCTCTGATGGAGATCGCGGACCGCGGCCTCGTCCTCCAGCCTCGCCAGGCGCGCCTTCAACTCATCGTCTGCCGCGATCACTGCAGGCGCCGCGACTGCAGCCAAAGGAGCGGCCAGCAGTGCGCCGCTCTTCAGGAACGACCGGCGCGTGGAAGCGTTGTCCGCGTTCATACGGCACCTCCTGATGCCTTCACTTGGTAGAAGCGCTTGACGTCGAAGTGCCCAGCAAGCCGCTCGTGGGCACCCAGCGCGTTCATGTTCAGTCCATTTTCGCCGCAGTTGTAGCCGATCCCAACGTCGCGCATCGTGTGCAAATTGACGAGTATCGTGCCGAGAGTGCCGTTGCACGCTTCTTCCAGCCAGTACATGAAGTAGAGGCCGTCGCGGATTTTCACGTACGCCGCCGGCCCGCTCCACTCCAACCCTCCGGCATCGGCATTGGTGAAGATAATCCACGAGAGTGAATGCGGCGTCGTGTACAAGTGCATGGACGTCAGTCCCGGCGCGTAGTTTTGACTTACCGCACGCCCGATCATCTCGTCCGTCAACTCGTGGCGGCGATACTTCGGCGGAATCAGGCCTTCCATCTCGATCACGCCGAAGTGGATTTTGACCCCCGCCTCATTCGCAAAATACGGAGTGTTCAAATAGCCGTTGAGACAAGTCACCAGGCCCTGATGAAAGTCCGCGACGATCGAATGCCCGTCATGATTCGGCTCGCCTTCCAGCAGATGGCCGAATAGGACTACTCCCGGCGACGACTCGAAGGCCTGATAACGCGCCTTGGTCCAGTCACGGCCTTCCTTGCGCCACTGCAGTGTTTCGGCATCGTCGAAGCGATATTCCATCGCGGGCGCATGATCGTAGTGAAGCGTGAACGATTTGCCGGCCAGCCAGCTCGTGCTAGGTCCGAGATTACCGGCCATCGACGCAGCGGGCGCGTTGGCACCGGGCGAGATCGCGCGCGGCGCAAAGGCCGAGGTGTGTTTGGCGCAGACGGCATCAACTTGTGCGGGCGTCATTTTGGCCATCGTCTTGAACGGCCGATAGACGCGCCGTGCGCCTTTCGCTGGGGTCTGGCCTTCGGCAGCCGCTGGAACGGGCGCGCCGGTCTCGTCGCCGAATTTTTCGAACTGGGCGAGCTGGCCGAGCCATTCGCCCTTGCCGCGGAAGACGTAATACTCCAGCGCGTCGTTGGCGTCGAAGCCGAGCCGCACGCCGATCTGCTCGACGCGGTTCAGGTCAATCACGTATGCCGTAAACGTCCCGGAAAACTCGCACTCGGTCCGCGTGTAGATACAGAAGTCTTCGTTGATCTTGATGTAGTCGGAAGGCCCGCAGAAGCTGAGTTCGCCACCGAAACGCGAGAGCTCCACAAAGTTCGAGTACGCCGCTGACGGATAGAACTCCAGCGTTTCCGCGCCAGTGTCCTGCTTCCAGTAGTAGCCCTTGCCATCGATGCGATTCGTCGGTGCATGACGGGCTTTCGGCGCTTCCTGGCCTGTCTGCTCGACGTATCCGTAATAGATTTCGCGCTGGATTTCGCGATTGTCCTCGTAGCCGCTAAACCACAGCTCAAACACCGTCGCCAGGTTCGTGCTCTGGTCGATCGCCACGGCGTAGCCGCGCTGCGCACCCGGGATCAGGTGCGCGAAGAAAATGATGTTATCCAGCGTGAGCGCGCCGTAACCCGCCTGCACCACGGTGCCGCCATTTTCCGCCACCGAAAGCCGATTGTTCTTGCTGAACGCGTACACCAGCGCCGGACCTTTATCGGTGACGATCCGGATCGACTTGCCCACGAAGACGTCGGAAAGCGGCGACGCGCTCGCCGGCCCGCTCACCCCGCTCAGCTTGCTCGTAATCTGTTGCTCCGAAAGCTTCGTGTAAGCGATGCGATGCATCTGCTCTTTCGGATACGGCGTTCCCGGCATGCATTCCTCCCCATCACTCCGTCTTTTTTTCGGACCGCCGATGCTATCTCTGAAAGTGATCGTTTTCAACCATCGGGCGCAGAGCCAGTCTCAAAACTGTCGGGCCAGTTCCAATGCCGATCTGAAGCGGGTCTCTGCGCAGGGGAATCCGGTCCGCGGCTTGCGCTGATGTGTCGGCGAGTAAGCGACGCGTTGACCGAAACGGCAAGGGCGGCTTGCGGGCGCTCCCACCGGGTGATAGCTTGAACAGTTCAGACCCCCAGCCACATTCTGGGCGGCGCCGAACCGTTAGGTGAACCGGCGCCCGGGCGCGCTTCGCGCAGGAGTTCCGTTGGCACCGTGGAACGTTAACGACCAAAAGATTCCGCAGGGCAGACTCGTTCTTTTTTCCTACGTCTCGGCGGCCCTCGTCGTCCTATTGCTCATAGGATTCTGGAAACTCCAAGTCGTCCAGTCCGAGCATTACGCCGATCTGGCGGATAAAAACGGCATCCGCCCCATCGCCATCATCGCCCCGCGCGGAGCGATGCTCGATCGCGACGGCCGCGTTCTCGTCGATAGTTATCCTTCGTTCAGCATCCTCCTGCTGCGCGACAATCCGAAGATGCTCTCGAAAAGCCTGCCCGAAATCGAAGAGGGCCTCGGAATTTCGAAGGAAGATCTCGAGCAGCAACTGGAAACCGCCAAGGGCGAGCCGAAATTCATGCCGATCGTCATAAAGCCCGCGGCCACGGACGCCGACCGCGCCTTCGTCGACTCCCACCGCGCCGATCTACCCGTGCTCGAATTGGAGATGGTCCAGCGCCGGCGGTACCCGCTCGGGGAAACACTCGCGAACACCATCGGCTACGTCGGTGAAGTCTCGCCCCAGGAATTGGAAAAAAATCCCGATAAATATAAACCGGGCGACATCGTTGGCAAGGCCGGCCTCGAAAAGGAGTACAACGACCAGATCGTCGGCACTGACGGCATGAGGCGCGTCGTCGTCAACAGCGTCGGCAAGGTGATTCGCACTCTCGACAACGTCGAGGCGATTCCCGGCAAGCCGATCCAGCTTACGATCGACGAGGATTTGCAGCGCATCGCTGAAGCCGACTTCACCAATAAGCAAGGCGCGCTTGTCGCCATGGACGCCCGCACCGGTGAAGTCCTCGCCATGGTAAGCCGCCCCACGTTCGACCCCAACGACTTTGCCGTCCGCATTCCAGCGCAGGAATGGGCATCTCTGAACAGCGACCCGAATACGCCGCTGCTCAATCGCGCCATCCAGGCGCAGCTCGCGCCCGGCTCCGTTTTCAAGATCGTGATGGCCACGGCTATGCTCGAATCCAAGGCCCTTCCCGCCAACTACACTGTCTATTGCCCTGGCTACGCGACGTTCTACGGACGCCTCTTCCACTGCGATCACGCGCACGGCAGCGTCGATCTGCACAAGGGCATCGTCGCCTCGTGCGACGTCTATTTCTACAACGTTGGAAAAGCCCTGGGCATTGACCGGATCAGCCATTACGCCAATGGCCTCGGGCTCGGCCACCGGACTGGCGTTGACCTGCCCGGAGAAGAGCCCGGACTCGTGCCTTCCGAGGAGTGGGTCGAGCGTGTCTATCATCACAAGTGGTATGCCGGTTCCACGATTTCGGTCGCCATTGGGCAGGGCGCTGTGATGGTCACGCCCATTCAGCTCGCACGCATGATCGTGACGGTCGCCAACGGCGGCACTCTGATTCCTCCGCACCTGTTGAAAGACACGCAGGGGTTGAAATCCGAGTCTTTCCCCATTTCCGACGAAACGGTCCAAACCGTCACTGACGGCATGTGGGGAGTCGTAAACGAGCCTGACGGCACCACCTCCGGCCTCGTCAAGCTGCAGAACATCGATTTTTCGGGCAAAACCGGGACGGCGCAGACCGAGAGCTTCGAGCTGCAAAGCAAACTCGGCAAGCACCTGAAGGAAAACGGCTGGTTCGTCGGATACGCGCCGCGGCGCAACCCGGAGATCGTGGTGGCTGCCTTAGTCCAGAGCGGAGGGTGGGGCAGCACGTCGGCCGCGCCCATCGTCCGCGACGTAGTGAAAGCTTATTACGACAAGAAGAACGGCCATCTGCCTCAGACTTCCACGGCGGAAAATATTTCGCCTGATGTCAACGAGGCTCCAGCTGCCCCTGCCAACACGCAAAGGCAATGAGAGAGCATTCCAGCTTTCAAGACATGGATTGGACACTCCTGGCCATCGTCGGAGCGATCAGCGGTATCGGCGTGCTCGAAATCTACTCTGCCACGCATGCCAGCGGCATGGCGGGCATGCAATGGAAGCAGCTTATGTGGATCGGCATTGGGCTGGCGGGAATGGCGCTGATCTCCCGCATTGACTATCACACGCTCCTCGACCAGGCTCCCGCGCTCTATATGTTCGGCATCGTCAGCCTCCTCGTAGTGCTCGTGGTCGGCTACTCCCGCCTGGGAGCCAAGCGGTGGATTTCCCTTGGCGGCCAGACTTTGCAAGTGTCAGAACTTATGAAGTTGATTATAATTATTGTGCTGGCGCGCTACCTTGCGGAAGTGCGCACGGACCGCCTGACGCTGGCGGACCTATTCAAGATTGGCGTTTTGACTCTGATTCCCGTAGTCTTGATCTTGAAGCAGCCCGATCTAGGGACCGCGATGGTGCTAATCCCGGTGGCCGTGGTCGGAGCGTTTTTCGCTGGGATTGAGTGGAAGCATCTGCTGGTGGGCGTAGTGCTCATTGGCCTTCTGGTTCCGCTCGCATGGAACATGCGGCGTCATCTGAAGCCTTACCAGCAGCAGCGAATAGAAACTTTCCTTCACCCGGAGCAGGACCAGCGCGGAGCGGGCTACCAGATTCTGCAGTCCGAAATTGCCGTGGGGTCCGGGGGATTCTGGGGCAAGGGGTTTGGCAAGGGCAGCCAGAATCAGCTGGGCTTTGTGCCCGTGCGGTACTCGGATTTTATTCTGGCGGCGCTGGCAGAGGAACAGGGTTTCATCGGGGTTTGCGTCGTCTTGCTGTTGTATTTGGGCTTGATTCTGCGGCTGGTGGACAACGCGCAAAAAGCGAAAGACCGCGCTGGGATGTATGTCGTAATGGGAGTCACTGCCATCCTGGGTTTCCACGTTTTGGTCAACGCTTCCATGGTGATCGGATACATGCCGGTCACCGGCATTCCACTTCCGCTGATGAGCTATGGTGGGTCGGCAACGGCCTTTGTGTTTTTGGCACTGGGGCTGGTGATGAACGTCCGCATGCGGCGGTTCGTCAACTGAACCTCAAGAATCTCAATATCCGCCCCGCATAACGTGGGCCGGACAATTTCAGGTTTGAGTGAAGGACGCATCGGGTGAGTAAGTTCAATCCGCAACAATCAGGAAGATTCCTGGGCGGCCCGCGATGGCGCGTCGAAGGCGCAGCCTTCCGCCACGCCGGCTCTGGCGCGCGCACAATTTCGCGCCCCGGCCGGATGCGTCGTGAGGAGTTTCTACATGTCGAAGGAAATGGTTATTTCTGCGAATCCGCACGAAACGCGGGTCGCAATTTTGGAAGAAGGACAGCTTTGTGAGTATTACGTCGAGAGGGAAAAGGAATTTGCGTTAGTCGGAAGCATCTACAAGGGCCGTGTAACGCGTGTGCTTCCGGGTATGCAGTCGGCCTTTGTGGAGATCGGCCTCGATAGCGACGCCTTCCTGTACGTCAGCGATTTCCTTGAAGGAATCGAAGAATTCGAGTCGACCGTAACTCCCGCCGAGGAAAAGCTTCACAAGATGGAGGCTGAGGGCGGCGCCGTGTTTGCGCCCGAGGCGCCGGCGGCGCCAGCGATTGAACCGCCCGACGTGGAGGCCGCGCCGAGCGCGCCGGAAGTTCCCCCGTCGATCGGCGTATTGCCCGGCGAAACCGTGGCTCCCGCGGCAGCGCATCCCGCGCAGCCGCAAGGCGGCGCTCCGCAGGAGCGCCCGCGCTTCGAGCATCGCGGACGGCAAGGGCACGGACGCGATTTCGGCAGGGGTGGACGCGACGGACGCCGCGGCCGCTTTGGTCGTGGCGGGCGTGGTGGCCGCGGGGGTGACCGTCGCTTCGGCCGCGAGTTGCCTTCGTCGAAGTACGCCTCACATCGCCCCTACGATGGCGGCGCGCCCCAAGGCGGCGGCGAAACCAAGATCTCCGAACTGCTTCCCGGCGAGCATCTTTCGGGATTCCGTGCTCCGGGTGAAGCTGCGCAGGCCGAAGCGCCAATCGAGACCGCATCATCCGCGCCTGCGCTGGAAACACACGAACCCGTCCGTGAGGAGCGGCCGCATCACGCGCCCGAGTTCAGTCGCGGCGGCTTCGCAGCGGATCTCCAGCCGCTTCCTGGCGAAACACTCTCGAAATGGCAGCATCATGAACCGCACGTTACCGCCCATGCCGAGCCCTCGGTTGAGGACGAAGCTGCCGAGCATCTCGTGATTCACGAAGATCCGGAAAAGGCGCGCGCGGAAGATCTCCACGAGGAGCATCTCGCGGCGGAATTGACTGAAGACGAAGCTACCACACTCGCCGAGCAGGTCGCCGAAGCACAGAGCGAGCAAATTGCGCGCGAGGCTCAGGAAAGAATCTTCGCGGCAACGGAGCAATCAGCCGCCGCGGCCGAAACCGCCGAGGAGCACGAAATCGAGGAAGAAGAGGAAGAGGCCGAAACCGAGGGCATGATCGCGCCGGCCACTGAAACGAACGAGGAACCCGCGGCCGAAGACGAGCATGAGGTCGACGAACTTGCGGCGGCTGCGGAAGACGAAGCGGAGGCGGAAGCCGAAGCCCACGAAGCGATCGAGTCGCTCGAAGAAACCGAGCACGTGCTGGAAGCCGAAGCCGGAGTCGCGCCAATCGACGACGGCCTGCCCGTACCCGATGCGAGTCCGGCGGCTCAGGAACAGCAGCCGTGGCAGGCGCGCGTGCGCGACGATTTCCGCGCCCGGATGCAACATCCGGCGCGGCGCGGTGGACGCGATCGCGGCCGTCGCGATGAGCGTGGGCGCCGTCCCTTCCGCGGCCATCACCGCCCGCAGCCCCGCCGCCCGCAGTTGATTTCCGAACTCCTGAAACAGGGCCAAGAAATCATCGTGCAGATCGCGAAGGAACCGCTCGGCAAGAAAGGCGCGCGCATCACAAGCCACGTGGCGTTGCCGGGCCGCTATCTCGTTTACATGCCCACGCTCGATCACACCGGCGTATCGCGCAAGATCGCTTCCGCCGAAGAGCGCTCGCGGCTGCGGCATCTGGTCAACGACGCGAAGGGCACCGCGGGCGGAGGCTTCATCGTCCGCACGGCCGCTTCCGCAGCCTCGCCGGAGGAAGTTCGCGCGGACGTCGAATTCCTCACCCGCACTTGGTCCGAGATCAAGTCGCGCGCCGAGCAGCGCAAGGCGCCTTCCCTGCTGCACCGCGATCTCAATCTCGTCGAGCGCATGCTGCGCGACCACATTAGCTCGGACTACACGGCCATCTGGGTCGACGTCGAGGAGGAGTACACCAAAGTCGTCGATTTCATGAACCGCTTCCAGCCCGCGCTCGTCAATCGCGTGAAGCTCTATACGAAAGAGACGCCGATTTTCGAAGAGTTCGGCATCCAGCAGGAAATCGACAAAGGCCTGCGCCCGAAAGTATGGCTGAAATCCGGCGGCTACATCGTCATCAACCACACCGAAGCGCTCGTCGCGATCGACGTCAACACCGGCAAATTCGTCGGCAAGGGCTCGACCCGCCTCGAAGACACCATCGTCCGCACCAACCTCGAAGCCGTGAAGGAAATCGTGCGGCAGATGCGCCTGCGCGATTTGGGCGGCATCATCATCATCGACTTCATCGACATGGAGGAGCGGCGCAACCGCGAAAAAGTCATGGCCGCCCTCGAAGAGGCGCTGAAGGCGGATCGCGCTCCGTCAAAGATGCTGCGCTTTAATGAGTTCGGCTTGATCGCGATCACGCGCAAGCGGACCAAGCAGGCGCTCGAACGCACGCTCTGCCAGCCGTGCCCCTATTGCACCGGCTCCGGCATGGTGAAATCGGTCCCAACGCTCTGCTACGAAATTCAGGGCGAGGCCCGCAAGATGGCCCCCGAAATGGACGTCGCGAGCATCACCCTGCGCGTCCATCCGGAAATCGCCAAGGCGCTCAAGACGCGCGAGTCTTCGCTCGTCGAGGAGCTCGAGCGCTGGACCAAAAAGAGCGTCATCATTCAGGCCGACCCCACGTTGCATTGGGAGCAGTACGACATCTACTGACGATCCGGCGAGGTTCGTAACGCTCAGGAGGGCGCTTCGGTATTTCGCCCTCCGCATGTGTTCGGCGGGGGCTATGGACTTTCAACCTCGTCCAGGATGGTGTCCACTTTCTTTGGGTCGATGCGTCTCTGCAAGAATTGTTCCTGCACTTTCTTCCACTGCTTCGGCCCCATTTCTTTCCGAAGTGCGGCGAGACTTTGTATGGCTTCTGCGTCGCCGTAATGAACGAGCGAGACGTACTCCAAGCAGGCGGCCTCGCGGTCGACCTTGCCGCCCTCTCCGTTCACTTCCATCTGTGCCAATGCCTTCACAGATAGTGCATCGTACGATGTTGCGCCGCGCTCGTACCACTTTCGCGCTTCCTTCAGATCCGCCTTCACCCCAATCCCACGCTGATAGATCGCGCCCATGCACCGAACACCACGAACGCCGCCCCGCTTGGCGAGTTCATTGCACCAGTAACGGCCCTGCGCGAAATCTTGCGTCATCGGGTTGGTGCCGAGCAGCTTCGCGGCGACCTCGGCCTGGGCGTCCGCGTCACCTCTCCTCGCAGCCTCCGTGAGCCAGTGCACAGCCTGCACCGGATCTGGGGGCAGGTATTCCCCGGTGTCATACAACATGCCGAGTTTTTCGAAGCCCTCCGCGATCGACCACGGCTTCATCTCTGATTCGGCAATCTGCACGGCATTGGCAGCGCTCGGATTGCCTGCCTGCTTCGCGAGGGTAAACCAGGCATAAGAGAGAGCATCATCCGTTCCCACGCCGGTGCCGTTGTAGTAGGCCGCGCCGAGATTGAACATCGCCGCCGAATTACCCTGGCGCGCTGATTTGCGATACCAGGCTACCGCTGCGCTTTCGTCCCTCTCCACACCCCTCCCCGATTGGTACATGATGCCAAGCTGGTTCTGCGCGTTGGAGTTCCCCTGGTCTGCGGCCTTTCGATACCACTCCGCGGCCGATACTTGATCAACAGTGACTCCGTTTCCTTCTTCGTAGGCGCGTGCGAGTTCCAACTGCGCGGTTGCATCGCCGCCCTCTGCCTGCGTCTCCAATCGCGTGATTTCCTCGGAACTAAGTTGCGCCCGGTCGTGCGCGGAAGCGGTCTTCTGCTCCGGTATGACGGGTTGTGTGACCTGAGATTGCAGAAGAGTAAGAGACAAGCTGATAATCACAGCCAGCATGGTGAAGAAGAATACCGACGCCGGTCTTCAAGTGCAACGTCGAAGCGAGGAGTGCGAAAGCTCAAGGCCGGTGGCCCACGCCTTCCCCTATGATCACATCACACCCAAGCCCGTTCGCGACTCCAACCAAATTTGGAGCGTGCCGCGCCTCTTGCTGTGCAAACGCGCATCTCTTCCTCTTGATCCCAGTGCGGCCGCCAGAAATCCTACCGGCTAATATGCGTAGCGCACGCGCGTCAAAACCATGCGATGGCCGCGCAGCTCGAAATCAATCACCACTTTTCGGTCCCGGGTCTGCGCCGTGAAGTAGACCATTTGCGACCCCGGCTCCTTGCCGCTCGAAAACTGGAAGCGGTCGGCCTGCTCCAGCACGTCGTCCACATCCAGGCTGTCTGATTCCGAGGCGACGACTTCAAATCCGGTGATTTTGTCATTCGAACCGGCTACGAGTTGCGCGCGCCGGCAGAAATCGGGAGCGCTCGGCGAGCCGATCCTCAGCCGGTCCGGCGTGTCTTCCATCCGGCTCACGCCGGCCACCGACGTCGCCAGCGCCGCATCCGGAGTCAGAAACGCGAACGCCTGATACGCCGGAGTGCGGCTGCAGCTAAGCACGTCCTCGACCGTCCACTTTCGCGCCTCGCTCTCCAACTCGCTGCGAAGCTCATCGATCAAAGCCTTCGTCGCTCCCGCAACGCGAAGGCTGCCCCACGCCCTCGAATCGGTCCACAGTTCCTCTCCTGTATGCGGATCGATCACCGTCATGATCGTTCCATTGATCCGCACCGGCCTCGTGTCCGGCCCCTTCCGCGTCAGGTAATCGCCTAGATACGGATTCCCGGAAAACATGAAAATCAGGTCGGCTTCCTTTGGATCGTTTACAATCCGGAAACGTTTCCAATCGATGAGCTCTTGTTTGGCGGTCGTTCCAGCTTTCGCAAGCGCCCTCGGGCAAGCGCTGCAGTCAATCGCAACGGAAGTCGCCTGTTTGATTTTGCCGAGCGCGGGCGAACGCCCGCCTTCTTGCTGTGCCGCAGCTGTCGGAAGCCAAATGGCGCAAGCGCAAATGATTACGACAAGTAAAAAGGCCCAAGGTCTCATGTTGTTCCGATGCGCGCGGCACGCGCGAGCCGCCGAAGGCACCGCGGCTTCAAACGCCTTTCGTCTATGCAAACGCCCCAAGCGTAACAGCAATCGCATTTAGGTTTCATAAAGCGGTCATCAAGGCGGCGAGCGCGCCTACCGTCGTGAATTGAATAAGCGGCAGTCCGCTTCGACGCGTTCCGCCTACTGCTCCTTTCGTCCTCCACCGAAAAGTCAGAGGGAAATTTCAGCAATTGAAGCTTTCTCGTCGTCCAATCGTGGTGGCAATTTTGGCCGCTTTTTGCACCTTAACTGGCCCGTACAACGCGCCTTTTGACACAAAACGGCACCACCGAAAACGTGCAGGTGTACTAGTTCTTGTACTTTTCCTAGACCCTCGACCAACTTGCAAGAAACGTTTCGCCTGCTATTCTGCGCGGGAACTCGCAGGCGTAGGAATGGACGCGGACGCGCGATCTTCGACGCCGCCGCTCTCTTGACTAGAGCCGAAAGCTCTTTGAAAATTTGCGGTCCGAATCGAGCTTGCTAGCCGCTGAAGCGCTGCTCGCGGAAGGGGTCGCCGCACATGTTGTAGCCGTTCTTTTCTTTGAGCTGGGAATATCTGCGGCCAAGCTGCGGCTTTCTCGGGGCGGCTAGATTTGGTAGTCGATGATGGCTTGGAGCTCGTCGGCAGCGCGTGAATCAGCAGGCGCGCCGCCCTCCAACTTCTGCAGGCGTTCTTTCAAGTCCTTCACCTGCGTGGCCACCGCAGCGAGAGCTTCGGACAGCGGGTCCTGAATCTGCTTCGGGTCGGTGATCACGATGCGCTGGCCGGCCCGCAAGATGACGTGACCGGGCACGCCGACAACCGTGGAATTATCGGGTACGTCCCGCAGCACGACGGAGCCCGCGCCCACGCGGCAATTGTCTCCCACGCGGATATTGCCCAGCACGCGAGCGCCTGCGCCGATCACGACTCCGTTGCCGATGGTGGGATGGCGCTTGCCTTTTTCCTTGCCCGTTCCGCCAAGCGTCACCCCCTGATAGAGAGTCACGTCGTCGCCGATGATGGTCGTCTCGCCGATCACGACGCCCATGCCGTGATCGATGAAGAGGCGTCTTCCGATCTGCGCCGCCGGATGAATCTCGATTCCCGTCAGCAATCGCGCCACCTGTGAAAGCCAGCGGGCGAGCAGGCGCAGGCCGTGGTTCCACAGCCAGTAATTGGAACGGTAGAACCACAGCGCGTGCAAACCCGAATAGCACAGCAGGACTTCGACGACGGACTTGGCAGCCGGGTCACGATCGAAAACCGACGCGATGTCTTCTCGTATCGATCCGGCCACAGATCTCTCCGTTCACATAGGTGCGGCGGTCAGTTGTTGCGCTTCGTTCTTCAAGCTTTCGAACAGGACACTGCTCAGGTAGCGCTCGCCGAAATCCGGGAGGACGACGACGATCATTTTTCCGGAGTTCGCATCACGCTTCGCCACTTGCAGCGCGGCGACTACAGCCGCACCCGACGAAATGCCCACGAGCAGCCCTTCTTCGAGCGCCAGTCGCCGGGCCATGTCGATCGAGTCCTGGCTCGATACCTGAATGATCTCGTCGATGTAATCCTTTCTCAGAATGCTGGGCACGAATCCTGCTCCGATGCCCTGAATCTTGTGCGGCGATGGCTGGCCGCCCGAGAGCACCGGGCTTTCGGTCGGCTCGACAGCAATGGCCTTGAACGACGGCTTTTTCGGCTTGATGTACTGGCACACGCCGGTGAGTGTTCCGCCCGTGCCGATGCCGGAGATGAGAATATCGACTTTGCCGTCGGTGTCGTTCCAGATTTCCGGACCGGTCGTTTCGAAGTGGATCTTGGGATTCGCGGGATTGTCAAACTGCTGGAGGATGTAACCGTTGGGCGTGGCAGCCAGCAGTTCATTGGCCTTCGTGATCGCGCCGGGCATGCCCTTGGGGCCAGGCGTGAGGACGATTTCGGCCCCGAACGCTTTCAGCAGCACCCGGCGCTCGAGGCTCATCGTTTCCGGCATGGTCAAGATCAGCTTGTAACCCTTCACCGCAGCCACAAACGCAAGCGCGATCCCGGTGTTGCCGCTGGTCGGCTCGATCAGCACCGTCTTGCCGGGACGGATTTTCCCCTCCTTCTCGGCCTCAGCGATCAGGCTGACCCCGATACGGTCTTTCACACTAGCATTCGGATTGAAACTTTCCAGCTTGGCCAGCACCGTTGCTTTGCAGCCCTGGGTTACCTTGTTCAAACGGACCAAAGGCGTATTGCCGATCAGTTCGGTGACGTTGTTTGCGATTTTCATCCTATCTCCTCGAAGGCAGGAGCCTAACAACTTCACGCGGCGCTGGCAATCGCTGCAGTTTCACTCTCCCGAAAAGCGCTGCTCGCGGAAGGGATCGCCGTACATGCTGTAGCCGTTCTCTTCCCAGAAACCGGGCGCGTCGTGGGCCATGAACTCGATGCCGCGCACCCATTTCACGCTCTTCCACGCGTAGAGATGCGGCACGACGAGGCGCACAGGATAGCCGTGATCGGGAGGAAGCGGCTCGCCATTGTGCTTGAGCGCGAAGAGCGAAGTCGGGCGCATCAGATCTTCGAGCGGGACATTCGAAGTGAAATCCTGCTCGGCGTGAACCATCACGTACTTCGCCTCGGGCTTCGGGCCGGAGATTTTCATCACCTCCGTGAACGGCACGCCTTCCCAGCGCACGTCGAAGCGGCTCCAGCGCGTGACGCAATGCATGTCCGCGGTGACCTCCTTCATCGGCAGGCGCGTGAATTCGTCCCAGGTGAGGCGCACCGGCTTTTCGACGAGGCCGGTGATGCGGAAGTCCCACGTCTGCGGATCGAAGCGCGGCAGGTCGCCGACGTGCAGCACCGGCCATTTCAGCGTCGCGGATTGGCCGGGAGGCAGGCGTCCCGCGTCGCGCATCGCGCGTTCCAGTTGCTTGCGTTCGGTGATTTCGCCGAAAACCATCGTTCGCATTCTACACCGACCAGTTCGGGAGCCAGCGCGGTACGCCTGCGCATAACCGCCTATGCTATGATTCCCGATTCGAGTGGGCCAGGAAAACCATACAAGGAGCATCCATTGTCCGCGCGCATTCTCAACGGCAACGCAATACGAGACCAAATCTATTCCGAGCTGCACGCGGAAATCGTTGCGCTCGCCGAGGTGGGAATTCGTCCCGGCCTAGCGGCCGTGCGTGTGGGCGACGATCCGGCGTCGAAGCTGTACGTGAATAGCAAGATCGCGGCGTGCGAAAAGCTGGGGCTTGCGAGCTTTCACATTACACCTCCCGCCTCGACGACCACTGAAGAGCTGCTCGCGCTGGTCGATGAGCTGAACAACCGCGAAGATGTGGATGGCATTCTGGTCCAGATGCCTTTGCCCAAGCAGATCGATTCCAAGAAGATTCTCGACGCGGTCACGCCGGAGAAGGACGTGGACGGCTTTCACCCTGTGAACGTCGGGCGGCTCGTGGCGGGTCGGCCGGCGCTGGTGGCGTGCACCCCCGCGGGCGTGATGGAGATTCTGCGGCGCAGCGACATTCCGATCGAAGGCGCGAATGCCGTGGTGATCGGGCGCAGCGACATCGTCGGCAAGCCGCAGGCCTTGTTGCTGCTGCACGCGAACGCAACCGTGACGATTTGCCACTCCAAGAGCAAGGATTTGCCGGGGATTGCGCGGCGCGCGGACATCATCGTCGCAGCGATCGGCAAGGCGGCGATGGTGACGACTGATTTCGTGAAGCCCGGCGCGACCGTGATCGACGTGGGCCAGATCGTGGTGAAGGATGCAGCGGAGGCCGAGCGAATTTTCAAGAATTTCCCGGCGAAGCTTGAATCGTTCAAAGCAAAAGGCTCGATCCTTGCGGGCGACGTCCATCCGGACGTGATCGAAGTCGCGGGCGCGTACACGCCGGTGCCCGGCGGCGTCGGCCCGCTGACGATCGCCATGCTGATGAGCAATACCGTGAAGGCCGCGCGCATGCGCCGCAAAACGCTCGCTCCAGCAGTTGCGTCCGCACGCCCCTGATGCTGCGCATTGGCCTCACCGGCGGGATTGCCTCGGGAAAATCCACGGTGGCGGCGATGCTCCGCGACCGCGACTATCAGGTCCTCGACGCAGACGCGCTGGGCCACGAACTCCTCGAACCCGGACAGGACGCCTACAAGGAGGTGGTGCGCGAATTCGGCGAGGGGATTCTCGCTCCGGGCGGTGCAGTTGACCGGCGCAAGCTGGGCGCGATCGTTTTTGCCGACGCGCAGAAGCGCGAGCGCCTGAACCAGATCATGCACCCGCGCATCCAAGATATCGTGGCGAAATCGTTTGCAATGCTCGATCGTCCCGGCGGGCCGGACCTCGCTTTTGAGGACGCGGCGCTGATACTCGAAGCAGGCGCAAGGAAGAATTTCGACCGCGTCGTCGTCTGCTGGTGCCGGCCCGAGCAGCAGCTCGAACGGCTGATCCAGCGAGGCGTTCCGCTCGAGGACGCGCAGCGGCGCATTGCATCGCAGATGCCAATCGACGAAAAGCGCCGGCTGGCCGACGATGTGATTGATTGTTCCGGTACAATTGAAGAAACCGAGCGCCAAGTGGATTCTCTGCTTGCGCGCTTGAAGGCAAAACTGCCGGCCTGAATGCTGGCGCTGCGACAACGGGAAACTGGGATGGCACAAGGACAACGCGGCGGACGTGCGATCCGGTTTGTTGCACTGGGTCTGATCGTTGGGCTGGGTGCGTACTGGATCGGCTCCCGGTACGGGCAGCACACACCGTCGTCGGTGAGCGCTCTTCCGGCGCCCGCGAACGCCGAGTACACGCTCGATCCAACCGAAGCCGAAAACGTCCGCATTTACAAGGAAGCCTCCCCTGCTGTGGCCAACATCGTCACGCGTGCGGTGCAATACGATTTCTTCTACAACGCCGTGCCGGTGGAGGGCGCGGGCTCCGGCTTCGTGATCGACGCAGCGGGCCACATCCTGACGAACTATCACGTGGTCGAAGGCGCGCAGACGATCGAGGTCACTCTGGGCGACCAGTCGCGCTACAAGGCAAAATACATCGGCGCCGATACCCGCAACGACATCGCGCTGATTCAAATCGATCCCGGCGCTCGCAAGCTGACGCCCCTGCCGCTCGGAGATTCGCGCAGCCTGCAGGTGGGGCAGCGCGTGCTTGCGATCGGAAATCCCTTCGGATTTCAGAGCACCCTCACGACGGGCATCGTTAGCGCGCTTGGGCGCACGGTGCAGACGAGTGATACCACGTTCATCGACGAAGCGATTCAAACCGACGCGGCGATCAATCGTGGCAATTCCGGCGGCCCGCTGTTGAATTCGCGCGGCGAGGTGATCGGCATCAATAGCGCGATCTACGCGCCCACGGGCACGACGGCCGGAATCGGTTTCGCGATCCCGATCAACACGGCGCGGCGCGTGGCGAATGATTTGATCACGCAAGGTCGCGTCCGTCGCGCAACGCTAGGCGCCGAAGGCCGCGCCATCTGGCCGGGCCTGGCGGAGGCGCTGAACATCCCTGTAGAGCACGGAATTCTCATCGAGCGAGTGACGCCCAACGGTCCCGCCGCGCAGGCAGGAATTCGCGGCGGCACCCGCACGGTCCTCGCCGGCTTGCAGCAATTGACCATCGGCGGCGACGTTCTCGTCGCGATCGACGGCAAAGAGATCTCCAGCCAGATGGACCTGAACCTGATCCTGAATCGCGCAGCGCCAGGGGATACCGTCACGCTCACCATCATGCGCGACGGCAAGAAAATGGATGTGCGCGTAAGGCTGGGCGAAGGGCAGGGCGCGCTGTAGCAGGAAACTTCCACACCTCCAAGGCCAGCGAAGTCCGTCTTACCCGCCAAACATCCGCCTTCGACTGTCGTGCCGGCGCGATCCGCGCTAGGACTGCACCCGTTGCGTGTTCGAGGAAACTGACGATCGAGGCTGACCCGTTACATCGGGCTGGCGCCATTCGTCGCGGAGGCGGTCGCGCTCGTCTTCCGTCAACCCAAACCATGATTCGGCGAGGTCTCGGACGCGCTCGAGCGCGGCCTGTACTTCGGCTTGCTTGAGCTTCATCGTGTCGCTATCCGCGTCGTTAGGAACGCGAATCGGCGGCGCAACGAACATCACTGTGCGCGAAAACGGAAGCGGCAGCCGGAAAAGGTCCCACGCCTTCGTGAACGTGCAGCCGCGCTTGATGCCCACGTGAAAGACGGAAATCGGCCGGCCGGTGCGGCGCGAGAGAATCACGGCCCCGGGCTTGGCGACGTAGCGCGGGCCGCGCGGACCGTCGATGGTGAACGCGACGTGGTGACCCGCATCGAGCTGGCTCGCCATCGCCGTAAGACCTTCGATCGCGCCCCGCGTCGAGCTCCCCTGCGCGGTGCCAAAACCGAGCCGCTCGATCACGCGGCGCGTCCACTGGCCGTCGAAGTTGACGGTATTCATCACGACGATACCGCGGCCACGCCAAATCCACGCTGCCGGAAAGATGCAGCGGTGCCAGAATGCGCCGATGGCCGGCTCGCCTCCGCGCGGAATCTGGATCGCGTTGTGCACGCCGACGACTTCGGTGCGCAACGTGGGCCCAATCAACCGGATCACCCAGTACACAGCCCAAGCGATCACCGGAATCTGCATCCGCCGCCAGCGCGAGAGATGGGGCATCGGGATGGCGGACTGCGTCTCAGCGCTCGTGTTGGCCGGCGGCGAGTTCAATTTCGAGGCGTTGTCCACTGCTGTATAGTATAGGCGCTCGTGATGCGCCCCCGATTCCAATTCGCGTGCCGTGGTGTCGCCCACCCCGCGATGGCGCTTTTCGCGTCCATCGTGCTATTGCTGGGAGCGTTCTCACTCTGGGCAGCCGCTGCGCGCGCGGATGAAGCCCCGAGTGGTGCGGTAGCACTTGTTGAAGGCAGGGATACTTCAGTCGAAGGCGGCGTGGCCAGTGGCGACCGCCAGACGGCCTCGCCAAGCATCTACGCGTCGAACGGAAGCGTCGTGACGGTTCATTCGGGCAAGGCTCGCATGAAGCTTTTGGCCGGCGGCAAAGTCTCTATCTGCGGCCCGGCGAAATTCACGGTATTGGTCTCTGGGGGCGCGATTACGCTCGCGCTCAATTTCGGGCGCGTGCGGGTCGAACTGCCAGCGAAGACGACGCTCCGCATCTTCACGCCCACGATTGTCGGCACGCCCATAGACATCAGTGGCGGTTCGCGCGACGTCACCGTCGGGCTCGACCTTAACGACTCGCTGTGCGTGGTCGCAACGAGCGGGGCCATTCAGCTCGAACATCAGTTCACGGGTGAGAAGATCATCGTGCCCCAGGCGGGAGAGTTTTTCCTGAACTCGGGCAAATTGCTTCCGGTCGCAGGTACGCCGGGAAGTTGCCAGTGCCTGGCCGATGAGCTGAACGCACCGCCTGCAGCGCCTGCGACACCTGAGTTTGCCGCCGTCGCACCGCCGAAGGCAGCGCCGACGCCCGCAGCCGCGGCGACGGAACAGCCCGCCGAATTAGAGGAGACCATCGAGTACGCAGTGCTGGAGCACGCCAACCAAGACCATCCGATTGTCACACCGACGAAAGCGGCAGCGACAACTGCTCCGACCGTGGTTGCGCCGAACGAAAGCATCGTGATGCCTGCGCTTGTGTTCATGGGCGGTTCACCATTACCCCCACCGGGGCCGTCGCAAGATGTGATTGCTCTGATTCGGGAAGCGCGTGTTTCGCCTGACTGGGAATTCTCAGGGCGCGTCGAACCTCCAGAATTCGCGAAAGCCGTGCAGCAGGCGCTCGGCGAGCACGCCGTGACGTCGCAAACGCAAGACACGCCTCCGGTGCAGCCGGCCGCGACGCCGAAAAAGAAGAAGGGCGGATTTTGGGCCGCGCTGAAAAGGGTGTTTAGCGGGGCATAGGCGGGACTCTGCCAGGATGTACCTCATCGAAATCGACCACGTGCAAATCGCGGCGCCACAGGGATGCGAGGACGCAGCGCGTCACTTCTTCGGCCGGCTGCTCGGCCTGGAGGAGATCGAAAAGCCCGAACCGCTGCGCTCGCGAGGCGGATGCTGGTTCAGAGTGGGTTCGCGGCAGTTGCATATCGGCGTGGAGGAGGACTTTCGGCCCGCCACGAAGGCGCACCCAGCCTTTGCCGTGAAGCACATCGAAGAGCTCTTCGAGGCGCTCCGCAAAGCCGGAGTCAAATGCGCGTGGGACGAAGCGCTCGGGGGATTACGGCGCTTCTATGCAAACGATCCCTGGGGCAACCGGTTGGAGTTTACTGAACCGACTTGCTAGGTAGAGCGCGCGACTACATCCCCTCGTAATTCGGCCCGCCACCGCCTTCGGGCGGAACCCACTGAATGATCTGGTACGGATCGGCGATGTCGCACGTCTTGCAGTGGACGCAGTTCGCCGCGTTGATCTTTAGCTTCGCCGCACCCTTGTCGATGACCATCTCATAGACCGCAGCGGGACAGAAATATTGGCACGGATTGCCGAACTCACGCACGCAGCGGTCGCCGCAGATCGTCGGCTCGAGAACGACGAGATGGCACGGCTGGTCCTCATCGTGGCGCGTGCCCGAGTGATAGACGTCGGTAAGGCGGTCGAACGTGAGCTTGCCGTCGCCCTTAAAACGCCTGGACTGATCGACGAGCGAGCCATCGCGGTTGAGCTTCGCGTAGTCTTCGTATCCCGGCTTCGCGCGCATTGGATCGATGAGGCCGCGCCCGCCGGTGAAGAATTGAAATCCCGCATGAACCACGCCTTTCCACAAGCCTCCCTGAAATCCCTGATGAAAATTCCGCACGGCCCAGAGCTCGTCCTTGAGCCAGCTCTGTTCGAGCTTCGCGCGATACGCTGAAAGCTTCGCGGCCGACGTGTCTCCCGCGCAAAGCGCTTCATAGATCGCCTCGGCGGCGAGCATTCCGCTCTTGATGGCGGTGTGAACGCCCTTGAGGCGCTGCGAATTCAAAAGGCTTGCGGAATCGCCGATGATGAGTCCGCCGTCGAATTCATTGCGCGGCATCGAATACCATCCGCCGTAAGGGACGGTCTTCGCGCCGTAGCGGACGAGCTTGCCGCCTTCGAGGATTTTCTTCACGAACGGATGCGTCTTGAATTTCTGGAAAGCCTCGTGGGGATCGAAAAGCGGGTTCTTGTATTCGAGACCAACGACCGTTCCAATCGAGACGCGATTGTCTCGCAGGCCGTAAATCCAGCCGCCGCCGTAGAGGTCCGAGCCGAAAGGCCATCCAAGCGTGTGCGCGACGAAGCCTGTCTCGATGCGGCCGGGCTGCACCTCCCATAATTCCTTGATGCCGATGCCGTAAATCTGAGGATTTAAGCCATCGAGCTTGAAATGCGCGACAAGATCTTTGGTGAGCGAGCCGCGCGGGCCTTCAGCGAGCACCGTGACTTTCGCGTGCAGCTCGTAGCCGGGCGTGAAGTTGTCTTTCGGCTTGCCGTTCTTGTCGACACCTTTGTCTTCGGTAATGACGCCGACGATCCCGTTCTTCTCGTACAGCAGTTCCCTGCCCGCGAACTGCGTGAAAAGATTGATGCCCTTCTTCTCGACGAGGCCGCCCAGCCACTTCGCCAGCTTGTTCAGCGAGACGATGTAGTTGCCGTGATTGGCCAGCGGCGGCGGAGTGATCGGAAGCTTGTGCGCGGCGGTGGCTGTGAAGTAGTACGCGGCGTCGCTCGTGACGGGCGTATCCAGCGGCGCGCTCTTCTCGAAATCCGCAACGAGTTCGCGCAGCCCGCGGGGATCCATGATCGCGCCGGAAAGCTGATGGGCGCCGATCTCGCGCGCCTTTTCGAGGACGTAGATATTTTCGGCCGAAAGCGCGGGAGATTTCTTGGCGGCCGTGTGCTGTTCGATCAGATTGGCGAGATGCAGGGCGCAGGAAAGCCCCGCTGGGCCGGCCCCAACGATTAGAACGTCCGCTTCAAGTGTTTCGCGTTCGGTGGGCACGGCTAAATCCTAGCAGAAGACGACCGTTCGTTTCCGGTGGTCTTGCGAATCGCTTTAAGCCACAACCCTTACGGAAGGCGAGCCGTTTCGCCGAAAGCGGTGAACCTCGGTGACTATGAACACGTCGCTCGTTCGTCGCTGCTACTTCGAGGCGAGCGAGACGCAGGAATGCTCGTAGCTGCCCGAACCCATCGTGCCTTCTGGGAAGATGTGGTGCTCGGCAATCCAGTGGAAGGACTCTTCGAACACTTCTTTTGTGTATGGCTCGAAGACGAGGCGCTCGCCGGGACCCCAGCAGCGCGTGTCCATCATGCTGTGGAAACGAACGGGAAATTCCTTCCGGTAGTAGTGCGTATAGAGGTCGGGGCGCAGGTCGATATCGCGCTGGGCATTTCGAAGCGCACGAAAGTATTTCTTCACGTCTTCCATGTCCGGATCGCGCTGGATCAAGCTGGCCATCATGAACGTTGTGTCGATGATCTTGCGGAAGCCCAGCTGCTCGAGGAAATAGTACGGGCCACTGAAGAGCGACGCCGCGGGAACCTTGCGGTCAATCAGCAGCTCCATGCGGCTGAAAAGCAGTCCGTCGGCGAACGAGAGTTTGATATCCGCGGGCCTCATATACTGCTCAAGCGCCTGGATCGTCGAGTAATGGCTGCCGGACTGGTACCCGACGGAAATCGGTACTCCCGCCAACTGCGAAGGATCGTGAATCGGTGAGTCGGGTGGCACGAAGATCCCGGCGGGTGAAACGGAATAGGCGTCGGCGTAAAGCTTGCCGTGGCCCGCCGAGGCCGAGACGTTCACCGTCCAATGACAGGCGCATCCGATGTCGGAGCCACGGCCTTTCTCGAAGGTCTGAAAGGCGCCCACCTTGTCGCCGATATTATGCTGGCGGCCTTCGGCTGAAGGAATCGCCTCGCGAAATTCATAGTCGAGACCCTCGGCGGCGAAGTAGCTCTTTTGCTCTGAGACCCACTCGTGAAGCCGCATGTGCGGCGCAATAACGAATTTCGCCATCTCTTCCCCCCAAACCCCGGTGCATTTGACACATCGTAGCACTTTGCATTTCGGGCGGGGAGCAGCTTCGCATGAAGCTGCGCCATTCTCTCTCGCGCGAAAAGCATTTCCACAGCGCGACGTTGGCGGCAGCGAATCGGTACGCTATACTGACGCTCCTAATTTCAGGCGCTCAATCAGAACATCCGGAAGAGAGCGTTCCATTTCCACCGCTCGCACAAATAACCAAGGCGTCATCGTAGTCGGAGGATCCGCCGCCGGACTGTTCACGTCCGCGTTGCTGGCGCGGCGAGGCATGCCGGTGCGCGTCTTCGAGCGCGACGAAACGCTCGAGCCGTCCGAGCGCACGCTGATCGTCACGCACCGGATGCGGTCGATTTTGGGACGTGCAGCCGAATCGAGCGTACTGAATGAAATTCACCGGTTCGAGCTGTTCACCGATGGCCGCGCGGCCACGATCGCGCTGAAAGACCCCGACCTCATCATCGAACGGCGCAGGCTGATCCAGGACCTCGCGGAGGAAGCGCGAAAAGCCGGCGCGCGCGTCGAGCTAGGCAGGCGATTCCACGCCCTGCATGCCAACGGAAACGGATTGGCGGTCGAAGTCGAGCACTGCGCGGACAGCCGTCGCGAGGAAGTTCGTGCGCAGACAGTCATCGGCGGCGACGGCGCGACCAGCCGCGTCGCGCGTGCCGCCGGCTGGGAGCCGCTCGAAACCGTTCCGCTCGTCCAGGCGATCGTGCCGCTGCCGAAAGACATGGCGGCGGACACGGTGCGCGTCTGGTTCGTCCCGCAGGACACGCCGTATTTCTATTGGCTGATTCCGGAATCTGCGACGCGCGGCGCGCTCGGTGTGATCGGCGAGTCGGGACCGGAGACGAAACGGCGCTTGGAACAATTTCTCGAAAAGCGAAAGCTTGATGCACTCGAATTCCAGGGCGCGCGCATTCCAGTTTACAGGCGCTGGATTCCGGTGCGAAGGCAGCTGGGAAGCGGATCGGTGTATCTGGTGGGCGACGCAGCCGCGCAGGTGAAAGTCTCCACGGTCGGCGGAATCGTCACGGGCTTTCGCGGCGCACTGGGCGTTGCCGATGCGATCCTCAACGGTGGGTCGAGCCGCGAACTGCGGACGCTGCGGCGCGAGCTCGATTTTCATCTTCTACTGCGGCGGGCGCTGCATCGCTTCGAGCAATCGGATTACAGCTACCTTGTGGACTTGTTGAACGACCCCGCCAAAAGATCCCTCGGAGAATGCTCGCGCGACGATGCTTGGAAGCTCTTGTGGCGTGTCTGCCTGCGCCAGCCGCGGCTGGTTTTGCTAGGATTGCGCGGTCTGCTGATGCGAAGCAAATCCATCAAGCCCCACGCCTAGCGGCATTGCGATGGCCCGCCGGTTTTCCTTCCGAATCGCGGCGCTGATTGTTCTGATCGGACTATGTGCGGCCGGCCTGGCCGCGTTTCGGCGGGTCGGATGGTGGCTCATCCGCGAAGATCCGCTGGCTCCGGCCGACGTCATCGTGGTTCTGAGCGGCAACATGCCCTGGCGCGCCGAAGAGGCCGCCCGCCTCTATCGTCTCGGCGAGGCGTGCGAAGTTTGGGTCAGCCAGCCCGTGGCGCCCGCAGCGGAACTCAACTCCATGAACATTCGTTACCTCGGCGAGGACTACTTCAACAGCCAGGTGCTCATCCACAGCGGCGTGCCGGAGGCGGCGGTCCACGTGCTTCCAGATCCGATCGTGGACACGCAAGAGGAAGTCGCCGAAATCTCCGCTAAGTTGCGCCGCGATGGAAAGTCGAGTGTCATCATCGTGACCTCGCCGCAGCACACGCGGCGCGTGAAGACGCTCTGGCGCAAGATGGTCGGCGCAAATCCGCGTGCGATCGTACGCGCGGCGCCGCAGGATCCGTTCGACGCCGGTCACTGGTGGCGCACCACGCAGGACACTTTTTCCGTGGCGCGGGAATTGATGGGGCTCACGAACGCCTGGCTGGGATTTCCGGTGAGACCCCACTCCCAGTAGGGCGAGCCTCCGCCCAATGATGACTATTTCTGCTCGGCGATGAGTGGTGTTTCACTCGACTCGAGAATCTTCCAGCGCTCCCACTCGGATTTCTTCGTGAGGTCGTGCAGCCGCAGTTGCCATTCGATGCCGAGGGTTTCGTCGCGGTCGGAATAGAAGGCTTGCCACGAGCTTCCCGTTGAAAGCTCGTGCGCGCCGGAGTTTCCGTTCCCATTGCCTGCCGGATCGTGGCTTCGGAAGCGCGCGAGTTGCGCTGCATCAAGGGGCACGTGGAAAAAGAGAACGTCATCGAAGCCGGCCGTTTCCTGGTGTCCATTGGCATTTCCGCGGGGCTCCCGGTCCGCCAGATGGCCGCAAAGTTCCAGTGCATTCCCGCGCAGCGAGAGTTCCAGCGACGGAGGTCGCTCGGCGGACGGGCCCACGCGCGCGAGCGGAAGTTCCCAAAGTGTGAACGCCTTGCTGCCGTTCGCGGGGTCGGCGTAGAAATCGAGCGAGCGCGTCTGCCAGCCTGCGGCCTTACGGTCGGGCAGCACTTCCGTGATCGTCGCGACGGTATGGCTGCGCCAGCGCTCGAGCTTGACCGAACCGACGAAGCTGCCGTACTGGCGGACAAATTCCCTTTCTTCATCGGTCGCCCGCAGCGCCTCGTTCCAGAAGCGGTCATCCATGCGAAACGAAAGGGTGAACACCTGCTCGAGCGGCATCGGCGCGGCCTCATTGAGCCGGTCGAGAAACTGCGGATCGGCGACCGCCTCGATGCTTTGCACGCGCTCCGTCAGTCGGCGGACGGACCACGCCTGGTGCCGAAGAACTTTCTGCCAGTGCTGCACGAGAACGAAGAAGACAAAGACAATCGCTACCGCAATCAGCAGCGCCAGCCAACTGGCATCCATTCGTCTCCGCTCCGGACGCGCTCGATTCGAGCGCGCAGCGCACCCCGCGTTTCGCGGATTCTACTACCAATCCTTGGCTTCGCCTAATGGCCGAGCCGTTCCCACGCGCGGAGTTGCGCGCCCCGCCGCGAGCGGATTATCATCGTCCAGCCATGAGATATACGCAGACGATGGCGCTGGTTCTCGCGTTCGCATGCGCGGCTGCCATTGCGCACGCGCAGGCCGCTCAATCCAGTGCAGCACCAGCCGCGGGCACCAAGTCCTACGACATTGATGTCGATGGAACGAAGCAGTGGGTCGATACAAACGTCGACCTGGGCGCGGGGGAAAAAATCCACCTCTCGGCAACCGGCACGATCACCTATCCCGCGGGACAGTCTTCCAAATCCAAGGAGCGGTCGTTTGGACCCGACGGCCTCACGCGCGGCTTTGGGGACCTAATTCACGAATACGCCGTTCCGGACGCGGGTCACGGCGCCCTGATCGCTCGCCTCGGTCCAGCCGACGGCGGCGGGCAGCCATTTCTCGTCGGTTCCTCCTTGGATTTCGAAGCGCCCGTGGCCAACCGGCTGTTCTTCGGAATTAACCAAAGCCAGAAGGATGGAGAGTCAGCGCAAGGAAGCTTTCACGTCACGATCACCGTCGTAAGTGAAGGGTCCACGACCGGCGCGGCAGCCGCAGTTGGGGGGCCCCCTGAATCGCGCATCGCGGCCATCACGCCGGAACTGCTGAATCAAATTCCGCGACGCGTTGCCGACCAACAGGGCAATGCAGGCGACATGGTCAACATCCTGATCGTCGGCACTGAGGATCAGGTCGTCGCGACGTTCAAGGCAGCCGGCTGGGTGCACGTGGACAGCTCAGTAGGAGGCACCGTGCTCACGGGCCTGGTCGATTCGCTCGAAAAGAAAGACTATCTGACGATGCCGATGAGCACGCTCTATCTTTTCGGGCGGCCTCAGGACTACGGCTTCGCGCACGCCGAGCCGGTGCGCGTGGTGATGTCGCGCAATCACCTGCGCGTATGGAAGTCGCCTTACACGGCGGGTGGGCAAACCGTGTGGTGCATCGCCGCCACGCACGACATCGGGTTCGAGCGCGATCAGCGCAATAACAGCGTGACGCACAAAATCGATCCGGCCATCGATGGCGAGCGGGAGTTCGTCAACAACACGCTTTCCAGCACCGGCCTGGTGGCTGCCCGCGACCACGTCACCCCTGCCAGTCCGCTGACCACCGCGAAGACCGCCACGGGCGGCGAGTTTCATTCCGACGGGCGCATCCTCGTGCTCGTCCTGAAGACCGCAGCGACCACCACAAGCAGCAACTAGCGGATCGCTATTTCGAAGCCGTCGCCCCCGTCACAACGAACTTGAAAATCGCCGTGCCGGAAGGATAAAGGATGTCGCGGAACTGCGTCGTTTGCTCGTCGCCAGGATCGAGGCTGACATTGATCTTCCCCGTATTCTGAGTGATGACGCTGTTATCCGCCCCGAGGTACGTGGTCTGGTATCCGATGTCCTTGTACGAATATGTGTGCGAGAGATTGCGTAGATCCACTGCCCAGACTGCGACGGTGCCGGTTGGATCCTTGTCCATCTTCACCGTGACCACGCGCAAATCGTGTACCGGATCGGCAGCCGCAGCCGGCGCGCCCGCCGCCGCGCTTGACGACGCCGTTTCCGTCTTTGCGCCGCCCTTGGAGCCCATCACGTACCATCCCAAAGCGATCGCCACTACGAGCACGACCGCTACCCCGATCCACATGCCTGCACTGCTCGATTTCTCCTCTTTCTGTGCCTCAAACATGACGGTGCCTCCCTATGCGGCTGGCTTCACTTCCGAGGGCTATGACCGAACCATCGAGTCGCGTTCTACGGAAGAGTCGCCCAGGCGCGCATCGAAATCCCCCGCATTTCCCCCACTGTTGCGCGGAAGTTAGCACGACGGGCCGCCACGATTCAATACATTCGCTCTTCGGCGAGAACCCTGGCGTGCCGTGGCGCAGACCCTCTCTTGTCTGCGCGCTCGACGCTTCGCCCGATCGCCGTTTCGCCCGTAGGGGCACGATACATCGTGCCCGGCAAACATCCTTGGCTCGATTCTGCCCATCGGCCGAGGTGCTCCTGTAGCGCTGGCTTCCAGCCGGCGAATTTTCCGTTCTGGTCGGGCCACTTTCTCAAATTGATGTGCGATGCGCCTCGCAGGAAACGTTTTGGGAAATTCTGTGCGCTCGGTATCATCTAATCTCTCAAAACCCCTCGGATATCAATGAGGTCCTACATAAGAAGGAGAACCCGATGGCAACGATGAAGGCAGTGCGCATTCATGAATACGGTGGTCCGGAAGTGCTTCGCTACGAAGACGCGCCGCGCCCCGAGCCCGGCCCTGGTGAAGTGCTGATCCGCGTGCACGCCGCGAGCGTGAATCCGGTCGATTGGAAGGTGCGCGCCGGTTACGCGAAGAATATGCTGAAGTATAAAATGCCGTTCATTCCGGGATGGGACGTTTCCGGCGTCGTTGAAACCGTCGGCAGCGGCGTATCGCGTCTCAAGGTCGGCGATGAGGTGTACAGCCGCCCGGATATCTCGCGCGACGGCACCTACGCCGAGTACGTCGTCGTGAAGGAGTCGGAAATCGCGCTCAAGCCGAAATCGATCGACCACGTCCACGCTTCTTCGATTCCGCTTGCAGCATTAACTGCGTGGCAGGCGCTCTTCGACGGCGCGAAGCTGTCAGCGGGACAGACCGTGCTGATTCATGGCGCGGCAGGCGGCGTAGGGACGTTCGCCGTGCAGTTCGCCAAGATGAAAGGCGCGCGTGTGATCGCCACGGCCTCGAAGAGAAACCATGATTTCCTGCGTTCGCTGGGAGCCGACGAACTGATCGACTACAACACGACGAAATTTGAAGACGTAGTCCACGACGTCGACGTCGTCCTCGACACGATCACCGGCGAAACGGCGGATCGTTCCTACGGCGTTATCAAGAAGGGCGGCGTTTACGTCTCAATCCTGGCGCCTCCGTCGGAGGAAAAGGCCGCCGCGCACGGCGTGCGGACGCATCACACGTTCGTGCAGCCCAATGTCGAACAGCTCAACGAAATCGCCAAGCTCGTCGATTCCGGCAAGCTTAAGCTGACGATCGAGAAAGTCTTTCCGCTTGCCGAAGCCCGCGCCGCGCAGGAACTCAACGCACAGGGCCACACGCGCGGCAAAATCGTCCTGGCTGTCCGATAAGGACAGACATCCCGAGCGAGCAGCGCGAGCCGAGGGATGCGCGTGACGTAAGCGCGACGCCCTGTCCTCCGCGTAGTCTGACTATCTGGCGAGCACCTTCATCTCAGGCGAAAAGCGAGAGTGAGGGTATCTCTCCGACTTGATAGGCTCGGTTTCACGCCTTGGCACCTCAGTGCGGATTCGTGACTGGTCGTTGGTCCTTCTCAATCGCATCCACGGCATGCTTGATGCTATAGCCCACCAGGATGCCCGAATTGACTAGTATGTTCGTGTCTGTCGACACGCCATTTACGAGTACTTGCGCAGCCTCTGATCTGTAGCCCTTAACTACGCCAAGGATTCGGTAAGTGTGATTTCCGAAATCCCAGAATACGATCGGCCCACCAGAAAAACCCGGATTGTTGAAGCCGTCGATGTACACAACGATGGCGTCAGGGTTTGTAGCATCGACGGCCGACATTGTTCCGCGCTTGATGAAAGGCAACTGCATGTTCGAAAGTCGAGTACCTAGTCCAAACGGATACCCCAAGAACCAAACTGCCTGCCCGAAAGTCGGACCTTCCTTCCCTTCAGCAGGCTTTATCTCAAATGGCGACGTCGTCTTCTCGTTGGTTTCCAAGATCGCGATGTCGACATCGCTTGAGGAGGGAAAAAGCGTCTTGACAGTCCGGTAGTCGGCCCAGTTGTCGGCGCGCCGAATCTGGATCGTACCTCCTGTCGCTGGCAGTCCGGTAACCACGTGCCTCGCAGTTATCAAGTAGATTTTTCCCTGATAGTCGATCGAAAACGCTGTCCCCGCCTCGCTTCCGATCTTGATCAAGATCGTGCGCTGCAAGATCTCATTAGGCACGGCATCTTGACCAAATGCCACCGGGGTGTACAAGAAACACACGATTACCCCGAGCAAGCAAACCGCTCGAAGTGATTTGCTGACCGGCGAATTGCTATCCATAAGCACCGTCCTATCTGCTTCTTTATAGGTTTTTAGTTACTATCAAGTAGTGTACTACACGAAGGCGATGAAAAAGAGAAGAAACGAGAAAGGCTGCCCGCCCACACTTGCCTCAGTAGCACCAGCGTACGGGCGTCCTTACGAAGCACCGTGAATCGATATGCCCAAGAATCCCACTCACGCCAGCGGGTGCCCCACCCTCGCCTTTTGAGGGTGGGTCTTCCAGTCCTCGTTTCTTCTCTCTCGGACCTCAGTCCACAGAACTCGATTGACAAATGCTCGTCCGCGACGTGCTAGCGTGAGTCGAGGCCGTCTCTAGACCTCAAGGAACTCGAAACATGAGCAAGCGTTCTGCAATTGAGCGAGCCGTTGATTGGCTCTCAGACGGCGGCGAAAGCTCCCAGCGTCCCGGCTCGGTCGACGATCGGCAAGCTCCACGCCTCGGGCCAGCGCGACGTAAGCGGCGTCCCGCGCCTGCACGGCACAGCCGCAAGTGCAGCGTCTGCCGCCACCGCGACCGCGAAGCCATCGAGCAGGATTTCCTCGGCTGGCGCAGCCCAGACCAGATCGCAGCAGACCACGGCATCGCCGATCACTCTTCGATCTATCGTCACGCACACGCCACAGGACTTTTCGACCGTCGTGCGCGCACCATTCGCCTCGCTCTCGGCCCCATCATTGAACGGGCCATGACCGTCGAGGTCACGGCCGACTCGATCATCCGCGCCGTCGAACTCTTGGCGCGCCTCAACGCCGATGGCCATCTGACCGAACCGGTTACGCACGTAATCCATCATTCCGGTCGACCCTTGGCTGCGCGGGCCGAAGCGTCCCAGCAGGCAGCCTCGCAAGGCCAGCCTCCAAAACCTAATCGCCAAAATCGCCAGGACGTGCACCATGCAACTCTTTGAAAATAAACACCGGCGACCTAGTCTAATCGCCAAGAAATTGCAGTTTGGCGAAATGCCAGTTTCCGGCTCTAGTCACTCGCCACTTGCTTGCCCTGAGCGGAGCCGAAGGGTCACTAGCCACCCTCTCGGGACTCTGCGTTGCATGGCCGACCGTAGATGCGATATAACCGCGCCCGGACGGGGCCCCCGAGTCCCCGGTGAGGGGAGCTTGGGGGATCGGTCCAGAGGAAACGTCGCGACCACGCCGCGCGTCACATTACACACGAAATCAGATTACAAATCCTGTTGGGGGACTGAATGAACAAGGCTCATTTTCTGCCAGCATCTTTGTTGCTCGCGCTGTTTTTCGCAGCGATCGGACCCGCGATCCGCGCACAAGTCGAGGAAGGAACGACTCCGCCTCCTCCGGCGCAAGGAGGCGCTGCAGCCGCGCAAGGGCAACAACAGCGTCCGCCTGCGCCGGGACAATTCGCCTCGCCGCTCGCTCATGGCGAAGTGAAGAACTACAAGCCGGTAACCAACGAGATGCTGCTCAATCCGAGCCCCGACGACTGGCTGCAGTTCAGTCGCACCTACGACGCGTGGCGCTATAGCCCGCTCAAGCAGATCAACAAGAAGAATGTGGGCCAGCTCCGAGAAGCGTGGGTGCGCGGATTGCCTGCCGGCACCACGGAAACGATTCCGATCGTTCACGACGGCGTGATGTACACGATCGTGCCGGGCGCGGGCGTGCAGGCCATCGATGCGACCAACGGCGACATCATTTGGGAATACAAGCGGACGTACAAGAATCCAACACTGGCTGTGAGCGAGCGCACCAAGGCGATCGCCATTTACGACGACATGGTCTATTTCACCGCCCCCGATGGCTACGTCGTCGCGCTCGATGCCAAGAACGGCAAGGAGCGCTGGGCCACGTATAAGACCGACACGCAGAACACGTCGGGCGCGATCGTAGTCGATGGCAAAGTAATCTCCGGCGGCACCTGCGGCAAGGGCCGTGACAGTTGTTTCATCGAAGCGGACGACGCCGAAAGCGGCAAGATGCTTTGGCGCTTCATGAACGTCGCCGCGCCCGGCGATCCCGGCTACGCTTCCTGGAACGGCGTCGACAACAAGGATTTCACTGCGTCCACGTGGGGACTGCCCGGAAACTACGATCCGGTCCGCAAGACGATCTACTGGGGCATCGCGAATCCCGCGCCCTACGAGCGGCTGGCCCGCCACGGCGGCGATCCCGACGGCACATCCCGTACGGCTCCGTCCGATCTCTACAGCAATTGCACCATCGCACTGGATCCGGAGACCGGGAAATTGAAATGGTATTACCAGCACCTCCCCGGCGACGACTGGGACACCGATCACACACACGAGCGCACGCTCGTCACGACGACCTACAATCCCGATCCCAAGGCCGTGAAGTGGTACAACACCGAAATCCCGCGCGGATCGAAGCACGACATCGCCGCGATGGTCGGCGAAAGCGGCATCATGTTCGTGCTCGACCGCAACGATGGCACGTTTCTGTGGGCCGAGCCAATACCAGTCGATGCGCCGAATCTGGCCATCTCGAATATCGACGGAAAAACTGGAGCGGCCACGATCAACTGGGACGTGGTAATGAAGAAGCCCGGGGATCATCACGTGATCTGCTACTGGAACGGCCGCAGCTACTGGCCCACTGCGTACGATCCGGAAACGAATTCGCTCTACACCGGCTACGTCGACAACTGCCTCGACATGACGGCCAACGGACAGAGTGGATTCCGGAAGGGTGTCCTGCGCGAGGGCTCCGACATCAACGCCATCGGGGGCATTGCCAAGGTCAATCTCTCGACGGGGCAGATGACGAAGTTCGACATGCAGCGCCAGCCCAGCACCGGGTCGCTGCTCGCCACGGCAGGCGGATTGATCTTCCACGGAGATATCAACCGCCGGTTCCGCGCGTTTGACGCGGCCACCGGCCAAAAACTTTGGGAGTCGATCCTCGGCGGTCCGATTTCGGTCAGCACGATCACTTACGCGGTGAACGGAAAACAGTACGTCTCGGTGATCACCGGCGATAACCTCGCTGAGCCGACGCTTGCGCGCCAGACCGATACGCCGCTACTGCAGGGACACAACGCCATCTACACATTCGCTTTGCCGTAGGGGTGGGAAAGCGTGGAGGTCCGTGCCATCCCCCGAGCGGACCTCGACGCCGAGACGTGGGCTAGCTTGCGGCGGCCTTTGATTTCAGTCCGAAGAGCTTCATCGCATTTTGCTTCAAGATGAGCGGCCGCACTTCATCCTTGAACGCCGCCTTTTCGAAATCCGCCAGCCAGCGATCCGGCGTGATCAGTGGGTAGTCCGAGCCGAAGAGCAGTTTCGTCTTCAGCAGCGAATTTCCGTACTGAACAAGATTGGGAGCGAAGTATTTCGGCGACCAGCCGGAAAGATCGATGTACACGTTTCGCTTGTGCAGGCAGATGGAGATGGCCTCGTCCTGCCACGGAAACGACGGGTGCGCCATGATGATCTTGAGGTCGGGGAAATCCACGGCGACGTCATCGATATACATCGGGTTGCCGTATTTCAGGCGGATGCCACCGCCGCCGGGCGTGCCCGTGCCGATTCCGCTGTGCCCGGTGTGAAATACGACGGGAACGCCTGCTTCCTCGATGACGCGATAGAACGGGTAGATCGTGGGGTCGTTGGGGAAGAACTGCTGAATTGGCGGATGCAGTTTGAATCCGCGGACTTGGCCCGTAGCAAGCAGGCGTTTTGCCTCGGCGATCGCGCCGGGGCCGCGCGTCGGGTCGATGCTGATGAAAGGAATCATTATGTCCGAATTCTGCGCGGCGAATGCGAGTACCGAGTCGTTGGAAACCTGCGGCCGGCCGGACAGGCGCTCGTCCACCGTGAAGATCACGCAAGCGATATTCCGCGAGCGGTAGTATTCCGCCATGCCTTGGCGGCCGCGCGGCGCGCCCTCGCCGAAGTATTTCCGCGCCGCTTCGTCCGTTGCGGTTTCGTCGCCTTCGTGTTCTACGTGCGTGTGCACATCGATCGCCGTCAAGCGGTCCACATCCATTACTTTTTCGTTTGCCATCCAGATCTCCAAGTTTGATTTCGAATGGTAAGAATGCTTCGTTTTGCCCTGCGATTATCTGTTTTTTCGGGGCAATCCTCAACCCATTCGCGGGGATCCTCCAGGAGCGGGATCGCCGATTGACTCAGGCTGATTTGGCGGACGTTTGCTGGTGTTCCCAAGCGTTGCTGAGACGGCGGACGGTCTCGCGCAGGCGAACGGCAAGATCCACAACGGTTTGGAGCCTTTGCGTGTCTACTGCTGAGAGATGGTCGCGGTGCGCGAGGACGAGTTCGGCATTGCCCAGAATGCCGGTGAGCGGATTATTGATCTCGTGCCGGAAGATCGTGCCAAGGTCGGCGTCGGCCTCGCCCCACGGCAGGGCGAGCATGGACGCGGACATTTCCGCCCAGCGCAGGCGGCGCTCGACGAGGCAAGCAGCCAGGGGGACGAAGTCCCCCGTCCGCGCCACAAACTCCACGTCGCCGCTGGCGATCCGCCGGCCGACCTCGAACTGCCGCTCGAGCGGAGCGATCAGAATGACGGGCGCACTGGCCGTGAGCTGGCGAAGGAGACCATCGAGAGGCTCTCGGCCTACGAGCTCGGAGTCGAGCACGATCGCGGCGGGACCGGTGCGGCTGGTCAGGTCGCAGAGATGGAAGAGGTCGGTGACAACCACAGGTCGAGTCGGGCGCGCGGTGTGCTCGATTTCCCGGGACAGCCGCTCTGCCAGCACTTCATCGGCGATGCCGAGCAAAGGAGCGTGACTCGCGAGCGTCATGGCTTTACGCGCGGCGCCGTGCATTCACTTCATGTCCTGAAACTCGCCGTTCCATCTATCCCTACTGTGTGAAGGTCTTCTGCCTGTTTCCGATTTCCCGAGAGCACGCTGTGTACGGCGAGTTTGAGTTCCTCGACGAGAAACGGCTTTGCGAGATACGGCAGATTCTTGGATTCGAGAAACCTTAGTGTGCGAGGGGCAAGCGTGTCGCCGGTGACGAAGATGATTTTGTCTTTCATCGGACTGGCGGCGCGAACCAGCGCATCGTAGAAAGCTGGCCCATCGAGGCGCGGCATGCGCAGGTCGCAGATCACGAGGTCGTATTCGCCGCGCGAGAGAAGGGCCAGCCCCTCGTGACTCTTGAGGACCGCGTCGACGTGATGACCTTCTTCGCGCAAAACGTCGACAATCAGTTGAGCGACAGTGGGTTCGTCTTCGACGACCAGAAACCGGCGCGCCGCGAGCCCGCCAGACGGGCCAGAGGCGGCAGGCGCAATTGCCGGGGGCTCTTTCTTTGGAACCGGGACTACAGGCAACTCGACAATGAACTTCGCGCCGCCACTCGGGCCATTCTCGAAGGTGACCTCGCCACCATGCTGATGCACGATGCCGTACACGATGGAAAGGCCGAGGCCCGTGCCGAGGCCAGCGGCCTTCGTCGTAAAGAAGGGATCGAAAATCCGCGACGCGATGGCGGGGGAAATTCCAGGGCCGTCATCGGAAACTTCGAGCACGATCGATTCTTTCCTACGCCGGCCCGCACCGTGAAATGCGTGATGCGTGCGAACCCAAACATGGCCGTGGCCGCGTTCGCTGAGAAGGGCCTGCTCGGCGTTGATGACCAGGTTGAGAATGATCTGCTGAAGCTGGTAGGGATCCGCCATGGTCTGGGGCAGGTCCGGCGCGAGGTCGCATTCGATAGCAATGTCTTCCACTTTCAGTTCGTAGCTGCGCAGCGCGATCGTCTTCTCGACGACCTCGTTGACGTCGACGCGCGTGCGCTCGGGCTTATTTTCGCGGGCGAAATACAGCAAGTTCTTGACGATTCGCCGCGCACGCTCAGCTTCGTGGTAGACATTTTTAGCTTCCGCGAGCTGGGACAATTGGAGCCCATGCCCGAGCAGGAGCTGCGCGTAGCCCATAATCGCCGTGAGCGGATTGTTCAGTTCATGAGCGATGCCGGAGACGAGCTGCCCGAGAGCAGCCATCTTTTCGGTTTGCAGCATCGTCGCTTGAATCTTGCGTTGCCCGGTTACGTCGGCGTAGAGCTCAAGCCAGCCGAGGGTACGTCCTTCGGCGTCCAGCACCGGTCGAAAGAAACGCTCCAGCACGCGCTGCGTGGGGCGCGTGAGTTCCAACTCATCGTGGCCCGGTTCCGCGGCGCCGCTGAGATAGCTTTTCCAGGGCGTGGAAAACGCTGCGGGATCGCGGAAGCGTCCCGCGATCAGTTCCTGAAGCGCTTCTAGGTTCACAGCCTCATGGATCGCGCGCGCTTCCAGCCCGAAAAGCTGCGCGAAGCGGGCATTTGAAAAGCGGACGCGACCGGAAGGATCGACAAGGACCACACCTACCTGGAGAGAGTCGAGAACGCTGCGAAGCTCCGCCTCCAGATGCCGCGATTTCGCGTCTGCCCGGTGGACGATCGAGCCTTCCTCGAGGCAAACCAGCAGAAGCTGAGAGCCGGGCAGCACCCCTCGAACGGTGACGCGCACGGGAAAGCCGCTGGCGAGCGTAACATCAAGGCTTTGCTGGCGCTCTGCCGAAGCCGGTGGCGCCAAGAACGACCTGAATCGGCGGCGGTAAGGATCGGATATGGAGTCAGCCAGTTCTACGCTGTGAGGAGAGGAATCTTTCAGGCGGAGGAGTTCACGCGCGCGTCGATTGGCTTTGTAAATAGTTCCCGAGTTGCCCACGATCAACAGCGCTTCGCCGCTCGAATCGAAGACGGCGCCGAACGCCGCACCGGCCGGCAGATGAACAGAGGGGAGCGTGGCGGCATGATGAACGGACTTTCGACTTGAATGAACCGACTCTGCCATACCCAACGTAGTTGGCTCCGCGCGCCACCAACGCTTCTACCAACGCCCCTCCACGATCCAGTAGCTCGATAGCAATGCCAGAGCGATGGCGACCGCATACTCCAAGCAGCGGCGCAGCACGTCCATCCAAAGGAATGAAGGCTCGGGGCGAATTCCGTGACGCACGCGCGGTGCATTGCATAACGTTCGCCAAGTGCCGCGCACTCTCAAGTCGCGGCTTATCAACGAATTGACGCATGTTGTTCGGTGCGGTTGGGCGTCGAACTTCCCAGTTCGACACCTAGGGCTAACCGGCTTCCCTGTCTAGGAATGCCGCTCGCGAGTAAGGAGACTCATGCAGGTCCCGGAGACGTGCCGGTGGAAAATTAGTTGGGACGGGCGTGCGATTCGGCGTCGTATTGCTTGAGCTTGCGATAGAGAGTGGTCTTACCGATGCCGAGAAGGCGCGCGGCAGCCAGCTTATCGCCGCCAGCCTCGTGAAGGGCGCGGAGAATTGCGCGTCGTTCGAGCTCCTCCAGCGGGAGAAGTTCATCACTTTGCGGCATGCGTTCGCCGGAACCGTACTGGAGGTTGGACGGTAGATCGCCGACGTGCAGGAGGGGTCCCGAGCCGAGCGCGACGGCGCGCTCGATAGCGTTTTCGAGCTCCCGAACGTTGCCGGGCCAATCGTAGGCCAGCAGGCGAGCCATGGCGTCCTCGGAAATGGTGCGGACACTGCCGTTGGACTCGTTGAACTTTTCGAGAAAGGCGTTCACGAGGATAGGGATGTCGCTCTTTCGCTCGCGCAACGGTGGGAGCTTGATCTGCACGACGTTGAGACGGAAGAAGAGGTCCTGGCGAAACTGGCCCTGGCGGACGGAGGCCTCCAGGTCGCGGTTCGTGGCTGCGATGACGCGCGCCGAGATCGAAACGCGGTCGGTGGCACCAACGGGCTTTACCTCCCTTTCCTGGAGCGCGCGCAGAAGTTTCGCTTGCAGGTCGACTGGAAGGTCTCCGATTTCATCGAGAAAAAGCGTGCCGTTGCCAGCGGCTTCCAGTAAGCCGGTCTTGGAATGCATCGCGCCGGTGAAGGCGCCTTTTACATAACCGAAGAGTTCCGATTCGATCAGCGTCGGGGCGAGAGACGAGCAATCGACCGGAACAAACGGTTCGCTGCGCCGAGGACCCGAGAAATGGATGGAGCGAGCGACGAGTTCTTTTCCGGTGCCGCTCTCGCCGAGGATGAGAACGGGATACTTATGCTGGCTCACCTTTTCGATGAGGCGGTACACGCGCTGCATTTTTGGCGAGACGCCGATCAGGCCGCCGAAGCCGGGGCGCGTGCGAAGCTGCTCGCGCAGGACACGATTTTCCTGATCGATTTCGAGCGAATGGACAACCCGTTCGATCTTGGCGCGCAGTTCGGGGACGTGAAAGGGCTTGGTCACGTAGTCGGCCGCGCCCATGCGGGTGGCCTCGACGGCGCTTTCGATCGTTCCGTACTGCGTGAGCACAATCACGGCCGTTTGCGGGTAGATCTCCTTGATGCGGCGCAGCAACTCGATGCCGCCGAGCTGCGGAACGCGCAAATCGGTAATCACGATTTCGACGGGGAACTGTTCGAGAGAGTCGAGCGCCTGCTCGGTGGTCGAGGCGGTGCGGGCGCGCAATCCGGAGTCGGCAACGACATCGCGGCACAGATTTCGCGTGGAATCCTCGTCGTCAACAATCAAGACAGTCACAGTGCTCGGGCGCCCAACCGTTGCAACCGCTTCGGCCCTAGTTACCGACATGGTTATTCCCCTTTCCTGATTATTTCCGGAACGCAACTGCAAAGCCCGAACCATTTCGGGCAAACACTGCTACTGAAATGAAAGCCCTTACGATTTAGGGAAATATCACGAGGGCGTGGAATCTAGTTCCAAAGCGGGACGAATGGCAAGATCGTAAGAATACGCACGCGCGCAACCTTCAGATAATCAAATGGATACAGAAATGGGACAGAGCTCAGTCCCGAATTGCAACGCATCGATTCGCGTGTAGAATTGGAGCTGGCGTTGGGGATGGGCTGCGGCGCTCGAGCCTCGGGCCACCTCGCAACGCCGAAGGGCATCTGAAGTACTGAGTTTCGCACCACCGCTTTCTATCCAGCAGAAAGCGCCAAGCCAAATCACGACAGGGAGAAGCGTATGAATCGCATTTCTATGCTTCCGGCTATGGCGGCGCTGCTGGTCCTCTTGCTCGCCCCCACACGGCCGGCATTTCCGCAGGATCAATCCGCGGCCTCGGCCGCACCAAACGAAGTTACTTCCGGAACCCGTTTCCTAGTCCGGCTGCAAGGCGAACTCGGCACGAAGGAGACGAAAGCGGGCGACCAATTTACGGTTCGGACGCTCGAACGACTCATCAGCGCTGATGGCACGGGCTTGCCCGCAGGCGCCGAAATTCGCGGCCACGTCGACAAGATCGAATCGGCGCACAAGACGGGACGCGCCCGGCTTTGGCTGACGTTTGACGACATCAAGACCCCGAACGGATGGATTCCGCTGGTGGCGATGGTGGACGACGTGCCGGGAGTGCACTCGATCCGCGTTGACTACAATCGCGAAGGTGAGATCGAGGTCACTGCGGACAAGCGAAATGAAGCTCTGCAGGCCGCCGCAGCCGGGGCGCTCGTGGGAGCCGCTTCCGGGGTGGCTTCGAAGGATAAGAAGGATGCCGCGATGGGTGCAGCCGTCGGAGCCGTCACTGCTTATATGGCCGCGTCGAGCCTTGGGCAGGAATTAACGCTCGGGAAGGATACGAAGCTGGAGCTGATTCTCGAGCGGTCGCTGTTCTTCCGGCGAACCTAGCAATCGCCAACGCGATCCTACGCAGGAAAGGTCTTCGATGGGACGCGCCCGATAAAGCGCCGCTCGCAGAAGTGTGTCCTACCTCAAATGGGTTTTTTGGCTTCTCTGTAGGAGACCAGCCCGCCTTGGATTTCCCTAAAACTGCTGGTAGATTCGAATGATTGATGACAACCGAGAATTCATCGCTGCAGCGCATCCTCATCGTCGAGGACGAGGAAAACGCCCGCAAAGGCTACGAGGCCCTGCTGCGGAAGTGGGATTGCGAGGTGCTGGGCGTCGGAAGCGGCGAGGAAGCCCTTGCGAAATTCCCCGAATTCCAGCCGCAGGTGATCCTGGCGGATGTCGAACTGCCGGGAATGAACGGCCTCGACCTGCTGCGGCATCTCGGTGAGGACATCGAGCAGATCCCGGTGATCATCATCACCGGGCGCGGAAGCGACGAGCGCGTTGTGCAGGCCATCGACGCGGGCGCGTTTTGGTATATCGAGAAGCCGCTGAAACCGCCGGTCTTGCGGGCGCTGCTCGACCGCGCCGTAGGACGGGTGCGGGACCGGCAGGCGGTGGCGGCGTTGACGCAGCAACTGCGCCATGCGGGCAAGCTGGGCACACTGGTCGGTTCCTCTGTAGCGATGCAGGAAGTGATGCGACAGGTGGAGATGGTTGCGCCGTCGACAGCTTCTGTGCTGATCACAGGTGAAACGGGTTCCGGCAAGGAGATGGTGGCGCGGTCGATCCACATGCTGTCGCCGCGCGCGGAGCGTCCGTTCGTGGCCATCAACTGCTCGGCAATCCCCGAGTCGCTCATGGAAAGCGAAATTTTTGGACACGAGAGAGGCGCCTTCACGGGAGCTGCCGAGCGGCGCCTTGGCTGCTTCGAGCTGGCGCACGGCGGGACACTGCTGCTGGACGAAATAGGCGAGATGCCTGCGCCGACGCAAGCCAAGCTGCTGCGCGTGCTGGAAGATCACAAAGTGCGGCGGCTCGGCAGCAAGGTCGAGACGCCGGTGGACGTGCGCGTTCTGGCGGCCACAAACAAGAACCCCGATCAGGCGGTCGCAAGCGGCCAATTGCGACAGGATCTCTATTTCCGCCTGAACGTGTTTCACATTCACCTGCCCCCTCTGCGCGAGCACAAGGAAGACCTGCCACTGCTGATCGAACACCTGTTGGCGGAACTCTCCGAAAAGCATGGCAAGAAGGTAAGCAGCATAGGGGCCGACGCGATGGATCTACTGCGGTCGTATCCTTGGCCGGGAAATGTGCGCGAGCTGCGGAACGTGATGGAACGAGCGGTAATCGCGTCCGACCGAGGCACGATCGGCCGTCAGCACCTGCCTCCTGACTTCGGGCGGGCGCCGACCGTGAGCACGTCCGCGCTCAGCGGCATCCGCTTCCCGATCGGAACGACCGTAGATGATGCCGAGCGCGAGCTGATCCTACAAACTCTCACAGCGACCAGCCAGAACAAGACGCGCGCGGCGGAGCTGCTGGGCATCAGCCTGAAGACCCTCCATAACAAGCTGAAAGAATACGAGGCGGGGCGGAGCGATGCGTCTCAGCCTGAAAACTAAGTTTACGCTGGCAACGTCGCTGCTCGTGCTGCTCGTGGTGACGGTCGTCTCGACGCTCTATCTAGCTCGGCTCATGCGGCAGACGCTACGGCAGCAGACGGATACGGCGGGATTTGTGGCTCAGCAGGTCTATGGCGCCTGCGGGAACGCGCTGAAGGAGGCCGCCGAGCAGGGACAAGCGCCTGCCTCTTTCGAGAGCAAGGATCTGCGCGATTATGTCCGACATACGTTCGACAACAGCAGCACGCTCAATTCACTGATTGAATCGGACGTCGGCATTTCGCCCACGATCTCCGAAATTACGATCAGCGACTCGAATGGCATCGTGCTGGTTTCGAGCGATGCGACATTGCGCGACCAAAAACTCGCAAGACGGCCGGAGATCAGCTCGCTCGCTCGCGGCAGGTTTTTCGCGCAGATCCGCGAGCTATGGGGCCCGGCGCAGACGTATGAGTATTCCTTGCCATTCCAATTGCAAGGGCAACCGTTCGGTGACATTCGCGTCGGGCTGTCGTCGGCCCTGATCCGCGGGCAGATCATGCCGGAGTTGGTCTCGGCTGGGTATCGGGCACTCGGGTTGGTGCTGGTGTCGACGCTGCTGGCGTTTCTCGTCAGTTCGATCGCACTGGCTCCCGTCGCGCGGATCTCAGCGCAACTGGACCGGATCTCGGCCGGCCAGTTCGACGCCGAACCGGCGGTAGCGCAGGGAGATGAATTGGGCGCGGTAAGCACAAAGATTGTGGGCCTCGGAAAGCAACTACGCGATGTGCGCGAGGTTTTCAGTACGCTGCGGGAGAATCTCGACCAAGTGATGAGCGGGCTCGAGTACGGGCTGCTGCTCTTCAACGCGCAAGGACGCGCGGTTCTGGTGAGCCCTTCAGCCGAAAAATTCCTGGGTGCTCGGGCGTCAGACCTGCGCGGCCGGCGAGTTTCCGAAATCTTTCCGCCGCGGCATCCTCTTCGCAGCGCCTTGCGGATCGAAGGAGATCAGATTGAGGTGAGCGACGGAAAGGAAATAACGCTCGACGGAAAAGGAGGGCCGCAGCGCATCGGCGTGAGCGCGCAGGTGATTCGCGAGCACGGGAACCGCATGGGCGCTCTCGTCACCTTGCGAGACGTCGGGTCGATCGAGCGCATCGGCAGCCAGTTGCAACTTTCTGAGCGTATGGCCGTTCTTGGGCGGCAGACCGCCGGCGTCGCACATGAAGTGAAGAACCCGCTCAATTCCATGCGGCTGTGGCTCGAAGTGCTGAAGGCCAATATGCCGGTCGAGCCGGAACCGCAGCAGGCCGTCAAGATGCTCGACAGCGAAATCGACCGGCTCGACCGGGCGGTAAAAACTTTCCTGAATTTCACGCGGCCCGTGGAACTCAAGATGGAGGAGACGGACCTGAAGGCGCTCCTCGAAGAGGTGCTGGACGCGGCCCGCCCGACGGTTACGAAAGCGGGTCTTACGCTTCGCGCCGACCTGCTTCCTGACCTGCCGCCGGCGCTCGTCGATCGGCAACTGATTCATCAGGCAGTGCTGAACCTGGTGCTGAATGCCTGCGATTTCACCAATTCCGGCGGAAGCATTTCGGTCAGCCTGAAACGAGCGGGCGAATTTGCCTCGATCGCGGTGCAGGATACAGGCAGGGGCATTCCGCCGGAAGATCAGAAGAAGATCTTTCAACTGTTTTTTACGACCCGTCCCGGCGGAAGCGGAATTGGACTGGCGAACACATTTCGATTTGTGCAGTTGCACAATGGCCGGATAGAATTTGACTCAGAGCCAGGGAAAGGGACTACCTTCCGCGTGGAGCTGCCGCTCGCGCGGCTTCCCGAAGGGTCAGCGTCCAAAACACGCGAATCGGATAGACCAGTCGTCGCCGAGAAAAGATAGATGCCCAGCCGATCACGCATTGATGTCCAGGCAGCAGCGGTGTTGCTGGCCTGCGCGTTCCTGCCTGCGCTGAGCGGCTGTGCTTCCAAGACGGTGCGCGCGGCTGCGCCTGCGGCCCCGATTCCGACCGAGGCGGTGCGGCCGATGACGACCGCACCCGATACCGACGCGGCTCCGCCAACGGAGGCCCCTGCCGCACCGCCGACATTGCCGGTTGCTTCCACGCCGACGCCGCCCCCGGTCGCGATTTCACCCGCGAAACCATCGGCTCCGCGCAGGGCGCCTTCCGAACAGGCCTCCGGGGATACCGAGGCACAGGCGAATCGTCCGCCGGCGCCACAGATTTCCCCTCAGCTTTCGCCCGGCGATCAGGCTGCGTACGAGCGCAGAACCAACGACGATATTTCTGCAGCTGAAGGCAATTTGCAGCAGACGCAGGGCAAGCAACTGAATGCCGCGCAGACGGATCTTGCCGCCAAGATTCGCAGTTTCCTTTCGCAATCGCGCGACGCCAGTAAGGACGGAGATTGGGCCCGCGCGCAAAACCTGGCGCAGAAAGCCCGCTTGCTCTCGGTGGAACTGATCAATTCACTCTGAAACAGCACACACGTGCCAGGGAGCCGCACGGCGCCGTCTTCTGCTTCGTTCACCGCGTTTCTAATTCCCACAGGAGGGCTATTGGCTCAGAAACTGGTTTGTGGTAATTGTTACAGCCATGTGAAAGCTCCGCACAACCGGGAGGGAACGCATGGCGATGACAAGCCAGGATATCCGGCAGTCCCTGTTGGCAACTGACCCCGAGTTTCGAAGGCTCGCTGAAGAACATTCCCGCTGTGAATCCCAGCTAGAACAAATCGTCAAATCCTCCTACCTGAACTCGGAAGACCTGATGCGAGAAACGGCCCTGAAGAAGCTGAAGCTGCGCCTGAAGGACCGCATGGAGTTGATTCTCGCCCAGCGTCAGCAGGCGATGCGCCACTAGCGTCGGGCACGGGTTTTATTTCTGTCGTACAATACACCTGCATTCACACAAGCCAATGATCGCGGCCTAAGAACGCCCGACACTTCGCAGTCTGCCGCGCCCATTCCAGCTTAGAACGGTACTTTCCGCGCGACATGGTTCGAGAAGCGTACAAATTTGCGGTTCCGCCGCTCGTGCTCGGCGCCGCATGCATCGCCCTAGGGTTGCAATGGCCCGGTGGCATCCTGATTTTTCTAGCACTCTTCGTTTTCTACTTCTTTCGCGATCCGGAGCGACAAATCCCCGCCGAGCCGGGAGTGGTGGTGTCGCCCGCCGACGGCCACATTATCGAAATCGTCGACGAAGAGTTCGAATCGAAGATGGGCCACCGCATCAGCATCTTCCTCTCGATCTGGGACGTACACGTGCAGCGCGCACCGTTTGCGGGGCGTATCGCCAAAGTGGTTCATCATCCGGGCAAGTTCTATGGCGCCTACCGTTCGGCTGCTTCGCGCGAGAACGAGCAGAACGTCATTTATCTCGATACGCCAAAGGGCACGTTGGTCTTCAAACAAATCGCCGGAGCGATCGCCCGGCGCGTGCTATGCTGGAAGCAGCCAGGCGATGCGGTGGCGATCGGCGACCGCGTAGGGATGATACGATTCGGGTCGCGCGTGGATATCTGGCTGCCGATGGAAACTGAAGTCACGGTGAAGCGCGGACAGTCTGCCCAGGGCGGAGAAACGGTAATCGCAAGATGGATTTCAACCAGCTAGACCCCATCGGGCACGAGGAAAGAACCAGAAACCCGCTGCGCAATCCGCGGCTTCGCCGGGGCGTCTACATCCTTCCCAGCGTTTTCACCGTGGCGAATCTGCTTTGCGGATACTACGCGATCCTGGCGACGCTCGAGGGCACGATCGCCGATATGGACAACGCGGCCCGGGCGATCGGCTTCGCGATCATTTTCGATTCGCTCGACGGCCGCGTGGCTCGCGCGATGGGTACGAACAGCGAATTTGGAAAGCAGTTCGATTCGCTGGCCGATGTAGTCACGTTTGGGATGGCTCCTGCGTTTCTCGCATACGCGTGGGGCATCCATGCAGTGGCGGCAGTGGGATTGCCCGAAGAGTCGCATTTGATCCAACTTGGCTGGCTGGTCGGGTTCTTCTATCTCGGCGCTTGCGCGTGGCGCTTGGCTCGCTTCAACATTCAGGGTATGGCGCCGGGGGGCAACCGGTATTTCGCAGGGATGCCGACGCCGGCGGCGGCGGGCATGATTGCAGCGACCGTGCACTTCTTTCAAAATCCGATCTCCGATCCGCGGCTTTCGGTATTGTGGCTTGCACTGCTCGTGGCGCTCGGAGTGCTGATGTCGAGCACGATACGCCACTACAGCTTCAAGGACATTCCGTGGACCCGGCGCTGGCCCTCGCTATCGGTGGTGCTGCTGGTGCTGTTGGGCGGAGTGATCTGGTTCTTCTCGCGTCCCACACTCATGACAATGGCCGCAGTCTACACGCTTCACGGAGTCGTGCTCTACACCATCCGAACGGCGCGCCATCGCCTTGCCTCGCGCCACGCCTGAGCCATGCCCTCCGGGCCCCGGGCATTTCACCGCGTCGCAATCGTCGGCGCGTCTTCACTCCTCGGTAAGGAACTGAAGCAGGTTCTCGAAGACCGCAATTTTCCAGCGAGCGAAATCGTTCTCTTGGATGAAAGTGTGATGGCCGGAACGCTGGCGGAGGCGGGCGGCGAGGCGACGTTCATCCGGGCGCTGGAAGACGACAGCTTCGAGGGAGCGGAGTTCGCATTTTTCGTTGGCAGTGCCTCGGACGCCGAACGAAACTGGCCTGTTGCGCAGAGATCCGGCGCGACGGTGATCGACATGACCGGCGCGCTGGCAGGGGCCCCAAACGCAACACCCGTGAAATCGTGGATACCGTCGCTCGCGGCGATGCTGCCGCCGCTGACGGGCGCGGCAGGAAATGGGTCGGCTGCTCCCGGTGTTTATGAGTCCCCTTCTGCTCCCGTCATCATCGCCTGCACGCTTGCCGCAGGGTTGAAAGCGTTTGCGACGCAGCGGGTGTCCGTGCTCTTGTTCCCTCCGGTTTCGGAACGCGGTCAAGCGGGCATCGAGGAGTTGGAGAGCCAAACGGCCAGCCTGCTCTCATTTCGCGAAATCGCGCGACCCGTCTTCGACGCACAGGTCGCGTTCAATCTACTCACTCGTTACGGCGAAGGCAGTACGACGAATTTGCGCGACGTCCGCGACGGAATTGCGCGCGACGTAGCTCGCAATCTCGCCGGGCGCGCCCCAGCGCCGGCAATTCAGTTGGTGCAAGCGCCTGTGTTTTACGGGTATGCTTTCGCGGCGTACGCGGAGACGGCTTCGGCCGTAGCGGCAGCGGACATCGAAGAGGCGCTGGCGAAGCTCGGCGTCAAGATCGCCGGGCCGGGCGATCTTCCACCGACGAACGTCAGCGCCGCAGGCGAAACTGAAATCCAGCTCGCGCGGATTGAGCCCGATCCAAACATCGCGAGCGGGATCTGGATTTGGGGAGTCGCGGACAATCTGCGCCTGGCGGCTACCAACGCGGTACGCATCGCGGAGGAACTCGTTGCACGATCAGCAGCGCAGCCAAATTGACGGCGGACAAACCCGGCTGGCTCTGCGCATGGCTGCCTTTTTCCTGGCGCTGGCGTGTGCGGGCTGCGGCTATCACGTGGCGGGCCGGGCCGCGCAGTTGCCGTCGGATTGGAAGACCATCGCCATTCCTGCATTCAAGAATGATACGACGCGCTATCGCATCGAGCAGCGCTTCACCCAAGCGGTGATCCGCGAATTCATCACACGGACGAAGTACCGCGTCGTGCAGGACCGGGACTCGGCGGACGCAACCCTGACCGGAGAGGTGCTTTCGATCGAGACCAATCCGGTGCTGTTCGAGGCCACCACCGGGCAGGTGACGATGATGCTCGTTACCGTACACACCAAAGTGCAACTGATCGACAATCAGACGCAGAAATCCGTTTACGACAACAAGGACATGGTGTTCCGCGACGAGTATCAGATCTCCACAGACGTGAACACGTTTTTCGAGGAGCAGGACCCGGCGCTCGACCGGATGTCTCACGACCTTGCGTCCCACCTGGTCGCGGACGTACTGGAGAATTTCTGATGGCGGCAGCTTCTCCGGAAAGGCTCCTCGAAAGGCTCGCTCGCGGTAAGCCGATTCCGGCCGTCGTGCTGCTGGGCACCGATCTCTATCTGCGCGAGATGTGCCGCAATCGAATCATCGATGCCTTCGTGCCCGAAGAAGTGCGCGACTGGGCGGTGGCGCGACTTTCCGCGCGCGATTCGGGCTGGGACGAAATCCTTGGCCGCGCGCAGACGCTGCCGATGCTCGCGCGGTGCCAAGTGGTGATCGTCGAGGACGCGGAATCCATCGAAAAACTCGGCGAGAAATCGCGCGATGAAATTCTGGAGGCGCTGGAAAAGTATCTGACGTCGCCCGCGCCCTTCACCGTGCTCGTGATCGAGGCGGCCGCTCTCGATGGGCGCTTGAAGTTCTCGAAGCTGTTGCAGGAAAAGGCGCTGGTGGTCGAGCTGACGATCGGCGCAGAATCCGCTTCCCTGCTCGCGGAACAGATGGCGAAGGAACTTGGCGCAGGAATCGACCGGGAGGCCGCCGCTTTGCTCGCCGAAATCTTGAATGGCTCTCCTGCCCGCATGCGGATCGAACTAGAGAAGCTAGCGACCTACGCGCGGGGGCGGCGCATCACGCCGACCGACATCGAGGCGCTCGTAGTCGCGGCGCGCAAGAACACGGTGTGGCAACTGGCCGACATGCTGGCAAGCCGCAAGCGCGACGCGGCGCTCGCGTTTCTCGATAATCTGCTTCGCGAGGGCGAGCAACCGCCGGGGATTGTGGGCGCGCTCGCGTGGATGTATCGGAAGCTGATCGAAGCGCGCGATTTGTCGGTCCACGCGAACGGATTTCAGGCGGCGAGGCAATTGAACATGAGGCCCGAAGCCGCGGAGGCGGCGGTCCGGCAGGCGCATCGCATCCCGAAAGCGGATTTAGTGGCCGGCCTCATCGCCCTGGCCGAGGCGGACAGCCAGTTGAAATCGGCGAATCCGGATCCGCGCGCTATGATGGAATTTCTGGTCGCGCGGCTCACTTCGCCTACGGCACAATCCGCCGCGCGGTCCGCCTGAACTCTCCCCCGCAAAAGGAAAAGGCGCCCGCAATCTTCGAGCGCCTCTCCGCAAATGTAGCTTTATGAGCGACTACTTCTTCGCCTTGAGCGCGTTCAAGGCGAGCGCCAAACGCGACTTATAGCGATTGGCGGTATTCTCGGTCAGCGAGCGCTTGCGCACGGCCCGGTCGATTTCCGAAAACGTGGACGAGGCGAGCTTTTCCGCTCCGGCGGCGTCCGCCGAGCCGAGCGCCGTGCGCATGCGGCGGATGGCTGTGCGAACCCGCGTGCGATTCTTGCGATTGATGATTGCGCGCCGCTCCGCATGCCGAATATTCCTGAGAACTGACTTCGTCTTCTTCTTATGCTTTACAGGCGTACCCTGAGCCATTCAGTGCTCCTTGGCGATTGAATTCCGATTAGCCAGATTATCTGACGCTCGCAACCATGTCAATTTTGCTTGCCTCCGCAGGCGGGAATGAAATCCGGTTGCTCCTTGCCAAGGGGACGGCGGCGAGCTTACGCTCAGTGATCTGCTGTGTGGCGGTCGGGAGCGATCCGTTGGCCAACAAAAGAGATCGGGCAAAAGCAATGGCCGAAGACGCCGGGGCGGGATGCCTCTACGTGGTAGCGACGCCGATCGGCAACCTGGAAGATATCTCGCTGCGCGCGCTGCGCATTCTGAAGGAAGCGGACCTGATCGCGTGCGAGGACACGCGGCAAACGCTCAAGCTGCTCTCACATTTCGACATCTCGGAGAGGCTGGTGAGCTACCACGAGCACAACGAGATCACACGCGCCGCAGAAATTGTGATCGAGCTGGAACAGGGCGCGAAGGTCGCACTGGTGAGCGACGCAGGAACTCCGGCCATTTCCGACCCAGGCCATCGATTGGTGAACCTCTGCCTGCGCCACGGGATACGGGTCGTGCCGGTGCCGGGTGCGTCGGCGTTCGTGGCGGCGCTGGCGGCCTCGGGAATGCCGATCGAGCAATTCGTGTTTGTGGGGTTCCTCCCGTCGCGGCAGACGGAGCGGCGCAAAGCGCTCCGTGCACTGGCGGGCGAGCCGCGAACGCTTGCGCTCTACGAAGCCCCGCACCGATTGCTCGACGCGTTGGAAGATGCGCTTGAAGTTCTCGGGAACCGTCCTGCGGTGATCGCCCGCGAAGTGACCAAGATGCACGAAGAGTTTCTGCGCGGGCACCTCGAAGACCTGGTTGCAGCTGTGCGAAAAAAGTCGGCCCGCGGAGAAATTACGCTCCTGATCGGCCCTCCCGACGGGCACGAAGCGCCCACCGCCAACGAAGCCGGATCAGCCAAGGAGGAGCCGCTGGCGAGGCGGGTCGAAGAAATCATGCAGGAACGGGGCGTGGACCGCAAGGCAGCGCTGAAGCAGGTCGCTCGCGAGCGCGGCATCACTCGGCGCGAAGCCTACAAACAACTTCTCATCACGCGGGACGACTAATCCCTAATCGGCGGAAGAAGTCGCGGCGCGGGCGAAAAAGCTATCGACGCAGTCGAGGATTTCCTCGGCGGTGCGCGAATGGTGGACTTGCTGCCGCAGCTCGCCGCCGTTTTGGACGCCGTGCGTGAAAAGCGTCGCAAACTGCTTCATCTTGCCCACGGCATCGGGCATTTCCGCATCAAGCAGGCTGCGGAAATAGCTCGAAAGAAGATGATAGCGGTCCGATTCCGTCGGCTCGTCGTAGCGGCCGATGGCGAGATAGTCCGCAATCTGGCGGAAAATCCAGGGATTGAATGACGCGGCGCGGCCGATCATTACGGCGTCGCATCCCGTCTCGTCAATCATGCGCACGGCGTCTTCCGGCTTGCGAATGTCGCCATTGCCGATCACGGGAATCCGCACGGCCTCTTTCACGTCGAGAATGATCTTCCAATCAGCGTGGCCGGCATAGCCCTGCATGCGTGTGCGCGGATGGACCGCGATCGCCTCGATGCCGATCTGCTCGGCCATGCGCGCAACCTCGACGGCGACGATATTGTTTTCGTCCCAGCCGGAGCGAATCTTGATCGTGAGCGGAATGCGAACGGCGGCACGCACGACGCGCAGAAGCTTTTCGAGATGCGGCAGGTCACGCAGAAGTCCCGAGCCGCCGCATTTCACAACCTTCTTCACCGGGCAGCCGAGGTTGACATCGGCCTGATCGAAGCCCAGATCTTCGATCAGAGCCGCAGCCGACGCCATCACGGCTGGATCGGAGCCGAAAATCTGTCCCGCGATGGGATGCTCGTCCGGATCGAAATACAAGTACTGAAGCGTGCGCGCCGATTTGCGCGTCAGGCCCTCGGCACTGGTGAACTCGGTCATGATGAGGCCGCAAGCGCCGAGCGAGCGGATCACGCGGCGAAAGACCGTGTCGGTCAGGCCGGCCATGGGAGCGAGGATTGTGGCCGGGCGAATCGAGAGATCGCGAATCTTGAGTTCGGCGGGAAACATCAATCGAATCCAGCGGCGGGGCGCACAGCCTCGGTGGTTCGGTCTTCGCCGCGAAGGTGCGCCAGCAACGCGTCCTTCGATCCGCCAAAGAAATTATCGACGATCTGCGCCAAAGCCTGCGTTCGTGCGTCGTCGGCCGCGAGCCGAGCGCGGTAAACGTAGGCGCGCCCAGACTTGCGCCGCTCGACAACGCCCTTGCGGGCAAGGCGGTCCATGATCGTCATGATCGTGGTGTAGGCTCGGGCGCGGCGCGGGGCGAGCCGGTCGCGAATCTCACGCACAGTGGCCTCGCCGATCGGCCAAAGCGTGTTCATGCACTCCAATTCGAGCGGAGCGAGATCGAGGAGCGAATGGCGCGGAGCAGTGGGTCGGTCGGCCATGCCGCCTAGCTATTCCTTTCGCGCAACGGCTTTCGACGCAGGTGCTGCCGCCGCCTTTGCAGGACCGTTCGGATTGCTGACGCTGGCCTGCATCTCGGAACCCGCCAGAAACCTATCCGTGCGCAACAGAGCGCGCCGCAGGGACGGGTTGCGCTCCGTCCAATTTCCTTCCGTCAGTTCCGCCGAGGCTGATTCCAGCGTGGTTCGCATGCCAGCCATCTTCGAGTCGATATCGTCGATGAAGTGCAGCATCACGGCTTCCGGTATCTGTGGCAGCGACGGAGAGCCGAATTCATGCGAACCGTGGTGGCTCAGAATCATGTGCTCGACCAGCACCGCAAGCGGAGTGGGAAATCCGGGAATGGCCTTCGTCTTCTCTTGAACGATCCGCACGCCGATCATGATGTGGCCGAGCAGCCGGCCCTCGTCGGAGTAATCGATCCCGCGCGCGTAGCGCAATTCCTCGACCTTGCCAATGTCGTGGAGAACAACTCCAGCGAGAAGCAAGTCGGGATCCAGCTCGGGATAATGCGCCGTGACAGCGGACGCCAGGCCGATGAGACTGACGACGTGCTCGAGCAAGCCTCCGACGTAGGCGTGGTGCATCATCATCGCCGCGGGAGCGCGCTTCATTCGCGGCGCGATCGCGGGATCTTCCACAACGCTTGCAAGCAGTCGCTGGAGCCATGGATTCTTCATCCCTGCGACGGCGGCCTTGAGCGCCGCGTAGAGCTTTTCGACATCGTATTTCGTGTGCGGCAGAAAATCGGCGAGATCGTAATCGCGCTCGGCGGCAGGAATGATCTGATCGAGCGTCAGCTCCTTTTGGTTGTTGTAGAGCTTTACGCGGCCTCGGACGCGCACCACGTCGTCGCGCTCAAAGGTCTTCGCGATGGCCTCGAAGTTGTCCCACATCTTGGCCGGGATCGTTCCGGAGCGGTCCGCGAGGCTGAGCTCGAGCCAGGACTTGCCAGTCCGCGCGGAAGTCCGAATCTCCTTTTCGCGCACGAGAAACAACGAGGAGACCGCCTGGCCATCGGCGAGATCCACGATGAACTGCGGTTTCATCAGCCGTTGACTTTCGGAAGCGGCGGTTTTTTCTTGGACTTCTTCTTGTCCGGCGTGTCCGGGGTCGGCGCAACCTCCTGAATCACGGTCGCGCCGGGCACGGCCGCAGTGTCGGTGTAGCCGGGCTTCACCTGAACGTAGCTCTCTTCGCGCAACTGCGCCAGATAGGTGCGCATCGCCGGCTTCATCTTCTCGCCGTAAAGCGCGTTTGTAATCTCGCCCTCGACCTTGTCGAGTGGCTGCAACCCTGCCTGGAAATGATCGAGCACCTTCAGGATCTCAAAGCCGGTCTTGGTCTGGATCACGTCGGTGAACTGGCCTTTGTCGAGAGGAAACACCGCGTCTTCCAATTGTTTCGCCAGTTGGCCGCGCTCGTATTCCCCGAGTTCGCCCCCATCCTGCGCCGTGGAACCCTGCGAATAGCGCTTGGCGAGCGTAATGAAGTCCTCGCCTTTGACCAGTCGGTTGTGCAGGTCTTCCGCGCGAGTTCGGACGGCGGCGATTTCTTCTGGTGTCTTGTCCTCCGTGCCGAGGAATATTTCTGCAAGCGCCACCTGCTCGGGGCGGTTGAACTCCTGCTTGTGCTCTTCGTAGTACTTTTTCACTTCATCGCTGCCGATGTCGATCCGGCCGCCAACTTCCCGGCGAATTACTTCCTGGGTCAGCATGCCGTTGCGCATCTGGTTCTTGTAGTCTTCCCAAACCAAGCCGGTTTTTTCGACCTCTTTCTCAAGATCCTCCATCGTCGCCAGATTGTTCTGCTTGCGGACATCGTCGAGGCGCTTGACCAGGTCCGTCTCCACATTGACGTCCATGTCTTTGGCGCGCTCGATCAGGAGTTGCTGGTCGATCATGTCACGCAACAGGTTCTTGCGGCGGTCGGCCAACTCACTTTGAATCTGCTGCTGGGTGCAATTTTGGCAGTCCTGCTGAACCTCTTGCTGGAGCCCAGCGGCGGCTTTCTGGTAGTCGGACATCGTGATGATCTGATTGTTGACGCGCGCGATGATCTCTTCCACGACGGCGGGCTTGGACTGCGCGCGCGATCCGGCAGGCGCAAAGAGGGCCAACGCCCCCAGCGCCAGAGAGGAAATGCAAAGAATTCTTCGATTTTTCATAGTAGTCGCTCGAAGAGAAGTTTATCGCTACGATTGTAGTTGCAGCAATACGTTTCTGACAGCATCCACGGGTGCGGCCTTTCCGTCTTTGCCGCTTTTCGGAACAAGCCAGAGCACTCCCGTCGGGTCGAGGCGCATGTCACGGCGCCTGCCGATCAGCTTCACGAGGCGATCGGGCCCAAGCGGCGTATCCTCGTAGAACTTGATCGCAATCTGATCGCCGCGGCGGTCGACCGTGGCAACCAGCAGCCGCTCCGCCAGGGCCTTCAACACCGCGTAATCCAGCAGGTTGATGACTCCAAGCGGCGGCGGGCCAAAGCGGTCCTCCAGTTCGCGGCGCACCTCGTCACGTTCGGCTTCGGACGTGACGCTCGCGATGCGCTTATAGATGCGCAGACGCAGGTTTTCGCTGTCAATGTATTCGGGCGGAATGCGAATGTCCTGTCCCAGGTTGAGGGTCGCGTGGCGCTCTGGTGCGACCGCCTCGCCTTTCCTCTCGGCAACAGCGCGTTCCATCATCTGGCAGTACATATCGAATCCGACCGCTTCAATGTGGCCATGCTGCTCGCTGCCAAGTAGATTTCCCGCTCCGCGCAACTCCAGATCGAGCGCCGCGATCCGGAATCCCGCGCCGAGATCACTGAACTCCTTGAGCGCCGCGAGACGCTGGCGCGCAATGGGCGTCAGCGCGCCCTCAAGCGGAACGAGCAAATACGCGTAGGCGCGCTGGTTCGATCGGCCGACGCGTCCGCGCAGCTGGTACAGCTCGGAAAGCCCCATGCGATCGGCGCGATTGATCAGGATCGTATTCGCCCGCGGAATGTCGAGGCCGTTTTCAATGATCGTGGTTGAGACGAGCACGTCCGCCTCGCCACGGACGAATTTCATCATTACCTTCTCTAGTTCGCTCTCGCGCATCTGCCCGTGCCCGACCACGACGCGCGCCCGGGGCACCAGCCGCTTTACCATCGACGCGAGCGAAGCAATCGATTCGACGCGGTTGTGTACGAAAAACACCTGGCCGTGGCGCGCCAGCTCCTCTTCGATCACGCGCTGAATCAGCGTCTCGTTGAAAGGAGCAACGGTGGTTTGAATCGCGAGGCGATCTCGCGGCGGCGTCTCGATCACGCTCATATCGCGCAGGCCAACCAGCGACATATGCAGCGTCCGCGGGATCGGTGTGGCGGACATCGTGAGCACATCCACGTTCTTGCGCATCTCCTTGAGGCGCTCTTTATGCGCCACGCCGAAGCGCTGCTCCTCATCCACAATGAGAAGGCCGAGATCGTGGAACTTGACGTCCTTGGAAAGTATTCGGTGCGTGCCGATCACGATGTCCAACTTTCCGGCTTCGAGTTCTTCGAGCGTCTTCTCTTGCTCCTTCTCGGTGCGGAATCGGCTGAGCATCTCGATGCGTACCGGGAAGGCAGCGAAGCGGCGGCGGAATGTTTCCAGGTGCTGGAAGGCAAGCACGGTTGTCGGCGCGAGGACGGCCACCTGTTTTCCGTCTGCGACCGCTTTGAAAGCGGCGCGCATGGCCACTTCCGTCTTGCCGTACCCGACGTCGCCGCACAGCAGCCGGTCCATCGGCAGGTTCGATTCCATGTCGCGCTTCACGTCTTCGATGGCGCGCTCTTGATCCGCGGTTTCCTGGAACTCGAAGGCATCCTCAAACTCCCGCTGCCAGTTCGTGTCCTTCGAAAACGCGTGGCCGGGGCTCGTCTTGCGCTCGGCGTAGAGCGCCAGAAGCTGGTCGGCCATGTCGCTGACGGACTTTCGCACGCGCGTTTTGCGCGCTTCCCAAGCCGTTGTGCCGAGGCGGTCGAGCGTGGGTTCGGCGCCGCCCAGCGACTGGTACTTTTGAATCAGGTCGAGCCGCGCAAGAGGCACGTAGAGCTTCGCATCGCCGGCATAGCGCAGCAGCATGAACTCGCCGTTTGCGCCGTCGGTCGACACCTGCCGCAAGCCTTCGAACTGGCCGATGCCGTGATCCACGTGCACGACGAAATCGCCGGGCTTGAGATCGGAAAGATCGCTGAAGAAGCTCGCTGTTTGCGGACGCGAACGAGGCCTTTGCGGCGGCAGAGATTCAAACAGATCGGCGTTGCCATAGAAAGAGAGCCGCGCCTCAGGAAAAACGACGCCTTCGTCAAGCGGTGCCTTGCACAGCACCATCGCCGGGATGTTGCCGCCGCTCGATTCCTCGGCAAGGCGTGTGACAGTGACATCTTCCTCAAGCTCGCCCATGTGATACGGCATCTCGTACTCATGGCAAATGTCGGCAAAGCGTTCGAGTTCGCCCGTACTGGCCGCCGAAACGACTATCTGCTCGCCCGCGCCCAGCCGTCCGCGCACCTCGGTCATGAATGCGGCTACGTTGCCGTGGTATCGCGTGGTCGGCTGCGACTGCAGCGACAATTCTGCGGTGCCTTCGTTTGTGACGGCCAGACGCTCAATCGCGAGGCGCGGGAAAAGCTGGAGCGCGAGCGACCATTCCTCTTCGCTCAGAATGTAGCGGCCCGGAGGCTCGACAAGAGGGTCCTGCGCGCGTTCGAAAGCCTCGGCTAGCTGCCCGCGATAGTTTTCAACCGCAGCATCGATCTGCGACGGCTCGTCTACCAAGATGATCGGCTCGGCCGCGAGATCGAACACCACGCCGGGGCGCTCTTCGAGGGCGATTTCGCGAAACTCCCAGCCGGGATAGAAGCCCGCAGGTATGTCCCCACCCTCGCGCCCCGGTATGGCCGCGACGCGCTGGCGGGAAAGAACCTCCGCACCACGGAGAACTTCGGTGAGCGGCAAAAGCGCGGCCCGCTCGACTGGATTCGTGGAGCGCTGCGTACTCGGATCAAAGGCGCGAATCGACTCGATCGTGTCACCGAGCAACTCCACGCGGACTGGCTGCGGCGCCTCGGGCGAAAAAACGTCGATAATGCCGCCGCGCACCGAATATTGTCCCGGCATTTCGCAAGTGGCTTGCTTTTCGTAGCCGGCGCGTTCCAGAAATCCGATCAGGTCTTCGTGGGCGATCGATTCGTCCCGCGCGATGACACGCGCCAGCCCACGGTAGAACGCGGGTTCACGCATCCGCCACAGCACGGCCTGCACCGGCACGACGAGGAGGTCGATTTCGCCAGTGGATAGACGCCAGAGTGCAACGGCGCGGGCCTCAGAAATTTCGGCGTGGGGCGAGCGATTTTCGTATGGCAGCACATCGTGGGCGGGAAGATGCGCCACGCGGCGTCCAGGCTTGCCGGTCACGGCGCCATAAAACCAGCGCAGAGGTTCGAGCAGGGTCTCTGCGCGTTCGTTCGACTCGGCGACGAGAATCACGGGACGACCGAGCTCACGCAACACCAGCGGCACAACGAGCGCCTTCGCCGAATCCGTGAGACCCCCCAAGCGAACTTCACCGGCATTTCGGCGAAGCTTGTCGCAGACTTCCTCGACGGCAGGGTGCCTCGCGATTGGCGCGAGAAGCTCGGGAACGATGGGCAGGATCATGAGCCCAGCCCCCCACCGCGACTGGCAAAGGGAGCGCCCGGTTCACATCTGGCAGGGACGAAAAGCGAGCGGGGCGAAGACGGCTCCGAAGCGCGGTCAGGGCACACCCCTCCCCGGGCGCTGTGTTTCCACCCGCCCCAGGAGAAAATCACCCCACTTTGCGAAACGACCTGTACCAAACTTCCGTCCCTCAGTCTCGCCGCACGGGCGAAACCGAGAACATCATTTTACCATGTGCGCTTGCATCCCTGCGGCGGTGCCGGGCGGCAGCCCCGCCCTTTAGTGCTATACTCGGCGCCTGGTTTATTGCAGCCGTCTTCCCGCTGACCTGATCCGGCCGCCACAGGACCAGAAGAGGGCCACGAATTAGCGCCATGAAGGAAATTGCAATCGTCGGAGGAGGACCCGCCGGCTCGCTTTGCGGCGAGCGCCTGGCCAGCCATGGCTTCCGCGTGACGATCTTCGACGAGCATCTCGCGTGGGAAAAGCCGTGCGGCGGCGGCCTGACTCACAAGGCGATCGAAGCGTATCCCTTCCTCATACAAGGATCGCAGCCCAAGAAAATCGTCCGCACGGCTGAATTGATCTCGGGCAGCGGGCATCGCGCGCGCTTTGACATGAGCCATCCGATTGTGATTTACGCGCGCAAAGTGCTCAACGGCCTGTTGCTCGACCGCGCGACAGCGGCCGGATGCACGACGATGCGCTCCCGTGTGACGAGCGTCGATACGGACGGCGCGCGAGTGCGCTTGACCGCAGGCGGAGAAGAGCGCGAATCGGATTTCGTCGTTGTCGCGGCGGGTGCGCGTAATCAATTGCTTCCCGGAACCACCGCGCTCAGCGCGAAAGATCTGGAAGTGACACTTGGCTATTTCGTTCCCACTGAAGAAGACATCATCAAGGTCAAGTTTCTGAAGCAATTCGAGGGCTATATGTGGTCGTTCCCCCGCGCTGATCATTTGTCGGTCGGCATCTGCGCGAAAATGGGGCAGAGTCCGACGCACCGATTGCGCCGCCACCTCGACGATTTCGTCAACGAAGAGCGCATCCCGATGAACGGCGCGACGTTTTACAGTCATGTGCTGCCGTCGCCACAGGCGCAGACGATTCGCGGCCGCCGCATCGTGGGGAAGAATTGGGCGATGGCTGGTGACGCCGCAGCGTGCGTCGATCCCATCACAGGCGAAGGCTTATATTACGCTCTGCGCTCGGGCGACCTGCTGGCGCAGGCGCTGATTGAGGGTCAACTGCAGACTTATCCCGAGCGCCTCCGCGCGGCCTTTTCCGCCGATTTGGAATTCGCAGCGAATATTGCGAAGAAAATCTTTCGCGGAACCTTCCTCGGCGGCGCGATCACCACGCGGATGGTGCAGTTGCTGAATTGCTCGCCGACGTTTCGCGACCTGATTCGCGACGTTTTCAGCGGATCGCAGGATTATCGGACGCTCAAGCGGCGCCTCTGGAACCAGGTCGGGACTACCATGCTGGAATTCGCGCGCAGCTTTTTCGGAGCAGGCGGCGCACCACACGCTCGCTCGGAACCCCGCCATCCCCTGACATGAAGAAACGTAAGGCGCATCGTGGCAAGCGGGCGGGGAAAACCGCGCCGGCGCGGAGACGGGCACCGAGCACCCCTGCGCAGCCGGAGCAGCGGCCGCGCCTCGGTCTGGAAGCCACGGTGGAGCACGTCGTGGAACATCGATACACGATTCAGGCGTTGGACCCGAGTCTCCCGGCCGTGCTGTCGACTCCTTCGATGATCGGGCTGATGGAGCACGCGACCGTGATGGCCGTTCTGCCTGAACTGCCGCCGGGGACAATTTCGGTTGGCACGCGGATCGAGGTGGATCACCTGAAGGCTGTGCCGCCTGGAGCAACGGTGCGCGCGTTCGCGCGATTTGTGAAGTACGAGGGCCGCTTCCTCGTGTTCGATGTGGAAGCGCGCTCGGGCGATCATGTGATCGGGCGCGGCCGCGTGTTTCGCGCCATCGTCGACCCCGGAAGGCACCACCAGAAAGCGCAATCCCGCGTGCGACAGTAGCCGGGGTCCGGTATCCCTTACTTCTTCTGGGAAATATCCACGGTGGCGCGTGTCGTTTCCCATTCCAGGCGCAGCGTGCAGATTCCACCGGTCTGTTCAAATGCGATTGTGAAGTTTTCGATTGGTGCCGCCAGCTTCGAAACCTTCATCGGCACGCGCGCCAGATCGTACTCCTGACCCGGATAGGGAATGCCCCATTCGCCCGTTTGCTTGCTGATGATGAGGGTCCATGCATCCGGATTCGGCAGGGCGAAAAGCGTATAGCTGCCCTTGGGAATCGTCTTGTCTCCGATGCTCACATCCGCATCGATCACGAAAGTGGTTGCTTCGTTTGCACCGGCGCGCCAAGGTTCGCCGTACGGCACGAGATCACCGAAAATCTTGCGGCCCCTCATGCGCGGGCTCGAATAGTCGATGTGGATCGTCTTGCCGTCGGCAAATTTGCACTCGGCTTTCGCGGCTGGACTGGCAGGCGGCCCGCCGAACTGAGCGCGAACGGGTGAAGAGAGAAGGATCAGACCAGCAAAAGCGAAATACCAAACTCCGAGAATACGCCTGCCCATAATGTCTCCTTGCATCTGCATGCTGTGTGGTTAGACGCTCCCGCGGTCGATTCGGTTCGGAGTTTTCGCACGGGCTACTGCACGGAGAGATTCGCGGGCAGCACTGGCCTCGCCGAAGATACGGACAACTCCAAGTGTTACTTGACAGCTTGCGCATCGGGCTTGAATGCGCCACGCCTAGCGCCGCTCCGAATGTAGCCAAGTAAGACGAGCGTCGTGGCCAGGGCAGCGAACCACACGACAGTCACTAGATGCACCACCCAGCTTGCCGCTTTTCCGACTTTCGTCAGAAGAAACGGCAGGAAGTTGTATGTGGTGATGTGGACGTAATCCCAGGGGTCCTGCGTCATGGCCTCGTTGTTCAAGCCCCACTGACCCATCTTGCCGAGCGTGAACGCGACGATGTTCTTCAGGCGCAGCCAAATCACGAAGGTCGGATGCCCAAGCGTCTCCATCTGATAGATCTCGAGCGGGCACCAGAACATCACCGACGCGACTTGGACGACGATGCTTATCGCGATCAGCGCCATCCCTGTTCGCCAGATAATCTTGCTGACATCGGCGCGATGGCGCATCAGGAGCGGTACGGAAATGAATGCGACCAGTTCGGCTGAAGTCTCGACGTAGCGATCGCCCCAAGCAAAGTCACCGCTCCAGTCCGTGTATTTCGCGTAGAAGCTGATGCACGCGAGCAGCAGGGCTGCGGACGCAATGACATAAGCCCGAATCTCGGGCTGAAACCGCTTCCATGCCAACAGGACAAGCAGCAGAGTCAGCACGAGCAAGGGATCGAAAAGAAAGATCGACTTTTCAGGTTTGAACAGCGCGCCGAAAAAACCGACGTGGAAGGGCGTTTCAAACGGAAATGCTGCCGGCAGGTCCGGATTCAACATCTTCTGCTCGCGCGCAAACACATCCATGTACGTGTTCGTGAACGAGCCAAAGCGGTAGAATTGATACAGGCGGTCGAGCAGAAAGAAGAATGCGTACACCGGCAGCGCGAATTTCGCATACTCGGCAATCCGCGTCCGCAGCGCTCCACCACGAAGACCCGTAAACAATGAAACCAACAGCACGAAAAGCCCCACGGCGAGCAGGTCCATCCCTGTGGTCAATCGTGTCAGAAGATTCAGGCCGAGCGCGCCCGAGCCTATAAGCAGCGCGCGGCGGCTGCCCGTGCACAGCCACTCATACTGGAACGCGAGGCCCGTGAGCGTCAGCAGCAGAATGTAGTTGTTCTCCATCATGTTCTGCATGTAATGCAGAGAGGTAGTACAGAAAAGCAACGCGAACGCGCCGGCGATCCGCTGATTCGTCGTGAATCCCAGCAGGCCCAGCAGGCGAAAACAGACGAGCACCGCGAGAACGCCGACGAGGATATTAGTGCTGTAGCTGACCACGATGCTGCGCGGCTGCGGATCGACATCGTACGCATCGAAAACGCGCAAGTTTCCTACGTACGTGCCGATGATGTCCGCCGGAAGCATCAGCAACGACTGGCCGATGCCGTACCACGAATAAAGTCGCCCATTGCGGCCATGGATGCCGAACTCCGGATAGTCGCCCGGATCGACCGGCTCCTCGGATGTCCAGAATGAGTGCGTGGTCTGCAGGCGATGCGTAGTGTCGCTTGTGCCCAGTTCGCCTGACTGCACGACGAAGGCCGCGAGAAACGCCGTCACAGCCACCAGAAAAGCAGGGTTGCGGAAGAGGAGCCGCAGACGAGCCATCATCCCGCCGATGCTAACCTGCGCTTGAACTGGCTTCAAGGGAGCACCAGGCGCCGGTTGCCGCCATATCGAAGGTGGCCTAAGATAATTGCACGCCGGAGTGGCGGAATGGCAGACGCGGCGGACTCAAAATCCAAATCAAGAGTTTTCGTAAGTGCAGCGTTTTGTTGAGAAATCTCCTGTTGATGCGGACTTGCGGGGGAAATCAGGTTTGGAGTTGCACCGGGTTGTGAGGAGTTTTCAAGCCTTTTCTGACACAGTTAATACCACAATGGAATTGCATTTTCAGAAGCCGTCCATGTTGGTGCGTGCTACGAGGGCTTTCACTTCTGTAGGGTCAATAGGGTCTTCCTTGGGATAGCTCGTGCCGTTCAAGCGGCAACGTACAGTTCCAAGTGCAAGGCGAAATTGAAAGAAAGCGGGTGAGCCTGTAAGCCGGATTCCGAGTAAAGGCATTCGAAACAGGTAACTACTTTCGAATCAGTCTGAGTTTGACGTTGTGGCATTGAAAGATAGCACCAAAGTTAACTATTATTGTTAGGCAACTGTTAGCCAAACCGCATCTCAAGTGCGTCGAACCAAGTCAGCAACATGCTCACAATTACAATCGACATAGCTATGGGCTGCATTCAGTCTGAACAGTTCCTTCGATGCCTGCCAACAATAGCCTCCGATTTTGCTTTCTAACGTCACCGCGACCACGTAACTTCTCAAGCGTTGGACGTATGTCTTGCTCCCGGCTTGCTCCCATTTATGAGCTACATAGAGGGACCTGCTTTCCCGCTGCAAATTTAGGCTTGCAGAAAAGTCATCTCCGGATATAGAAGTGCGGTCGCAGGGCCTCCTATGGTTCCGCATCCAGTGTTCAGGCAGATAACGCACTTGCTAAAGAAAGGTGTCTGCGTGGTTTGCAAATAGTGACCGCAGACGACGAGCTTGCCAAGTCTAAGGCCGTCATGGAAAAGCGACGGATGACGGCCAAGCACAATCTCCGCGAGTTCACGGCTTTCAGGACAGGCTGGATTGACTCCAGCGTGGGAAGCCAGGAAATTATTGGTCTCGAAGAACGGCTTGCAATTGCGCAGGAACTCGAAATGTGGCTTTGGCATAGCCGCCACAAGTTCGCTGCGAACGTCCCGGTTCGCCTTGCTCAAGTAGCTTCGAATAGTGGGCAGACCACCCATCCACGCGTATTCGAGGAAGGAAAGTTTTCCCGAGAGAAAGGCCAGCAAGCCAATCTCATGATTACCGGACAGGAAAACGGAATTGGGTTGGCGGTTTACAATCTCCAGCAGAATTTCGACGATTTCACGTGAATCCGGTCCGTGGTCTACGTAATCACCGAGAAATATGAGTCTCCGATTTGGACTATCAAGCCTAGCAAGAAGAGCCGACAATCGGACACGGTCTCCATGAATATCTCCAATGAATGCGACTCTCTCGTCCAAGGCTATAACTCTAAGTCCTGAAGTGCATCGTATGTGAAAGGACGCCCTCGCGCTAGTAGCCGGAGTCCTAAGATCACGGCAAGATCGTTGTGGGCACTCGCATTGACTATGAATGCCTCTAGGGAATCTTCCATCCGGTGACATGTAATCCCTGTGAGCTCTTCGAACAAGTTACGTGCCGCAACAAAGGCTGAGAAACTGCGCTTCCGAACGCTTGATAGTATGACACCGGCTCTTTGTTCACCGAGTAGGTCAAGGACGTGCGCCATTCCGAACGACCGGGCCCCTTGATCGAAAGCCGATGCGTAGAGATAAGTTCGTACCAGGTAACTCACGAGCGAACTCAGGCCCTCGACATTCTCGTTGAACTGGGACTCTCGGACATCGAGCAACGGCGCACAACCGCAAACTTCGTTCCTGACACCATGATAGGTTTGGGGATCAACATAAGCTGACTTCAGGGTCCCGAGCAGATCCTGCGGGTCGGCCAGAGGTAGTGCCTCCTCAACAAGATGGCGCGCGAAGAGGCCGCCGCGACGGGCGAGTCGCAAGAGCTGATCGAATGTGTAGCATGTTACGTTGATACGTCCAACGGCATAAGGCGCGGTATGTACTGGTGTAACCTGGAGGACATCAACATCAGACGTATCTTCAGCATCGCCTCTTGCATAGCTCCCATACAAGAAAAGGGCTGTAAAAGGGGGTCTTATTAGCCTCAGAATCTCTAGTACCTTGTCAGCGGTAAACACGATGGATTACGACGGCGGCTACAAGCGCATACCAAAAGAGGCCCAGCAAAGCGCCGGCAGTGAGGAGAATCGTAGCGAGTGTTCCTCCGCTAAAGGCTGTGTAGCCGATGGCAAAAAACAATGATGCTGCACGCGCGAGTTGTTGGAACACGAGCGACGGTCCAAAGGAATCGAGGTAGCAGTCCTGGGTCATGAACGTAACGTGGGATTTGGATAGCAGCAGGGCGTAGATCGGCACAACAATGATCCCGGCTAAGAAAAGCCGCGAAAGTGAAGTGCCCCCCTTTGTCGCGTGAAGTACCACCCAGCCCGCAAGAACCTGAGCCGCACGAACCGGCAAGCGGGCAAAACCTTCCTTGAGCGGTTGCGCCCGAAGCGTTTCAAGACGCGCTTTTACTTCGGCCCGCTTTAGCTCAAACAGTCCTCGATCAGAGTTACCAGTATGGTGAATGTCGGTATTCGATCTTAGGAGTTGAGCAGCAAGTTTCCGGCGCACCTCAACCCAATCCTCCGCGACCTGGGCAGCAGTCGCTTCCCCTTCAGGAATATCGCCTACGTAGTTGTAGACTGGCGGTAGCATTCCGCTGAGAAAAGCCGTTGGGTCAATTTCTGTAGCGAGAAAGCTCGTGTTCTCGGCCGTACATTCGGTGAACCTACACTCGACAAACTGGCACTCATTGAATTCCGAGGCCCCAAAATCACATCGGGAGAACGTACAGCCCTCGAACGTGGTGTGACGAAAAACAGTTCCTCCGAGCATACAGCGGCCGAAATTACAGTTCTTGAATGTCGATCCCAAGATATTCGACTCGCCCCGTTCGTCTGGTCTGTGAAACTTACACTCGCGGAAGTCCGCATCCGAAAAGATGAGGTTTGGAACTCGAAGATGCAACCGAACACCTTGAACAGATCGACGTTTAGTCTGTTCGAAACGAGCCGGCAGCTTCGTATGCAAGTCTTCGGACTTCTCGATAGTGATTTCCAAGAGCGGGTAGAAAACCCCGAATGTGGCGCGGCGACGGGTCGGGTCTCGATCATTTCGCCAAGTCTTCTTGATTGGTTCGGGCTTGAGCTTAGGGGATGCAGGGCCCGTCCACAGATCCATGGGCGCAGCCTTGGCGACCGACTCTTTTTCTTGCTGCAAGGGGCATTCCTTAAGAGTGATCTTAGCTTTGTTGACTATTCTAGTCTTCTAGAATCCCGTGAAGGGTACCTCAGCGAGGCAACACCGCTCAAGTGCCTGAGTCAAGCGTCTACGAACCGGATGCGTCCGGCTTATTCTGACGCCTGATCTAGAAGCAATGCGGGCGAACAATCTGTGCCTGCGAACGGTCCGAAACAATGGCTGCGGCCACAGTGTGCGGAGTCGCGCTCCTCTGCTGGACCTAATGTGGTGCGCGGAATTCACATATAGAAGCGGTACGAAGGATTCGGCGTCTGATTGTCCGATAGCTCCGTCATCAGGCTTCCGACTTTGCGCGCAAAGGAAATTGTGATTGGATAACGGCCGATTCCCTCGGTCGAGTTCCAGTTCATTTTGGTCAGAGCGAGGATTTCCCTGGCTCTCTGCCGAAGATCGGATTCCCCACAAGAACCGATTTGGATTGGCGCGGGAATGTGGGGTCCCGGATACTCATCCCACCACGGAATGTATCCGCTCGTGAAAAGATACATCTCCGCACCAAGCGTACAGAGCGTCCCGCGCCACGGCTCCTGTGTGCCTTTCCGGATGAGGCGAAAGGCCGTGCTACGAAGCCAGACTAAGTCCGTGACAGGAACGCGCGCTGCAGTGGCCTTACGAAAACCCGCTTCCTCTTCGGGTTGATAGTAACTCGTCTTGTGGATGACCACGCGGCTGGGGGGCATCCCGGCGAGATCCTCATATTTGTCGAGAACATCCTTCATGAGAACTTCGGCTTGTGCTTCCTTCAGAAAGGGCTGACGGTCGCGGCGTTGGTCGTGCGGAAGCGTCGAACCTTTCAGGGCGAAAGGCTCGATTTCGTTTGAAAATGCTTGGGCGACGCTCGCGTAGACGACATCGCCTTCCCTCCGTTTCAGATGATGGAAGGAAATTCCGATAAAGCACGTATTTCCCGGCAAGTCGGCTGGCCGCCAAGGTTCGTGTCCCGCCTTGTAGAACATAGAAGTCGCCAGGTTCCAGCAGCGCGTTGCGAAACTGTGTCCCTCCTCGTCTGGACGCATAAAAGTCTCCCGCCGCACGACCTGAACCGGTACAGGATTCTGATGGGTCATGATGCGCGCTTTCAGGGCGCGATAGAAAATCCGGAAAAGTAGATCTTCAGCCTGCGTGCGCAGCGCTTCGGCCGCTTTCAATTCCTCTGGCGTCGGTTGGAACAGGGCCATCTGTTCCTGTTCTTCCTCACGCTGAAGCCGCTCAAGCGCTTCTTGCTCGCGGATCGAAAGGCGCGGATTGCTGATCCGAAGATCTGCGATTTCGTCGGGCAGACATACCAGGATGCAATCGGGGCGCACGTCGCCGAAAAGACCTTGCAGTTTTGCATCGAATAAGTCCAGAAGCTCGTCGAATTTGTCAGAAGGAGAGGTCCTCGTAAGGGCCAGAGAGAGTCTCTCCGGATCAAGGGACCGCACAAACCTTTCGTCGACGGCAAAGCTCGCGCCGAGGGCCTTCGCCGCGCCTGGCCAGTCGCGGTAGCGGCGCGCACTTCTCTCCCGCGCAATAGCGACCGAGTTTAGACGGGGCAGCCATTCGCGGGCGATTGCGATATCCTCCGCAGGACCGACTAGACCTACAGACAGTTCTTCGCCGCCCCCGTTGTCAACCGCACCAACCTTCGCCATATCGCGGCGCGGCTCGACACCGGTCTTGTGCTGACCGAATAACAGTTCGGGCTCATGCAGACATTCGATTTTGATCGTCAGACTCATTAATCAATCCAATTTCCGGAACTTGGACAGTCAGATAAGCCGCGTCGATCACCAGGTCGTTGACGTGCTGACCCCCGATATTGATCGTCGGATTTCCGCGGCTGAGGAAATTGCTCCAAAACGTGAGGTCGGCCTCGACGCTCTTGTTGCGATCATATTTCATCCGGCTGGTCGCCTTTGCGCCCCGCGTGAAAGCGGGCAGGGGCGTGACGGCGTCATGCCCAGTGAACATATAGAAGGGCTTGAGACGGATGCACCACATCGAGCTAATTTCAACGAGGTCGTAGCCGATGCCCTCATTCTCAAACCAGGGCCTGGGCAAGCTGGCGCGTTTCTTAACCACCTCGCGGCGAATGCCACGGCGGAGCTCGCTGTTCCATACGATGGTGCGTGGCCCCCGGTTCTTCCCGGCAAAATACGCCCGGTGCTTGCGGCTGTCTTCGAGCACGATACCCTGGTCCTCGAAGCCCGCAAGATGCCGCTCCCAATGCTTGCGGAGCAGCCAGGACAGAATGCGCCGGTCGTCTGGCGAGGCTTCGATGTCCTTCCTCGGAACGGATCGTGATGCCTTCAGGTCAGAGATCGGCCCAAGGACGGAAGTCAAAATTGGCAGCGGGACGAAACTCCATAGCTCGTCCCCTCGATGGATGAATGTGCCACATGCGCCGAGTGTGATGTCTGGCGGTCGATCCCTCAGAGGGCAGTTTAATCGCAGGATGGACACCGCATCAGGCAGTGCGGTAAAAGGAATGGCGTTGAGTACATAAAGCCCGGTCGGGATCGTGGAGCGCGCGATGAGGTGCGACCCGGCGGAGGCCTGGGGCTGCAGGAGACGCGCTTCGAACCGCGCTTCCTTGGCGTGATGGTAAAAGGCGCAGGCACCGTCTGATTCGAGCATGAGCGCGCGCACATCGAGTAGGCCGGTGCCGGCGCGCTCCATTGCATTCATTCCGAAAAACACATCGGATAAGGATGGATTGCGCTGGTCGGAAAGCCGTTCGGGCATGGTAAAGCTTCCGTCGCGGTCAAGCGTAACTCTGCCCGCGAGATTCTGCGTTAAACCGCCCGGATTTGCAAAAACGATTTCGTCGCCGGGACGGATTTCGATGGTAGCTGGCTCCTCGATTCCATAGTCCCGATGGACGAGAGCATTGACGAGGAGCTCGACGAGCGCGCGGCGAGGATAGGCTTTTTGCTCTTCGTGCTGTCTCAGTTTCTTGACCTTCAGAACTGGGTTGACTTCCGATGCTTCCAGTTTTTCCAGAAGGCGCTTGTGTTGGGTGATGAGGTTTCCATCATAAACTTCGCGCTTCTTACCTGCTTCCGTGACTGTGACGACGGCGTGGGGAAAGAAACCCTGCGGCCGAGTTCCGAAAAGCAAAAGAGCGCCCGCCGTTACCGAATCACGCCCTCTGTCCGAGACAATGAGTCCCTGTTCACGCATGAGGGCAAGAAGCGTTTCGTGGGTGACGGGCGCTCGCCCAAGCTTTTCGCAGTACATGCGCATCGTGGAAAGCGCGAGGTCCAAGTCCAGATCGGAGATGGTAGCGCTCGGAACGATGCGCTCATCGAAGGCCCGCGCCTCCAGCGACAAGAATTCAGACTGAGTCGTCGCGTAGTAGCGGTCCTGACCGATAAGTTCCGTGGACAGGTCCTGGAGGAGTTCGTCAAATCCGTCAATCCGCAGGAGCCTGAAATTCGAGCCGACGCGGCGCGCCAGGTTTTCCACATTCGGGTGAGGTGTGTCCCCCCAACGGATGCACCAGTAGATACCTTGACCGAAATCGAGCCGGCCTTTTCTGGCCTGCCCGAAAACGCCGTCCATGATCGAGGCTTCGCTACCACGGTAGCCGATGACGATGATGGGGGATGAGTCGAGGAGAGGGCGCAGCAGCGTAACAAGCTGCGCGTCGACGGCACTGATTTCGCCCGCCGCGTTCTTGTCGGAATACTGTTCAGCGCGGCCATGCAGCCAGACGATTTGGCATTTGCTGAAGACGTTGAACTGATCGTAATCGCCGGATCCGCGGTTGATCTCACGAATGTGGCGGATATGCGGATATCTTTGCTTAAGGGCATCCAGGATGCCCGTGTCGAAATTGGTAGTCAGGATGGTTCGAACGAGGCCCCGCATGACGAAGTCAGCCACGAATTTGTAGCCTGGACTGAGGCCGTGGCGAGGCTGCATGAGGTCTAGGATCGTGTCTTTTCGGAATTCGGCCGGAGTGAGAAGGTGCTCAACCACGAGCGGAAAATTTTCTGCTAGACGGTCAGCGCCGTGGATGAACCACGGAAAACTCTGAAGCCAGGGTTCCCATTCGGACGGCTTTACGCGCTCCGCCGTACGGGCGCCACGCAGTTCGCGTTCAGCGTAAACAAGCCTTGCAATTTGTTTTACGGCGTCAGCCGCTGTAGGCACGCCGGACCGAAAAGAAGCACCGGCACCGAGGAGAAGAAGAGGACAGGCTTCTGCCGATGACCGCAGAAGCGGCGCGAGAGCGGAAACGGCCTCCCTGTTGCCGTTCATCGAATGCGGGCATTATAAATCTTCGCCTGTCTTTCGACCACAACCCGTTGAGTCGCTGACGGACGGGAGCAGGCGAGCTACAAGCTGCGGACTGATCCTGCCATAGTTGGCGTGCGGGCTTCCTCCACGAAGGATGCGATGCGGCGGACCGGCTTAATCGCAGGGAATCAAGGCCGGGTCGTTGTTAGACGGCAATCGGATAGATGCCGCCTGACAGCGCAACGGTTACGCATACCCCCTGGATCGTCGGCAACTCGGAATCGATCGCTTAAGTCCCGATACACGCGCCAATCGGAAACCGGCGAACCGTCAACTCTTCACATTAAAAACGTAATCCTCGTCGCGGCACAGGGCAAGGCATCGCCCGGAGGGAAACTCGTATTCCATGCACACCTCTTCCCCGTTCTCTATCATGCTACCGACCGCGACGACGGTGCCGCGGAATACGCCCGAACCCACCTCTTTCAAGTCGCCAGCTTGCACAAGCTCCCGGACACGCTCTAAAACAAGCCGCGAGGTCTCCGACAATTTCTCCGGGAACTCAATGCGGAACTCGGCCTGGCTCTGGAGCGGTTCCCTGGCTGGTTTATCCATGATGTGCGCTTCCTTCGCTAAGCTGGTTTGCTACATCGTTGGGCCGCGCGAAACAGGCCGTTGGTGAAGAGTAGTGCTCGATCCTAAGCTTTCGCGCGACTTGGCCGCGCCATCTTCTGAGCCATCATAAGCAGAAGCTTCTGGTCTTTCGCATCCGTCTTGCTCAGTAGCCTGCGAAACTGGTCGAGCAGCCTTCCATCCTTCCCGGTACTGCCCCACGCGATGTCGTCCCCGGTTTTGCGCTTCAGCAAGTTCGAGAGCTTAGGTGGCTCCTCGCCGTCGTAGAAAAGTTGGTACATCGGAACTTCCAGTGCGCGAGCTAGTTTCTCAAGCGTCTCGACGGATGGGACCGTGTGCCCGTTTTCGACGCGAGAGATGTAGCAACGGAGCAAACCTGTCCGCTTCTCGATATCACCCTGAGAGAGTTTCTTTTCTTCTCGCAACGCACGAAGTCTGTCAGCAATGACCAAAGCTAATCTCCTGTGTCGTAACCGATATATACAACTGACTCCAGTATACCGGTTCTGATAGGGCGGCATGTGGATTCGGCGATTTGTGGCGAGCAAAAGCGCGCGGTTTTCGGAGAACGCGTTGTTGCGCGAGGCAAAGCGACGCCAGCAGGATGTCGAGGTCGTGCTAGGCAGCTTTGGGGTACGCGTCTTAGCAGACAATCGGAACTGCTTCTGAGTTGTCCGTGATCCGACAAACATCGCAAGGGGTTCGTGTCAGCCAAACTTAGCACCAAAGGACTCAGGTGGCGCGCGAATGGGATGCGACTATTCCGGAAATCATGACAGTCTTTACCCGGAGCATGAAGTCACCGAGCCTTTGACGCCTCAGTGAGGTACTTCGGATCCATCCAAATCGCCAAGTCAGCTTGTTCTGCTGTGATGTGTGTTTTCCTGTCTATTGACCGCCGTAAGTCCAGAATGAGTTGTCCAACATCACCACCTTCTCTCCGCCCCATGTTGGCAGTCGCGTACTTCGCATAGGCGTCGATCGCCTCATCTGGCCCGTATAAGCACAAAGCCGCGACCACCTCAGTCCGTTGACCTTCGTTCTTTGATAGCTCAGGGCTCGTCAATCGTCCTGCCGCCGACAGTTCTTGTTCTACTCGCCGTCGTTCGTCCGGCTTATCTTTTACTTTTACATACTCCGGGAACTGTTCGAGAAGACGTCCAAGAATCTCGTTTCGCTGTGTAATATTGCTGATTAGACGAGAATAGATTTCTTGCCTCGTCTTTCGTATCTCCGCCTTTCTATCCTGATCCTTTTGATATACGTACCCGCCTATAAGGGCGATTGCACTGATAACAGCGGTTAGTATCGGGAGCAGGTTCTTAAGTGTATTCATATCGATATGTCCTTTCCCGCGATCAAATCTAGTCTAGGTTTGGCGCCTACTGGTGTTTGTTCTTGTTGGCGAACTCTATGCTCCGGCCTAAAGACAGAGTCCAATTCCTGGATTGCCGACAATTCGGAAACTTTCAGGAAACGGCATCTTGGAAACCGCGATTCTCGCGGCCCCGCGCGATGAATCACGTTTGTGCATGAATCCAAATGTAGTTCTTCGGCACTAAGTCGCTTAGCATTGTGCCGTCTGCCGAATCGGACCGCTTGGCTTCTCAATAAAGCGAAGGGCGTGACGATCCGCTTAGCAGGGACGTATTCATATTGGCAATCGTATGCTGCCCCTCTGGGCCTCCCCAGGCATACATCAGTGTCACCATCGGAAATCCACCCGCCCGAAGCGTGAGTCCAGCGGCAAAGCTGTTTTTGAAGTCGTTGAAGCCGAGATCGCGGCGGGTCAGAGCCACTCTTCCTTGATCTCCCATAAGCTTGAGACCAAATGGACCCCAGATCGAGTGTTCGAATGTTTCCTGGAAAAGCAAGAGATTGGGGGTGCGGAACCGATAATCTTGGTAGCTGCCAAGAGCCAAGACATTGTTGATGTCCTGGCCCCCCAGCGTCTGTTGAAAGTAAAACGGAACCACACTCGTCGCCGAGTAGACGGACTCTGACAGCAGCACGCGCACTCCAATCGAGCCTCTCAAATTCCGGGTATAGGGGATTGGTGGACACTTGTCACCAGCACAGGAATCAGGACCTACAGTCTCAGTGCTCGGGGGCGCCGACCGCTCGTATCCGTACAGATAGTAGGTGTGGTTCAGATCAACCGCCCACCGCAGAAAAGAGTAGTGCGAGTCAGAGGGTGCAAAGAATTGTTGAAATTTCGCGAGGTAATTCAATTCGAAATTTCCGAGAACGGGCTTGACGCGCACCCCTTCGCCAAGCTGTAGGAATCCCGGCTGTTTGGTCAGGCCCGGTGCGGTAGCCTCCGTATAAAGGTTTTCAATCGATGGCACCAATTGCCCGTGGGATCCACGGATATCGACAAAGCGCCCGTTTACATCGCCGAGGAGCGCAAGATGCAGCCCGCGTATTGCTGCCCACTCGTACACCGGTTTGATTGCGCTGCCACCGACAATGGTTTCGCTCATTCCGAATACCGACTTCGCAGTTATCGACGTGTCGTTGCCCAGGCCGAAGTAATTAAGCTGGTTGAGTGAAATCGATTGTGCATAGAGATCAAAGACAGTGTAGGGATGGGTGAACGACTTTGAGGGCTTGTGCGTTCTCTCTTCGCTTGGTTTTTGCCCTGGGATTATGACGACGATCGGGTTCGTCGCGGGATGAGGTGTATGGACGAGCTTCATATACACACCGGCACGCCACGACGCACTAGTCGCTCCGACAGCGTCCGTGTCCCAACTCATCCTCCAATTTTTGGTGTTCTTTGACCATACGAATGCAGCGCCGAATCCGAATCCGTTTTGCGGAGGCATGCTGCCCGCTGCGATATGAAAGGGATGGTCCGTAAACAGGGTATAGGCGCATCCAGGCATGGACTTGAGGCTAAAAGTGCCGCACGCGTTAGAAATACGATCGCCTTCGTCGCGCAACTCCGCATGGACTGCACTTTCCTGTGCCGATGCGACCATCGGCGCACCGAAGAGCAGCAATAGTGCGCTCCACCGTACCCACGCCTTCGATACTGCACTCATCTACTTTCCTCTTTTGCGCTTCCGATCCTTCGCTTTCGGCACAGCGCGGCCTTTCGCTTGACGCGCACGCTTAGCCCGCTCGGTCGCGGCGTCGGCGTGAGCTTTATGAATTGCCTCGGTGACTTCGCGAACGTAACGCGCCGCTTCTCCCTCGGTTCGAATGGCGTGGGTATATGTCGACGACCGATACCGCAGCGGTAGGCGCCGCTCGGCGTGCTGTAGGTGCTCGACCTGGGCGAGCAACAAGCAGTTTATCGGTCGCTCCGGATTCATGGCTTTTTTCGACGGCTTTGGCACTGGGATGATGGCCATTTTTCGTGGCTCCGTTCTCAGCAAATTCGTGCTAAACGCCGAATTCTGGGCAATCGGTTCGCATCACATCGAGCGAGAGAAGATTCCGTTGGGGATCAATCGGCGCAACGTTCGGTTCGATAAAAACGTCGGCATTCAGTTCCCGCGGCGGTTGTGCCACGCCTTCTACTTGAAAAAACTTTGTGACCGTCGCTGGAATCGAAGCGTGATCGAATACTCGGTCGACCACCGTATTCTTCGGAATCCAAGGAGAAATGAGAATAGCGGGTACTCGAACGCCCAATCGATCGAACTTGAACTCCATGCCCGTTCCCGTGCTATTTGCCGGCGCTGTGAAATGGTCCGGAGGGCAGTCCGGTGGAGGAACATGGTCAAAGATTCCTCCGTGCTCGTCATAGAGAACGAGCAACGCCGTGCTCGCCCATAGCGTCGGATTGCGCTTGATGCGCATGTACACTTCGGCGATCAGTAATTCGCCGGCTTGCACGTCGTGATCGGGGTGCTGGTCGCTTGCCACTTCTTCACCCTCATCCGTTTCGTGATCGTTGTAGTTTGGCTCGACAAAGGAGTAGTCCGGCAGCGATCCGCTGTCGCAGTCGCTGAGAAACTGTTTGAAAGTGCCGAAAAGTTCCGGCTGGTTCTGCAGCAGGTTCACGACCTCCATCGTCGAGCTGGTCGCATCGTAGTAATAGACCTTCGCCGTGTGTTTCGGTGTGGCATTGATGAGCCGTGTGTAGATGCTCTCGAAGGGTTCGATGATATCGAACGGATTCATGTCGACCCGGCCGAAGGAAGTCCCGTAGTGTGCAAACGCGCGATTGCAGATCGTCGGGCCCGGAATCGACGCAAACCAGCGATTGAACACGGCAAACTCCAGGGCAAGTGTGGTCAGTACCGGCAGATCGGTTTGCTTGAAACAATACATGATCTTTTGAGAGTGCGCCGTATCCCGACGCTGGTTGTAGTAACTCTTCACGAATCCCTTCATGGTCGGGACACGAGGCGTGCTCGTGCTTCCGTAAAAGATTTGCAAATCAACCGCGGGAAAGTGATGGTTAGGATCGGGATCGAGCTGTCCCTGAAACTCCGCAAGCAATTGCGGCTTGATTGAGGCGCCCGTGTCGTCCTGGTTGTCCATTTGATCCGTGATTCCATCAATACCTGCATCAACGGTTTTCAGCGAGCCCAGCATATGGTCAAAGGAGCGGTTTTCCATCATAAGGACCACTATGTGCCTAAGATTTTGAAGGCCCTGACTCATTTCTCCTCCCACGCCCCTTTAGGCGAATGCGAGTCTTACAACTCTCGGACTACTTAGAAAGCTTTAAGGCCTCTGATAGCGCGTCGAAGCGAAAGCTGCAGACCAGGCTGGCTTCCAAAGTTTGGCATCCCCTGCGAGTGGTAAAGGCGTCGTTACGGGCGGAATCGGTCCATTTCCCGGTGGAATATCGACAGGCGATGTGTAGCCGCAGGGTAACGGTTGACCTGGAAGATAGTCGTGATGTCCGTAGTCGAGATTCTGTGGAATTTGCCAATCGGATTGCAGAGGCGGACTCGATGGGTAAGGACTCGCAGGACCTCTGCGCCCGAGAGCATTCCGAAAATAGGGATGACTGTGATCGATAAGCCTTTGCAAGGGATTCCCGAGCGGGAACGCAAAAGCGAGGACGTCATCCTTCAAGGACGCAAGAATCGAAATCTCGCCGATTTTCGAGATGACATCCGCATATTCCTGACTCAAACAGTCGTCGTCAATCGCACCCGCCATTAGGAGAACCCGGCGGACGTCAAGATTCTTGAGACCTCGAATGGTCTGGAGGACGACGCGTGCGCCTAGAGAATGTGAGGCAAAGCTAAGACCCACTGCACCCGTGAAATTGGCATTCAGGAAGCCGGCGAGCAGATTCCCGGTAGTAATTGCCTCGCTACCTTCCCAGACGTAATCGACGGCTATCGGAATGATGCAATCGCCAGGCCATAGAATGCCAACTGGAACGGTATTCCCGAGCTGAAGATTGTTAAACCAATACGTCAGGTGTGATATGCCGTCCGCCTGATTGACTTCAAATCCGTGAGTACCGAAAAGAACATTGCGACCTTGAACCGCGTCGAGCAGTTCCTTGGTTAGATCGCGTACAAGGCCCGGACGATCTGCGTCGAGGATCTTGACCGGACCGACCGGTCCGCCAACAGAGTGGACACGAGTGCTCAGAAACCAGCGCGGCATGTCGACTCTAGCCCTTCCAGGACTGAATCGCTTGCATGGCCGTGGTTAGCCCTGTAGCGAGATCCTTTGCGATGGGAGCAAGAGGCGTCGCGATGAGACCCAGCAGAGCAGCCGAAGCAGGGTGCATCCCTCCAGTTACCAACGCCGCCGCCAAAGCCAGCCCGACGGAAACCGGCACGGCAATTGCCTTTGCGGCATTGCGGTAGCGTTGATCGGCGCGCTTATAAGCTTGGTCGAGCACCGTCGTGAGGAGTAAGTCGAAGCGTCCGTACACGTCACTCTGTTCTGCCGTAAGAGGCGTGCCCGACTCGATGTTCGCCGCCACCTTCGAAAGCATGACTGCATCGACCCCAGTCGCTTTGGCAAGTGCATCAGAGGTGGCAGGAGTCAAACGTAATTTAATCAGGGATTTAGCGATGTTGACCTGATCCGAGCTGGCCGTTCCGTTGATCCACTGTGACTGGAGAGCGTAAAGGATAGCGTCGCGACTCAAGCCCGTGCCGTCGAATGCAGCAACCTCTGGCGCCAACTTCAGGATAATCTCGCGCACGAATTTGAACCCAGCGCGCGAAAGCCCGCCGCCGGGAAGCATTTTGAACGTGTCTACCAAACCAAACGCTGCGGTTCCCAGCGCCCCGACGGCTACGATGGCGGCGGAAAGGTTTGTCAGAGTCATCGTCGTGTCTGCTGTCATTGGCGCCTCCCGAAACGACTAGAGGATCGTGAAGGATCCACGCGATCCAGGAAATGAACTCGAAGTTGGCAGAGACTAGTAGAGGGTGAACGTTATGTCAAGGGGAATGACGAGACGGTAATAGAGAAGCACTGAGATCTTCCGTCCAATGTTCGGCTAGTCGATTGAAGTCTGCTCGGTATCCTAAGAAGTACACAGCTTTTCCACAACACGTACCTCTAGTAATAGTTTATTGACTTGACAGCACGGGCGCCTCCGAATATTTTCGCGGGCTACACTTAAATTTGAGGGACAACTAATGCACACGTTCCGGATAGTGCGCTCTGCCCTAATGTTCTGTCTCCTGTCAGTCTCGGTTTGGGCTCAGCAGACATCCTCGACATCTAGTCCGCCAGCCACGAGCGATCCGCAAGCCGGCGCGCTGGTCCAGCGCGCTTTGGTTGCGCTGACAGGCGGCGCCACCGTTAGCGACGTGACCCTCACCGGCACCGCGCGCCGCATCGCCGGCTCCGACGACGAGACCGGCACCGCCACTCTGAGCGCCACCGCCGCTGGCGATAGCAAGGTCAGCCTGAACTTTCCTTCCGGCCCGCGTACCGAGATTCGCAACCACTCCGCCGTGCCGCTTCCCGCCGTTATCCCCGCCAACGCTCCTTCGTCGGCGAAAGGACCTCAGCCTGCCGGTGCTTGGTCGGGTCCTGACGGCGTGCTGCACCCAGTTACTCCGAACAACATTTTTACAGATGCCGCGTGGTTTTTCCCGGTCTTTACGCTCGGCCGAATCGCTACGTCGCCTAACTATACGCTGTCATACATTGGCCAGGACTCCGTCAATGGATTATCTGCGCTGCACATCTCAGCAGTACGACAGTTTCCGGGATTGGCAAGCGCCGACGCTGGTATCGGAAACCTGATCCAACATTTCAGTCAAATTGACATTTACGTTGATCCGACGAGCTTTGTGCCCATAGCTTTCACGTTCAACACGCATCCGGACAACATCGCTACTGTTGATATCCCGACACTGATCGAATTCTCGAATTACCAGAGCAGCGGCGGAGTCGAACTTCCGATGCATGTACAGAAGTACATCAACAATGGGCTCGCTTTGGATCTTCAGTTCAACAACGTCATCCTGAACTCGGGCGTTACCACGGCGCTGTTCCAACTTCAATAACGGAGATATCACAAATGAGGTGCCTATCCGCTGCTCTCGCTTTGCTGGGTCTATTCTTAGTGAACTCGCTGAGTGTTTCTGCTCAGGCCTTGCAGACTGGAACCCCGCCTTTCGGTAGTTTTGCCGAAGGAACGTTTGATACGGTAAACCTCCAAAACCTGGACGTGCATTTCACAATACCGATCCTACACAAGGCAGGACGCGGCTTGCCTTTGAACTTGGATCTGTCGTACGACACCCAAGTATGGACTAATTTTGGCGGCACTTGGCAGCCCGCCTCTTCGACTTCTCCATACGGTCCCAACGTACCTGCAGGCCTTACGGCTTGGGGATGGTCCTTCAGCCCACTCGGCCGCGTGGTTCCCACGGGGTCGTTCGGATACTTTTGTGAGGCTAACGGCAATCCATATGCCGGAGAAGCCGCATACGTGTCCTTCATATATGTCGACGGAGAAGGAACTTCTCACGGATTTCCGGGTTCGGTTACGTATCTGTACGGCGCCTGCGGAAACAGCACCCCTCCTTATAACGCCACCGCCGAGGATGGCTCGGGTATCACGATAAGTAATGCTATTGCTACTTCGAGCGGAAGCGCCACCATAACTGACCCGCATGGCAGACAGACCTACTTCGTCCCGAACCCGGATACGAACGGCGACCTTTGGTCGCCGGTGCAGACGGACACAAACGGCAATCAGATCTCGGACAACATGAACAACGACACAAGCACAACATTCAACGAGCCATTGACGGATACGCTGGGAACGACGCTCACGATTACTGGAGCGGGTACTCCGTCCAGCCCAGTGCTTCTTACGTACACCGATCCGAACGGTCACCAAGCTTCGTACACGGTCAAGTACACCCAGCAGACGGTGAAAACGAACTTTGGCTGCAGTGGCACCCAAGAGTACGGTCCCACAGCCAACAACCTAGTTAGTGAAATCGACCTCCCGAACAATGACAAATACACGTTCAAGTATGAATCGACGCCGGGCTACGCAGGTGATGTAACGGGAAGATTAGCCTCCGTAACGCTGCCAACAGGAGGAACGATTTCATACGTCTATTCAGGAGGAGTCGGGGGTACTGGAACCTGGTGTGGCCTACAAGTTCCTGCTTATGGCTACCCGGCGATCACCATACAACGCTATACGCCTGACACGGGCTCAAGCTATTGGACCTACACGGCAACACCGACGACGACTTCTACCTCCAACAATGCCTATTCAACCGTGACCGATCCCCAAGGAAATGCGACAGTGGTAAATTTCATGTTATTTCATGATCAATATTCCTATGAATCGCAGACATACGAGGTGGAGCGCAGCGTTTACCAAGGACCATCTTCAGGAAACCCTGTTCTCACGGCGTATGAGTGCTACAACAGCGCCGCGCCGCCTTGTACATCAATGCCTAATCCGCCGAACGTTACGCAGAAGAGTGTTTTCGACCTCTGGTCGAACAATCAGGAGTCCGAGACGAACACGATCTATGATCAAGAGGGTCCTGACGTTAATGGAGATTATTTCACCTATGGGCTAGTCAAAGAGCTGGATGGATACGATTATCTCAGCGGGGCGCCAGGAGCGTTGCTGCGCAAAACGACCACAAGTTACGCGACTCTGAGCGAGAACCTCGTCAGCGGTGGGGGTACTGTCCCGCTGCGCGACCGTCCCTCTCAGGTGTCAGTCTACGACGGCTCGGGCAACCTCAAGGCCCAGACCACCTACACGTATGATGGCGCTACGCTTGCTCAATCGAATATCACAACTCAGCACGTAAGCATGACAGGTTCGCGCGGCAACCCCACCACCATCATGAGGCTTATCAGCGGCTCCTCGACGGTCAGCACCAGCGCCACATATTTCGACACTGGCATGGTGAACGTTGCCTACGACGGAAACAGCAATCCGACGACATATCAGTATTCTTCGACCTATGCCGGTGCATATCCCACCACTATTAAGAATGCCTTGAATCAAGTCACGACGAACACGTACGACGTGAATACCGGCGTTCTGACTTCAACCGTGGATCCCAACAATCAAACGACTAGCTATCAATACGACCATATGTCCCGTCAAGCACAGATCAATTACCCCGATGGCGGCTCAAGCATCCTTTGCTACACGGATGTCGGCGGTTCCACCTGCTCGCAATCGAGCGCACCTTTCAGCGTGGTTCAGACGGACGCGATTACTGGCTCGATGAACCGCGTCACCACGCTCCAAGTCGACCTGCTTGGCCGAAATTCCCGGCAAGCTGTCACAAATGGCGAGCCCACGCCGTACGACCAAACCGACACCTGCTACGACGCCTTTGGCCGCATCAGTTTTCAGTCATATCCCTATCAAGGGAACGCGATGTCCACCCCGAAGGTATGCTCGTCTGCAGGCGATTCGTTTGCCTACGATGCGCTGAGCCGGACCACGTCTGTCACGCATTCCGACAATTCCGCCATCACCACGAGCTACTCAAGTTTTCCCTGCATTACGATCACCGATGAAGCAGGCAAGGCGAAGCAGCATTGCAACGACGGCCTTGGCCGCCTCGCATCAGTAACGGAAGATCCAGGCAGCAGCCCGCATCTGAATTACACGACGACCTACACCTACGATGCGCTCAATGACCTGACGGGAGTCACACAAGCAGGCTCCCGCCAGCGCACGTTCGTCTACGACGGGTTGTCACGCCTGACAAGCTCCACGAACCCGGAGTCGAACTGGTCGCCCGCGAATCAAAGCTACGTTGCTACCACCTACACGTACGATGCAAACGGAAATCTCGTTAACAAGACAGAGCCAGCGCAAAACCAACAAGGCACATCCACCGTTACCCTGACGTATTGCTACGATCCGCTCGACCGTATGACGGCCAAAGGCTACACGCAGCAAGCCTGTGCGAACGGAACGATGCCGTCGCCGGTGGCTGCGTATTCGTACGATCAGTCTGGATGCCTCGGCCAATCTGCTTGCTACAACATCGGTAATCGCACCGGCATGACGGATGCTGCGGGGAGCGAGTCCTGGGCTTACGACCGACTGGGACGCCCGATTGTCGATCAACGGACCACAAACTCGCTCACGAAATCCACGGTCTACCAATACAATTTCCTCGGATCACCCACGAGTGTGACGTACCCAAGCGGCCGCGTAATTACTTATGCCTATAACGCTAGCAATCGCCCGGTCACCATCACAGACAACACGACCTCGGTAACTTATGCCAACAACGTTCATTATTGGGCTGGCGGCGCGCCATGCTGGGGTGTTTACAACGGGGCGATCACGGCAGCTGAGACATACAATGTCCGGCTCCAGCCGTCTACAGTACAGGCGACAGGGAGTTCCCTGACATATTCGAGTTATTGCCCTGGCCTCGGCCAGACTGGCAATCTCCTCGATCTCGCCTTCAATCTGAATTACGGCTCGGGTGACAACGGCAACGTGCTGGGAATTACAAATAACCGTGACACGACCCGTTCACAGACGTTTGGATATGACGTCCTGAATCGGATTACCGCGGCGCAAACCACATCCACTTACTCAACTAGCCCGACGCACTGCTGGGGTGAAAACTACCAATTCGACAATCAGACCGCTGGCGGCGCCTGGGGCAACTTGACTGCAATCACGGCCATGACCGGCAACTATGCTGGCTGCACTCAAGAAAGCGGGCTAAGTGTGACAGCCACGGCGCAGAATCAGATTAGCAGCGGAACAACCTACGGCTACGACAGCGCGGGGAACATGACGACCAACGCCAGCAACAGCTACACCTACGACGCGGAAAATCATCTGACGTCCACCGCTGGGGTCACCTATACTTACGATGGGGATGGAAATCGCGTGGAGAAGGCACAGTCGGGGACAGTGACCAAGATCTATTGGTACGGGGCCGACGGCAGCGTGCTTGACGAGACGGATGGAAGCGGGAGCATCGGTAACAGCGCCTTCAATGAGTATGTTTACTCCAATGGACAGCGGATTGCGCGCCGCGACTCATCAAACAACGCCTACTACTACGCGTCCGATCACTTGGGCACGTCGCGGACGTTGGCCGAAGTGCCGTCTGGCACTACCACAGCCACGCTTTGTTACGATGCCGATTTCTACCCCTTCGGCGGCGAGCGCGCATATACGACAACCTGTACGCAAAACTATAAATTCACCGGCAAAGAACGAGACACCGAGAGTTGTTCCACTGGCATATGCCTCGACAACTTCGGCGCGCGATTCGATGCCTCCGCCCTGGCTCGTTTCATGTCCCCGGATCCTGACGGTGCCGGTGCTAACCCAACCACTCCGCAAAGCTGGAACATGTACAGTTATGTGGTAAACAATCCTGTGAGTTTCACTGATCCAACGGGGAAAGAATGCGTCTGGGACGACGGCAGTTTCGATGCCGAGGACGATCCACTAACGGGCAGCATTTCCGCTTGTCAGAAGGCGGGTGGAACATGGATTGAACTCGGCCAAAACGGCAATTGGTCAAGCCAGGCAAACGCCTCTCTCCAGGACTTGGCCAGCAGCATACAAAACGGGGGCGTAAGTTCGGTCACCGTGACCACAGCCGATGGATCGCAATACACGACCCAGTACAACAACGTTGGGCAAGTCACTCAAACCAACACGCCGAACGGAACAACCTTGTATTCGTACTCGACGCCTGGAAGCCACTCATCGTCAAGCTCAGCGGGCGTCGGCTTGGGCCTTATCGGTGTCGGAGAGGGTGTATGCATTGTAGCGGAGCCCTGTGGTGCCGTAGAGGGTACGGGAATAGTAATCTTCGGCGGAATATTCCTTACCACGTCAGCTGCCATTGATGCCGGGCGTTCCTACTTCGGCAAGAAACGCGATACGAGGCAGGCCGATGATGCCTGGAACGAGGTAAAAAGAAAGTGTGCATCCGTCGGGGTTGAGCTAGACAACGGCCACCGAGAGCAGTGGCATGAGGAAATCCATGGTCAGGGACTCGACTACGACGGCCTTGTACGAGAGGGAGTGCAAATGTTTTGTCCCGAAGCAGCGAGTCACTGAAGTACAAGAGGGCGGACACAGGATCGACAAATGTTTGACGAGAACGAAATCAAGCGAAGAACTAGCATCCTATTGGGAAAGGCTCTTTGGAGGTGTACGAGAGCTGCTAATATGGCCATGTTCGATTTTGGCGAACGCAAGAAAATCATCGATTCTAAAGGCGCTGAAAAGGAGACTGGTGAAGTCGCGCTCCATGTTCAGTGTGCATGGCGTATCGCATCGTCCGATCGAATCATCGTCGGCAGCCGCGATCTGCAATATCCGGCAGATTACTCCGAAGATCGAGAAGTTCCTGACGAGTTCGATTGGGATCGACATCCGAATCGGCAGGACAAATTAGTCCGCCTTCTCTTTGCAGATGGCACGAAACAGTTCATGGTTCAAAATATTGAAGTAGGTGCTGTAGGCCGATTTCGGGCGGTATTAAGCGGCGAATTGTCACTAGAGCTATTTCCAGATGATTCTTTGCCCCTAGAGCACTGGCGTCTGTTCCTTCCACACGTTCATCAACCGCATTTGGTGGTAACCGGTCGAGATTCTCGGGACTTGGATCACGAACCTGATTGACCACCCTAGTACGCGAAACACCCTTGGCTGCCGAACCGGTGTAGTTCGGCAAAATGCCAGCAGGCGTCAGAACCGCAATGTGGGCGAAATCGTAACGGTCAGAACCTCAAAGTTCACCACGGTTCAATAGCTCCTGACCAGCCCCCAACGCTTTCAACAGCAATCACCTAGAAGCCTCAAAACTCAATGGGCTTCAACAAGCCTTGGAATCCGGTTCGGGCCTAGGAGGTCGCTGGTTCAAATCCACTCGCCCCGCCCATCTAGGAAGAAGGCTAGCGCCCGTGACCGGACCGACCTTTTGTACCACGGTGAATGAGAGAGTTTACATCACAGCCTCGGGCTGTGAACTCGTGTGGGGTGGAAGAGTGCTATAGGCCGCCGGCGCCGGCGGCCTATAGCCGAGCGCCGAGTGGGGCCTCCT
>DASPVC010000026.1:0-22629 GCA_035622585.1 Candidatus Acidiferrum sp.
CGCCCCATATTGGGGTCATAGAGGTGGCCATTATGAATCGCAACGTGTTGGAAACAGTGGGTGTTCGCTATACAGGCTGGGCTGCATTGAACCGCGATCCGCTCGAGGATCAGGTCGAGTTCACTTGTCCCCATTGCGGGGCGCATGCGAGCAAGACGGCCCGGCGTCCCCGCTCGGCGTATCACTTCACCGATGGCTTCGTGCAGGACGTGGAAGGCGAGAGCGGCACCTGCCGGAACTGCAAGGGGTCGGTGCGCGTTACTCCGATCGTGCTCGTGCACGATCGACAAGAACAGCAGCGCTTCCACGCCGTGTTTGAAGCGGATCTCGACGTCTCGAAGAACTGACCTCCATCCGCAGCGCAAAAAAGACGGGCGAGAGAGCAGTTGCTCTCTCGCCCGGTTGGAGCTCCCTCGATCAGCGGCTTAGTGTAACCGGCATTCCTCGCGGACTCGATCGAGTTCGCGCCGCGCGTGTTCGGCTTGCGGACTATAGTAACCGTGGTGCGCGATGGCCTTATCCAGCTCATGCTGCTGGTGGGCCACATGCCTTGCGCACCAGTCGCCCGCGTTGGCTGCGCCTGCCGTGCCGAGGATCAAGAAGACTCCCACTATCATTGCGAATGATTTGACGTGCCTCAACATGACCAACCTCCGCTGCAGCCACGAAGCCTGCTGGGTGGCTACGCCTGATTGGCTGCCTACAAAAGGGGATGGTTGCAGCGCCGGGCAGGTTGCTTCGGTCCGCATGCTGATGAACGAAAGCGAGATAGCTAGCGGCGGACCCACTCGTCTTCGAGCGCGAGATGATGCTTTTCCATCTGGTGCCTGACCTGCGCGAAGGCGTCGTCGACGGTGTCCGCAAACTTCAGCAGCCTGTAGTCCGCCTCGCTCATCGTGCCGGTGTGGACCATGTGCCGCCAGTTCAAAACCTTGTCCCAGTATTCGCGCCCGTAGATCAGGATCAAATGTTTCGAAGCGAGCTTTCCGGTTTGCAGCAGCGTGAGCATTTCCCAGAGCTCGTCCATCGTGCCGAACCCGCCGGGGAAAACGATGAGCGCCTTGGCCATTTGCGCGAACCAGAGCTTGCGCATGAAAAAGTAGTGGAAGCAGAAATTCAGCTCCGGGCTGATGTAGGGATTCGGCCGCTGCTCGTGCGGCAACTGAATGCTCAGGCCGATCGACGATCCGCCCGCTTCCGCCGCGCCTCGGTTCGCGGCTTCCATGATGCCGGGGCCGCCCCCCGAGCAGACGACGAACCGCCGCGGCTGCGTGCCGAGCGTGATGGCCCACGCCGTGATGCGCCGCGAGAGTTCGCGCGCCTCCTCGTAGTAGCGCGACATGCTCACCATCGATTTCGCGGCGGTAAGCTTCGTGCGCCATTCGTGGGTGTGGCGCCCGCGCGCAGCGCGTTGAGTCTTCTTGAGATTGGAGAACGCCACATCGCGCGGAAAAACGCGCGCGGAGCCGAACATCACGATCGTATCGGCCACTCCCGCGCGCCGCAGTCGGTTGAGCGGGTCGAGGTATTCGGCCAGGATGCGCAGCGGCCTCGCCGGCTTGCTCTCCATGAACACGGGATCCTGGTACGCCAGGTCGGGCATCGGCAGGTGGCCGGAACGCTTCATCATTCCCCCTCGAAGAAAATGCAAAGGACCATTCTAACGTGAGCGCCGCGCCAGCGGGCGCGGAGTTCGCGCGCCGATGCGCGAATTCGCAACGCAGCACTCGCCGAAAAATTGTCGGGTAGATTGCATCTCGATGGATTGTTTTCATGAGGTTGCAAAGGATTCTATTCGGCAGCATTGTCGAGTAGAAATCCGAGAACTGCTTCTTGGGGAGAATCGCAAGAATTGACGGTTGTTGTGCGCGTCGAACCATTGTTTTCAACGAGTTGCGCGCGCAATCACCTGGTTTTGCTTGACACTTGTTCGGAAGCCCAGGACCGCCACGGAAACTGATCGGCGCGGCCTTCGTGAGCGCGGCGAGAGCGTGAGATCGCCCCGAGGATTGTGAATCACCAAGTCGCGTGTGGCTTCGGTGGCGCACGTACACACGCCGTCCTTTCTGGCGCTCGCGTCGAGAGCCACATTCACGCTAGCAGTTGCGAGTCGTTAGCGATTCGTACCAAAGGACAGTTTTAGTAGCGTTGTAGTACGACCTGTTCTAAACGCGGAAGAATTACGATGCGCTGCGGGCAGGCTTTGAGTCTTCAGTGAGGAGCTCGCGGGCGGTGAAGATCGAGCGGTAGTTGTATTTCGCGCGCAACGCGTCCGAGCCGCCCTCTTCGCGGTCGACCAGGCTGATGACGGCGATCACTTCGCAGCCTTCGCGCTCGGCGGCGTCGATGGCTTCCTGCGTGGAGCCGCCCGTGGTGCACACGTCGTCGACGATCGCGACACGCTTGCCTTGTGTTTCTTCCATTCCTTCGATTTGCTTCTTGCGGCCGTGGCCTTTGGCTTCCTTGCGGACGAGGAATCCTTGCAGCGGGCGCTTTTCGATCGCGCTGACGACGATCGCCGCAGACACCACGGGATCCGCGCCCATGCTGAGCCCCCCGATCGCGTCCGGCTTCACGCCCATTTCGTCGAGCATTTCGAGAATGCAGTAGCCAGTGAGCAGCGCGCCTTCCGCGTCGAGCGTCGTCAAGCGGCAATCGAGGTAGTAATTGCTCTTCTTGCCAGAGGCCAGCGTGAATTCGCCGCGCTTGATCGATTTCGCGCGCAGGAGACTGGCGAGTCTTTCGCGATGCGTCATGCTGGCTCTGCCCCCGCCTGGGGGTTCCATTGCCCACGACTCAATACGATGAGGCCGACGATCGGATAAAGGGTCACGATTTGAATTGCGATCGCGCCGTTCATCAATCCAGCGGCGATCGTGGGCAGCGACAGAAACGAGACTGCAAAATTCCATCGGGCACAGATGATCGCGATGGCGATGATTTCCATTACGAAGACGGCCTTGCCGAACAAGATCGCGCCTTTCAACCTCCGCAGGAGGAGAAACCCGGAAACCGCGAGAAGCGCCAGAAGAATCGCACTCAGGATCGACATCGCGGGAAAGCGTCCGCGCATGAATGGGCCGTACTCGTCGATGAAGCTGGCGGGAAGCCCATAGTAGCCGACGACGTTGACGAGCAATTGGCAATAGCCCGATGCTGCGAGGATCAGGTTGATCCAGCCGACGATGCGTAATGGCGGCCAATAGTTCATCGCCGCCCCCTTCTGCCGCGCTGAAGACCGCGGCGCTACGCTTACTTCTACTTCTTTTCGGGCTCGGCTTCGGATTCTTCTTCGAGGATGGCGGCGGCAGCGGCGATGCGGTCGCCTTCCTCGAGGCGCAGCAGGCGGACGCCCTGCGTCGAGCGGCCCGCCTCGCGAATTTCGGCAGCGTGGACGCGAATTACCTTGCCGTGTCCAGTGATGATCATGACGTCGGAATCTTCGCGGACCTGCAGCGCCGCGACGACCGGGCCGTTGCGCTCGGTCGATTTCAGGTTGATCACGCCCTTGCCGCCGCGCGAGGTGACGCGATATTCGGCGAGCGGCGTGCGCTTGCCATAGCCCTTTTCGGCGACGGTGAGCATCAGCGAGGTGAGCGATTCGCGAATCTCGTCGCTCTCAAGCTCGTCGAGATCCTGCGTCTCTTTCTTGTATTCCTTCTGAATGATGCCGAAATCGACCTGCACGGCGTCCATCGAGACAACGTAGTCGTCCTTCGCGAGGTCCATGCCGTTGACGCCGCCGGCGTTGCGGCCCATCGAGCGGACCTCGGTCTCGCGGAAGAGGATGGCCTGTCCCTCGCGGCTTGCGAGGAAGACCATCTGCTTGCCGTCGGTGAGCTTCGCGCCGATCAGTTCGTCGCCGGATTCGAGATTGATGGCGATGATGCCGGACGGCCGCGGGTTGGAGAACTCAGCGAGCTCCGTCTTTTTCACCGTGCCGTTCCTGGTGGCCAGGAAGACGTATCGGCCCGTTTCTTCCAGATTGCGCGCAGGGACGATCGCTTTGAGCGTTTCGCCTTCCTGAAAGCGGACGAGGTTGTTGATCGCTTTTCCGCGCGTGGCAGCGGCCGCTTCCGGAATTTCATAGACCTTGAGCCAGTAGATGCGGCCCTTCGACGTGAACAGCAGAATGTAGCTGTGCGCCGATGCGGTGAAAAAGTGTTCGACGAAATCGTCCTCGCGCGTCTTCGCGCCGATGCGCCCCTTGCCGCCACGCGACTGGTGGCGGTACGTATCGACCGACGTGCGTTTCACGTAGCCCGCGTGGCTGACCGTGATCGCCATTTCCTCGTCTTTGATCAGGTCTTCGAGCTTGATCTCCTCGACACGATCGACGATCTGCGTGCGGCGCTCGTCGCCGTAGGACTTCGAGACTTCGCGCAGCTCGGCGATGATGACGGATTTCAGTTTTTTCTCGCTCGCAAGGATTTCCTCGAGTTCGGCGATGCGCTCGCGGATCTGGGCCAGTTCCTTGAGGATTTCATCGACGGAAAGCTGGGTCAGGCGGTGCAACTGCAATTCGAGGATCGCGTCGATCTGGGTGTAGGTGAGACCTTCGCCCTCGGCGGGACCGATGGCTTCACCGGTGAGCGCAACGATGCCGTATTTCTTGCGGTCAACCTTGATGCCTTCGACCGTTCGTTCCTTGCCCTGGACCGTTATGCGGACGTTTTTGTTTGCAAAGAAGTCGTGCAAGTTCTCGCGGGCGTTGGCACGGCTGGAGGATCCGCGGATGATGCGGATCACGTCGTCCACATTGTCGAGAGCGATGCGGTAGCCGAGCAGGATGTGCTCGCGCTCGCGCGCCTTGCGCAGTTCATAGGTGGTGCGGCGGCGGACTACTTCAACGCGGTGTTCGATAAACAGGCGCAGCAGGTCGAGCAGGCCCAGCTCGCGCGGCTGCCCGCCCACGATCGCGAGCAGGATCATGCCGAACGATTCCTGCATCTGCGTGTGCTTGAAGAGGTGATTCAAGATGAGCTGCGGCTCTTCGTCGCGCTTCACCTCGATGACGATGCGCATGCCTTCGCGGTCGGATTCGTCGCGGATATCGGCGATGCCGTCGATTTTCTTGTTTTGAATCAGCTCGGCGATGTGCTCGATCAGGCGGGCCTTATTGACCTGATAGGGCAGCTCGGTGATGACGATGTCCTGGCGGTCCTTCCCGCGCTGCTCGATCGCCGCCTTGGCGCGCACCTGAAACGATCCGCGGCCCTTCTCATAGGCCTGCTGAATTCCTTCGCGGCCGTAGATGTAGCCGCCGGTGGGAAAATCCGGACCGGGAACGATTTTCATCACCTGCTTGAGCGTGGCTTCGGGGTTCTCAATGAGCAGGATCGCCGCGTCGATCGTTTCTTTCAGGTTGTGCGGCGGAATGTTGGTCGCCATGCCGACGGCGATGCCGGAAGACCCGTTGACGAGCAGATTGGGGATGCGCGTGGGAAGAACGACCGGCTCTTTTTCGCTTTCGTCGAAATTGGGAACGAAATCGACGGTTTCCTTTTCGATGTCCGCGAGCATTTCCTCGGCGATTTTCGAAAGGCGCGCTTCGGTGTACCGCATCGCCGCCGGCGGATCGCCATCGACCGAGCCGAAGTTGCCCTGGCCGTCGACGAGCGGGTAGCGCATGTTGAAGTCCTGTGCGAGGCGGACGAGCGCATCGTACACGGGCGTATCGCCGTGCGGGTGATACTTGCCGAGGACTTCGCCGACGATCTTCGCGCACTTGCGATAGGCCTTGGTCGAGGTGAGGCCCAGCTCGTACATGCCGTAGAGAATGCGACGGTGGACGGGCTTGAGACCGTCGCGCACGTCGGGCAGAGCGCGGCCGATGATTACGCTCATCGCGTAATCGAGGTACGACTTCTTCATTTCCGATTCGATATCGACCGGCGTCAAGATCTGCTGGTTTTGCTCGTCAGGCATTGAGACCCCTTAGTGATTGGTGACTCGTAACTTGTGCCCCGGCATCGCGCATACACCGCGCGCCGGGATTCCGGTTCGTGGTCCAAACCGGAAATTCGTGAAAAATCGTCTCAGTGCGCCGAAGGATCGGATTGCACGGCGCAGGCGAGATTGCCTTCCGTATCGAGAAACTTGACGATCCAGCCGACGCCGGGGATCGCGCTTTTCTTCATGACGATTTTCCCGCCGTTCGCCTCGACGGCGCGAGCAGTGGCGTCAACATCGTCAACCGTGAACGAGCATTCGTAGCCGATCACGGGTTGCGGCGCGACATTGAACTTACGCGCCTGAATCGCTCCCATCGGAGCGAGGTATTTGCCGTAGGCATCGATGATCTGGCAGAAATCGGTCATGTCGCCGCCGAAGCCCTGGAATTTCCAGCCGAAGATGGTGCCGTAGAACTTGCGCGCGCGTTCGAGATCGTCCGCGTGAATCGCGAAATGCGAGAGTTGATTAGTCACTGCCCACCTCCGCGAGTTTCTCGAGACTTGCCAAGTGGTGTGTTTCCGCCTCCATCTGGCCAGAGGCATGCCTCGTCGTAGGCAACGCGCAGCACAGGATCGTCTCGCCAGTCAGAAAAGAATTTGCGGATCGGCTTCTGCTCAACGAGGTGCTCAAGCGTGGCCTGGACAATACATTTGCGAATCGATTCGTCGCCGCCCCGATAGAGCCGCGCCAACATGTCCTTCAAGTTATCGAGTAGCGACCTGGCAACCCTCGAATCCCGCCACAGACTGCCGAAGATGTTCACAAGATCCATGCTGGCCGAATACCTGCTGTCGGACCACTCGCCGTCCGGATTCTCCCGCAAGCACCGCTCGTAGTAGTTCATCTCGAAGGCAACGTACTCCTCAGGAGCCAACATTGGTTCGATCCGAAAGCGGCTGTCATCAATCATGGCTCGTGCGAAGCCCAAGACTTCGATGTCCGCGCTCTTGATCCATTCTCGAAGTTCGCTAAGAGGGATCGTGTCTGTTTTGGGAGTCCATTCCGCGAATTCGGGCGTAGTCCAGTATCGCGTGATGATCTCGCGCAAGGCCCCGTTCCCGCCGAATTGGTCGTTCTCCGACACTAGATATCGAGGTTGACGACTTCGAGGGCGTTTTCCTCGATGAACTTGCGGCGCTCCTCGACGTTTTCGCCCATGAGCGTGGCGAAGATTTCCTCGGCGGCGACGGCGTCTTCAAGGCGCACCTTGAGGAGCGTGCGCGTCTCGGCGTTCATGGTGGTGGCCCAGAGCTGCTCGGGATTCATTTCGCCGAGACCCTTGAAGCGCGTGATCGTGAATTCTTTTTTCGCGTCTTCGAGGACGTAGTTCAACAACTGCAGCGCGGATTCTTTGGTCGTCTTATCGCCGTTGTGCGTGATGGTGAAGGGCGGCTTGTCGTTTTCCTCGATCGCCTGGCGCAGGGTGCGGAGGCGTTTGTATTCAGGCGAAGCGGCCAAAGCCCAGTTGATGCGCTTTTCGCCGCCATTCTTGAGCACGAGTTCGTGCAGGCTATGCTCTTCGTCATAGGCAAGCTTGGCTTCGGCTTCGATCTTGGCCTTTTCGATGGCCTTCAGCAGTTCCTGCAGCTTTTTCTTGTCGGTGAAGTCGGCCTTCTTATCGAGCTCGGATTCGGCTAGCAATTCGACGAGCTTCGGATCGCGCAGGCGGCGGCCGAGCTTCGAGGAAACCTGGTCGTACTCCTGAATGTTAAGCAGGAACTGGGTGAGTTCGCCGCCTTCGAGCGATTTGCCGGTCTTGCCCTTGACGACATGCTCTTCGGTGGCGCGCTTCATCAGCTCGCGCGAAAATTCGCGCTCGTCGCGGATGTAGCGGTCCATCTTGCCGCGCTTGACGCGATAGAGCGGCGGCTGCGCGATGTAGACGTGGTCCTTGTCGATCAGCTCGCGCATGTGGCGGAAGAAGAATGTCAGCAGGAGCGTGCGGATATGGCTGCCGTCCACGTCCGCGTCGGTCATCAGAATGACTTTGTGGTAGCGGAGCTTGGTGGCGTCGAAATCGTCCTTGCCGATGCCGGTGCCGAGAGCGGTGATGATGGCGCGGATTTCTTCGTGGCCGAGCATCTTGTCGTAGCGGGCCTTTTCGACATTGAGGATCTTGCCCTTGAGCGGCAGGATCGCCTGATAGCGGCGGTCGCGTCCGCCCTTGGCCGAGCCGCCGGCGGATTCTCCCTCGACGATGAAGAGCTCGCAGCGAGCGGGATCGCGTTCCTGGCAATCGGCGAGCTTTCCCGGCAGGCCCGAGGAATCAAGAGCGGACTTGCGGCGCGTCAGCTCGCGAGCCTTGCGCGCGGCTTCGCGGGCGCGCGCGGCGTCGATGGTCTTGCCAATGATCTTGCGCGCGATCGAGGAATGCTTGTCGAAGTATTCGCCGAGCTTTTCGTTGACGAGCGATTCGACGAGGCCTTTGATGTCGCTATTCAGCTTGCCCTTCGTCTGTCCCTCGAACTGCGGCTGTGGGAGCTTCACGGAGACGACCGCGACGAGACCTTCTCGGACGTCGTCGCCGGTGATCGAGATTTCATCTTTCTGCTCTTTCAGCATGCCGAACGAACCGGCGTAGTAGTTGATCGTGCGCGTGAGGGCGGAGCGAAAACCAGCGAGATGCGTTCCGCCATCGACCGTGTTGATCGTGTTGGCGAAGGCGAAGATGTTTTCCGCGTAGCTGTCGTTGTACTGCAGCGCGATTTCCATATCGACCGTGCCGCGCTTGCCCTCCATGTAGATGGGCGAATCGTGGAGCGTCTGCTTGCCGCGATTAAGATGCTTAATGAATTCGGAGATGCCACCCGTGAAGCGAAATTCGGCTTTCTTGTTGGAGCGCTCGTCTTCGAGCGTGATTTTCAGGCCCTTGTTGAGGAAGGCCAGTTCGCGCAGGCGCTGCGAGAGCGTGTCGAAGCTGAAGTCCGTCGTCGAGAAGATCGATGGGTCGGGATGGAACGTGATTTTCGTGCCGGTCTTTTTGGTTTTGCCCGAGGCCTTGAGTTTCGTGGTCGGGATGCCCTTTTCATAGGACTGTTCCCAGACTTCGCCATCGCGCCAGATTTCGAGATCGAGCCAGTCGGAGAGCGCGTTGACAACGGAAACGCCGACGCCGTGCAAGCCGCCGGAAACTTTGTAGGTGTCGCTATCGAATTTGCCGCCCGCGTGCAGCACAGTCATGACGACTTCGGCGGCGGGCTTCTTTTCGGTCGCGTGCATGTCCACGGGGATGCCGCGCCCGTTGTCGATCACGGTGACGCTATTGTCGTCGTGCACCTGGACGTTGATCTCATCGCAATATCCGGCCATCGCTTCGTCGACGGAGTTGTCGACGACCTCCCAGACGAGGTGGTGCAAGCCCATCTCGCCGGTCGAACCGATGTACATCGCAGGGCGCTTGCGGACGGCTTCGAGTCCGCCGAGGACTTTGATCGAAGTCGCGTCGTACTTGTGCCCGCCTGTCGGCGAGGCAGGCCCGGGCCCTTTGGGGGCTGGCGTCTCTTTGTCACCCATGGATCGTGCGTCTCCTCAGAACAGACCTCAGGCCTATTTGCCTGAGCTACATTCGGTCATCTTCGGGAAGGCGGTCGCGCGGATTGGCTCGACTTACCTTGCCCATTGGCCCCACTCGCAGGAGCGCTCGGCGCTCGAGCTGGGACTCGAAGGGTTTCTCAGAGCTCCATCCCGTCCTGTACCGAAATTCGGGCGGACGCGGCGAAGCTTGTTCTCCCCACGGAAGGGGAAGTCAGCGCTTGCAGCCAGCCGTTTTCGGCCGCCAGTTCTGGCGCTGGCGGATCCGGCGGGTGCAAGCTTGGTCCGGATCAAAGGCCGTTCAGGAGGAATCCGGAACCATTTAAATCTTACTGGAAAGAGACGCATTTCTCAAGGTGATTCTCTGGAGGCACGGCGGGTGTATGTGGCTTATGGTCAATGGGTTACGGGAGTCTCCGGAGCTCCGAATGTCGCCATCCAAAGCCACTTCGAAGCGTGCTAAATTGCGGCTAAACTGGCCCGTTCGAGTGCGTAGAATTTCGTCCATTGCCGAGAGTTCGTGAAGCTTTTTTCGGCAACGATCGATCGAATAAACGAACGAGATTTCGAGGAGCGAAGCAACGGAGCGGGAGGAGAATCAATCCATGAAACGTAGCTGGAATCCAAGGCTGTGGTGGGGATTTGTGCTCGCGCTCGCCGCGATCGTAAGCTATCCGCTCTTCTTCGCGCGGTACCCGATCACGCGCGATTTTCCCTGGGTCACGCTGCTTCTGCTCGCCATTGCATTCTTTCTGCTGGCGACGGGAATCGCTCGCGCGTTTCAGCGTCCCGACGCGTACCGCGGCAAAGTGGCGGGAAGCATCCTCGGCGTGCTCACCGTTTCGCTTGTCGGATTCTTTCTGACGGAAATCTTCTACGTGGCAAGGCAGATTCCGGCGTCGCACGGCGCGCCGAAAGTGGGCGAACTGGCGCCGGATTTCACGCTGCCCGACTCGCAAGACAACGCGGTGACTCTCTCGGTGCTGCTGAATTCACCGTTTGCGCCCAATGGCTTGGCTGCTCCAGCAGCGGCGTCAGGCAAAACAGCGGGAGCCATCCTGATTTTCTATCGCGGATACTGGTGACCGTTCTGCAACTCCGAGTTGCGGAGCTTTGAGAAGAGCCTGCCGGAATTTGACGCCCGGCGGATTCGGATTGTTGGGATCAGCGTCGATACGCCTGCGGAATCGCAACATCTGCGCGAGACGCAGGGCTACACATTCCCCATTCTCTCTGACGCCAAGGATGAAGTGATTCGCCGCTGGGATCTGGTGCATCCGCACGGTGGACCTGAGGGAGCGGACATCGCGCGGCCCGCGGAGTTCCTGATCGATTCGAGCGGGAAAATTCTCTGGGTCAATCTAACCGAGGATATCCGCGTACGCACGCGGCCGGAACAGGTGCTGCGGGCATTCAATGCTACCAATGCGCACGCCGACAGGCGAATAGGCGAACGCCAATCAGATGCGCATGGGCATGACGACGTAGCGGTAGCGGCTCGATTCGTCAGCGAGAGGGCGAAGTTGGCCGGCAGACTGCTCGTCCTTCAACTCGAAGCTGATCGGGCCGTCGGGCGCGGCGCCGAGGAAATCGAGCAGATACTGGGCGTTAAAGCCGATCGCGATCGGCTCGCCCTTGAACTCCTTCTCGATCGCTTCCTTCGCTTCGCCATATTCAGGACTCGATGCGGAGATTTCCAAGCCCTCTTTGGCCAGCGTGAATTTCACGGCATGCGAGCGCTGGTCGGCCAATTGCGAGACGCGGCGCAGCGCGTCCTGAAGCTCGCCACGTTCGAGCACAACGGTTTTGTTCGCGTCCCGTGGTAGGACGGCCTCGTAGTTCGGGAACTGCCCGGTGAGCTTGCGGCAAGTCAGCAGCCGCCCACCGAATTGGAAGAAAAGGTGGCTCTCATCCTGCGCGAAATCGACTGCGCCTTCGTCCCCCGCCTCGGCTGCCAGGCGCTGCACTTCATTCATCGCCTTCTTTGGCACCAACACGCGCGCTTCAGACGAAAACCCTTCGAACTTGTGATCGGTTTCGACCATGGCAAGCCGATGGCCGTCGGTCGCCACCATCGTGATCGATCCCGGCTTGAGCACAAGTAGCGCGCCATTGAGCGTGTAGCGCGACTCTTCTTGCGAGATCGCGAAAGTCGTCTTCGCAATGAGGCTTGCGAGCAACTGCGCCGGGATCTTCACCAGCGCGTGGGGGAAGTTCGGCAGCGCCGGGAAATTATCCTTGGACATGCCGACGAGCTTGTAATTCTTCCGGTCGCAAGTGATCTGCACCCAGTGATTCTCAAGCAGCTTGAAGCGAATCTCCTCGTCAGGAAGGAGCCGCACGAGATCGTAGAGCTTCTTCGCTGGAATTGTCCCAGCGCCGTCTTTCTTGATCTTCGCCTCGCACGACGTGCGGATACTCAGCTCGAGATCCGTGGCCGTAATCGTCAGGCGGTTGCCCTTCGCCTCGCAAAGCAGGTTCGAGAGGATCGGGATTGTGGTCTTGCGCTCGACCACGCCCTGCGTCAGCTCGAGCTCTGCAAGAAGGTCAAACTTCTTTACACTGAATTCCATCTCGTGTGCTGTCCTTGCGCTGGTTTCGGTTGTCATGGCTCAAATTTCGTTACTTTACTGCTTTTCCTTATTGGTATAAAGAAGAGAAACCGCCGACGTCGCCGGATTTGTGGATTCTGCGGAAATCGGTCCAACACAATGCTCGCACTTAAGTTGGCGTACTCATAGTGCTGTGGAAAGCAACGCGGTATTGTGGGAAACCAAGCACTCAATTGAAACGCGAACCACGATCCACATTCCGTCCACAACCAATTCCCCGGCGAGCTCCAATTCTACCTATCAAGACTAGCCGAATGAGTCGAGTAGCCTGTTGATCGTCCTGTTCAAATCCTTGTCTCTTTGCCGCAGGCTCTCGATCTTGTTGATGGAGTGAAGCACTGTCGTATGGTGCTTTCCGCCAAACTGCTTCCCGATCTCCGGGAGCGACGCGGTGGTGAGCTGTTTCACCAAGAACATGGCGATCTGGCGCGGGAAGGCGATCACTTTCGAGTTGCTGCGAATTTTGAGGTCTTGCGCGCGCATGCCGAAATGCTCGCTGACCCGCTTCTGAATCTGCTCGATTGTGACTTTCTTCTCCGCTGTTTCGATGATGTTCTTGAGCACTTGCTGCGCGGTCGCCTGATTAATCTCAGCGCCCGTCAGCGAGGAATACGCAATCAGCCGGATCAGGGCGCCTTCCAGCTCGCGAATGTTCGACTTGATCGAGCGCGCGATAAACTCAGCGACGTCATCCGGCACATGGACCCGCTCGCTATCGGCTTTCTTCTGCAGAATCGCAATCTTCGTTTCCAGATCGGGCATCTGGATGTCCGCGATCAGGCCCCACTCGAACCGCGAGCGCAATCTTTCTTCGATGGACGAGATTTCCTTGGGCGGGCAGTCCGACGAGATCACGATCTGTTTCTGCTGATCGTAGAGCGCGTTGAAGGTGTGGAAGAACTCCTCCTGCGTCCGCTCAGCGCGCGCAATGAACTGGATGTCGTCCACCATCAGGACGTCCATATTGCGGAAGCGGTCGCGAAAGGCCGGCATGCGCTCGAATCGAATCGCGGCAATGACCTCGTTGGTGAACTTCTCGGCGCTAATGTAGGTGAGGCGTAGCGAAGGGTTCCGTCGCTTGAGCGCGTGGCCGATCGCCTGCATCAGGTGCGTCTTTCCCAACCCCACGCCACCATACAGGAAGAGCGGGTTGTAGGATTTCGACGGCTGCTCGGCCACCGCGATCGCGGCTGCATGCGCAAACTGGTTCGACTTGCCCACGATGAACTTGTCAAACGTGTAGCGCGGATTCAGCTGTGTATCCCACGAGTCGAAATCGAGCTTTGCCTGGGATCCAGCGGCCGGAATTGCAGCGGTCGGTTCAGCCTCTGCGCAAACGAACTCTAGGACAAGCCCCGGCCTTCCGATTTCCGCGAGCACGGCCTGCAAAAGTTCGCCGTAGGTTTCGGTCAGACGCTTGCAGAAAAGCCGCGTAGGCACGCGGATCACCAGGCGGTCGTCTTCGGCTCGTTCCTGGCGGGTGGGGCGGAACCAGGTGGCGAAGCTGTGGGGATTGACCCGGCGCTCGGCGTGCTGAAGGACCTTGTCCCAAACGTTCATCGACGAAAATAGCTCCCGCCCCAAATTTCCACTGGTGTGGAAATACTGTGGAAATTCTCGCCCCCTGCGAGAAACAATTCTTAGTGATTTCTAACGTGTCGGGTTCGATCTACCGGACGCACCCGGCAATTGCGATGTCCTAGCAACGCTGGTGTTCTCTCATGGCTTGCTCAGATACGCGAGGCGGGATTCTGCCTAAATGTCCCGCGATGAGCAAGAGAAAACTGTGCGAACGATGGGCATGCGCTTCACACAGGATTCACAGGTTTTCCACAGGCGAATTCATACGGTCGACAATTCCTGAAGATTGCATACAAGTGCGACGCGATGGGCATCCAAGAGTAGAAAATAAAGGAGAGCTCGCCAAATTTTCCACAGGCCGCGTTTCAACAGGCTGGTCGATTTCAGTGTGCTGCCGGGGCAGCGTGCCGCGGCTCCGGGTAGGCGAAATCGAAGACTCCGTTAGGATCGTCCGCAACGAGGATGCGATCGTGCTCGACGAGGATCGCCGCAGCCTCAACGCGCGCTCCTTCTTTCATGGCGGTGCGATAGGCGGCGCGGCGATTTCCGTCTTTGTCGAAGTGCAGAAGTTCATCGCCGATGGCGGCCCAAACTTCCTGCGTCTCCGGATCGACGGCCAGCGCGCGAATCACCGGCTTGAGCGGCGGCGCTGCTTTGCCAATCGTGACGGTGGTCCACTGTCGTGCTTCTGCTGGAGGCTTGAACTCAGAGGCCGGCAGCGAGATTTCGTAAGCGGCGAATCCGAAACGGTCATATCGGCGAATCGTCGGATCGGGCAAATCAGTGAAGACGAAATAGATTTGCCCTTTGCCATCGCCGTAGAGTCGGCCGTGACTCAGCAATACGTCATCGCTCTGCGAGGATGCCGGCACATCACCGAAAGAGCGCGCCAGGGTGCCTTGCGCGTCGAAGATGCTGACCAGCTGATTCGAGTGCAAGAAAGCTGTGGCGAACTCTCGATTGGAGAGCGCAACGACCGACAGCGGCGCTGCAACGCGGACTGTTGCCACCGGCGTGCCATCGGCATTGAACACTTTCACTGCATTCGCGCCGCGATCTGCGATGAATAGCCGCCCCTCGGCGTCGATATCAAAGTCGGAAGCGAAGAGAATCTTCGCGCCGCGCGAACTCGCATTCGGAATCTGGCCGAGCCGGTCGCCGTCGGCACTGAAGATCGCGATGGCGTTGGCTGGAGCCGCCAAGATGTAGTAGCGCCCCGCGCTGTCGCGCTTGATTGCAGACACGCCGGCCCCGATCTGGGGGAAAACGCGGGCCCGGGCCTGAATCTCCCGCGCGAACGCCTGATCCTGCGCCAATGCGGGCCTTGCCGTCGACGCTGCGGCAGCGACGAGGGCAACCGACACGACGAGTGTGATGCGGCGCAACACGGGCTAAACGATTTTATCCCCGTCGACGGCACCAGATGCGCCCGCGTGCACCCGCGTTGCTTGAGGTTTACCTGTCCTTGGAGACGATCAGTCGAGGCGGAAATTGAGGCGATGGATCGAGCGGGCGCGGCCGGTGTCCTCATCTACATCGATCACGACCGCGTTCATCTGGATGTCGCCTTCCGCTACAACGAAGCGCGAGGGCATGGCGTCAAGGAAGTGCCGCAGAATGCCTTCCTTTTCCATGCCGATCACAGAATCGTGCGGGCCGGTCATGCCGACATCCGTAATAAAGGCTGTGCCGCCGGGCAGCACGCGCTCGTCGGCGGTCGCAACGTGCGTGTGAGTACCAAGGACAGCCGAGACTTTGCCGTCGAGGTACCAGCCCATCGCCATTTTTTCGGACGTGGCCTCCGCGTGCATGTCCACCACGATCACCTTCACGTCTGGGGGGATGCGCGTCAGTTCGAGCGAGGCCGCGCGGAAAGGATCGTCAATCGCTGCCATGAACGTGCGGCCTTGCAGATTGACAACGGCAAAGCCCACGCCATTTTTCGCATGGCCCACGTAGAGCCCGCTTCCCGGCGAGCCATTCGGGAAATTTGCCGGGCGAACCAAACGCGGCTCGCTGGGAAAATATTCGATGATTTCCTTGCGCTTCCAGATGTGATTGCCGCTGGTCAGAGCGTCGGCGCCGGCTGCAAAGAGTTCCTCGACGATGCGCGGCGTGACGCCAAATCCCGAGGCGGCGTTCTCGCAGTTGATGATGCAGAGATCGATTTGGCGCTGCGCGAGGATATCCGCGAGCCGCTCGTGGATGATTTTGCGGCCGGGCGAACCGACGACGTCACCGACGAAGAGGATCTTCAGAATTGTGCCTTTCTAGAATTGAGAGACCCTTCGCTCACTTCGTTCGCTCAGGGTCACGATCCTCGTCGGATCGTCAGGAGCGGTCCACTTGGCCGTGCGCTGCTAGGCCCTGAACCCCACTTCACAGGTCGGGCGCCCAGCGCCTGCTTTAAGGCTTTCCCGAACGGCAGGCCGCCGGGACATGCACAAGGGCAGGACAACGCAGACACCCTGGGATTCAGTGTTGGTTCAAATAGGCTTTCGCAACGTCACCTGCGTCGCAGGCCGGCTCCGCGATCGATTGTAACAGGAAACATTCCCGCCCGTTTTTCGCTACTGGATCTGTTGCGAATTGTTACGGCTAGAAATTGAATTTCGCGGCGAGCTGGACGAGGCGCGGCGAGGTTGCGCTGATCACCCGTCCGAATGTGGCGCTGGCGATATTCCCGTCTACGGCCTGTGGCCCGAAAAATTGGGCGTGATTGAAAATGTTGAAGGTCTCGAGGCGAAGCTGCAGTGACTTCGATTCGGTCAGGGGAACTTTCTTGAGAAGCGCCATGTCGTAATTGTCCATTCCCGGACCGTAGAAGAATCGCCGCTTAGACGTGCCTGGTGTGCCCAGCGCATTGTCACTGAAGAGTGCGGTGTTGAAATAGGGCTTTCCGTTGCGGGGGTTCGGATTCAGACCGAGAGGTCCGCGAGTGAAGTCGGGTTCATCGACGCCAAAGTTGTTGACGCCATTCGGTTCAGAACCAATCAGGGAATTGTCCCCAAAGTTGACAAGAGTCACGGGCAGGCCGCTGCTGAAATGCGTAATTCCAGAAATTTCCCACCCCTGCGTCCAGCGGTTCGTGGCCCGGAACAAATGTTCGAACGGGATTTGATAGCTGTAGCTCACGACAACGTTATGTTTCACATCAAACGAAGATAGAGCTTTGCTGAGCGCGGGATCGAACGGGTTGACTTCCTCGCCCAAATTGGAGGACTGATCTTGAGATTTGCCGTAGGTGTATCCAGCCAATACTTGCAAGCGTCCACTGGTGTGCCGCAGTGTGACCTGCAAGGCGTTGTAATTGGAGTTGCCGATCGTGGCTTGGCTGGTATCGCTGCCGAAGTTCGATCCCAACGGGCTTCGGGTGCCGTTATATACGGCGCCCGTCGAAGTCACGTACGTGCTGTCCTCGCCGAACGGCCCGCATGGAGTTTGTCCGGGCGCGAGATTGGCGGGATTGCTCAAGAACAAGCAGAGCGAAGGATTGCCTGGATTCGCTTCCTTAAGCACAAGCAAGCGATGGCCCTGCGTCCCTGCATAATTCACACCGAAGACCGTATTCGCGCCGAATCCGCGCTCAACAGAAAGCATGTACTCCTCTGTGTAGGGAATGCGATTAGCAGTGGAATAGTTGGGCAACCCCGTTATCGGTTCGAACTGAGCCCAATCGATTTCCGTATCAGGGTGGCTCGCACTTGAATTCAATCGGGCCAGAGTAACCGGGAACGTTTGTCCCAGATTCTGCCCGGTGGCTGCAGTAACAAATGGAGTGGCAAACAGCGGCGGCGCGGGACTCGTGTACGTGATTCCGTAGGGCGCGTTGGCGCTCATCACACTGATCGTGAGGGCCTCGATGGCCGTATAGAACATGTCGTAGCTTGCGCGAATACTTGTTTTGTTAGGGCCGCCCAGAATCCTGTCGAGCAGGCTATTGCCGGAGGCCCTGGGCGAGTAGGCGAAGCCGACACGAGGGGCAAAATCCAGATTGCCGGGCGGCGCCAACGTTCTCGGCACGCCCGGGTCGGTGGGATAGAGGATGCCAGCAGGGGCTCCCGGGAAGACCACCGATTGCTTACCGGGCGCGAAGGTCGCGATTTGATTGTACTTCTCATACCAGGGCTCGATCCGGTCCCAGCGCAGGCCGTAATTCAGAGTAAGACTATGCGTGACGCGCCAACTATCTTGCCCGTACAGGCCGACGTACTTGTTGCGGGCATAAAAGGGTTGGAGTTGGCTTTGGTTGTACTGGGTCGGCGTGCTCAGCAGAAAGTCCGCGAAATCAAGACCGGTCTCGGTGCCGAAGAATAGAAAGCTGCCGTTGAACTGCGCGATCGCGTTGACGTTAACTTGATCGTCGTGGAATTCGCCGCCGAATTTGACGGTGTGACTTCCGATGACCTTGGAAAAGTTGTCCAGCCATTGGAACGTGTTGCCGACTTCCCTCAGTTCGTTTGTATTTGTGCCGATCGTGTAGCTGTTGAAGCCGACGCTTTCCACGCCTTCGGTCTTCGGCGACAGGGGCACAATTCCCGGCGTTCCTTCGCCCACAACAAAGCCCTGGGACGCCAGGCTGACGCCGACTCCCCCGACGGGTTTGCCGAGGTCGTTTGCATCGCGCATGTAGCTGAAGTGAAATTCATTCACCGCAGTCGTGCCAAGCGTCTTGGTGTCGCCAAGGTCGAGCAATTGAGCGCGGCCCGCATAGAGTGCGTTGAAACCGGGAACACTTGCGCCGCCCTGCGCGACCGGGTACGGATTGTTCTGGGACCAGTTGTCGAGGAAGTAGTATGCGAACAACAGACCCCAGCGCGTGTTGGCATCCAGTCGGTAGGCGCCTTTGTCGTCCCGCAAAGTTTGTGCGTAGGCCGAAGTGGAAAATGTGCCGTTCGAGTTGTTGGGTTCGGGTATGTACCGCAGCAAGTTGGTTCCCGGTGCGATCCAGGCGGCTGGAGGAACTGTGGCTCCCGGGAACACACATCCGTTCGCGGCCGTGGCGGCGCTGCTCGTGCACGTGCCGGAAGTTTCTTGTCCTGTCGCAGGATTGATGTAGTTGCCGTTGAAATAGTATGGTTCGCCAGCCGTCACGTTGTATCCGAGCTCGTTGGAAAGCATCGTGGCAATGTTGGGCCCGCTCACCGTGCAGGGAATTTCAAACATTTGCCCGCTGGACGGATCCGATTGCGAGCCGCAGAAGCCCAGTTGATTGAAGCCCTGAGAATTGACTTGATCCGACATGTTTCCGGTCGTGCGATCCTGCATCGACGGTACGGGAATCTGTCCGGTGTCCATCCCCTGGGTCGACAGGGTCCCCTGATAGTCCGCAAAGAAAAAAATCTTGTTCTTCCGAATGGGTCCCCCAAAGATTCCGCCGAACTGGTTTTGGTCGAACGCCCCGCGGGTGGGAGAAAAGTAGTTGCGTGCGTCGAGATCGGTGTTGCGGACGAATTCGAAAAGGTCTCCATGGAATGAGTTCGTCCCAGCTTTCGTTACGACATTGATCTGTCCCCCGCTGAACTCGCCATATTCGGCGTCGAAGTTGCTCGTGAGAATCCGAAACTCAGCGATCGAGTCGAGGTTGGGGATGATCGCCGCCCCCATGTTGACATCTTCTTCGACGTCGCTTCCGTTCACCAGAAAGCTGTTCGCAAATTCCCGCTGCCCGTTGATTGAGACGGTTCCGGGGTTCAGATCGCCGGAGGGAGCAAGCACGCTCGCGCCTACATCCTGCACGGTCTCAGACGTGACGGAAGTGACCGGCACGACCCCCGGTTGAAGAGCCAGCAAGTCCGTGAAACTCCGGCCGTTCAGGGGCACAGAGGTTATCTCTGCTCCCCCGACGACCTCGCCCATCTGGGTCGTGGCCGTGTCCACTTGGGCCTGGTTTTCAGTAACCGTCACGATGTCCGTTCTCGCGCCGATTTCGAGTCGCGCATCCACAATGAGCGCGCTGTTTGCGTCGATTGAGACGCCCATGCGCCGATACGGCTTGAAGCCCGCGTGGGTGATTTCGATGTCGTAGCGCCCGATCGGCAGGCTCAGGAACGAATAGGCGCCGCCGTCATCGGTCGTGACGGTCTGGCGGACGCCAGTGCTGGTGTTGATTGCCGTTACGGTAGCTCGCGGCACGCCAGCTCCGCTTGAATCTTGGATCGTTCCGGAAATGCTTCCGCTCACCCCTGCTCGAGCTACCGAGGCCAGACACAGGGCCAGCGCCACGGACGGCAGCACACACACGAGCGACACGAAGACACGCATTGGTCGAGCTTTCGACGGTTGGCCTTGTTGCTCCAAGAGTCTCTTTTCGTCTGCCGAAGTGGGTCGTACAGAACCGCGGCTGAAGAGGATGCGGCCTCTCTAGTTGAAAACCGTTATCAATTGCGGAGCGAGCGTAGGCTAGTTGCAATACGTTGTCAACAAGAATTTGCATGCCTAGTCGGACACCTCTCCACGCAGGTTCGGAGCCCAGTGCGCAGAGCCGCCGGCAGCTAGCTAGAAGTGAAAACCGATCTCGCCGGTGACCGCGCGCGGTGTCACGTAGTGTGTGCCGCTAAACGTAGACAGAAAGTTATAGAGCGCGTACTGGTTCGCCAAGTTGATCACCGTAACCTTGACGCTCCATTTGTAGCGATCGCCGTGGAAGAGATCATCATCGCCGATGGCGAGATCGAACAAATTTCGCGGCTGGATGCGCGGTGGGTTGGTATTGTCCTGTTCCTTGCCCGGAGCGGGCACTCGAATGAGCGTCGAACTAAACTCCGAGGCTGGGCAATTGAACGGCAGCGCCGTTGTCGGCGTAGCATGCACACCGTTGCAAGTAAACCCGGCCTCAAACTCTTGATCGGCGGTCAAGGGCACCAGCGGCGGGAATCCCACGTTGCTGGCCACCATGGACACGTTCGGCAGGCCAGCTATCGTGACGGAGCCGGGGCAAGTGTTGGATGCGAGTATGCCGTAGCACGGCGTCGCGCCCGCGACGAGGCCGCTGTCAAAGCGCCAGTTGAAGCCGACCCACGGCCCGCGCTTCCACGGCTGATATTGAAAATGCGTCGTCTGATTGAACTTCTCGTCATGATCGATTCGGAAAGGCGTGAATTCGCCCGCCACACTCGCCACTGGAACGGCCCCAGCGCCGCCGACCTGGGGAGTGAAGAAAACGGCAGCCACACTCGACATGACGACGTAGGCAGTGAAACCGTGGAGATTCGTGAGATTGACCTTGGCCGTGAAGCCCGGAATCTTCGAATTGTGCCACTCGATCGGGAACGTAATCGGCGTATTTCCGAGCACGCTGAAGTCATATCCGTTGTGCGTATATTTCCAGACATACTCGCCGTCGAATACCACGTGGCTTCCAAATGCCTGCTGCAGTCCAGCGTGGAATTCGTTACGAAATCCCGGACTCAAAGGCGTAAGTGAGAAAGAGGAGCAGCCGAGAAGCGGGTTCAAGACCGGCGAGGCGCAACCAAGGCTGGAAAGCACCAAGTTCTCATTAAATGGGCTTTCCAGCGTCCGCGCATAAGAAGCGCGAAGCACGGTGTTGCTCTGTTTCACGTTGTAAGCGACGCCGAGACGCGGCTGCGCCTGCCTGCCGATCGAGAGCCCGTTGTAGAGATCTCCACGGATGCCGACGTTGAACGACCAATTCCCTGTCGTGATCGTATCCTGCACGTATAGAGCAAGTTCCTTCACGTCCGTGTGGCCGAAGAACGGGAACAGCGCACCCCCTCGCGTCAGGTCGTACGGCAGCAGCAACGGATTGAACAGGGGAAACTGGACCGAGCTAGGCGCATTGCCATTTGATGAGTCGTTGGGCTGGCAGCCATCGGGCGCACATACGCCAGTGGCGGGCGCCGAGGCGCACTGAGACGGACTGCTGAAGCCTTGGACGGACTGGTACGAACCGGGCAAGCCCGTGTTCGCGTTGATGAGCGTCGGATTAAACGTAATGCACGGTGCGTTAAACGTTGGATCGACGATGCCGAGCCGGTCGTGCTCGGTGAGGAAGGTTTGCTGGTACGTGATGCCCGCCTTGAAGTTGTGGATCCCCTCTATGTGGGACACATTTGCGCGGGCACCGGCGTTCGTCAAATACCGAAGTTGTGAAACCGTCTGTCTCTGCAAGCTTGGAGCGCCCAGATCCGCGAACGGGTCCTCGCTTGGATAGTAGTTGTATTGATCGTGCCGGACGAAAAGCCCCGCCGTAACGACCGTCGTCGAGCCAATTAGGCGCGTCCAGGTCGGCGCAGCGTTGAAGGTCCTGATTTGCGAACGCTGATCCGCTGGCCCGACGAGTTTGCCGCACCACACCGACGACGTGCAGCCCTCCGCCGCAGTGGGAGCGAGCCCGTCGTCGCTGACCGACATCACCGTATTGCCCAAATTGAAGCCATACCACGCCGTTGCATCCTGCGCGTCGAACGAGTTTGGCGTCTGGAACCAGGAGCGCGAGAAACCCAAGTTCAGGTGCAGCGAGTCCGTTTTGGAGAGCTGAAAGTCCAAGCGATCGAAGATATTTTCCTCGTTGCCCTTGTCGTGCATCACCTTGAACTCAGGCGGGTCGAGGAACCGGCCGGAATTCAGCCCGTTCGCCGAAATGAAGTTCCCCCAATTCTGGCCCCCATAGCCGAAGTTGAAGCCGCCGTTCACGCTGCCAAACGCCCCGTAGCTGGCGGTGACGGCGCCGTGCGGAGTGGTCATGCCCTGCCCCGAGCGAGTCGTCACGTCGATCACGAGACTTGTCTTGTCGCCGTATTCCGCGGGAGGCGCTCCGTCGATCACTTCGAGTGATTGCACGGCATCTACGGGAATCTGGTTCGAGAAGACCTTGCTTTGCTGGTCCGTAATCGGCTGGCCATCGACCGAAAACGAATTTTCCGCGTGATCGCCCAGGCCGTGGAAAAGGCCGTTCGAATCCGCCGCCACGCCGGGCGATGCGAGAGTC